>DATFSK010000059.1:0-2534 GCA_035262645.1 Terriglobales bacterium
CAGCACAGCCCGCGCTGGCGGAAGCTCGCGCAGATCTCGCACTCGCACTCCGGTCGTAATCGTGCCGCCCTGCGAGCGCAGATAGCTGGCCAGTGCGTTGCTGAGCTTTTGTGCGCCGCCGCGCGCAAACGGCCATCCGCCGACGTGGCCTGCGGTTGCTAACGCGATCGCAATACCGCCGGTTGTGAACTTACTGAGCGGCAAGGTGGAATGCGCCGCCATTCCCGCGATGAGCGCGCGCGCTCGCGCGGTACGAAAGTTCCAACGCACGAATCCAGTCGCCGATCCCGCACACGCAAGGGAGAGAGAAGCCACAGTGGGCGCGTGGCGCGCCAGCGTGGCGGTGCTCAGTGATTTCAGCAAATCGGCCCAGGTGTTTGCTGCGCCAGTGAAGATGCGCGCGTAGCGGCCCGCGTCCTCTCCAAGTTGCGTAGCAGTCTCGCGAACATCCACTTCGAGCGTAACGGCATCTCCGCCGTCAAGCGGATGCGCCAGAGGCGCCGGCGAGTGTATCCATTGCAATCCGTGATCGCCCAAGGGAAGCGTACGAAAAAACGGCGAGTCATAGGCCAACGGATGAATGGCCGAGCCAACATCGTGTACGAAGCCGGGGAGCGTCAACTCGAGAGATCGTGCGGCGCCGCCGATCGTCGCTTCCGCTTCCAGCACCTGGACGGAAACGCCGGCTTGCGCGAGCGTAATCGCTGCCGCCAGCCCATTTGGCCCCGAGCCGACAACAATTGCATCGGATGTAGACATTCGGGGAATTCTATTTCACCGTGATGTTGCGATGTTCTGTGGGTGCCTCTGCGATGTTCGCGGCTCTTGCGACTTGCTTTTGCAATGATCTTTACTGGGAGGCGACGCAGTCGCGGCAACGAGGTTCAGGATGTCAAAGTGGAAGTCACAGGCAGGTTCCATGATCCTGGCGAGCCAGCAAGCGACATCAGCTGCCGGGTTCAGGTACACGCCGATACGACAAAGGCTTTGCTCGACGACCTCATTCGAGCGACAGATGCCGTCACTAAGATTCAGAACACCGGTCGGGCTGGCTGTCCATGCGCCTGACATGGACTAGTGCTTGCTCGAAGTGGAAGACCTGCCCAGCCGGTTCAAGGAGATAAGTGGTAGGCCCGGGAGGACTCGAACCTCTGACCTCTTCCGTGTCAAGGAAGCGCTCTAACCAACTGAGCTACGGGCCTATTACAAGGAAGGACGAACCTTTTCAGTTTAGCAAAGCGATTACGAATGCGACAAAGAGGCAAAAAAGAAAGGCGCAGCCAACGCGCTGCGCCCCAAGAAGACTACACGGAAGTCTAGTGATGGTCGTGATCACGATCCTGATCGCCATGATGTTGCTCGCGCCACTCCCAGTATTCCCGTTGCTGTTTGGCGTTGAGATGGTTGTACTCCCGATACTTTAAGTGACGTTCGCCCACCCACTGCCTGTAGGCACGATCTTCGTTGTCGTCCCACGTGCGATATTGGTGATGCTCCTTGTCGTAAACTCTGACCTGTTTGTGGTCGCGGTCATGGTCCTGATCGTGGTCCTGCGCTGCAAACCCCAGCGGCGCGAACATTGCCACCATAAGCAGCGCAGATCCCAGATATTTCCAAAGCGATTTCATGCGAAACAAGCCCTCCCGAGCAAGTGTGCTCACATTTGGTTTTCCCAAGCGATAGTTATTGGAGGCGGTCGCTCGCCTGCGCAGTTGCCCGGGTAACGAATCGTATCTGCTAAAACGAGATTAAGGGCTCGGGCTTGCAGGGCTTGAAGAACTCGTGTTCGAGGCAACTTGTCCTCGCAGAGTCTCAAGTTCGCGACCCTATAGGCTGGTCATCCCCTAGAAAGCGTCAATTCCCGTGATGTTGGCGCCGATGACCAGCGCATGCACGTCGTGTGTGCCTTCGTAGGTCTTCACCGACTCCAGGTTCATCATGTGTCGCATGATTGGATAATCGTCGGCGATGCCGTTTGCGCCCAGGATGTCGCGCGCCATACGAGCGCACTCGAGCGCCATCCAGACGTTATTTCGTTTGGCCATCGAGATATGCTGATGAGCGACGCGGCTCTGGTCCTTTAGCCGTCCCACCTGCAGCACGAGCAGTTGTGCTTTCGTGATCTCACTGATCATCCAGACAAGTTTTTCCTGAACCAGCTGATGCGATGCGATCGGTTGATCGCGAAACTGCTTGCGTAGCAGTGAATATTGTAGGGCAGTGTCATAACAGCTCATCGCAGCACCCACTGCGCCCCAGGCAATGCCATAGCGTGCCTGGTTCAGGCACATCAGCGCGTTCTTTAGCCCTTCCGTTTTGGGGAGCAGATTGCACGCCGGCACGCGCACATCCTGCAGCGACAGCCCTGAGGTGACGGATGCCCGTAGCGACCACTTGCCATGAACATCGTCAGCGTGGAAGCCCGCCCGGTCGGTTTCGACAATGAAGCCGCGGACGCGCCCGCCTTCGTCATCCATCTTGGCCCAAATCACGGCGATGTCGGCAATGCTGCCCGAGGTGATCCACATTTTTTC
>DATFSK010000060.1:0-3350 GCA_035262645.1 Terriglobales bacterium
GTTTTGTCGCCCGTCACTCCTTGCGACCAGGCCCGCAATTGGGGATCGATGCTGCCGCGTGGCATCACTTTCTGCTTAAGCGATTGCAGCTCCTCCCAGAGATCGTCAGAATCGCCGGACTTGAGAAACCCAACGGCGCGATCGCAGCAGTGCCGGGCATCTTCGAGGTCGTGGATGGCGGGATAGGATGCGGTGAGACCGCGCCAGATATAAGCCCGGGCCAGCAGATGGTGGTTTTGCGTATGCTTTGCCGCCTCCACGGCTTCGCGGGCATAGTCGCGGGCCGCTTGTGCATGCTCCCACCCCTCGATCTCTTCTTCCAACCGGGCGTTGGCCAACTGACATTGCAAGACTCTTGCTCGCGCCATCAGAATGGAATCGCCTTCCTCTTTCCCGAGCGTGTAAGCCTGGGCGGCCTCGGCGTCGGCATTTTCAAGATCCCCGCTGTCAAAGTAGAGCAAGCCGCGATTTTCGAGCACGCTGCCGATACCGTGATGATGGTTGTGGTGGCGATAGATCTTCTCCGCCTGTTCCAGGTTGGCGAAAGCCCCCTCGTGCAGCTGCTCGTAGTCGTCGCGATGAGCCCGGCGGGCCCGCGGCGCTGCTCCTTTGTCCTTATTCTTAGCCTGGCTGCGGCGTCGGCGCTCAACTTCGTGGTCCATCTGCCGACTGATCTGCAGGGCAAGAAGGCGCTGCACGTAGGCAATATTGGTCAGCGACCGGGCCAGGTTGCGGTGTTTGGGATTGCGCTTCTGGAAGTGCTCGATGGCGCGAGTAAAAAACTTGAGCGCCTCGTGGTACCCGCCCTGGCGCCGCACCATGCGCCCGTGGGCGGAATAAATGTTGCCCAAGGTGATGTCGTCGTCGGTGTGGCGCAGGACGGCCTCGGCCTGGTCGAGAATGCGGGCGGCCTCGCGTCGCTGCCCCTTCTGGAAGTGGAGCCAGCTCTCGAGCACGCGCATGACCGCCGCCATCTTGTCGTAACCTAACGACTGTGCCAGCTCCCGTCCCGTAGCGCTGCGTCTGAGGGCCTCGTCGTATTCGCCCTTCTTCCGATGGCAGCGCCCATTCCAGAAATGAGCAATGGCCACCACTTCCTTGTCTTCTACTTCATCCTGCAATGACAGCACTAGATTGAACTGACGGAGCGCATCATCGGGATGATCGCGCAACAGGGCCAGCAGCCCCTGGGCCATTCGCAAGTGCAGATAGTCGCCGAGGGGCAGGCTCCGCCTCGAATCCGGTAGGAAGCGCGCCACCATTTGCTCCACCAGTTCCGGATCACCGTAGCCGATGTCCACCCACTGCGCAACCGCGCCCACCAGCGCGGCAGCATTACGATCGAGAGGATCGAGCGACTCCAGGATATGTCGATGAGCATCGAGCAGAGAAAATCCGCTGCTCACGCGGCGGGCCACCAGGTGCTTTCGCAGCTCCTGTAGCAGCGAGTCCGGTATCAAAGAAGAGCGCCTGGCGCGCAGGGCAGCCATCACTATTGCCCATCATATATCAAGATGGCGCGACCCGTCCGAATCGGGCTACTGCCGGTCCAGACACCGAGAACAGGATTCGCCTGATCGAAGCAACCGAGGGGCAATCGTCGGGAACAGATAAGATTTCGGCAATGAAAACTCGGGCTAAGTCGTCTTCCTTTTGATCAACGCCCAGCGCTTCTTCTGTGCCATTGAAATCCGTTTACGCCCCTCTGTCGACATCCTGCGCTTCTTGCCTCTTCCCTTGCCACGACCGCTCTCAGTAAGAACTGCTATTGCTTTGTCGAGCCGGTCGCGTTCGGCTTTCAACCGGGCAACAACATCGTCCGTGTCCATAGGCACGGATTGTATCAGACAAGCTGCAGACCGACATTGGGGACCCGTTCGACCGGGCAGAACGTTCAAACCTGGAAAAATGTATCCGAATTCATTTCACGGGCCACAAACGGAGGGGTGGAATCCTGAGATAGTAAGCGAAGGACGAGTCATTCGATCGGACTTCGGGGCACTCCTTCAACCCCCCCGTTTTCCATGGCTGGCAGGGTGACGGCTCTTGGTAGGCGCCGGCTAAATCAATCTGCATGCGCCGCAGGGACATGTGTAGATCGCAAGCGGCTTTGGCGGTCACGGCCAGCTGGTAACTCCTCCTGGTCTCCGTGCAGTTGGTGGAGTACAAGACCATCGCAAGGCGTTCCCAGTGCTCTCGTCGAAACCGATTCCTGGTGAGCGGTGTCCCCATGCGTCGGCGGCTCGCCTCCGGAAGGTCCGCGAACCATCCGACCTGATTCACTGGTCCGAATTGGACGAGTACGCTTGTCGCCGTTTTCAGCATGGCATCTAATTTAGGCGCGGTGACAAGAGCAGTTATAAAAGCGATCGTAGGAGAACAATTCCGTGCAACAACACAACGCATCTGAACTGGAAAGAATGTGGAGCACGTTTTCGCGCTGGGAGGGCATCACCCGCCCCTATCGGGCTCAGGATGTACTTCGGCTGCGCGGAACGGTGCACATTGAATATTCCCTGGCCAGGATGGGCGCAGAGCGGCTTTGGGATTTGCTCCACCAAGACGAATTCGTCTCCGGCCTGGGTGCCATGACCGGCAACCAAGCGCTGCAGCAGGTGCAGGCGGGCATCAAGACCATCTACTTGAGCGGCTGGCAGGTGGCGGGCGACGCCAACCTGGCCGGACAAATGTATCCCGATCAGAGTCTCTATCCGGCGAACAGTGTCCCTGCGGTTGTGAAGGAGATTAACAACGCCTTCCTTCGCGCCGACCAGATTCACCACGCCGAAGGCCAGAACGGCGTCTATTGGTTCGCGCCGATCGTGGCCGATGCCGAAGCCGGTTTCGGTGGAACGCTCAACGCGTTCGAGCTGATGAAGGCCATGATCGAGGCCGGCGCTGCCGGCGTCCATTTTGAGGACCAGTTGTCCTCGGCCAAGAAGTGCGGCCACCTCGGCGGCAAGGTGCTGGTGCCCGCACAAGAGTTTGTGCAAAAGCTAGTGGCGGCCCGCCTGGCTGCTGACCTCGTGGGCGTTCCCACGTTGCTGATCGCGCGCACCGACGCTAACGGCGCGCGGCTGCTCACCACCGACAGCGACATTCGCGACGTCGAGTTTCTCACCGGGGAACGCACCCCCGAGGGCTTCCTGGGCTATAAGGGAGGGCTGAAGGCGGCCATCAGCCGCGGGCTGATCTACGCGCCTTACGTGGATATGCTCTGGTGCGAAACTTCCGAACCGAACCTAGAAGAAGCCCGCATCTTCGCCGAGGGCATCCGTTCGAAGTTCCCCAACAAGATGCTGGCCTACAACTGCTCGCCTTCCTTCCACTGGAAGCGCAAGCTTGACGAC
>DATFSK010000061.1:0-116901 GCA_035262645.1 Terriglobales bacterium
ACACAGAGATTTGTTTGAACAAAAACCCTCATGTGGTGTACATAAGCCTGGCGGTTCCGAATGTGCGCTCTGCAGTGCGGCGGTTCTTTGAGGCAATTCCTCTGTGTCTCTGTGGTTAAATTGAACTCGTGATTGCGGAAATCATTGCCATCGGCTCGGAGATGCTGACTCCATACCGACAGGACACGAACTCTCTCTTCCTTACCGAGCGTCTCAACGAACTGGGCATCAGCGTCGCCTTCAAGGACATTGTTGGCGACAATCTCGAGCACATCACCTCCGCCGCGCGAACCGCAATCAGCCGCTCTGAGATCGTGATCTTCATCGGCGGACTTGGCCCCACGCAGGACGACCTCACGCGGGAAGCCGTGGCGGCCGCGCTCGGTGTCGAACTCAAACGCGATCACAACCTTGTGGCGGAGATGTACAAGCGTTTCGCCGAGCGGCGCATCTCCATGCCCGAAAATAATGCGCAGCAGGCAGACATTCTGCAGGGCGCCGTGGTACTGCCGAATGCGAAGGGCACGGCGCCGGGCCAGTGGCTGGAGACGGAAGTCGATGGCAAGCCGCGAATCATGGCGCTCATTCCCGGTCCGCCGCATGAGTTGCAGGCGATGTGGGAGGCGGAATGTGCGCCGCGCCTGCGCGACAAAGTTCCACCTGCGGCGATCGCGAGCCGCGTGCTGAAAGTTGCCATGATGGGCGAGTCGGCGGTCGATCTACGCGCTGCCCCAATCTACAAGCAACATCCCGAGGTTGAGACGACCGTCCTCGCTGGGCAAGGCCAGGTTGAGTTCCATCTACGGGCGACGGCGGCCACAAAGGACGAAGCGCAGGCGGCAGTGGACCAGCTCGCCGGCGAGCTCGAGGACGAACTCGACGACGCGGTTTTTTCCACGCACGGCGAGTCGCTGGAGGAGATCGTCAGCTACTACCTGCAGATGCGAAATGTGAAGCTTGCCGTCGCCGAGTCATGCACCGGCGGCATGATCGCCGAACGCATCACGTCCGTTCCCGGGAGCTCGCGCTCGTTCCTCGGCGGCGCCGTGGTGTATTCCGACGATCTCAAGACGCTCTTCGCCGACATCCCGCCGCTTATGATCGAAACCCACGGCGCGGTAAGTAAAGAAGTCGCTGTCGCGCTGGCGGAAAATATTCGCGAGCTCTGCAATGCCGACATCGGCGTGGGCGTGACGGGAATCGCTGGACCGGGCGGCGGCACGGAAGAGAAGCCGGTCGGACTGGTTTATGTCGCCGTTACCAATGGCAGCAAGCATGAGGTCGTGCAGCGCCGCTTTTTTGGCGATCGCGAGCGCGTACGCCGCTGGGCCAGCCAACTGGCGCTCGATATGGTGCGGCGGATGTTGATGTGAGAAAACAGGGCTGATTGGCTGGTTCCACGTGCAGGCTCAACGTGCTGGAAACACGTGGTTGCACTTCCCTCCGCTGGGCGCAATAAAAAGCTAATTTTCCGGGAACAAGAGTCGGCCGCGCCGGTGTCTGTTATGGCAAACAGAAAGGAGCGGCGAGGCCATGTTCGAGGACAGCCTTGTTGAGTCGAGCGGAAGGCTCGCTCATCGCAATCCCTGGAGTGCTGCGATTTCTTTTGCAGGGCAGATTCTGGTGGGTGGAATTCTGATACTGCTCTCGCTTATCTACACTGAGGCACTGCCGACTCGGAAGCTGATAACGGATGAGTTGCCGCCTCCGCCATTGGCCGCCGCTCCGGAGACGCACGTGCTCGCGCAGACAGCACGACAGCCGAGTGAATTCAAAGATGGCGTGCTGGTGCCGCCGAGGGAGATCCCCAGGCATATATCCGAGGTGCATGATGAGAGCCTGTCCGCCAACGCCGCGCCTGGGTTCGCAATTCCTGGCGCGATCCCCGGTGCGCCGCCAAGCCCGCAGCTGAATGAGGCGCTGCGCAATACGACCACCCGGATGCCGACGGTCGCAGTGCCTAAGATTCGCTTGTCGTCAGGAGTGACGGAAGGGATGCTGCTTCGGCAGATCAAGCCCCAGTATCCTCCGCTGGCGCGGCAGGCACGCATTCAGGGTACAGTCGTTTTACAGGCCCTGATCGGCAAGGACGGAACGATTGAAAATCTTCGTGTGGCGAGCGGACATCCCATGCTGACCCAGGCCGCAATCGAAGCGGTGAAGCAGTGGCTGTACCAGCCCTATTACCTGAACAATCAGCCTGTCGAAGTCGACACCGAAATTCGGGTGAATTTCACACTGGCAAACGAATAAAGAGCGCTAAGCATTCAGCGCCATCCTGTAACCGTCTGCCTCTTGAGAGGCACCGATGTTGCCGAAAGGCTACGCAATGTGCGAAATTGTGAATTCCGGGCAACCGCGAGAAAAATTCTTGCCTTGAGGGCAACGCTGTTCCCTGACTCCGATATCGCAGTCGAAGTAAGCGAATTGGATGGAGCGGATGGTAGCGAAGGATCAGTAACACAATGGCCAAGCAGATCAAAACGAAATCGTTTGAAGATGCAGTTACGTGGTTCCGTGATCACGGGTTCGATGTGATCGACGCCCCCGGCGCGAACGGTCGCGTCTTCCTGAAGAAGTATCAAGTCTCCGCCGCGATCGAGCGCGCTCCCGACGGCGGCGTGAAGTTCTTTGCTTATCCGGGCTACCTCATCAACGGTGAGATCTCGAAGCTCGTCGATCACGGTTATCAGAAGGTGTTGAAGACCACGAAGGGTGTGTATCCCGCCACGGCCGACCATCTGAAGGCGCTGCATGAGTTCTCCGAGGAATTGAAGGAGGGCACGGGCGGTGTCAGCCTCTACAACGAGAGCCTGGGTACCGTGAGCGAGTCGTACATGTACGACCGTGTCCGCGATCGCGATCTGCCGCAAACCGAGCGTCCAAAACGGCCATGGCAGAGACTTTCGGTGGCCAAACGCCGCGCCTGATTCTTCATCGCCTGCGTTTTCATAGCAGTGCGTGCGTGATGTTCTCGCATCCGGTTTGGTTGCAAGTTGCGCATCACAAATAGTTCCGCCTGCCCTGTAAACCCTGTTCAGCAATCCGCTATCCAAATCGATCAGGACGGAGGATAACGTCCCCGTCCGCAAGTTCTCTGGGATGGAGGAGCCTGGTTTATGAAACGAGTAGGAGTTGTTCTTGCGGCTGCGGTGTTCTGCCTGAGCACCGCGCTGTGGGCACAGGACAGTTCGACCACAACCACCGATAATTCAAACGCCGCGTCGCAGGCGCAGAGCGATCAGCACAAGGATGCTGCGCAGCGGGACGCCAACATGGCCGATCAGGAGAAGGCGGACGCGAAGAACGAGTCCACCAAGAGCGGCGCTGAGCGCGACAAGGTACTGGCGCGGCTCGACGATTCATCCAAGATTCTGAATGAGCTTCTGGCCGCACCGGACAAGGGCATTCCCCAGGACGTCTACAAGAGCGCGAAGTGCGTTGCTGTCATACCTTCGATGGCCAAAGGTGGCTTCGTCTTCGGCGCCGAGCATGGCCGCGGTGTCGCTACTTGCCGCACGCAGAATGGCACGTGGAGCGCGCCGGCGATGTTCGTCATGACCGGCGGCAGCTGGGGCGCGCAGATCGGCGGCCAGGCAGTTGACCTGGTGATGCTGGTCATGAACGAACAGGGGGTGACCGACCTGCTGAGTTCGAAGTTCAAACTGGGGGCCAATGGCAGCGTAGCCGCGGGTCCGGTTGGCCGCGATGCCAGCGCCAATACCGACTGGAAGATGAAGGCGGAGGTGCTGACATACTCCCGCACGCGAGGACTGTTTGCCGGACTGACGCTGGATGGCGCGGTCATTAAGCAGGACGACGATAGCACCCGCGCCCTGTATGACCGGATGGTTGGATTCCGTCCTACGCTGACTGGTCAGGTGCAGACGCCGGCCGTGGCCGAGCATTTCCTGGCCACGGTTCGTCATGGTAAGGCCGAATCAGACGCAGCGGCGCACTAGGTTCTTTTGTAGCGGTGTTCCGGCGGTGCGAATCTGCAGAGCCGCGCTGCCACAGCGTCGAGGGCTTATCGCCCTCGACTTTCTGTTTTCACTAAGCATCGCGGCGGACAGGTGGTCGCCGCATTTTCTTTTCGCTCCGGCCTTCGCTACACTGGCACGCACGGAGGGTGGCATGCGCGTGCAATTTGCGTTGGGGATCGCCTTGATCTTGGCTACCTCGGCCCAGGCGCAGACTCAAACGCCATCGGCCATCGGTGCTGCCGTTGGCGCCGTCTTACAGGCGCAAGTCGACGCCTGGAACCATCACGATCTGGAAGGGTTCATGCGCGGCTATTGGAATTCGCCGGATCTGACGTTCTTTTCCGGGGCCACGGAGACCAAGGGGTGGCAGCCGACATTGGAACGCTATCGCCGGACGTATCAGGCGGAGGGACGGGCGATGGGCCAGCTGTCTTTCAGCGACCTGCAAGTGGAGGCTCTGGGTGCCAATGCGGCCTTTGTTCGGGGACGCTTTCACCTGGCGATGCCGGACGGCAAGCAGCCGTCGGGAGCGTTTACGCTGGTTTTCCGCAGATTTCCCGAAGGATGGCGGATCATCCACGATCACACCTGCGCGGACGAGAAATCTCGGGTTAGCGGCTCCGGGGCGTCTGCATCGAAATAGGTATTTACCTCATCTTCACCGGGTGTAGAATTCAGTTGTCTCCCATGCGGTCCCCCGTGTGACGAGGCCATATCAGGCGGTATCCGCGAATGCGGAACTGTACTGGAGGATTATCGTGAGCGTTACCACAGGCGACTTCCGCGCCAAAATTACTGCTTCCACTCTTCTCGAAAAGAAACAGCGTCAGGAACTCATCACCTGCCTGACAGCATACGATTACGCCGGCGCGCGCCTTGTGGATGAGGCCGGCATTGACATGGTGCTGGTAGGGGACTCGCTCGCCATGGTGATGCTGGGCTACGAAAACACCCTGCCGGTCACCGTGAACGAGATGCTGCATCACGCGCGTGCCGTGCGCCGCGGCGTGAAGCGTGCATTCCTTGTCGCCGACATGCCGTTCGCTTCATACCACGTGAGTCTTCGCGAGTCATTGCGAAATGCGGCGCGCTTCATCAAGGACGCCGGCGCTGAGGCGGTCAAAATCGAGGGCGGCGAGAAGCGGGCGAGGTTGGTCGAGCACCTGGTCGAGGCCGAGATTCCAGTTGTCGGCCATATTGGGCTTACGCCCCAGTCGCTGCATGCGATGGGCGGCTATAAGGTGCAGGGAAAGACATTGCAGGCCATTGAGCAGCTGATGCACGACGCGTTGGCACTGGAGCGTGCCGGCGCCTGTTGCGTGGTGCTGGAAGGCATCCCGCGCGAGGTGGCGGCAATGATCACGCGCGAACTGGAGATTCCGACCATCGGGATCGGCGCAGGCCCGGACTGTGACGGACAGGTGCTGGTGTTCCATGACTTGCTAGGCCTGACATTCTCACCTCCGGCCAAGTTCGTGCGCCGATACGCGGATGTTGGTGCCGTCATCAGCAACGCGCTGCACGCCTTCAAGGATGATGTTAAGTCCGGCGAATATCCTGGGGATGCGGAGTCCTATCATCTGCCCAAGGAAACCTTGGCGTCGCTACAGGCGATTGCGGAGCGCAAGCACGCTGTGCAAGTCTAGAGGCATGGGCAGAAGTCTCCGCTGTATGCTGGCAGCCGTTTTCGTTTCGCTGTTCAGCTGCGGCGTTCTCGCGCAGAGCCCTGCTCCGGCGCACAAGGCTTCTGCCTGGAAGCGATATTGCCATCCAAACGAGGGTTTCTGCTTCAAGTATCCCGCCTCCTGGAACATGCTGGGCGAGGTCTTCGACGGAAAAGGTGTGGTCGTAGCGCCCACGCAGACGGAAGAGCAGTCGCTTTGGGACGAAATCACGGTGGCCATGGTTGCGCCTCCTCCTCAAGGCGATGAGGAAGGCTTGGACTTAAACGGCGTGGTGGAGCAGGCGGCTGCCGGCATGCGCGAAGCCGGCCAGAACTTTGTCACGCTGCAGCGGCAGGACCGGACTGTCGATCACAAGCCGGCGCAGCTGTTGAAGGCGCAATACCGCGAGAAGTCCTCTGGCCGTGACTGGATTGAGGAACTGGTTTTTATCGACGGCCCTGACAACGAAATTTATTCCGTGGCTTTAAAGTGCGCGCCGCAGAACTTGGCGCGTTTAGAACCCGTTCTAAAAGGCGTGCTGGCCAGCTGGACACTGCTTGAACCCGAGCCGCCTGCTTCGGACGAATCCACTCCGCAAAGCCCCCCTCCAGCGAAATCGTCCCCTCAGCCGCAGCACTGAAAGCTGCTGCGAGGTTTCGATCGCATATGGCGTCGTAAGAATTGGTCGTCGTGTAGTTAACTGACAACTGGCCTCTGACCACTGACAACTGTTTCTAGGTGTAAGATGTCGCCTTTGCAGTTCTGGAGGTGTTCATGCTCGACCGCCGGCGATTTCTAACTTCCACCCTCACGGCCGGTGCAGGGATTGCCGCCGCTCTCGCCCTTCGCGAGGACCTGCTTGGGCAGTTACAGAATGCTCCGTCGGCGCTCCCAGACCCGACGCTGTACGCGCGCGACGAAGAGGGATATTGGACCGAGCTGCGCAAGCTGTTTCTCATCCCGGAAGACGAAATCTACTTGAACAACGGGACTGTCGGATCGAGCCCGGCGCCGGTGCTGCGTGCGATCTTCGACGGCTACACCTCGACCGAGAAGTTGGACGAGACCGATCCTGAAGACTATCCGATCTGGGGTTACGGGCCGTGGAACGAGTTTCGCGATCCATTGGCGGCGTTCGTCGGCTGCACACGGGACGAGATTGCGCTGGTGCGCAACGCGACTGAGGGCAACAGCTACATCGCCAATGGCGTGGACATGAAGCCCGGCGATGAAGTGCTGATGACCGACCAGGAGCATCCGGGCGGCGAGCAGCCCTGGCAGCTGAAGGCCAAGCGTTACGGCATCGTGGTGAAGAAAATCACGTTGCCCAAACCGGTGACCAGCGCGCCACAGGTGCTTAATCTGTTCAGCGAAGCGATCACGCCGCGTACGAAAGTAATCTTCTTCAGCCACATCACCACGGTCACCGGCGTGGTGTTGCCGGCGAAAGAGATATGCGCGCTGGCGCGTTCGAAGGGAATCATCTCAGCCGTCGATGGTGCTCACGTTACCGGGATGATGGCTCTGAACGTGCATGATATCGGCTGCGACATGTACAGCTCCAGTCCGCACAAATGGCTGCAGGCGCCCAAGGGCTCGGGCTATCTGTACGTGCGGGACGAAGTCATCGACCAGGTATGGAACACGTTGGCCACAGAAGGATGGAACGAGCCGAAGCTGCGGGCGGAGCGTTTCCAGCGGTTTGGCTCGTCTAATGTGCCGTCATTGGAGGGACTGCGCGCGGCCATCCAGCTGGCAAATTCGATCGGCATGGAACGCATCGAGAAGCGGCATCGCGAGCTGTGCGATTACATGCTGGCGGAGATGACGAAGCGCGGAGCGGAATCGTGGACCTCGCCTGATCCCAAACTGCGCTGTGCGATTGCGACAGTTAACATTCCGCCCATTCAGCGAATGCAATTGGAAGACTGGCTGTGGAAGACAAAGAAGATCAGGATCCGGGGAGGTGAGCCGTCGAAGCTCAGGCTGTCCACGCCGTATTATCTGCGGAAGAAGGACATCGATGCGTTCCTGGCGGCGTTCGACGAGTACAAGCGCGAGAAGGCGTGACATCCGAGCTCTTTGGAGTTGTTGTTTGTCATAAGGGATGACAAGTGACAATGTACACTTTACGGGTGTACCATCATGATCAGGAGCTTTAAACATCGCGGTCTCAAGCGGCTCTATGAACGCGACGATTCCAGTGGTATTCGCCCCGACTTGGTCGCGGCCGTTGAGGATATCCTGGGCCGTCTCGACAGGGCCGAAACTCCCAGCGCTATGGACCTGCCCGGTTATCGCTTGCATCGACTGAAGGGCAACTTCAGCGGCTTCTAGTCTGTGACGGTGCGAGCAAATTGGCGAATCATTTTTCGCTTTGAGGGCGCGGATGCTTTGATGTCGAGCTCACTGATTATCATTGATCGGGAAGGTTACAGAATTATGCCTATGAAAAACCCGCCGCACCCTGGCCGCAGCATCCGAAACGCCTGCCTGGAGCCGTTAGGGCTTTCTGTAACCGAAGGAGCAGAAGCCCTCGGGGTAAGCCGGCAGACTCTCAATAATGTGATTCACGGCAAGTCGGGCATCAGTCCCGAGATGGCGATCCGGCTCTCCAAGGCTTTTGGCAGTACGCCGGAGACGTGGTTACGAATGCAACTTGCGTATGACCTCGCGCAGGCCCGTAAGCACGAAAGCAAAATCCGGGTCCGGCGACAACATCTGCGCGAAGAGGCGCATGCCCACTGACACAACAGCAAACGCATTTTGCAGCTGATTCTGAGACACCGTCTCTGGATGAGAATGAAAAAGCGGTTACTTATTGCTTAACGCTTCCACTCCCGGCAGCTTCTTGCCTTCAAGGAATTCCAAGGACGCTCCCCCGCCGGTTGAGATGTGAGTGATCTTATCGGCTACGCCTGCGGCCTTTACGGCCGCGACGCTGTCGCCGCCGCCGATGATCGACACAGCAGCCCCGTTCTCGGCGACGGCTTGAGCAATCTTCCTTGTGCCCTTAGCAAAGGCGTCGATTTCGAAGACGCCCATCGGGCCGTTCCAGACAATCGTCCGCGCGCCCTCGATTTCGTTGGAGAATTGCTCAATCGTTTTTGGCCCGATGTCGAGGGCCATCATGTCAGGCGGGATCTGCTCGCCCTCGCCGATGTTGCGGATGCGCGCGCCATGTTCGGGCTTATCGGCAACGACGTGATCCACGGGCAGCAGGAAGGTGACATTGTGTGCTTTGGCATCAGCCAGGGTTTGCTTCGCCAGATCGATCTTGTCGGCCTCGAGCAGCGATTTGCCGATCTCCTGTCCCTGCGCCTTCAGGAAGGTGTATGCCATTCCGCCGCCTACGATGAACGCATCAACTTTGCCCATCAGATGCTTGATGACACCGATCTTGTCGCTGACTTTAGCGCCACCGAGAATCGCGATAAATGGCTTTTGCGGATGCGACAGCGCCTTGCCGAGATATTCGAGTTCCTTCTCCATCAGCAGACCGGCGGCGCTCTTCTCGACGAAGTGAGTGATGCCTTCTGTGGAAGCGTGCGCGCGATGCGCCGAGCCGAAGGCATCGTTCACGTAGTAGTCGCAAAGCTTTCCCAGTTGTTTCGCGAAGTTCGGATCGTTGGCTTCTTCTTCCGTATGGAATCGCAGATTCTCCAGCAGCAGCGACTGGCCGCGTTCCAGCTTGTCCGCCATCTCCTCGGCTTGCACGCCGATGCAATCGGGCGAAAACCCGACGTTCTCGCCACGGCGCAGCACATCGTCAATTAGGACGCGCAGCCGCTCGGCCACGGGTTTGAGGCTCATCTTCGGATTGGGCTTGCCTTTTGGGCGGCCCAGATGGGAGGCGAGGATCAGGCGCGCGCCATGGCGTAGCGCGTACTCGATGGTGGGCAGCGTTTCGCGGATGCGAGTGTCGTCCATCACACGGCCGTCGTCGAGCGGGACGTTGAAATCCACGCGCATGAAGATGCGCTTGTTATTCAGCGGAAGATCGCGGATGGAGAGCTTGGAGGTATTCATAGCCACTCGCTGTTCTAGCAATCAGCACTCAGCCGTCAGCGTTCAGCCAGTAAGATTTTCGGTGGATCCCTCAACACTGCTACAGAGCTGCATGTCGGGCTCTTGGCTGATGCTGAGTGCTGACTGCTGAGCGCTTCTGTTCGTGCCTTCACAGTCCCTTCTTGGCCAGATAGTGAATCAGGTCGCGTACGCGACAAGAGTAGCCCCATTCGTTGTCGTACCAGGAGATCACCTTCACACAGTTGCCGCCGACCACGCGAGTCATCGGAGCGTCAACGATGGAGGAGCGATCGTCGCCACGGAAGTCGATGGAAACCAGTTCTCCTGTTTCGTAACCCAGATAGCCCTTGAGAGGCCCGGATTCAGAAGCGGCTTTCAGCGCGTTGTTTACTTCTTCGACCGTGGTCTTCTTCTCGACGAAGGCCACCAGATCGACGACAGAGACATTTGGCGTCGGTACACGCATGGCAAAGCCGTCCAGCTTGCCCTTCAGGTCGGGGATCGCCAGATAAATCGCCTTAGCAGCGCCGGTGGAGGTCGGAATCATGGAGAGCGCCGCGGCACGGGCCCGGCGCAGGTCCTTATGCGGAAAATCGAGGATGACCTGATCATTGGTGTACGAGTGGATCGTGGTCATGGTTCCGCTGACGATCTTGAAATTATCGTGGATGACCTTGGCGATCGGGCCGAGACAGTTCGTGGTGCAGCTCGCGTTGGAGATGACGTGATGCTTTGCCGGATCGTACTTGTCCTCGTTGACGCCCATCACGATGGTGATGTCTTCATTGGTTGCCGGAGCCGAGATGATGACCTTCTTCACCGGTCCCCGGAGATGCTGTTTGGCCAGTTCGGCCTTGGTGAATTTGCCGGTGGATTCGATGACGACCTGCGTCCCGACAGATTCCCAGTCGAGCTTCGCGGGGTCCTTCTCGGCGAAGACCTTGATGTTCTTGCCGTCAACCTGGATAGAGTCTGTGCCTGAGGTGATTTTGTTCGGCAGGTTGCCCAGGATGGAGTCGTACTTCAGCAGGTGGGCAAGCGTTTTGGGATCGGTGAGATCGTTAACGGCGACGAATTCCAGCCCCGAATCGTTCAGAGCGGTGCGAAGAATATTGCGGCCAATGCGGCCAAAGCCATTGATGCCAACCTTGATTGCCATAGAGCCTCGTTAAGAATACGAATTTGAAATGGGACTCGATCCTACGTACCAGGGCCGGGAGCGGACAGAGTGGCAAAGAAAAAATCCTAGCATCTGGGCTGGGGTGAGGCAATGCTGCGGATCACAAAAGGCTGGTCTGCCTTGTCAGGAATTGGGTCTGGCCGGAATTGCTCCGAGCTAGGGAGGCGTGTTACAAGTGCAACATGCGCAGATGGACACGCGACCGCAACAGGCGACGTAAACCTCAAGCGGAGAAACCGCCACAAGACAATCCCGCGCCGTTGCAGCCCAAGTTCCCCGAGCCGGAGGCCTACGGATCCACGAAAAGCCAGCAACCCGAATTTGAAGCTCAACCCGCAGAGGAGCCAGAGTCGCAAGAGTCACAGCCGTCGGCCGAAGCTCCTGCCGGCGAAGGCAAGCGGCAACAGCTTCGGCGAGACCGCGGCCGGCGTCGTGGACGTCGTGGACGAGGTGGTCGCCAGGCGGCACCTGCTCAGGCACCGACATTACCCGCGCCAGGCGGCCCAACCGGGGAAGCCGGCGAAGCCGAAGCACCGGCTGAAGCCGCGGGCGAGGCTATAGCCCAGGCTCCGGCTCCGGCGAGGAAGAGCAAAGGCGCAGTTGTATTGTCGATCGGCCTTCCGGGCTCCGGCAAAAGCACCTGGTTCAAACGCCATAACATCCTGCCCCTTTCCAGCGACATGGTTCGTATCCTGCTGTTTGACGACGTGACGGAACAGCGCTTCCAGGATCTGGTGTTCTCCACACTGCGGTCGATGCTGCGAGCGCGGCTGCTGGCGCGGCGTCCGTGGAATTACCTGGACGCGACAAATCTATCTCCCCACGAGCGCCGCAGCTGGATCAAGCTGGCGCATGACTTCGGCTACGAAGCCCACGCGGTCTTCTTCGATGTGCCGCCCGAGATTTGCATCGAGCGGAATCGCCGCCGCGAAAGGAACGTTCCGGAAGACATCATGCAGCGCATGGCGCAGAAGCTGCGTCCTCCGAAGTTCGAGGAAGGGTTCGCGAAGATCACGGTCGTCCGGCTGAAGAGGCGGGAAGGCGAGGCGCCGCACGAGGAGCCTCGGCAGGAGTTTGGGGTTGAGCCGGATGAGGGCGAGCCGCCGGAGCTGGTGGATTCGGAGTACTAGTTCGAGCGCTTGTCCGTCGCTCCCGAATTCTTTCATGGTGTGAAGAGCGCGGGTCTGGAGACCCGCACTACAGCCGACCCTTCGACAGGCGTAGGGCAGGTTCTGGAGATCGGCGCTACAAAGCAATAAAAAAGCGGCCGGATTGGCCGCTTTTTTATTTGCGTTCACTGAACAGGTTCGTTACGAGTGGCGCAGCAAATTTACCCTGCCTTCTCCATCAAGGCCAGGCTGGCATTTCTCTTCTCGACCATGTCGCGCGTGACTTCGCAGTCGCGCACGCGCTTCTGGCTCGGGAGGGTGTACATCAGGTCAAGCATCAGCTCTTCGAGGATCATGCGCAACCCGCGAGCGCCGACCTTGCGCGACATGGCTTCGCGCGAGATGGCGCGCAGGGCGTCATCGGAAAAGCGCAGCTTCACGTTCTCGAACTCGAACAGCCGCTGATACTGCTTCACGATGGCGTTCTTGGGCTTGGTGAGGATTTCGACCAGCGCGTCTTCGTCGAGGTCGTTCAGCACGCCGACCACCGGCAGGCGGCCGACGAACTCGGGGATCAGGCCGAACTTGATGAGGTCCTGCGGCTCGACCTGGGCCAGCAACTCGGTATCGCGCTTGTTGCTCTCGGTGAAGGCTGCCTCTTTAGCGGCGTCAGTGCGGAAGCCCATGGAGCGCTTGCCTAGCCGGCGAGCAATGATGCGCTCAAGGCCGACAAATGCGCCGCCGCAGATGAAGAGGATGTTCGTGGTGTCAACCGGAGTGAATTCCTGGTGGGGATGCTTGCGTCCGCCCTGCGGCGGGACGTTGGCGACCGTGCCTTCCAGGATCTTCAGCAGTGCCTGTTGCACGCCCTCGCCCGAGACATCGCGCGTGATGGACGGGTTTTCGTCCTTGCGGCCAATCTTGTCGACTTCGTCGATGTAGATGATCCCGGTCTGCGCGCGGGCAACATCGCCGTCGGCGGCCTGGAGGAGCTTGAGGATGATGTTCTCGACATCCTCGCCGACATAACCAGCTTCGGTGAGCGTGGTGGCGTCAACGATCGCGAAAGGAACGTCAAGCATCTTGGCCAGAGTCTGCGCCAGCAGCGTCTTGCCGGTGCCGGTCGGACCGATCAACATGATGTTGGATTTGGCCAGTTCGACCTCAGTACCACGCTGGCGGTTCATGTAGACCCGCTTGTAGTGGTTGTAAACGGCGACGGCCAGCTTCTTCTTGGTTTGCTGCTGACCGATGACGTACTCGTCGAGGAAGGTCTTGACCTCAGCGGGCTTGGGGAGCTGGTTGGGAGCGGCGCTGGGCTGGGCCTCCGACCGATCGTCTTCCAGAATGGAGTTGCAGACGGCGACGCACTCATCACAAATGTAGGCGCGCGGATAGTCGGTTGGGGAGGAGATCAGCTTGGCGACAGCATCTTGAGACTTGTGGCAGAACGAGCAGCGCAGTACTTCTTCGGAACCGGTCCTTGTCCTCACGGAAACTCCTTTACAGCGCACAGCAACTGGAATTTTTTTTCCTCGTTGCTTTCCCCGTCCGCTCGAATCCGGGAGGGGCCATGCTACCCCTTTTGAGAAGGCTGCTGTTGTCGGCCACCAGCAACTTCCTCGCGAACCCTACAGTACTTATACCGTGGACGCTATTGAACCATAATTCGCGCCTGTGGAAAGCACTGATGGTGCAATACCTGGTACCACTTTGGGAGCAGAGCCGGAAATTTTTTCCATCCTAAACCAAATTTCGAATCTTTGTCCTATTTGTGCTTAAAAATAATATCGTCAACAATGCCGTATTCTTTCGCCTGATAGGCGTTCATGATGAAATCGCGTTCCACGTCCCGCTCTACTTTCTCCAGCGGCTGACCACTGTGCTTCGAGAGCAGTTGGTTCGTAATTTCTCTCATGCGGAGGATCTCGCGCGCATGGATATCGATGTCCGTAGCCTGACCGGAAAGGCCGGACATGAGCGGCTGGTGGATCAGAATGCGCGAGGTGGGCAGCGCAAAGCGCTTCTTCGGAGCGCCTCCCGAAAGCAACGTCGCCGCCATGCTGGCTGCCTGGCCGATGCAAATCGTCGTAACGTCGGGCCGGATGAACTGCATCGTGTCATAGATCGCCATGCCGGCGGTAATCGAGCCGCCCGGCGAGTTGATGTAGAGCGAAATGTCTTTTTCGGGGTCTTCCGCCTCGAGAAACAGCATCTGGGCGATGATCAGGTTCGCGACGTTGTCGTCGATAGGAGTGCCGAGGAAAATGATGTTGTCCCGCAACAGGCGGGAATAAATATCGTAGGCCCGCTCGCCCCTGCTGGTTTGCTCAATCACCATGGGCACAAGCATCGTTTGCAGCTCCCTTCAGGTCTCAACCACACCTCTTCCCCGTGAGGGTCAAAGGGGGAAAGAAGAAATACAGGCCGCCCTAAGCCGACCTGCGGTACAGAGAATCCAAGGTCTTCTCATTGCGGAGGCGATGCCGAATTCTATCCAGCCCACCATCCTGCGTCAAACGCGCGCGCACCTGCTCCACCGTCTGCTTGGCCTGGGCCGCAAGCGCTTCGATTTCGCGATCGAATTCCTCGTCGCTGACCTCTATTTTTTCTTCGTCAGCAATCTGCTCCAGGATTAATGACGCCTTCACTTCACGCAATGCCGCTTCGCGCTGGCCGGCACGCAGGCGCCCGAGGTCCATGCGCTTCATGTCTTCAGTCCGCATGCCCTGCGCCGCTAAAGCGCGCAGGCCCCGCTCCAGGCGGAGATCGATCTGGTCATTCAGCATTGCCTCAGGAACAGGAAAGTCGTTGCGCTTCACCAGCTCTTCGATGAGCTTGTCCTTACCCTGGTGTTGCGCTTCATGCTCCTTCTCCGCCTTCATGTTGTCGCGCAGGCGATTGCGGAGCTCGTCCAGGCTGTTGAAGTCGGAGCTCAGCTCCTTGGCGAAATCATCGCTCAGCTCCGGAACGCTGCGGGTCTTGATGCCTTTGACCGCTACCTCGTAGGTCATGGACTTACCGGCCAGGCGTTTGTCCGCGAAGTCGTCGGCATACTTCACGTCGAAGGTACGAGTGTCGCCGGCCTTTGCGCCGCGCAAGTTCTCAGTGAACTCGGGAATCGTGTTCTCGCCGCCGATCTCCACCATGATTTCGTCCACTTCGACCGGCTTTGCATCGGCTTCGCCTTCCTTCGGCATGCCCTTAAAACCGACCACAGCAAAGTCGCCATCAGCTAAGAGGCGGTCTTCCTCGACCGCATTGTAAGTCGCCTGCTGCTGGCGGAGGTTGTTCATCGCTTTGTCAACGTCCTCGTCGGTGACGTTTGTGTCTATGGTGCTGACGCGGATATCGTCATAAGGCGCGACCTTGAACTCGGGCAGGACCTCGAAGGATGCCTTGAAGCGCAGCGGCTCGCCTCCTTCGATGTGCAGATCGGTCACGCGTGGCTGCGACACCGGCGCCAGATTCTGCTTCTTCGCCTCATCGCGGAAATAACGCGGCACGAGCGCCTCAACCACGTCGCTCTTTATCTCTTCAGCAAAACGCTGGCGCACGATGGAGGCGGGCACCTTGCCCTTGCGAAATCCGGGAATGCGCGCGAGCTTCGTGTATCGGTTCACGATGCTGTCGGTCTCAGCCTTCACCACGTCGGCGGGAACCTCGACCGTGAGCTCGCGCTGGCACGGATTGATGGTTTCAGTAGAAGTCGTCTCTTTCGTAGTTGTGTCAGTCGTCAAGGAATTGCCTTCAGAATGCTCGAGCGGCGCGAACCAGGCGTGCAGCCGGGAACGGAGCACGCTGGCTACGAGGGTACGGAGCGCGACAAGGCTGCTGCCCTGGTTACACTCACGTCCACCTTCAGTTTATGGGAGGGCTGCGGGGTGGTCAAACGCCGGAAGGTCGTCGGAATGCCGCCAACTACAGAGCACGCCTCTTGCGTGTCACGCGCTTCCTCACGGAAGTTGTCACCGGCTTCTTTCTGGCGCGAACCGTGCGAGTGCCCGTGGCCGGTTCAACTTCGGCGCTTTCGACTTCCAGCAGGGATGTCGGCTTATCGAATAGCTCAGCCATGTAGCCGTCTTTGCAGTCGAGGCTGCAAAAATGAACAGCCAGCGGAGCTACCGCGCGCTCGTAGCGCCAGGCCGGATCGATGATGACCTCGCGCCGTGCGGCCTTCGTTCCTACGTTCTCAGCCGCCATACCGCCTATCCAGACCTCGCCCGCCTGCTTGATGTTCCCGCAATAGTCACACACGAATTGCAGCATAGTTATTTGGAGGCCCAGACTTCGGCCACTGGTTGTTCCTGGTCCGAAAGATCTATGCAAGAGGAAGAGAGCTTCTCAGCCGATGGCGGCGGCGGCTCGGGCTGAAGGTTCGGCTGATCGAAACTGTCCAGCAGCTCGAATGAGCGCAGCCGAGTGAGCTCGACCCAGGTCTGGCTCCAGCGCTGGACAACACATTTATCGATGCGCGTGCCGGGAGGCGGAAAGCCGAATCCGTCGTAGAAGTTCAGGATATTGTCGCGCAAGGGATCGCTCATATGAGCGAAGTTTTGAGAGGCGAGTTGATCGAGCAGCTCCCGATAGGTCGCGTCGGCGAGCGGGTACGCCCCGCGTTTTGTTGGCTTGCCGGTATCGAGATTAATCTCGGGAGTTTGCAGGTCCTTTTGGCCCACCTGGTGCAGGGCTTGGCCATAATGGTCGATGGTTTGGTCGACGCTCTTGAAGTAAAGGTCTTCGGTCTTGGTGGTCGGCTCTTTGAAATCGATCGCGCGGAGCGGCCCGACTTTAGGAACGACCTTGAATACCGTGGCCATGAAATGGGCGCCCGGTCCGGGCTTCTTGTAGCCGGAGCCCCACGTCTTCTGGTAGTCGGCTTTGGACAGGTGATAGAGAAATTTCTGCCGATTGAAGTTGGGGACCTCCTGCTGCAACTGATCGCCTTTGACGAGCAGAGCGACCTTGGTCATTTCCGGAATGACCTGGCTAACGCTCCGGCGATAAGTGTTGATGGCGAGCTGCTCGTTAGGTATCACGTCGGTGAAGTTCAGCCCGTAGGTCTCGTAAAAGGCCCGCTCCAGCAGCGGTGCCGAGACCTCGAAGCCGATGAAGTTGTGATAATTTTCCGGAGCATACCGGCCTTTCGCCACTTGAAGCACGTCGAAGCCGAATTCGGTGCGCAAGTGCGCCTTGTGGTCAACGTCGTAGGGGACTCTTGGACCATATAGCCTGGCGAGCGAAGGATATTCGATACCGACGGACTCATTGATGTAGGGATGACCGTTGATATCGGAAACGTAATGGGAAAGCGCGCCCAAAGCGAACGCGTACTCGTTAATGTCCTGCGAATCGTTGATCAGAGCCTGCACGAAGTCGCCCGTGCGGACGTAATGCGTCAGGTCGCTGAAGACGTGATTGCCGAAAGGGTAGTAGCCGATGTCCTGAATTACGCTGCCCCCGTAGGCGTATGCGTGGGCCGTCTTGAGCTCTTCCGGAGTCGCGTTGGGAAAACGCTTCAGCAGCAGCGGCTTGATCTGCTGGTCCCACAGCAAGTCGATGATTTCTTCGTGCGTCAGGACCGAATACGCGGAGCAAAAGCTCGCGGAAGCCAGCAGCAAGAGAAGCAGGCACCGGCGAAGGATTGCAGCATGTATGAGGGGAACAGGTGCTTTCATCGGCGTGGCGTACGAATTTCAGATGCGGCCGACTAGAAGCAGAATCACCAAAATAACCAGAACCAGACCTAACCCTCCTGACGGGTAATACCCCCAACCGCGACTGTAAGGCCACGCGGGATAAGCGCCAACCGACAGAATCAACAGGATCACCAGTAACAGAATCAACATAGAAATTCTTCTCCTCATGCTTTCCAGGGGGAGCTTGTCAACTGCGAAAAACCGGGACTGGTAATTGGAAGCAGCTTCGCGGCTGGAAGGATGCTTTGGCGAAAAGTTGTTGCAAGTGAAAGGTTCTAGGCATTTGGCCACGAACAGTCGCACCGTAGAATGAAAGTCGATGCCTTCAGCGCTTGTTGTCTTGAACAAGGAAGTCGTGAATTGTGTGTGCTGCCCGCGGCTGGTGGCCTACCGGGAACAAGTCAGCCGGGAAAAGCGGCGCGCATACCGGGAACACGAATACTGGGGTCGGCCGGTGCCTGGCTTTGGCGACCCAGACGCAAGGGTATTGCTTCTGGGGCTTGCGCCTGGAGCTCACGGATCCAATCGCACGGGAAGACCGTTCACCGGCGATGCGTCCGGCAAGTTCATGTACCCGATCCTCTACAAGGTCGGGTTTGCCTCGCAGCCTACCGCTGAACATCGGAACGACGGGTTGAAACTTATCGATTGCTACATCACAGCCGCCATTCGCTGCGCACCTCCGGACAACAAGCCGCTTTTGTCCGAACTGGCCAACTGCTCGTCGTATCTCGATCGTGAGCTGGCAATTCTGAAGAACCTGAAGGTGGTGGTCGCCCTGGGTAAGATCGGCTTCGATGCGTACCTCGCACATCTGAAGCGCCGTGGAATATTGCACAGCCGCGGAGGATACGTATTCGGGCACGCCGCGCGCTATGAGATGCCGAACGGGATTACGCTGCTGGCGTCCTACCACCCCTCGAACCAGAACACGGCCACAGGCAAGCTGACGGCAACAATGTTCGAGCAGGTGTTCCGCGCGGCAAAGGAGATCGCAGCAGGAAAACAACAGCGGGCCGGTTGACAACGCGAGCCGAGGCTGTCAGCATTCCGCGGTGTAAGTCCAGTCGCTAAAGGATGGATGAAAGCAATGCGAAAGGGAATCGATATCAGAATAGTCGCCGGGTTGTGCCTCTTGAGTTTGCTCTCCCTAAGCGCCTATGCGGCGTCCAGTCGTTCGGCCGTAGGAAGTTGGAAGCTGGACCTCACGAAATCGTCTTTTGGAAAGATGACGCCGCCAAAGCTGGAGCTTCTCACCGTCACGGTTGACGAGCCGGACAAGTTGCAATGGAAGCTGACAGGCGCCTCGGCCGACGGCAAGACCTATTTTTCTTCCTATAATGGCGCGGTCGACGGCAAAGAGCACGCCATGGTAAGCAGTGAACAGGGCGCAACCATTGCCTACTCGCGGACCGCTCCCGGAGGGGTCAGCTGGGTGACGAAGGACAAGAGCGGCAAAGTGATCGAGACGGGTACGAGTCAGCTCTCGCCTGACGGCAGTACGCTCACGCTCAAAGGAACGGTGGAAACCGGCAACCGGAAAGACAATTTCGTCTCGGTCTTTCAGCGGACCCAATAAGAGCTGATGCAGGCGGGCACCAATCAGGCGGGCGCCAGCTCGTTGATTCGTCCCGCCATCTTGATGTCGCGTTGCGTGATTCCGCCGGAGTCGTGCGAGATCAAGGTCAGGGTGACTTTGTTGTAGCTGATGAGAATGTCGGGGTGATGGTTCACCGCTTCGGCAGCTTCGGCAATCTGGTTTACAAATTCCATGGCCTGAACGAAGCCGGCAAACTGGAAAACCCGCTCGATGGCTTTTCCGGTCTTCTTCCAGCCGGGGAGTTGCGGTAAGGCTTGCTGAAGTTCGGAGTCTGACAACACTGCGCTCATCGTGAATTCCCTCAATTTCGGCGGCCGGCCCGCGCCTCGTAGCGGCGATGGGTGCTCTGATTTTCGATCTCACTTCTCAGCTCCACCCATATGCGTTCGGAAACAGAGAGGAAGACCTTCACCACCTCAGGATCGAACTGTTTTGCGGCGTTACGTTCGATCTCGCGACGGCCGGATGAGATGGACTGGGCGGCGCGATAAGGGCGGTCGGAGGTCATGGCATCGAAGGTATCGGCCACGGCAAATATGCGCGCCCCAAGCGGAATCTGATCGCCTTTAAGGCCGCGCGGGTAGCCGCTGCCGTCATAGCGTTCCTGATGCGAGTAGACGATCTCCGCGGCTTCCTGAAGAAACGGAATCTTGCGCAGCATCTGATAGCCAAGGAAGGCGTGCTCCTGCATGATGAGTTGCTCGTCGGGGCTGAGGCGTCCGGGTTTCCGCAGGATAGCGTCCGGGATAGCCATTTTGCCGATGTCGTGCAGGAAGGCCCCGCGTGCGATGACGCGCACGCGCTCCTGAGGCAATTCCATGGCGCGTGCGATGGCAATGGTGAAGGCAGTTACCCGCTTGGAGTGGCCTTCGGTCTCCGCGTCCTTCAGGTCCAGAGCGTCGCCCAGCGCTTCCAAGGTGATGTCATAGGAACGCTCCAGGTCTGACAACGCTTTGCGCAACATCTCCGTGCGCCCCGAGACCAGTGTCTCCAGTTTTGTCTGGTAAGCGAGGTTCTCGATCCGCAGACGGCGTGTCTCCAGAGCGCGGCGAACCACGGCGAGCAGTTGCTCCTTTTCAAACGGCTTCAGCAGGTAGTCGTAGGCGCCGTTGCGGATGGCGGCCAGCGCGACGGAGATATCGTGGACCGCCGTCACCATGACCACCGGAATGTCCGGATACGCCTCCTTCATTTGCGCAAGCAACGTGAGGCCGTCTGCACCTTCCATGACCAGGTCGGAAAGAACAATCGAGATGTTCTCGCTGGAACGAAGCACGGCCAGGGCATCGCGCGCGGAGGCAACGGGGCGACACTCGTACCCAGCCTGGTTCAAGATCGAGCACATGACCTCACGAACAACAGTTTCATCATCGACTACCAATATGCGCTGCTCAAATATGCGCTGATCATTCATGACGACGGGACGAAGATCCACCACGGCCGAGACTCCTGGCTGTCGATTGTATACAAGCGACGGGTGCGCACACGCCATTTCGTGACGGCGAGCCTTGGGCGGGGAGGTGTTGTGATGGGAGTGTGACCGGAGCCGGCTGGAGAAGGGTGCGAATCTCAACGGGCCATCCTGGATCACCCTATGCAGATCGGCCAGACCGGGCTAGAAAAGTTACACTGCGCCGACCGCTCGATGTGGTATTGCGATGCCAAGTTACGGCACAACCACGCCAACATGTCCTAACTACGAAGGCATATGGTCCTCGCATTGACCTCCCGGCTGAGTGACCCAAGGTTGCCTAGTGAAAAGACTTCTTTAAGTTTCAGTAAGTTACAGAGAGATCAGCGATTCAGCTGAAGCCGGCAGCAGGTTGGGCAGACCGATTGCTTAGTACTAAGGTGTCGCTGATGCCAATCCGGCCAGCGTGGCACGAATCCAAGGAGATTTCGATGAGCCTCAGTATCGGGGAAGCCAAAAATTTAGGATTTGCTCAGTACCTGCCAACCCTAATCCCGTCGAAAGTCGACAGCTGCCGGGAGATCTACGAAGAGAATCGGCATCGCGTATATTCCCTGGCGTTTTGGATGACTGACAACGAATTGGCGGCCGAAGAGCTGATGATCGACACTTTCTACCGCGCCTTCGCCGCGAAACAGGATGCCACCTGGGATGACATTGATCGGACTTTCATGACTGTGCTGCGGGAATGCATGCCTCTGGCACCGCTCACCCTGGATTGCGCGCCTTGCAACCAAGTGCTCTCGGTGCGCCGCAATACGCTTCGCGTTGAGTTGGAGCGCGCCGTCGTGCAGTTGCCCAATACCGAAAAGCTCATGTTCCTGATGCACGACGTCGAGGGATACGATCATGCGCGGATAGCGTCTTTGCTGAATGTCTCGGAAGACGAGTCGTATCGAGGAGTCCATCAGGCGCGGTTGCGCTTGCGCGAACTACTCGCCAATTAGGGTTTCGTTTTGCTGCCGTCTCACCCCTCTTTCTCTCTCCTGATTTTGAGCCCCTCGTAAAGAGGGGCATTTTTATTGATAAGTTGCCGGGTGGTGATGGCGATCAGCAAGTAACGATGGCTTCGGAGCATTTGAAACCGCAGTCGTTTTTGCGTCACAAATCTTCGAACGTAAGATTCGCTGGCCAGTTCCCGCCGCGTGCCAAATCCGGATGCTAGGAACTGCCCTCCTCGGACTCGAGTTGTGCTTCCTCTTCCCGCTTGAGTGGCCGAAGCAGCGGGAACAGGATTACGTCACGAATGGATGCTGAGTCAGTCAACAGCATTGTCAGGCGATCGATCCCAACCCCTTCACCGGCCGTCGGCGGCAAACCGTACGAAAGCGCCCGGATGTAGTCCTCGTCCATCTGGTGAGCTTCTTCATCGCCGCGAGCACGCTCGCTCAGCTGCTGCTCAAAACGGCGGCGCTGCTCCTCAGGGTCGTTGAGCTCGCTGAAGGCGTTGCCGATCTCCAGGCCGCCGGCGAAGACCTCGAAGCGCTCCACCCAGTTTGCGTTTTCCTCCGGCTCGCGCTTGTTCTTCGACAGCGGCGAGATAGCCAGCGGGAAGTCGTAGATGAAGGTCGGCTGGATCAGATGGGGTTCGGCGACGAACTCGAAGATTTCCGCAATCGTCTTCCCGTCGGGCGCGGCCGGATCGTACGGAATGTGCGGATTGTTCGAATTGTAGCGGCGCACGAGCTCGGCAATCTTCTTCGACTCGGAGAAGTCGCTCATTTCCGGCTTGGGAGCTGCGTTCTCCGGCCAATAGTTGATGATGGCTTCGCGCATGGAAAGCCGCTGCACGTTTCCGAAATCAACTTCGTGACCGTTGAAGTGCGCGACCGTCGTCCCGTTCACGTCGCGCGCGATATGCGCCAGCATCTCGGCAGTGAAGTCCATCATGTCGCGATAGTCCGCGTACGCCATGTAGAACTCCAGCATGGTGAACTCGGGATTGTGTTGCGTCGAGATGCCCTCGTTGCGGAAGTTGCGATTGATTTCGTAGACGCGGTCGAGTCCCCCGACCACCAGCCGCTTCAGATAAAGCTCAGGCGCAATGCGCAGGTAGAGATCGACATCTAGCGTGTTGTGATGCGTGATGAACGGCTTGGCGACAGCGCCGCCGGCGATGGGATGCATCATCGGCGTCTCAACCTCGATGAAACCGTGATCGTCGAGGAAGCGCCGCATCGACTGCACGACCTTTGCGCGCTTGATGAAGACCTCGCGCACCTCCGGGTTCATTGTGAGATCGACGTAGCGGCGGCGGTAACGCGTCTCTACGTCCTGCAAGCCATGCCACTTCTCAGGCAGAGGAAGGAGGTCCTTCACCAGGAAGGTGATCTCCTCGACGTGGACCGTGAGTTCGTTGGTGCGCGTGCGGAAGAGATAGCCTTTCACGCCGATGTAGTCGCCGATGTCGAGCAGCTTGTAGAGCTGGAAGCCCTTCTCGCCCACGAAGTCGAGCTTGACGTAAATTTGCAGACGCTTGCCGCCCTGCTGCAAGTGCGCGAAGCCGGCTTTGCCTTGCACGCGGATCGACATCAGCCGCCCTGCGACACTGACGTTGACGCGTTCGGATTCCAGCTCGGGGCCGGTCTTGCTGGAGAACTGATCGACGATTTGCGGAATGTTGTGCGTGCTCTCGTAGCGATAGGGATAGGCCATCTGTCCCAGCGCTTCGATCTGCTTGAGCTTGTCTTTGCGAAGTTCGTAGATTTTTTCGTCGAGTGCCACAATCTTTCCTGAGGAGCGCGTCTTAAAGTGAAAAACTTGATTATAGTGGTGGCGGCCTTAGTGTGAATCGTACGCACGACGGCGCATGTGGAGGAGGGATGATGTCGACCGCGGGACAGCCAATAATCACCGCAACCGAATTCGAATGTGTCACGCCAATTCTCCGCGTCTCGAATGTCGGGGAAAGCATTGCCTACTACGTCGGCGTGCTGGGCTTCAAAATCGATTGGCAAGCAGGGGACTTTGCGTCGGTCGGGCGCGACCGTTGTCACATCATGCTTGCTGAGGGCGAACAGGGGCATGCCGGGACGTGGGTGTGGATCGGAGTAGAAGATGCCGGCCGCCTTTACGAAGAATACAAAGCCAAGGGTGCGATGATCCGGCGACCGCCGACCAGCTACGAATGGGCTTATGAGCTGCAGGTGTTTGACCCGGATGGACACGTCCTGCGGCTAGGCTCGGAGCCGAGGCAGGACGAGCCGATCGGTCCGTGGCTGGATGAGAACGGCGTACTCTGGCAGAAGCAGGCGGACGGCAGCTTCCAGAAGGTCGAGAAGAAGTAAACATCCAACAGAGACAGATGAGCCAGAGTCATCGTAACCTATTGAGGTAGAATTGCTTACGGGAAAGTCGAGGGTGGAATTCGGAGCGCACGCGGCTGCCGCATATCAGGTTACCTAACCTCCTGCAAGTTACTAAAGTACAGTTACTGATACCTGTACTTTCGTTATCTTGCGCGAATTACCCGTCAGCCGCATACTGGCTTCACCTACCACAGAACCTGGGAGACAGGGTTGGAAGAGGTTACGAGGGTCTCCTCTTCCAACCCTCTTAGTTTTTGCAGCCGAACCACACCGCAGCTCCCTATTTCTCAACAACTTCATCCGAACGCAGGACACTAAATAGTAACCAGTTCCTAACGTCTTTCTCGGCGCCAATGTCCCATCTAAGGCCATAAGATGGGCTGGAAAAGACTAGTTCTGAGGGAACTCGTCCCTCGCTGGAGTCGTGCCATGAGGAAGATTGCCGTAGTTCTATTCGCCCTGCTAGTTGTAAGCACCTGCCTTCTGGCCTCTGAGCGCCGGGACGCCGACATTGATCGCATTCAGACCGCCAGCACCGTGCTGAGCCAGATCATGTCCGCGCCCGATCGCGCCATTCCCGACAGCATCATGTCGGGAGCGAAGTGTATTGCCATCATGCCTTCCATGCTGAAAGGCGGCTTTATTATCGGCGCGAATTACGGCAAGGGGGTGGCCACCTGCCGCACCGACAAAGGCTGGAGTGCTCCGGCGTTCTTCAAGTTGACCGGGGGCAGCTTCGGCTTCCAGGCGGGCGGTCAGGCGTCGGACCTGGTGCTGATCATCCGCACCGATGACGGCATGCAGCACCTCCTGCAAAGCAAGTTCAAGCTGGGAGCTGATGCCTCCGCCGCTGCCGGCCCGGTGGGACGCGATGCCCAGGCCATGACCGATCTGACCATGCGCGCACAGGTGTTGACCTATTCGCGTTCGCGCGGGCTCTTCGCGGGCGTGTCGCTGAGCGGTGGTGTGATTAAGCAGGATGATGCCGATACACAGGCGTTTTACGGCAAGACTTGGACCTACTACTCGGTTCTGAACGGACAAGTGCCAGCGCCACAGGATTCGCAAGTACTGCTGAACATGGTTGAGAAGTATGCGCCGACTCCGAAGCCTCGTACGCCGGGCGCGGCGCCGACTCCCACGAGCGAGCCGACGGCAGCCGCTCCAGCGGCAGAGAGCACCGCTTCGAGCGCATCAGCAACAAGTCCGACAGTCAGCGCGAGCGCGGCACCGGGAGCCGATTCCGCAGTGACCACAACCTCGACCCCTGCTGCGGTCGCCCAGCCGACGATGGCTGCGAACGAGACGGCAATGCCGCAGGCTAGCCCGGCCGCGGTAACAACCGAGGGTGCATCTCCAGCGTCGGCCGCAACACCTGCGAGCGCGCCTCAGCCGGCGGTTCCCGCGAGCACGCCTGCTTCGAGCGGCAGCCCCGCTCCGGGCTCGCCTGGCGGACGCTGAGGGCACAACCTCGTCGGCATGAGCGGTGGCTTCGGCCACCGCTTTTACATTTCCCGGGAAGCGCAAGGTTGGCGTAGCGCTGACACGAGCGCGAAGGCCCGCTCGACCAATTCGAAGGCGCAACTTGAAACCCGAAACTGCCGGGTGCTACCGTCGAAGTCGAATACTCCTGATGCGCTACAAGTTGCAATACTGGCCGGTTACGCTCATCGTGCGCGCGATCGGCATCCTGCCTCGTCCTTTCGCGCACGGCGCGGGCATCCTGATTGGCAAGCTCGTTTACTACCTGCACCCTCGTCTGCGAAGGGTCGGCCGCCGCAATCTCGAAATGGCCTTCCCTGGGAAGTCTCCCGCCGAGCGCCGGCAGATTCTTCGCGGCGTGTACATATCGCTCGGGCGGCTGCTGGGCGAGGCCTGTCTATTTCCAACCTATACGCGAGAGAATTCCTCCGAGATCGCGACCTACCAGGGCTTTGAAAACTTTGAGGCTGCCGAAAAGCGCGGCAAAGGCGTTCTCCTGCTCACCGCACATCTTGGGGGATGGGAGGTCGGCTCGTTCTTCCACTCGTTGCAGGGACACCCGATGCACATTGTCGTCCGCCCTTTGGATAATCCCCACGTCGACGCCTTGGTCTCGCGTTACCGTTCGCTGCACGGCAACACCATGATCGGCAAGCAGGAGTTTGCCCGCGGCTTGATCTCCGCCATGCGCCGCAACGAAACGGTCGGCATCCTGATGGACACGAATATGACACCGCCGCAAGGTGTGTTCGTTGACTTCTTCGGCATCCCTGCATGCTCGGCCAGTGGGCTGGCGAGAATTGCCCTCCACAGCGACGCAACAGTCGTCCCGGCCTTTACCATCTGGGACGCGGCCTTGCGAAAGTATCGGGTTGAGTTCGATCGCGCCGTGGAGCTCGCGCACACCGGCGATGAAGAGGCAGACGCAGTTGCCAATACTGCGCGCTTCACGAAGGCCATCGAGAGCTACATCCGCCGCTATCCCGACCAATGGCTATGGGTCCATCGGCGCTGGAAAACGCGACCGCCTGGCCAGCCGGCACTTTATTGACGCATCTCCGCCAGGCGGGCGGTGACGAACTGTCGGCGGTCACAACCCAGAGTGACACGCATCACTCCCAAGCCGCCGCCTATCGGCCTACCTTGTAACTGTTGGCGCCGCACTAAGCGGCGGTCGGCAGAGCTTGCGCGATCTCCCCTGTTCTGGTTGGCTCGAAAACTCCCGCCCAGCTAGCCCCTCGACAGGACTCACGCCCGGAGGCCATTGTGAACACATTTCCCATTCTGTTGGGGACACTGTGTGTCTTCGCCCTCGCCTATCGTTTCTACAGCGCCTTCATTGCCGCAAAGGTCCTGGTCCTCGACGATAGCCGCATCACGCCCTCGCACGCCTACGAAGACGGTCACAACTATGTGCCCTCGCCGAAGTGGGTGCTCTTCGGACACCACTTTGCCGCGATCGCCGGCGCCGGGCCGCTAGTCGGGCCGACTCTCGCTGCGCAGTTCGGCTTCGCTCCGGGATTTCTCTGGATCCTCGTCGGCGCAGTATTCGCGGGATGCGTTCACGACTTCACCGTGCTGGTCGCATCCGTGCGCCACAAAGGACGCTCGCTGGCTGATGTCGCTCGCACCGAAGTTGGGCAGTGGGCGGGCCTGTGCACGATGATCGCTCTGCTGTTCATCCTGCTGGTCACGCTGGCCGGCCTGGGCATCGTGGTGGTAAACGCGCTTTCCAACAGCCCCTGGGGAGTCTTCACGATTGCCATGACCATCCCCATCGCGATCTGCATGGGGCTGTATATGTTCAAGAGCGAGCCGGGACACATTCGCGTTGGTCTGCCGAGCACGCTTGGCGTGATTCTGCTGATCGGCGCCGTTATCGGCGGACGCTGGTTCGCGGCATCCTCCTACGCGCACTACCTCGTCTTCAGCGGACACCAGATTACGATCCTGATGGCAATTTACGGCTTTGTCGCTTCGGTGCTGCCGGTCTGGTTCTTGCTTGAGCCGCGCGACTATCTCTCGACCTACATGAAGCTGGGCACAATTGCCCTGCTGATCATTGGCGTCTTCATCGTTCATCCCAATATCCAGTTTCCGAATGTCACGCAGTTCATTCACGGTGGTGGCCCGATCATCGGCGGCAAGCTATTTCCATTCCTTTTCGTGACCATCGCCTGCGGTGCCATCTCCGGCTTCCATTCGCTGATCTCTTCCGGCACTACTCCGAAGATGCTGTGGAAGGAGTCGGACGCGCGCTTCATCGGCTACGGCGCGATGATGTGCGAAGGTACGGTCGCTGTCCTGGCCCTGATCGCCGCCTGCTCGATGTATCCCGGCGACTACTTCGCGATCAACGCCGCGCCCGCCGTCTTCAGCAAGCTCGGCCTGCACACCGTAAATCTCGACATGATTTCCGCAGAAGTGGGCGAGAAGCTTGCGGGCCGCACCGGCGGCGCGGTCTCGCTCGCCGTTGGCATGGCGCAGATCTTCCGCGGCCTTCCCGGCATGAAGACGCTGACCAGCTACTGGTATCACTACGCGATCATGTTCGAGGCGCTGTTCATCCTCACCACGGTCGATACCGGCACGCGCGTTGCCCGCTACGTTCTGCATGAGCTGCTGGGCAAAGTTCACAAGCCGTTCAGCAATACCGCGTGGCTGCCCGGAAACCTGGCGACGTCGGCGCTGGTGGTCCTGAGCTGGGGCTACATGATCTACACGGGCTCGATCTCGACCATCTGGCCGCTGTTCGGCACCGGCAATCAGCTGCTGGCGACGATCGCGCTGGCCGTCGTAACCACGTTCCTGGTCAACATGGGCAAAGTGAAATACGCATTCATCACCGCGATCCCGATGTGCTTTGTCGGAATAACAACGCTCACTGCCGGTGTGCTCTCGATCAAGAAGATTTACCTGCCACTGGCACATCAGCCCGGCAAAGGTTTTCAGGGTTATCTCGATTCCACGCTGATGGTGATCTTCGTGACCGGCGTGGTGCTGGTACTGATCGAAGCCGGCCGCCGCTGCTGGAAGACACTGCACGGCGCGCCCATCCCGGAGGAAGCTTTCGGGCCCGTGTCGAAGGAAGAAGAAGTCAAGATGGCATGCTGCTGAAGCGCAGCCATTGGCATTTTTTGGGCAATGAAACGAAATTCGCAGCAAGAAAAATTCACGAAAGGCTTGCCACACCCTGGCAAACATCGGTGAGAACTCAATGAGCACTACCATCGCTCCCGCTCCGGTGGCAGCGCCACCCAAGGCGCCGCCGAAAGCGCCGCCCGCTGCAAACCCCATCACATTGATCATCGGCATCATCTTTGCGGCGATCGTTGCCGTAGTCATTCTCAAGATTCCAACCCTGGGCAATCCCTGGTCGCAGGGATATGACCCGACTGGGCATTGGTGGCTCTCGACCCTGCTGGCTTCACTGCCGGTGGTTGTGCTGCTGGGCGCGTTGGCCTTCGGACACGTCAAGGCGCATTATGCGGCACTCCTCGGTCTCACCACCGCGTTGCTGGTCGCAGTCTTCGGATTCCACATGCCCGGCCGAATGGCGGGAGCGACCGCAGTCTTTGGCGCCTTCTATGGCCTGTTTCCCATCGGCTGGATCGTTCTCAACGTTATCTTCATGTACCAGCTCACGGTTGAGACGGGCCGCTTCAAGGTGCTGCAGCACAGCATGACCGGCATCACGCAAGACCGCCGCTTACAACTGCTGCTCATCGCCTTCTGCTTTGGCGCGTTCTTCGAAGGAGCTTCGGGGTTTGGCACTCCCGTCGCGGTGACTGCCGCCATCCTGATTGGTTTGGGCTTCCGTCCATTGCAGGCCTCCGGGTTGTCGCTGATTGCCAACACTGCGCCTGTGGCTTTCGGCGCCTTGGGCACTCCGATCATCGCGCTGGCAAAAGTCACCGGCTTCAGCGAAGTCACGCTGGGTGCGATGGCAGGCCGCATCCTGACGCCCTTCTGCATCCTGGTGCCCTTCTGGTTAATCTGCGCCTTCGCAGGTTGGGGAGGGATGCTGGAGGTCTGGCCGGCGATCCTGGTGGCGGGCGTATCGTTCGCCATCCCGCAGTACTTCATGGCGAACCTGCATGGTCCGTGGCTGGTCAACATTGTGGCATCGATCATTTCCATGACTTGCCTCGTCGCCTTCCTCTTCGTCTGGCATCCGAAACGGATCTGGACCTTCGAGGGCGAAGAAGCCAAGAACGGGGCGCGTGCAGACCACGGCTACAGCCGCGCGGAAGTCACGCGGGCTTGGATTCCCTGGGTGATCCTCAGCCTGGCTGTTTTCCTCTGGGGCACGCAGACCGGCAAGAACCTGATGAATGCGCCGGAGAAGACCTTCAAGTCAATGGCAACCTGGCAAACGCCGCCCAGCAAGATCACCAACCCGCAGTTCCCGATCACCGCGCTCAACAACCTCGTGAAGCGCGTACCGCCGGTAGTAGCCAAGCCGACGCCCGAGCCTGCGGTGTTCGGCCTGAACTGGGTAAGCGCCACCGGAACCGCAATTCTGTTCGCGGCGCTCATCTCTGGCCTGGTGATGGGATTGAGTATTCCGAAGATCTTCGGCGTCTACGGCCGGACGATCATGAAGGTGCGATTCTCACTCCTGACGATTGCCGCGATGATGGCCATAGGCTTCATGACTCGCTACTCCGGGCTGGATGCGACCATGGGCCTGGCTTTCGCGCGAACCGGGCATCTGTATCCGTTCTTCGGGACGTTGCTCGGCTGGTTGGGCGTAGCGCTGACAGGATCGGACACATCCTCCAACGTACTGTTCGGCAGCCTCCAGAAGATCACCGCGCAGCAGGTCAATCTGCCTCCGACACTGATGGCTGCGGCCAACAGCACCGGCGGTGTGATGGGCAAGATGATCGACGCGCAGAGCATCGTCGTAGCCAGTACCGCAACGCAGTGGTACGGGCATGAGGGCGATATTCTGCGCTACGTCTTCTGGCACAGCATCGCCCTGGCGGCGCTGGTCGGCATCTTTGTCTTCCTGATGGCGTACGTCGCCCCGTTCACGGCATTTGTCGTGCACTGAGGCATCAGTTGTGCAATCAAAGAGGGCGCGCCTTAAGGTGCGCCCTTTTCCAGGATGGTCATGTCCACCATTTTCGAGACATTCAAACAGCGCGCCGAGGCGGTGAGCGCGGAAGTGCACCGCTTCCCGCACAAATCCGCCGCAGTTGACTTCGTCGTGCAGTATCTCCAGTCGGCCGGCGTCGCAGACTCGGCGCAGAGCTACGCCGTGTGGGCCGACTGCCCGTTTCTGGCCGGAGTCGACAAGGACAAGCTGCGTGAGCGCGTTCCCGGGCTCAGCTTCGAGGTGACCCGCGAGGGTGCCGCCGCCTCGAAGGTCGGCATCAGCCAGCTTGATTGGGCGATGGCCAGCACCGGCTCGCTGATTCAGGATGCCGCTCCGGTTGAGCGCCGGCTTGTCTCGACGCTGCCGCCCATCCACATCGCAATTGTTGAAACGAATCGCCTGCTGCCGGACATGCCGGCCGTGTTCAGCAGGATTCGTCCCGAGCAGACCAATTACATTTCCTTCATCACCGGACCCAGCCGGACGGCCGACATCGAACGCGTGCTGACCATCGGCGTGCACGGTCCTGAGAAACTCATCATCGTCTTTGTCGATGAGATGGCGGCGGTGAACTGATGCGCAAAGAATTCCGCGAGAAGATCAACACCGCCCTCCAGAATCCCAACCTGACCGGCGCGCTTGGCCGCTTCTCCGAGGCGTATCGCGTCAGCCGCGAGAAGGCTTACGAAGGCATCGACTTCGAAGGCGTGCGCAGTCAGATCGCCGATCGCAAGAGCCATGCCGCCTCGCATCTGGATGAACTGGCCGATCGCTTCACGGAGATGGCCGAAGCCCGCGGCGCAAAGGTATTTCGCACAAACGATCCCGCCAAAGTTCGCGAGTACATTCTCAACCTCGCGCAACAGAACGGTGTCAGGACCATCGTCAAGTCGAAGTCGATGGCGTCGGAAGAGATTCATCTCAATCCTTTCCTCGAGAAAGCCGGCATCGAAGTCCGCGAGACCGACTTGGGCGAGTGGATCATTCAACTCGCAGGGCAGACGCCTTCTCATATGGTCATGCCTGCGATTCACATGACCAAGGAAGAGGTCGCCGACGTCTTCAGCGACAAGGTTGAGCAAGGTCAGGCGCCAGACATTCCCAAGCTGGTGAAATTCGCGCGCGGCAAGCTACGCACGAAATTCCTGAGCGCCGAGATGGGGATCACCGGCGCGAACATCGCCGTCGCCGAGACCGGTAGCCTCGTCATCATCACCAACGAAGGCAACGCGCGCCTGGTCACGACGCTGCCGAAGATTCACGTCGCGATCGTGGGCATCGAGAAGCTGATGTCCGACTTCGCCGATGTCGTTCCGGTGCTCACCGCACTCCCGCGAAGCGCGACCGCGCAACTGCTCACCAGCTACGTTTCCATCATCAGCGGCCCAGTACCGAATACTGACGGCACGCCCAAGCAGCTGCACATCATCCTGATGGACAACCGTCGCACGGAGATGTCACTGGACCCGAAGTTCAAGGAAGCGCTGCAATGCATCCGCTGCGCCTCCTGCCTGAACGTCTGCCCGGTGTTTCGGCTGGTCGGTGGGCACGTCTTCGGCAAGGTCTATACGGGCGGCATTGGGACGATTTTGACGGCCTGGTTCGACGCGCTGAAAGCGTCGGACGAGATTCAAAGCCTCTGCATTCAGTGCGGCAACTGCACGCAAGTTTGTCCCGGTAAGGTGCCGATCCCCGATTTGATTCTGGAGCTGCGGCGGCGGCTTGCAGTCGAGAAGGGACAGCCGCTGGCGCAGAAGGCGATTTTCTCGGTCGTCAACAATCGCAAGCTCTTCCACTCGATGCTGCGCACCGCGTCGCTGGCACAGAAGCCGCTGAAGAAGGACGGCTTCATCCGTCACCTGCCGTTCTTCCTCTCCGAGATGACGGAGTTCCGCAGCCTGCCCGCAATTGCGGAAGTGCCACTGCGCGACCGTCTCAAAGAAATCAAGCAGGAACCTCAAGAGGAGAAGGCAGCGTTCTATTCGGGATGCCTGATCGACTTCGCCTATCCGGAGATGGGCGAAGCAGTGGTTGAAATTCTGAACAAAGCCGGTATCGAAGTCGTCTTCCCCGAAGGCCAGACCTGTTGCGGCGCGCCCGCGCGTTTCAGCGGCGCTTACGAGGTTGCAGCGCAAAACGCGACCGACAACATCAATGCCCTGCTCGAGCAGGATGTTGCGTATGTGGTCTCGGCTTGCCCCACCTGCACCGTCGCGCTGAAGCAAGACTTCATCAGCACCTTCGAAAGCCTTGGTCGAACCGATTCCATTCCCCGGGCCCGCGAGCTTGCGGCCAAAGTGGTCGATTTTTCGACCCTTGTAAAGAAATTAGTCGACGAAGGACGGCTCACATTCAAACAAGGCCAGCAGCTTGGCAAGGTGACATACCATGACTCCTGTCATCTGAAGCGCACGCTTCACGTTTCACAGCAGCCGCGCGAACTGCTGACCAAAGCCGGTCACGAAATCTCTGAGATGTACGAAGCCGATATGTGCTGCGGCATGGGCGGCTCGTATTCCCTCAAGCTGCCGGAGATCTCCGCGCCCATCCTCGAGCGCAAGCTGAAGAACATCAAAGACACCGGCGCGCCGCTGGTCGTGATGGATTGCCCAGGCTGCGTTATGCAGATTCGCGGGGGCATGGATAAATCCGGCGCCGAGATCAAGGTGGAACACACTGCTCAGCGGCTGGCGAAAGATCTGGACTAAACGGCGTTCCTTGGCGGTCACGCAGACAGATCCAATGCGACTACGCGAGGGCTCCACGCCTCGCCTTATGCCTACTCACTCAGGCAGATATGTGCTGAAAGTCCACGGATGGCCTTCGATATCGCGCACGTGATATTCGCGAGCGCCGAAGTCAGTCTCCTTAGGCGGCCCGGCAACGTCAGCGCCTGCAGCCAACGCCCGTTCGAAGTGTGCGTCGAGATGGTCTACGTATACGCTGAGAGCCTGCGTAGCAGTGCCGGTCGTTTGCGGACTGGTCATGCCATCGTCAGGCCGAACTGATCCAACCATGATGATGTTGGTGCCGAGCTTCAGTCGCGCGTGCCGAACATACGGCCCTGATTCGGGAGTTGAGAACTCCTCAACAAATCCGAAAGCGTCACAAAGCCATCGGATCGCAGCGCGGGCATTGTTGTAGCGGAGAATGGGAAAGATCGTCTGCACGATCAGCTCACAGATAGCTCAGCCACCAGTCCTTCCTGCGCTGCTTCACTTCCATGAACCAGCGGCACGGGAAGTACAGAATGACAAGCACAGTCAGCCACATCAGGTAGATGAACGGCAGCCCGTGTCCGTAGCCGTCGGGGATATTGTTCCTCATAAATGCGCCGTGCAGCAGCCACTCCACGGGTTGATGGAACAGCACAGCCATGAGCACCGCGAGCAGGTGAATCGCGTAGAGGTGCAGGACGTAGTAGAACATCGGTACCCGTCCGAAGACGAGCAACGGCTTGAACACACTCGGGGCGTTCTTACCATCGAGAAGCGCCAGCAGCAGAATGCCGGGACCCAGGGTCATCAGCAGGAACTGCAGCGATGGCGGATACTTCTCAACATCGAGGAAAAGGATGACAGACTTTTCCACCGTCGGCTGCACGTGCCAATCGCCCTGCGAGACGCCGCCGAGTCCAACCGGCGGATTGCCGTAGAGATTCGTCGCACGCAGGAACACGAAGGCAACGATCATTGCGATGCCGAGCATTGCCATCGCGCGCCGGCGCTGGCGCTGGTCCCATAGATAGAACGCTCCGAAGACGTAGCCCGCTCCCATCACGCCTACCCACGGAATGATCTGGAACAGCACAAAGGACCGGAAGCCGCCTGGCAGTTGCGCGCCGCCCCTCACGTGGAGAATCGTCCACAGCCACGCAAGCGATCCAAACTGGCGCGGGCGAATTCGGTCGAGCAGGTCATGGCCGACAATCATCAGCACGGACAGCGTCCCCAGCCAGCGGATCGGCAGTCGCACCGCCGCAGCCATAATGACCATGGAAGCGCCGAGCGCCCAGATCACGCCGAAGAAGCCGAATCCCGGCACAAACGACCACGCAAAACCGATAATCGTGAACTCGAGGAAGATCAGCCACAGGCCGCGTGTCCACAAGAAGCGACTTAGCTCGGATGGGGTGTGGCGTTGTCCGTAGAAGAATGCTCCCGTTCCGGCCAGGAAGAAAAACAGTGGCGCGCAGAAGTGCGTAATCCAGCGCGTAAAAAACAGCGCGTAATAGGTCTGCGCCAGGTTCTCAGGAGCAAATTGAAGATAGCTGAAGTAGTCGCGCGTGTGGTCGATGGCCATGAAGGCCATCACCAGCCCGCGCACGATGTCGATGGATTCTATGCGGCTGGGACGCCGAGACGTAACAATATCGGCTCCCGCGGCAACGGCGGCAGGACTGAGAACTTGCGCTGTATTCAGTTGCGCCACGCTGGCCCCGCTTCAGTCGCGGCGAGAACCGGACCACGACTGGCCAAATCATACCCTGACCTGAGCAGCCAGACGCGGCCTTTTTTCGCAGCTTGTCTCAAGGGCCGCGTGCTTCGTCACTGCACCCGCGAGGTGGTGGCTGACGGCGCGAGTTCCGCCAGCCTCTGCTTGGCTAAAGGGCGGGCAAACGCGTTAGAGGGGTTGTGCAGGTAGCTGCTCATGATCTTCTGGTAATAGACAACCGCCTGCGCTTTGTCTCCCGATTTCTCATAGGCCTGTCCCAATAAGCTAAGCACGAAGGGATCGCGCTGGTCGGCCTGCTGCAGCTGCTTGATGGCCGTGGCATAGTCGCCTGTATAGAGCGCGACATAGCCCACGAGGTATGGGTAAAAGTGCGTTTGGTCGGGATTGTCGTTCTTATAGACAATGCTACTCATCACAGCCAAATGCTGCTGCGCCTCCTGTTTGTTTCCGCGGCGTGCGGCGATGCGCGCTAATGCCGCCTCCCAGCGGAAGGTCCACAGGTCCTTCTCGGCGTCGGTGATGTTGGGCTTTTTCAATCCCGTCACGCGTCCTTTCTCATACCACTTGTAAGCGTTGTCTAGATCGCCGGATTCAAGGTAGATGCGGCCCAGTTCATTGGCCGTCGACGCTGCGTCCTCATAGCGCTTCCAGGTGTCCTGCAGCTCGAAGGCACGGCGCTCGTACTCGGAAGCTTTGTCGGCGTTGCCCTCAAAAGCGTAGGACACAGCCATCACCCGCAACGACTGCACGGTTTGTTGTTCCGAGGCCAGTTCGATGGCCTTGGACAGATGCTGGCGCGCTTCCGTGTACTTGCCTTGCAGGTCCAGGGCTACGCCCATGTAGAGCTGCGCATCGTAGAGATCAGGATCAGCATCCACCGCCTGTTGATACAGCGCGACCGCTTCGTCCGGCTTGCCTTCACTTGCCAGCTTCTGCCCGCGCTTCACCAGCTCCATTGCATCGGCGGCTTTGGCGGGAGAGGCCTGAGCCGTGGGCTGCTGTGGATGCGATTGCGCCCACGAAAAAGTAGAAGGCAAAAACAGAACGGCAGCGAGAATCTGGCAACACAATCCGGCAATATGTTTAACCATGCGGCAATAATTATTTCATATTGCGAATTGCATGTTGCGTCGGGTAGGGCGACCCGATACACTGCGCGCGGTAGTTCAATTCAGCCGTCGGAGGATAAGCGCATGAGCACTTCTAACTCGCAATCCAATTTCTCCAGACGTCGAGTGATGCAGATGGGCCTGGCCGGTACTGCTGCCGGGCTGCTGAGCGGCGGCATGGAGCTCATGCTGACGGAGCCGGCGCAAGCCCAGGATGTCTCCACGCCGGACGCTGCACTGGCCGAGCTGGTGAACGGCAACAAACGATTCACTTCCGGGAAAATGACCCATAATGAGCAGGACCTGGCGGTGCTGAAGGCGCACACGGAAGCAAAGCAGGAGCCGTTTGCCGCGCTGCTGTCGTGCGCGGATTCGCGTGTGCCTATCGAACTTATTTTTGATCAGTCGATCGGACATATTTTTGTGACGCGCATTGCGGGCAACCTGGTCACGCCGGAGATCATGGGCAGTCTGGAGTACGGCGCTCTGGTGCTTGGAACGAAAGTGATTGTGGTGATGGGGCACTCGAATTGTGGAGCGGTAAAGGCGACGATTGATGGAAAGAGTGTGCCCGGGCAGATCAGTTCTCTGTTTCCGCATATCCAGCCCGCGGTGGACCAGGCCGGCCCCGATCTGCTGGCCGCAACTAAGGCGAACGCGAAGATGCAGGCGACACTTGTGCGCGAGGCATCGACCGTGATTTCAGGGATGGTGAAGGACGGGAAGGTGAAGGTGGTTGCGGCATACTACGACCTCGGCAGCGGTGCGGTGACTTTCGTCGAGTAGCATCGATCGTTGCTTCCCTCGCAGCTTCTATTCCTCCCGCAACGTGTTCATCGGGTCGACTCGCGTCGCGCGCAGGGCCGGTACCATGCTGGCCAGCAATCCGACAGCGGTCATCGTCACGGCAACCGTGGAGAAGGTCGCCAGATCGCGGGCACTGACACCGTAGATCACGCTGGAGAGCACGCGCCCTAACGCCAGCGCTCCAACTAATCCAATGACAACTCCGAGCAGCGTCGGCTTCATGCCTTCGACGACCACCATGCGCAGCACATCGCTGATCTGCGCCCCCAGCGCCATGCGAATGCCGATCTCCCGCACGCGCCAGCGGACAGCGTAGGAGAGCACGCTGTAAATTCCGACCGCCGCGAGCAGCAGCGCCAGGCCGGCGAAGCCCGACAGCAGCAGCATGGTGAAGCGCTGCTGCAACAACGACTCGTCAACCGTATCCTGCATGGTCCTGACGAACAGCAGCGGGATTTCGCTGTCGACTCCATTCACCGCGTTGCTGATGGCCGAAACTGTGCTCCGGGGATCGATGTGCGTGCGCACAGCCAGAGTCATGCCAAAGGAGTGCCAACCGCCGTCTCTGCCGGCCGAGATCTGTCCCAGTGGCATGTAAAGCATCGAAGCGGACCGTGTCTGACTCAGTGCATCGTCCTTCACGTCGGCAACCACGCCGGCGACCTCGCGTATCGTCTCGGGGAAAAAGTACATTGTGAGGCGTTTACCAATCGGATCTTCGTTGGGCCAAAACTGTTTGGCCATGGATTGGCTGATCAGCACCGCTCCTGGCCTTCCCGCAACATCCGAGTCGTTGAAGTCGCGCCCGCGCAACAGAGGGATGTGCATGGCGCTGACGTAGCCCGGGCTGATCAAGCGCACGTCCACCTCAGGCTGGTCCGCCATCGCCAGCAACGGCCGTCCTTCGATTTGCACCGGCTGATGCGAGCCGCCGCCGGTCAGCGGCAAGGCGTCAATGACGCCGGCCGATTGCACGCCCGGCAGCGCGCGCACGCGTTGCAGGACGCGGTCGTAGAAGCTGATCTGCTGCTGCGGCGTGGCGAACTTGGTCGATGGGATCGACAGGAACATCGTGATCACGTGATCGGGATCAAAGCCGGGATTGACGCCGCGCAGCATCCAGAGGCTGCGGATCAGCAGGCCGGCGCCGATGAGCAGCATTAGAGACAGCGCGACCTCGGCAACTATGAGAATGCTGCGGGTACGGCCGCCACCCGCTTCCGAGACGGTACGCGTGGCGCTCTGCTTGAGCGCCTCGCCTATGTCTTCGCGCGTCAGGCGCAACGCCGGCACCAATCCTGACACGATTCCGGTTACGAGCGAGATGGTTAAAGTAAAGCCGAGTACCCAGCCGTCCAGCCCGATGCCGGTTGCGCGAGGCAATTGCTGCCCAGCGAATTTCACGATAAAGACGCCGCCATAGTGCGCGAAGATCAGGCCCAGCAGGCCGCCGGCGAGGGAGATGAGCACGGTTTCCGCCAGCACCTGCTGCAGCAAACGGCGACGGCTGGCGCCGAGGGCAGAACGGATAGCGACTTCTCTGCGGCGCGACAGCATCTTCGCCAGCACCAGGTTGGCAACATTGGCGCAGGCGATCAGCAACACCAGCGCAACCGCGCCCAGCAGAATCAACAGCGCCGGACGAACGTCGCCGACGAGGTCATCGCGCAAGGGAATGGCCGTCGCGCCCCAGCCCTTGTCATCCTTGGGATATTGCTGCGCCAGGCGATCGGAGATGGTAGCGAGTTCGGCTTTGGCCTGCTCCAGCGTAACGCCAGATTTCACCCTCGCAATCACGCCGTAGTTATGGTTGTCGCGGATGGCCCGCTCCTGCGCCGTCCAGTTCTGTGGCTTCCACATTTGCGGACGATAGCCAGGATAGACAGGGTACTCGAAGCCGCGCGGCATGACGCCGACCACGGTGTAAGCCTGATCGTTCAGCTGAATGTTGCTTCCCACGATGGCGGGGTTGGCGGCAAACTGGTCGCGCCAGGTGTCATAGCTCAGGATGACTTCGTGATCGCGACCGGCCTGGTCTTCTCCTTCCACGAAGGCCCGGCCGAGCAGCGGCTGCGCGTGCATCACCGCAAAGAAACCGTCGGTGACTGCGACCATGCGGACCACCTCCGGCCGTCCTTTGCCGGTCATGGTGTAACGTCCGAAGCCGTACGCCGACATGCCATCGAAGCTGTGTGCCTGGGCGCGCCAGTCGAGGAAGTTCGCCGGAGAGACGGCGAAGAGGCTCATGCCGGGGAAACTGGCCGGCGGAGGGATGTGGTAAAGCGAAACCAGGCGGTCGGGTTGATCGAAGGGCAGCGGCTGCAACAGCACCGCATTCACTACGCTGAAGATGGCGGCGTTAGCGCCAATGCCCAATGCAAGTACAAGCACGGCAACCGCGGCAAAGCCCGGATTCTTGCGCAGCGTCCGCCAGCCGAATCGAAAATCCTGTCCCAGATTTGCCATGGCAACCCCTTTTGGCAAGATACGCAAGTGGGCGTGCTTAAGTTCACGCTCAGCCGGGCGCTAGCGCCACGGGCGCGTGTGCCGCCTGAGTGTCGTCAGGGAGTGAACAGGGTGCGCTCCTAAGCGCAGCTCTTCCTGCCGAGGCAACGATGTTGCCCAGTGTTCCCATCCCCTGCCCGGAAACCAGCACGGCCCATGCAGATTACAGGGAATAGGAAAAGTCATGGATCTACTGCTTTTCAGCTCCGCACTTTTTGCATCTAACTGATGTCCCTTGGACCTTACGCTGGGATTCCTTCCGGTGGCTGGGCGCGACCCTCTGTTTCCTGCTTCCAAGCGTGACATTGAATTAAGGAGTGTGAATGGGCACCCCTGGTCACCCGACTGACCGCAAATGGGTTGCGGACCCCAAGGCGAGTTCTGCTGAGAGCGCTGTGACGTATCCTACCCAATCTGAAGCGCTCGAGAACGGAATGGTAGACCGCATGCGCGCGCAGGGAGCGCCAGGGCAGCATGAAGCCGAGTTGCGCGACTTCCTGGAGAACGCGGAGCTGCCTATGCATTGGGTATCAGGTGATGGGACCATCCTGTGGGCCAACAAAGCGGACGCCGACCTGGCTGGCTATCCCCTGGAGGAATACGTTGGTCGCAGCATTCGAGAGATCCATACGGACCCGGAGGCGGTGGAAGAGATCCTGCAGCGCCTGCGCAGGGGAGAACAGTTAAACGGCTACGAAGCGCAGTTGAGGAGAAAGGACGGTTCCACTCGGGACGTGCGGATCCATTCCAGCGCGTTCATGCGGGATGGGAAGCTGGAGCATGCACGGTGCTCCACCATCGACATTACGCGCGAGAAAACCGCCGATCGCGCCCAGCGTTTGCTCGCCGCCATTGTTTCGTCGTGCGATGACGGCATTGCGAGCAAAGACCTGAACGGGGTCGTCACCAGCTGGAACGCTGCCGCAGAGCGCATTTTCGGATACAGCGCCGACGAAATGATCGGCCGTCCCATCACACTGATCATTCCCCCTGAAATGCACGATGACGAACCGAAGATCCTGGCGAAAATCAGGCGCGGGGAGCGGATCGATCATTTTGAAACAGTGCGTGTGACCAAGGACGGGCGGCGAATTCATGTATCACTGACCATCTCGCCCATCCGAGATGCTGGGGGAAACATCGTGGGTGCGGCCAAGGTAGTGCGCGACATCACCGAACGCAAACGCTCCGAAGAAGCGCTCCAGCGTGCGGAAAAGCTGGCGACCATCGGGCGGCTGGCCGCCACGATCGCTCACGAGATCAACAATCCCATGCAGGCGCTCACCAACGTACTGGCGCTGGTTTCGTACAAGGTATCTCTGGACGAAAACACGCGCGCTCTATTGCAGATGGCGGAGACCGAGCTGTCGCGCATGTCCCACATCACGCGGCAAATGCTCTCGTTTTATCGCGAATCGTCGGTGCCATCGGCGGTGAAGATGACCGACGTCCTCGACGACGTGCTGGAGCTCTTCTCCATGCGTCTGCGCTACAAGCGCATTACGCTCGATCGCCGGTACGAGGCTTCAGGAGAGATTCGCGGATTTCCCATCGAACTGAGCCAGCTATTTGCCAACCTGATTGGCAATGCGAGCGAAGCTGTGGGAGACAAAGGGCGTATCTATGTTCACATTGCACCGCATCGCGAGGCAAGTTACCCGGAGCGAGAGGGGGTTCGCGTGGTGATCGCCGACAATGGCCCCGGGATAAAGCCCGAGCTGCGTTCGCAGATCTTCGAGCCGTTCTTCACAACCAAGGCAGCGAGGGGAACGGGCTTGGGATTGTGGGTAGTGCGAGGCATTGTCGCCAAGCACGAGGGCTCGATTCGCATGAGAAGCCGGACCGCCCCAGGGTGGAGCGGGACCGTGTTCTCGGTGTTCTTGCCTGCTCAGGCAACATTCGAGGAGTCCGCGGCTGAGGCAGTTGTCTCCCACTTGGCTTTGTAGACGCCGGCCCGCTGGTGACGCGAAATGACAGAGGCAAGGGACAGGTAGCTGACGACCCTGGTGCTTGGTACGGCGTTTTCACGAACTTCCAACAATAAGTGTCACAAATTTGAGTCATCATTACATGGTGCAACAGCATCATAGGTAATGGTACGGCCTTGACCACGGTTAACAGATTGCTTCGCTCGGTACTCGCCTTCTCGCGCGAGTGGTCGCGCATTTCCAATACACGGCAGCCGATACCCTTCGAAGAGCCGCGGCGGCTCAAGCTGGGCATAGCCCTGGGTGGCGGCTTTGCCCGCGGATTGGTCCACATCGGCGTCCTCAAAGCGCTGGAGGAGGCGCAGATTCCCGTGGACTTTGTGGCAGGCACCAGCGTTGGCGCAATTGTTGGCGCGTGTTATTGCTCCGGCTTGAGCGCGGCGGAGATGGAGGAGATCGCGCGCGCCATCCGCTTCAAACATTTCGCGCGCTGGACACTCTCGCGCTATGGATTCTGCAGCAACGATCGCATGACGCAGTTTTGCGCGCGCGTGCTGAAGTTCAGCAGCTTTGAGGAGCTGAAGATCCCTCTCGCGGTGACGGCGACCGATTTCTGCAGTGGCGAGGCTGTCGTGTTTCAGCGAGGTCCCCTTGTCCCTGCCATCCGCGCCAGCTGCGCGTATCCCGGAATGTTTCTACCGGTGGAAATCGAGGGGCGGTCCTATATCGATGGAATGCTGGCTTATGCCGTGCCGACCACGCCGCTTCGCGGCATGGGCGCCGAGGTCGTGCTGGGCGTGCACCTCAGCGCGCACTGGACGGGCTGCCGCACACCGCGACACCTGTTCGAAGTAATCGGTCAGTGCTTTTCGATTGCTCAGGCGCGCATGTCCGACGCATGGAAGAAAGATGCCGACCTGGTGGTGGAGCCCGACGTGAGAGGTTTTTCCTATGACTGCTTCGATTGCGCAAAAGAGCTGATCGCTATCGGCGAAAGCGCGGCGAGGTCGATTGTGCCGCGGCTGCGTGAGGTGCTGAACATGACGCCGATCAGCGCGGCGATGGCTCCGCTTCCCGCCGTGGCGACCGATGCTTCGCAGACCACGGTCGTAGCCTAAGGCTCGCGGCCGCGCAAAATCCATCGATCCCCTGCATGATGTAAGCTGCTAATGGTTAGATTTTCGCTGCCCATTCTCTCCAGGAGAGCATCTTTGGTTCGTTTGCTAATAGCTGTCCTGTCCTTTCTTACATTCCTCCCTTTCACCAATACGCAGGAGACCACGCCGGCCCCGCAAACGCCGACAGGCGCGGCGAAGCCGGCCTTCAGCCCTCCCGACAAGATCTTTGGATATCGAGACGCGGCCCATGAGCTGCAAGCCGAGAAGACCTTCCTGGCGGTGCCTGATCCGATGATGGCGAAGCAACACCTCCAGGTCCTGACTGCGGCGCCGCACGTTGCCGGATCGCCCGAGGACCGCCGGACCGCCGAATACGTTCTGCAGCAGTATCTTGCCGCCGGACTCGATGCCTCGATCCAGCCCTATAAGGTCTGGATGGCACTGCCACTCGACATTCGCGTCGATGTAGTAGCACCCGAAAACGTCGTCATGCATGGGCCTTCGCCCGAGCGCGTCAGCGACGATCCATTCCAGAAGGACCCCAGGATTTTGCCGGCCTTCAACGAGTATTCGCCTTCCGGTGAAGTGACCGCCGATGTCGTGTATGCGAACTACGGACGCGCCGACGACTTCAAGAAGCTCGAGGAGATGGGCGTCGATGTAAAAGGGAAGATCGTGATCGTCCGCTATGGCGAGATATTTCGCGGGGTGAAGGTCTTTCTGGCCGAGCAGCACGGAGCGGCGGGCGTGATCATCTATTCCGACCCAATCGATGACGGTTATTTCAAGGGCGACAAGTATCCCAAGGGCCCGTGGCGGCCTGACACTGGCGTGCAGCGTGGATCCATTCAGTATCTCTTCCGGTATCCAGGAGATCCCACGACGCCGGATGTTGCTTCGGTACCCGAGTTGCCGGAGAGCAAGCGCATCAAGCCGGCCGAGGCCACCGATCTGCCGAAGATTCCGGTAACGCCGTTGTCCTATGCCGACGCCACGCCCATCATGGAGAATCTTGACGGACCGGAGAGCCCGCGTGCCTGGCAGGGTGCGTTGCCGTTCACCTACCACGTTGGACCCGGGCCGGTGAAGGTGCATTTGCTGGTGAAACAGAATTACCGCTTCACCACGATCTGGGATGTGATCGGAATAGTCCACGGATCACAACTGGCGAATGAATGGGTGGTCACAGGGAACCATCGCGACGCGTGGGTCTACGGCGCGGTCGATCCCAATAGCGGCACTGCGGCGCAGCTTGAGGCGGTGCGGGGCGTGGGCGCGCTGCTGAAGACAGGATGGCGGCCGAAGCGCACGCTGGTGTTTGCGAGCTGGGATGCGGAAGAGCAAGGCCTCATCGGCTCGACGGAATTCGCCGAGCAGCACGCCAAAGAACTCTCGCGAGCGGTGGCTTACTTCAACATGGATGTCGCCGTCTCGGGTCCCGATTTCGGCGCCTCGGCGGTGCCCAGCTTGAAGCAGTACATGCGGGATGTAGCCAAGTCGGTGCCCAGCCCGAAGGGCGGCAGTGTATATGACCAGTGGAAGACAGCGCGAGAGAAGAATGAGAAGGAGCCCCCTCATCCGAACACTTCAGGCGCGGCGGACCAGGAGCCTGCGGTCGTCACTTCCAAGGACGTGCACGTTGGCGACCTGGGCAGCGGGTCGGATTACACCGCCTTCCTCCAGCATCTCGGCGTGCCGTCGGCGGACATCGGATCGAGGGGGCCGTATGGCGTCTACCACTCGGCTTTCGACGACTTTACCTGGTTCAACAAGTTTGGCGATCCGACGTTCATTTATGAGCAGGAGATGGCGCGCGTTTACGGAATCGAAGCCATTCGAATGGCTTCGGCGGACGTGTTGCCGTACGACTACGAAGCGTACGGCAAGGAAATCGGCGAATACCTGAAGAGTGCCGAGCAGAAGGCAAAGACGGCCTTTGCCGGCCAGGTGCCTTCCTTCGCAGAAGCGGCGAAAGCTGCCGAGCGCATGCAGAAGGCAGGGGCGAATCTGCTGCAGGCACAGGGGCGCGCAATTGGCGATCCGGGGCCGTTGAACCTTGTGCTGCGCAACATCGAGCGCGACTTTCTGATTGAAGGCGGGCTGCCTAATCGGCCGTGGTTCAAACACATTATCTACGCGCCTGGAGAGCATACCGGATATGCGGCGGTGGTGATTCCCGGCGTGAATGAGGCAATCGAGAAGAAGGATTTGACGCTGACGAAACAGCAGCTGGAAATCTTGACGGCGGCGCTGAACAGGGCGGCAGAGGCGATGGAGATCGTGAAGTAGGAAGCAATTGGCAACTAGTTATTAGTAATTAGTAATTAGTAATTGGTAATTGCCCATGCGCAGCGCTAGCCCCTAGCCCCTAATCCCTAGCCCCTAATCCCTCGCCCCTAGCCCCTTTTTCTGCGATAGCGATTGAACTGGTGATCGCCTGCCTTGCGGCAGCTGATCCAAGTCCAGCTCGTTATCTGCTCGCACGTGAATCCTCCGCCGCCGAAGACCGTCGGGCGCAAGAGCACTGGGATGGTTTGCTCGGCGGGAAGGCGCTCCTGTTCCGGGGGGACGACCTGGCCGACCTCAATGGGCGAGACGGTCATGAATTTGTCGTCGACTAAGTCGGCGCGCGCGAGGCTGCCGTAGAGCGTAGGGCCTCCTTCGCACAGGAGATAGTGGATCCCCAGCTCTTCGCGCAGTTTGCCGATGGCGCGAGGAAGATCGAACTTCGTTTTCTCGCCAGCAGCGATGATCGCGACGTGGGGATGTTTCCCCTGCGCCAGCAGACGTTCGGCGCCGTCGGGCGAAGTCAGAACGGCAGCATCGACCGCCTCGCCGTCGAAGACCTTATGACGTGAGAGGTCAAGATCGGCAGCGCTGGTGACGAAGATGTTTCGCTCACGACCTTTCCCCAGCTTCTTGCGTAGGCCCTGCAAAGTAGGATCGACTACCTGAAAGACGATGCCGCGGCTGTCGGGACCGCGGAGGCGCTGCTCTTCACGCAAGGTATTCATTCCCATCAACAGGCCGTCGGCGTGGGCACGCAGCAGGTCCATGAGCCAGCGGTCCTCGCGCGACTGGGAGATGTCGCCGCCGGAGCTGTGCTTGCCGAGCAGGGTTGTAATCCCGTCCAGGGACTGCACGAAATTGCTGTAAACCCAAGGCCGATTAACCGGCGGAGAAGGGAAGCCGAGCTTGCCATAGGGCCGGTAGGCCGGGTCGTCGATTGCGCTCGGCTCACCGTTATCGAAAAGAATCTGAAACATACGGATGGTTTCGGGGGCTGCCGTCATTGCGATTCCCGACCGCGATTGTACCTTGACGCTCTGGCTAACTGGAGACTCCGGCACGGTTGTTCCTGGCTGCGGCACCTACGGTATTCACCTTATGGTCCAAAAAGGCGTTTTTCTCATCCAACTGCACATGAGGTGGAAACGCGGAAACCGGTTACGGCTGGCAGACGAAAATGGCGCTTCACCCTGCGTACGCGAGATTCTCGCCGATGTTCGAGAGAGCTTTGGTGTGCCGGTCGTTCCCCTGCTATACCGGGCATATGCTGTTTTTCCGCGCTTCCTGGAGTTGCACTGGGAGACATTTCGCCCGGTGGTGAAATCACGGCAGTTCTTCCTGCTTGGAGCGCGACTGGCCGCCGAGTGCTACACCCGGGCACACAACTACTTCGCCGTAGGCAACCTGGATTCCAACGGCCTGGCGTCGAGCGGGAACGTGACCTTGCCGCTGGGACAGGTGCTGGACTATTACCAATACCTGGATCCGCTGCTGTTGCTAATTGCGGCGGCTCAAGTACAAGCCTTCGAGGGACCGGTCGGGGACGCATCCTCGATGGCGGAGCCGGCGCAGCATCCCACCTTCCCGGTTGGCCCTCATCTGCTGAGCGACGAGGAGTCGACTCCGCCGATGCAGCGGATCTGGGACGAGCGGCGGCGCTTGCTGGAGCTGGCCTTTACCTCCGACGAGCACCGGGCCCTGGCCTGCTGGCCGGAGTTTTATCAGTCCTACTGGTCCGCGCTGAAGAGCCTGATCAAGTCGCCGCTGTATACGGATTGCCAATATCGCATGGGAGAAAGCGCGTTGAAGCTGGCGCGCGAACTTCCTGTCGCGCTGGAGACCACAGTTCCGCAGTTGCTTGAGGCTGGGTTGGATGATCAAGACATGTCATCCGTCGCTCGAATTAATGACGCTTTCATGCAGGCTCTGACCGGGCTGGTGCTGGACGTAACCTTCGCGCGAATCGCCAGTGAAGGCGGTACCCACAAGGGACCCAGGCCTGAAGACGAGAAACCGGGCAAGGCGACGGTCCCCACTGGAACACCCATCCGCGCGGCCTGAAACTGAATTGCTCCCCGTTAGATCCTGCCTCGTACAAAATCGACCAGATCAGGCGTGACGTATTCGGGCGGAGTGATATGGAACATGGGGACATCACCTACCGAATTGAGCGAGATATTGTTCCAGGCGGCTTCAGCACTCCCATCATGCAGAATCACGGCATCGGCGCGCTTGAGAAACTGCTGTGCCGATGCTTTGAAGTCGGCTGTAGCCCTGTCGAGCACGGTGAGGTACAGGTCGGGCTGGAGAAAGTGAAGTATGCTGTTCGATTCGAAAATCGTGTTCGGAGCTTCTTCCAGCTCTTTTCGCACGCTTGGCATGGCATCTCCCAGCATCCCCTGGCGAGTGCGCACCCAGAGCGAGCGTTCTGCTCCCGCAACCAGGAAGCGAGAGCTGTCGGTGTTTCCGGCGCGGTCGAGCTCTTCCGTGATGGCCCAGGAATCGCCATCGCATGCACAGTGGCAGAGCCTTCCTTTGGTTGAGCAGATGCCGTGTCCGTACTGGGTGATCTTCATGGCAGTCCAGTGGAGTTCGGGCAGGGCGGCAATCAGACCGGCAACCACGCTGGTCTTGCCTACACTCCGCGAATGTCCACCCACGACTACGATTGCCATAGAGCAGCTAGCGACTAGCAATTAGCAATTAGCTAAAACTAATCACTTCCTTTCTTCCGCGCCAGGCGCGCGAGCACCGCCAGCTCCTTCAGATATTGATGAATGGGGCGCGCAGGAGTTCCCCAATACACGGCGCCCTTGCCACGCAGAATTTTATTCGACGGGACGCCGCCTTGCGCGCCCAGAATCGTTCCAGCTTCAATCTTGACATGGTCGGCAATGCCCACCTGTCCGCCGATGATGCAGCCGTCGCCGATCTCGGAGCTGCCGGAGATGCCGGTCTGCGCGGCGATGACGACGTTGTTACCGACGATATCGTTGTGTGCGATGTGCACAAGGTTGTCCAGCTTCGTACCGGAACCGATCACGGTTTTGTCCAGCGCGCCGCGATCGATCGTAGTATTGGCCCCGATCTCCACATAGTCGCCAATCACCAGTTCCCCAATCTGGGGAAACTTGTGGTAGCGGCCGTAAGTCTCATCACGAACATATCCGAATCCATCAGAGCCCAGCACCGCTCCTGCGTGAACGATGACTCGCCGTCCCAGCGTCGTACCCTGGTAGATGACCACGCGCGGGTAGATGTCGCAATCATCCCCGACGATGACGCCCTCACCAATCACGCAACCCGCGCCGATGTGCGAACGCTCCCCGATCACTGCGTTGGCCTCGACAACCGCGTACGCGTCAACTGCGGTTGTGGGCGCAATCTTCGCCGAGGGGTCGACCACAGCCGTTGCATGCACGCCGGGCATGTACGCTTTGTGCGGGTGCACTAACTCACCGGCACGAGCAAAGGCGAATCGTGGATTTTGTGCGATGAGAATCGGTTTCGTTGCCTCGGCGGTGCTTGCGAACTCACCTGCGAGTACAGCGCTGGCAGCTGAAGCCAGTGCTCGCGCGAGATCCTTCTGGTCCTGAACGAAGACCAGGGCCCCGGTTTGCGCCTGCCCGAGGCTGGCGAGCTTAGAGATTTCTGTGTCGGGTTTGCCGATCAGCCGCGAAGCTGTGAACTCCGCTATGGCTTTGAGTGTCTGTGGCATGACGCTTTTATAGCAGGGGCTGGGGACGAGGGGTTAGGCGGCATTGCGGGCGGTTGGATGCTTATGGGTTTGTGCCAGGGTTGGGCGGCGAGGAGCTGTGGTGACTCTTTGTCCAGACGAAGGTGACGAACTCGCCAAAAGCGTTGGATAGGGCGCGCGCTCCGAAGCCTTCCCCAGTGCGCCGCAGAGCGTGCTGCCAGTCAGCCTGGCTCTGAACGCGCCAGGTATTTGAGAGGAAGTTGCTGCCTGTGATCGCCATGTAGCGCGCATAGGCGGGATGCCGCTCCCCATCTGAACCATAGGCGCGAAAGGTCAGATCCAGAACATTCTTTACCCGCGCGCTAAGGCGCTGGTGCTCGGTGTGGAAGTAACGAGGGTCTTCACCCCAGGCGGCTCCCAAGCTCGCCTCCATAGCACTGCTGGTTGAGACTCCCGTCAGACGTATGGCGTAGCGCTTGGCGAATCCTTCCCAGTGCGGCCCATACTCCGAGGGGCTGTTGATGGCAGTTCCGAACCCAGCCGAAAACAAGCCACCAGTCAGGCTCTTGGGGCCAATGGTGGCGCGCGTAAACCACCCCAGCCTCTCCTTCGCTGTGATGGGCTCGTACTCGGCAGGAGTATTGGGGACGACACGAACGTAGTGCGCCACGGTCTTCTTCATGGTCGACGTGTCGAGCGGCCGAGGATCTACGTTTTGCGCCGCAGCTGTTCCCAGCATGAGAGCGACACCGATGCCTAAGACCGTGAGTCGCCCGGGGGCGGCAGGATTTGTCAGGATCACCACTTTCTCCGCTTGAGGCCTATGGTTTGCTGCTGGGCATCTGAGTGAGATGCACAGAGCTGCGAGCAGGAGCATACAGAGTTCAATAGGAATCAGTGATACGGATAGAAAATAAAAAACAAAAGTGAAAGCGCGGTCAAGATCCAGAGACCAGGCTTCAAGTCGGCGGTCTTGCCAGAGACCAGCTTGCAAAGGGGATAAAGAACGAATCCGGCGCAGATGCCGATAGCGATGTTGAAGGTGAAGGCCATCAGCGAGACCACGGCAAAGGCAGGGATCGATTCGGTGTAGTCAGTGAAGTCAATATGGGTGACAGGCGCGAGCATGAAAAGACCGACGATGATGAGCGCCGGTCCATAGGCCTGGGCCGGAATGGACGCGACAAAAGGCGCGAGGAAGAGCGTCAGCAGAAAGCATGTCCCGGTGACGAGCGCGGTGAAGCCAGTGCGTCCGCCGGCCTCGATGCCGGTGGCTGACTCGAGAAAGGCGCCCGAGGTACTGGTGCCGACAACGGGGGCTATACAGGTCGCGATCGCGTCTACCAGCATGGGCCGTTCGATCTGCGGCAGGTTTCCCTTCTCGTCGAGAAAGCCGGCGCGCGCCGAGACGCCGATAAGGGTTCCCATGGTGTCGACGAAGGCCATGATGAAGATGGTGAGCACGACGGGAAACGCTCGCCATGTGAGCGCGCCGCGAAAGTCGAGCTGCCACAGGACAGGCGAGATGCTGGGAGGCATGCTGACGAGGGCTCGGGGAGCGGGCGCGACTTTGGTGAGAAAGCCGGCCAGGGCTGTGATCACAATTCCCAGCAGGATGGCGCCGGGAACCTTGCGAACCACGAGCACCGTCAGCACCACGAAGCCGAACATCGCCAGCAGCACGGGAGCGGAAGTGAGATTACCGGCTTCGACCGGCGCTCCCGGGAGGCCGAGACGGACGACGCCGGTCTCGTTGAGTCCGATGAAGGTGAGGAACAGTCCCATCCCGACAGCAAAGCTGAAGCGCAGCGATGGCGGTACGCCTTCTACCGCCCAGCGGCGTAGATGGAGCACGGTTAGCAGGACGAAGAGCAAGCCGGCGATGAAGATGGCAGCCAGCGCCGTTTGCCACGGAATACCCAGAAGCTTGCACACAGTAAAGGCAATGAAGGCGTTTTCGCCCATGTAAGGCGCGATGGCGAAAGGGCGGTTGGCATAGAACGCCATCAGGTAACAGCCGATGACCGCGACCAGCGCAGTTGCGACGAACGCCGGCCCTTCGGGGATTCCTGCGGCCGAGAGGATTCCGGGGTTGACCACCACGATGTACGACATCGTGGTGAAGGTGGTGAGTCCGGCCACGACCTCTCGAGCCAGGGTTGTGTGATGGACTTCGAAGGCGAAGAACCTTTTCAGACGGTCCAAGTGTGCCCCGCGGCAAAACGGATTCACTGCTGGTGCGTCAACGCTGATCATAGCAAGCGGCGCATGCCTGCCCAGGAGATTCGCCGAAAAGCGACTGCAACGAAAGATACTTACGGTAACGACCTGGAACTCGTATCGAGAACGCCGGCCAGAAAGCATTCTGGAGGCGGAAAGTTTCCTGCTGCCGGGAAGGAACGGAAAGGTTCGGCCAGAGATGGGTCGCCAACAAAGTCCTTGAACCATGAACGAAGCGTCAGTCAGAAGCCCTCATTTGCCTTTGGTTTCCATTGGGCCTGCTTCTGTGACGAACTGCGGTTGCGGCAAGGCAGTTCCCACAAGGACGCAACAATCTGCGCTCTCTTAACAAGGTCACGGATAAGTCACTGAAAGTACAAGGGGTTCGAATGGAAGGCGAAGTGCCTAGTACTGGCCGAAGGCCTTGGTAGTGGACGACTCCGGAGGAGATATGCGATTGAAAACCCTGCTGGCCATCGGCGCCCTGTGTGTTTGTCTAACCGCGACGACGGCCTTTGCTCAGAACTTGGTTACCAATGGAAGTTTTGAAACAGGTGACTTCAGCGGCTGGACAGAAGGTGGGAACTTCGAATTCACCCAGGTGACTAGCGGTGCATTCGACTCTTACACAGGCGCTGAGGACGGCACCTGGTACGCCACGATGGGACCGGTAAGCTCGGATGGCACGCTGAGTCAGACGCTCACCACCGTCGCTGGCGCGCAGTACACCGTAAGTTTTTGGTTCGCGTCGGTGGGTGACAACCCCAGCGACTTCAGCGCTTCGTGGGATGGCACGGTGTTGCTCAGCTTGACGAATCCGAATACCGGGGCAAACTGGACGCAGTTTACCTTCCAGGTGACCGGAACCGGCAGCGACACTCTGCAGTTTGCTTTCCGCGACGATCCGGCTTATCTCGCACTTGACAACGTTTCCGTTACTGAAAACAGCGGCCAGAGCGTTCCGGAGCCGAGCAGCTTCCTGCTGCTGGGAACCGGCGTGCTTGGCTTGGGCGGTATTGCTCGCCGCAAGCTCGGTCTGTAAGCCAACCCAGACAGCCCGCTTAGGCGGTTGCTGACAAGCTGATCGAGGGCACCCGTGAAGGGTGCCCTTGGTTTTTGCGGCACATTCCACAAGGCGCGGCCTCTCTCCGCCAGATTAACCCCTGAGAATTTAGAATTCATCGAGTATTGGCTAACCTGGAACAACCCGCATCCGCGGTTCGCCCAGAACTGCAGTTTCGCGACAGAGACTTGGCCAAGGAGAACCTGGCCCAAATCCGGCAGATCGCGCCGGCGCGAGTGTACGAGACACTCGCGGCCCTGTTGCCGGCAGCTCCGGACACGGATGCCACGGTCAACCAGTTCCAGCGCCTGGTGGAGACGGCCTCTGCCGAGATGTTGCGCTTGCTGGAAAAGAATCCTTCGCTGGTCCACTATGCCGTCGTCATCTTTGGCCATAGCGCCTGGCTCAGCGAGACCCTGATCCACAATCCCGACCTCTTCCACGCCTTCGTACGCGAGCGGCGGCTGGACCGCACGCGCTCGCGCGAAGAGCTACAGGAAGATTTTGCGCGCATGCGCTCGCGGTCGTTCGAGACGGACACCGCCGCGCTTCTGGCCCGCTTCAAGCGGCGGGAGTACATCCGCATCATGCTGCGCGATGTGCTGGGGATCGCGACCCTGGCGGAGACGACGGCAGAGATCTCGGCGCTCAGTGACGTGCTGATCGAGGAGGCATTGCGCGAGGTCGACGCGCAGCTCCAGCATCGCTATGGAACGCCGCAGCATGTCGACGCCGAGGGAAAAGTGGTGGACTCGCGCTTTGCCGTGCTGTCGCTCGGAAAGCTGGGCGGAAATGAGTTGAACTACAGCTCCGACATCGATTTGCTGTATCTCTACGACGGCGGGCTCGAGCCGCAGGGGATGGAAATTTCCAACCGCGAGTACTTCATCCGCCTGGCGCAGCAAACCACGGAGTTGCTGTCACGGCATACGCGAGAAGGGCGGGTGTTTCGCATCGATCTGCGCTTGCGGCCGCAGGGCGGCGAAGGCGAGCCGGCGGTCCCGCTGAATCACGCGATCTACTACTACTCGCGCGTGGCCCACGACTGGGAACTGCAGGCCATGATCAAGGCGCGGCACTCGGCGGGAGATGTGGGGCTGGCGCGCGAGTTCGTGCGTGCCATCCAGCCCTATGTGTATCGCCCTGAGCTGAACTTTGCGGCCATCAAGACAGCACTGGAGACGCGGGAGAAGATCGGGAGCCATCGCCGCAAGAACCTGCTGAAGCAGGTGGCGCAGAGCGGAATCGACGTGAAGATCGATCGTGGAGGCATTCGCGACATCGAGTTCCTGGTGCAGTGCCTGCAGCGCGTGTATGGCGGCGGTGAGCCGTGGCTGCGATCGCGGGGAACTTTGTTCGCCCTACAAAAATTGCACGATAAGGAACACATCAGCGGTAAGGATTTCCAGAACCTGACGAACGCGTACGAGTTTCTGCGCAATCTGGAGCACCGCCTGCAACTCCAGCAGGGGCAGCAGACGCATCGCTTGCCGCAATCGCGGGTTGAGCTGCAGGTGCTGGCCCGCAGTTTGACGCGCGAAGGGACAAACCCTCCCGCGCCGGAAGAGTTCCTGGCGCATGTGCAGCGGCGCATGGGAGCAGTAGCGGAGATCTATCAGCGCGTCATCTATCACGAGCAGAGCCATGATCAGGGGACGGTGAAGTTCGAATTGCAGCCTGAAGTTGCTGCTACGCCCGAGAGTTCGTACAGCCAGATGATGCAGCGGCTGGCGGTAGATTCGCCACAGCTGCGGGAGATCGCCGGGCGGGACGATCTTTCGCAGCACGCGCGACGCAATCTCGACCGCTTTCTCAGCTCGGCGGGCACGACATCGGAGCGCTATGGCGCGGTGCTGCGATACCCGGAGCTGGTGGAGCGCGCGCTGACGATCTTCGAGCTCAGCGAGTTTCTGACGGACATCCTGGTCCGTTATCCGGCGGAGGTATCGCTACTGGAGCGGGTCGCCGAGGGTGCGCAGAACCCGGGAGAAGCCTTGTTCGAAAGCGAGTCACGCGGCGGCGCTGCGCTTGAAGATCCCGTGTTTGCGTATCTGGCACGCGGAAAGGTCGATCGCGATGAAGCGATGTCGATCCTGCGACAGCACTATCGGCGGCGTGTATTTCTGTCAGGAGCGCAGGACCTGTTTCAGGCGCGCGATGTGTTCGAGTCGCTCGCAGAGAACACCGCGTCGGCCGATGCTGCCATGCAGGCCGCACTGGCAATTGCGGCTCCGGTGGGACGGTTCAGCGTGATGGGACTGGGGCGGCTGGGGGTGCGCGAGTTCGACTTGCTGTCCGATGCGGATGTGCTCTTCGTCTGCGATGAACATCATCAGGGCGAAGCAACGCGGCGCATCGCCGAACGATTGATGGAAGCTCTCAGCGCGTACACCCGCGATGGGACTGTGTTTCCCGTTGATGCGCGCTTGCGGCCGCACGGGCGTGAAGGGGAACTGGTGGTTACGCCGGCACAGTTGGCTGCGTACTTTCGCGACGAGGCGAAACCATGGGAGGCGCCGACGTATCTGAAGCTGCGCTATGTGGCCGGCGATGTCGAGGTCGCCGATCGTGCGTTGCAGGCGGTGCAGGCCGGGATCTGGGAGCTGGCGAGGAGGCCGCAATTCGATACCGAGCTGGTGGAAATTCGCGAGCGGCTGGAACGCAGTGAAGGTGCGCAGAATTTCAAGACGTGTGCCGGGGGAATTTATGACGTAGATTATGTTGCCGGGTCGCTGCAGGCGCGACATCAGGTTTGGCTGGCGGGGAATTTGCGCGATCGATTGCAAGGGCTGTGCGATCGAGGGCTGCTCGATGACGAGGAGTGCCGGCGGCTCATTGAGGGCACACATTTTCTGCGCACGCTGGAACATGCTGTTCGCCTGGTCAGCGGACGTGCGAGAAAGTGGATGCCGGTGGCGGATCATCCGCGGCGGGCAGTGCAGAAGCTGCTGTGGAAGATGTTGGGCACGAGTGACGGCTTCAACCCGGAGATGCGTTTGCGGGAAATGCTGGGAGGCACACGGGAGATTTATCTCGCGCACGTTCGGGGGTGAAGAAACGGCGCTACCGTCTGCCAGGGTCGGGGCCGCTCTGTACCGCGGGCTTACGACCGCGGCCGACATAAAATTGTGTCTTCCCCCTCCTCTTCGATTGGGTGTTGTGCGAGAGATTCAGACAGCAGTGGGATGTGTACCTCATCACACGTACGGGTGACTCACACCAATGTGTGATGCGCAAACATGCGTTTTTATTGAACCTCACAGTCGCTGGTGATAACGTTAAATGGTTCGGGATTCGGCGGTAAGCGTTTCTGATCCGGACGCGGCAGATGCAGGCCGTGATGGTCCACCGGTCGCTGTCTTCATAATGCTTCAGGTTTTCCGGCAAATTGCCGGTTCTGCGCGTGCTTGCTCTCCCGACGCGGCTGTCTTCAGCCCGGGATCCTTTACTACTCAAATTTCTCGAGGTGCCTTGTGGCGTCTTCTTACAACGGAATTCCTTTGCCCTCCAGCGGTACAAAGATAACCTTCGACAGTAAGTTCGTCATTCCTGACAATCCCATCATCCCCTTCATCGAAGGCGACGGAACGGGACGCGATATCTGGAAAGCGTCGGTGCGGGTCTTCGATGCGGCCGTCGACATTGCTTACGGTGGCAAGCGCCGTGTGTCGTGGTACGAGGTGTTCGCCGGGGAGAAGGCGATGGACCGCTTCAAGACGTGGCTGCCGGACGACACGGTCGCGGCCTTTCGCGATCTGCGTGTCGGAATCAAAGGTCCACTGACGACGCCTGTCGGTGGCGGGATTCGTTCGTTAAACGTTGCGTTGCGGCAGATCCTCGATCTGTATGCGTGCGTGCGTCCGGTGAAGTACTACAAGGGCATTCCTTCGCCGGTGAAGAATCCCCAGCGGATGGACATCGTAATCTACCGCGAGAACACGGAAGACGTGTATGCCGGAATCGAGTGGAAACAGGGGACGCAGCAGGCGAAAGAGCTGATCGACTTCATCAACAACAAGATGCTGGCGGGGACGAACAAGCGTGTGCGCGAGGATTCCGGTGTCGGCATCAAGCCTATCTCGATCACCGGTACGAAGCGCCTGGTGCGCATGGCTATCAAATACGCTCTGGATAACAATCGCAAATCGGTCACGATCGTGCACAAGGGAAACATCCAGAAGTTCACCGAAGGCGCTTTCCGCGAGTGGGGCTATGAGCTGGCGACGCAGGAATTCCGCGAGCGGGTAATTACCGAGCGCGAGAGCTGGATTGTCGATAACCTGGACCGCAATCCCGGGCTGACGGTGGAAGAGAACGCGAAGCTGGTGGAACCCGGGCTGGAGTTTGCGCCGCAGGATTTCCGCAATGCGCTCTACAAGGAAGTGAAGGGCGTGATCGACAGCATCTACCTGACGCACGGCAACGGCGCGTGGAAGTCGAAGCTGATGATCAACGATCGCATTGCCGACAGCATCTTCCAGCAGATCGTTACCCGGCCGGACGAGTACGCGGTGCTGGCGACGCCGAACCTGAATGGCGATTACATCTCGGATGCGGCGGCGGCGCAGGTCGGCGGACTGGGAATCGCGCCGGGAGCCAACATTGGCGATCAGCATGCGATCTTCGAAGCCACGCACGGCACGGCGCCGAAGTATGCCGACAAGGACGTCATCAATCCGGGCTCGGTGATGCTGTCGGGCGTGATGATGTTCGACTTCATGGGCTGGCACGAGGCGGCGCGGCTGATCGAAGACTCGCTCGAGCAGACCATCCAGCAGAAGAAGGTGACGTACGATTTTGAACGGATGCTGGAAGGCGCGACCAAGGTGAAGACCAGCGAGTTTGCGTCTCATATGATCCAGAACATGGCGCCGGTGGCGGTCGGAGCGACGAGATAGAAGGCTGTCGGCGGTCGGCTAAATTCAATCAATTCTTTATCCCGCTCTGGATCGGTTGAACAACCGATCCACAGCGGTATTACGCGTCTGCAGACATTTATTACCGACAGCTGACGGCTGATGGCTGTCAGCTTCTACAGAGAGGACTCATGCGCAAAAAAGTGACAGTGGTTGGTTCGGGAAATGTGGGCGCGACGGCCGCCCACTGGCTGGCGTCGAAGGAGCACGCCGATGTGGTGCTGATCGACATCATCGAGGGTGTACCGCAAGGTAAGGGTCTGGACCTGCTTCAGGCCATGCCCATTGAGAAGCGTGACGCCTATGTGCTCGGCACGAACGATTACGCCGACACCGCGAACTCTGACATTGTGGTAATCACTGCCGGCATCCCGCGTAAGCCGGGGATGAGCCGTGACGACCTGCTCAACACCAACTACAAGATCATGAGCGATGTGGTAGGAAAAGCTGTCCAGTACTCACCTAACTGCATCCTGATCATCGTTTCCAACCCGCTCGATGCCATGGCGCAGGCGGCTTACAAGCTGAGCGGCTTCTCGCGCAATCGCGTGATCGGCATGGCCGGAATTCTTGATTCGGCGCGTTTCCGGGCGTTTATCGCGAAGGAACTGGACGTCTCTGTAGAGAACGTGACGGCGTTCGTGCTGGGCGGGCATGGCGATACCATGGTGCCGCTGCCGCGTTATTCAACCGTTGCGGGGATTCCGATTACCGAGTTGATGGACAAGGAGACGATCGATCGCCTGGTGCAGCGCACGCGCGATGGCGGAGCGGAGATTGTTAAGCACTTGAAGACGGGCAGCGCTTACTATGCACCGTCGGCGGCCGTGGCTGAGATGGTGGAAGCGATCCTGAAAGACAAGAAGAAGATTGTCCCCTGTGCTGCGTACCTGGAAGGAGAGTACGGGATCAAGGGACTGTTCGTCGGCGTGCCCTGCAAACTCGGGTCGAATGGCATCGAGAAGATCTTCGAGATCAAGCTGACGCCGGAGGAGCACGCTGCACTGAAGAAGAGCGCTGATTCGGTGAAGGAGTTGGTCGGCGTTATCGGAGTGTAGGCCGTTCCCAAAATCTAATCACTGCTTCAAACGAAAATCCCCACCCAGGCAAACGAAGCTTGGGTGGGGCACCCGCCTGAAATTTCAAAGCCCCTGATATCCACAGGACAGGTGCCGATTTAATCAATAATTGATCTTGACTGGGAACGTGGGTGAACTATGATGTTTGAAACATTTTGTGCCGAAGTTGTTTTGGATGGCGACCACGCAACAAACCTTCACATCCCGCCAAGTGATGGCGCACACCGGCATCAGCGCGCGCCAGCTTCAGTGGTGGGATGAGCGCGGCATCGTAGTTCCAGCCCGCGAAGGACACAAGCGCATCTACTCCATTGACGACCTGGCCGAAGTCGCCGTGCTGTGCGAGCTGCGCCGGCGCGGTTTCTCCCTGCAGAAGATCCGGCGGGTGGTCCGCTTCCTGCAAAAGGAGCTGGGAAAGCGGCTGGTAGAGACGGTGCGTGCCGCCTCGGAATACCACCTGCTGACTGATGGCCGGCATATCTACCTGGAAGATTCCGCCCGTGGCGTGGTTGACCTGCTGAAAAACGCGCGGCAGCCGATGTTAACGGTGTGCCTGAGCGACACCATTCACCGCGTGCTCGATCCGATCGAGGGTGGGATGCGGCGGAAGAAGCGGCCGGTTGTCAGCAGCGCGGTCAGGAGTTCGCAGCGGAGAACGCCAAGTCGCGCCGACGCGCGCGGAAGAAAGCGCAATGCGTCGGTACGTCATCTTATCGAGCGACGTGGCAAGGCTTCTTGAAAGTCCTCAAGGAGGGCACATGATCGGAGAAATCAACGTGCTGAGCGAGTGGATCCCCGAACAGATGGAGCCTGGAACGATTTTCGTGCTGGAGAATGCTGGCGAGGTCGGCGAGCGCGACGATCCCTATTGGGCTGTCCTGTCGTGTCCGTCATGCGGGCAGCTTGGTCTGGTGACGCGAAAGCAAGTAGGAGGATTGCTGCCGGTGATGTGCGGCTCGGACCGCTGCTCGGCGCAGTTCTTCATTCGCGATGAGCAGATCATGCCGCGGAAGCCAAGTTAGTTGCCGGTTGTCCGTTGACGACGGCGTGAGATTGTGAGGCACGGCTGTGGCCGTGCCTTTTCTCTTGCGCGCATTTTCAGGCGTCCCCAATTCATCAAAATTTAATTTTGCGACCGATCGCGTGCGCCAGTATCTCTAGCGGAGAAGTATGAGATCGCCTTGTTGTCTGGGGCAGAGGACGGTGAACACAGACGATGAATTACGTCATGCTGTTGGCCCTGGGCATTGGATTTGTTGCGGGATTGCGCTCGCTGACTGCGCCGGCGTTTGTGGCCTGGGCGGCCCATCTGCAGGCGCTTAACTTGCGCGGGAGTCCGTTGGCGTGGATGGGATCACCGATCGCGGTGGGGATCTTCACGCTGCTGGCAATTCTGGAGTTGATTAGCGATGTGCTGCCGAAGACGCCGCCGCGGACCGCGCCACTGGGATTGATTGCGCGGATCATCATGGGAGGGCTGTGCGGAGCCTGTATTTATGCGGCTGGGGCAGCTGTGCCGATTACGGGAGCAGTTGTGGGGATCGTTGGAGCGTTGATTGGAACCTATGGGGGATATTACGCACGGCGGTGGTTGGGGAGCAGGCTTGGGGTGAAGGATGTGCTGATTGCGATTCCCGAGGACATTCTGGCGTTTGTGCTGGCGTGGTGTGTTGTGCGGTAACCGAGTGGCCCCCGAAACAGGAGAAGCGCGCGGGGCTACATGAGGCGCGGTTTGGCGGATACGGCGTAGCGTGTAACAATGCCAATATGCTGAAATTACTTTCTCTTGGAACAACTCTACTGGCGACTGGCGCGATGCTGGTCGGAAGCGCGGTGGCGCAGCAGTCGACCAGTTCACAAACATCTGCGGCGAAGCCCGCGGGAGCGCAAAGCCAGCAGGCGGCGCCGTCAGGCCAAGCGGCTCCCGCCAAACCAGCGACTGGAGCGCAGAGCACAACTGCGCCGGCAAACAGTGCCATGGATGCGGCCCTTCCGACGCAGAAGGACAAGCTGAGTTACGCGATCGGCATGAATATTGGCAAAGGCCTGCATAAGGATTCGATCGACGTCGATCCGAACATGATCATGCGTGGCTTAAAAGATGGCATGGCGGGCGGCACCACTCTGATGACCGATGAGCAGGCGCAGGCGGCGATCACGGAATTGCGGACGCAAATGATGGCGAAGATGGCGGCCGAGCACCAGAAGGAAGCCGAAGCCAATAAGAAAGAGGGCGAGGCGTTTCTGGCGGCCAATAAGACGAAGCCTGGCGTGGTCACGCTGCCGAGCGGGTTGCAGTACAAAGTGTTGAAGGATGGGACGGGGCCGAAGCCTGCCGCGACGGACCAGGTGAAGTGCAATTATCGCGGGACGCTGGTTAACGGAACCGAGTTCGATAGCTCGGCGAAGCATGGGGAGCCGATTACGTTTCCGGTGAATGGGGTGATCAAGGGATGGACGGAGGCGCTCCAGCTGATGCCGGTCGGGTCGAAGTGGCAGCTGTATGTGCCGGCGGATCTGGCCTATGGCGAGCGTGGGGCGGGAGATGTGATTCCTCCAAACTCGACCCTGATTTTTGATGTGGAGTTGTTAGCGATTGAGAAGCCGCAGGCGCCGGCAGCCCCGGCGACTCCGTCGGGGGCGGCGGCTGCGCCGAAACAATAGTGGTGCAAACGCCCACTCATTCGAAGATCGAATGAGTGGGGCACCCACCCTCAGATCTCCTCGGGGCTGAAGCCCTGTATTTTTGCGGCTCGTAAACGGCCCGGCTGAAGCCGGGCCCTTTCAAAGCCCCTACCTTTAGAAACGCACACTACGAAGATCCTTAGCGCAGGGCGTCTTCGACTTCGCTTAGCCAGTCGGGGCGCTTGAGGACTTCGCGCGGTTTGGGGCCGTCGGCGGCGCCGACGATGCCGTCGCGCTCCATCAGATCGATGAGGTGAGCGGCGCGGCCGTAGCCGATGCGCAGGCGTCGCTGCAACAGCGACGTGGAAGCCTTGCCGTATTCCAGCACAATCCGCACGGCATCCTGATAGAGCTCGTCGTGATCGTCTTCGCCTGAGCCATCGCCGGCGCCACCGCCTGCGGAGTCGCTGTCCTCGCGCGGAGCCTGCAGGAAGTTCTCCTGATACTGCGCCTGTCCCTGGGCGCGCCAGAACTCAACCACAGCCGCGATTTCCTTTTCCGTCACGAAAGGTGCGTGCACGCGATGCACGCGTGCGGAGCCATTGGGCAGGTACAGCATGTCGCCGCGGCCAAGCAGGGCCTCGGCGCCGTTGGAGTCGAGAATGGTGCGCGAGTCGACCTTCGTCGCCACGCGGAAGGAGATGCGGGCGGGGAAGTTCGCTTTGATCAGGCCGGTGATGACGTCGACCGACGGGCGCTGCGTCGCGAGCACGAGGTGAATGCCTACGGCACGCGCCATCTGCGCCAGGCGCGTGATGGACGCTTCGACGTTCTGGCCATCGAGCATCATCAGGTCGGCGAGTTCGTCGATGATGATGACGATGTAGGGCAGCGGGCGGGAATCTTCATCACTGTCGGAGAAGAGGCTGGCGCTCGAGTCGAAGAGCTTGTTGTACTGGTCGATGTTGCGCACGCCTTTTTCGGCGAGAACTTTCAGCCGGCGCTCCATCTCGATCACGGCGTTACGCAGCGCGTTGGACGCGAGCTTCGGCTCGGTGATGATCGGGGTGTGCAGGTGCGGCACGCCTTCGTAGTTGCCAAGCTCAAGGCGCTTCGGGTCGACGAGGATGAGGCGGACTTCCTGCGGCGTCGCCTTGTACAGGATCGACATGATGAAGGCGTTGATGGCGACGCTCTTGCCCGAGCCGGTGGAACCCGCGATGAGCAGGTGCGGCATGGTGTTGAGGTCGGCGGTGACGATGCGGCCGTTGATGTCCTTGCCCAGTGCGAGCGTGAGCTTCGACTTCGAGCCGAGGAATTCCTGCGCTTCCACGACCTCACGCAGCCAGATGGTTTCGCGCTCGTGATTCGGGACCTGGATGCCGACCGTCGATTTACCCGACATGCGCTCGATGAGGATGCTTTCGGCGCGCAGGGCGAGGCAGAGGTCGTCTGACAGGTTCGTGATGCGGCTGTATTTGATGCCGGCCTCGGGCTTGAACTCAAAGGTGGTAACAACGGGGCCAGGGTTGATCTGCACGACCTGACCGCGGACGTCAAACTCCGCGCATTTTTCGGATAGCACCTGCGCCAGGATTTTGAGCTCCGATTCGTTGACGGTACCGTGCTCGTCAGGGCGATGGAGGAGTGTGGTCGAGGGCAGTTTGAAGCTGCCGACCAGGCGCGGCATCGTCGTTTTGCCGTGAGGCGTGGCGTCGGCGCGGGTGCCCATGGCGATGTCGTCGGCCGGCGCTGCGGCTTCGGGCTGAGGCTGGGAGGCAGCTTTCTCCTCGCCGTCGAACATGCGCTCGATGCCAGTTTTGGCATGAGGAGCGCCGGGAGCGGGAAGCGGGGGGACGGTCGCCTGCGCGGGCTCAGGCTCTTCTGCGATCTGGCGTTTCGGGATGAGCTGCGCCGTCACCACGGGCTTCGCGTTCGCAGCGGCTGCACGCTTCTTCTCCAGCTCCTTCGCGGCTTTCTTGCGCGCTCGCTCCATGCGCCAGTCGGCAAAGCGGTCCATTGCGGCGTAAACGAAGCCGAAGCGCGTTTGCGACCAGATGCGGACTGCTCCGAAGGAGAACGCCGTCGAGAGATAAAGCGCGACGGCGATCACGGCGAGGCAGATCAGGTACGCGCCGACTACGTTGAAGTAGTGGATGAGCGCGTCGGCGACGATGCGGCCGAGCAGGCCTTCGGAAGGGATCGCGCCCATCCAGCGCACCGGCCAGGGCAGCAGGCCGATGAAGCCGGCGAGGAAGGTGACGAGCGCCGCGGCGCCAATTGTTTTCGCGTACGGCGAAGTGATGGGCCGCGAGCGGAGCCAGTTCAGCGAGTACATCGCCAGGAATGCGGGTAGCAGGAAGGCGGCTACGCCGAAGAGTTGCAGCGTGAGGTCGGCGACGAATGCGCCGACTACGCCGATCCAGTTGTGCGCGGGCTTGCCGCCTGTCGGATTGGCCGCGGTGTTGAGTGACGGATCGAGCGGCGAATACGAGACGAGCGCGAGGACGAGGAGGACCGCGAAGACGAAGAGCAGGAAACCGATCAGCTCGTTGAGCCGACGGTTGCCTGTGGGCGTGAATGGGCGAACGGAAAACATGCTGGCGTTGGGCCGTTGGGCAGAGCGCTTGCGAGTCATAGTTCAGTTCGCCGCAAGCAGACAGAAATCGCCAACGCGCAGATGTAGACAGCGCACGGCGGCGCCCAGGGGCCGATGCGGGTTTGCCGATTACCGAGCCGAAACGCCAGAGACATACGATTATCCCAAGAAAGCAACGAGATGCGCCGGAGGAATGGAGGAGCCGGGGGTGGCTAAGTTGGTTCGGAGGAAAGCAGTTGTCAGTTGCCGGTTGTCAGTTGTCAGAGGAGCGCCCCGCCCTAGCCAAAGGAACGCTAGAACGGGACACGCAAGTAGCAAGGTCGTTCGGGCCTTGCTGGCTCATCCCCCGTAGTGCCCGATATATCCCAGCAGCAGAACCGCGATGCCGAAGAGTATGCGGTAGACAACGAAGACGGTCAGCGTCTTTGTCTGCAAATACCGGATGAACCAGGCTATGGTCGCGTAGCCTACTATCGCCGAGACGATCATTCCGACGACAAAGCCTGTTGCCATCCCCGCGGGAAGGCCGTGTTTCATCACATGATGGAACTTTAGCAGCGCGGCTCCGGCGATGATCGGCGTGGAGAGCAGGAAGCTGAAGCGCGCAGCGGCTTCGCGCGTGAAGTTGCGGAAGAGGCCGCCGGTGATGGTGATGCCGGAGCGTGAGACGCCGGGGATTACGGCGAACGCCTGCAGCACACCCACGGTCATGGCATCGCCGAAGGTGATCTGCGGCAGCGGCTTTTCGAAGCGGCTCATGCGCTCGGCCCACCACATGATGATGGCAACGATGATCAGCATCGCGGCAACAAGTGCCGGCGCACGGAAGGTCGTCTCGATGTGCTTCTCCAGCAGCGCTCCGGCGAGGCCGGCGGGTATGGTCGCGGCGATCATGTACCAAAGCAGCTGCCGCTCGCGGCGCTGCTCTTCGGGAGTGAGGTCGGGCTGGTTGTCGCTGGTTTCGGAGAAGCGGACGACCTTGCCGCCAAGAGCGGCGCGGATGATCTGAATCCACGTACGCCAGAAGTAAAGCAGGATGGCGAAGAGCGTGCCCGCGTGAAGCGCGACGTCGAAGGTGAGGCCCGGGTCGCTCCAGTTGGCCAGGCCGAGCCTGGTCACGAGCCAGGGAACCAATGCCAGGTGAGCTGTGCTGGAGATGGGCAGAAATTCAGTGAGGCCCTGGACGATGCCAAGGACAATCGCTTCAAAAATGGGCAATTATTCCACCGTGTTGCCCCAGGTGGGCATTTTGTTCGTCACCATGTATACCAGACGCTCGCCGCGGCTGGACCAGTCGGTGTCGTTGGGGTATTGCGCAACTAGCTTCTTTGCGATGTTGAGCGCGCGCGAGGCGGACTCGTCGGCCTTCTTCTGGTCGTTGGCGGTTTTGTAGATCTCGATGAGCGCAGAGTAGCGCCAGGCGGCCTTGTAGAGGGCTTCAGGCGTCTTTGGCGATTGCGGATGCTCGTCGGCATACTTCATGTACAGAGCGGCTTCCGTCTCGGGGCACTTGGCTTCGGCCTGCCACTCGCCACACAGCTTGTTCTGGATGAGATGGTAAGCGGCGAGGTCCGCCCACTTGGTGTGCGGAAATTTCTTCATCACCTGGCGCATGTAGTCTTCGTTGATCTGGTAGCGAAGCGCTGGATCGCGCATCTTCGCCGAAGGCCGTGAGGCGGCATCTTCGGATTCGATCTGCCAGCGAATGTCGGCGGCCCGGTAAGCCGCCTCGGGCGCCAGCGGTGACTGCGGAAAGTACTCAGCGATGCGCGCGTAGAGACGCATGGCGTCCTGCGCTGCGCCGCGACGGCCGCCTCGCTTGCTGGCTTCCATCTCGCTGTCGAAGGCCTCGCCAAAGAGGATCTTGTCGCCATCGGGCGTGGAGGTCAGGATGACGCCTTTGTCCTCAATCCAGCCGGTGACGTTGCGGTCGGCTTCGTTCTCGGGATCGACGCTAACCTCGACCGTGCCGACGACATTCAGCCAGCCGGGCGCGCGTTCCATCACCGCGACTTCGCGGCCACGCCCGATATTGGAGAGCTTGGCCGACTGGGCGCTGGGACTGACGTAGATCACGCCTTCGCGCAGCATCACGCCGCGCTGGATAGCGTTGGGCCCGAAGGCGGCGGCGGGCAGGCAGGCGAGGATGAGGGTCAACAGTGCGAATCTGGGGAACACGTTGGTACTCCTGGCTGCAATAACCATAGCCGATTGCGATGTGCAGGGAAAGCGGCCGAGGCTGGCAGGGCGCAAGCGGCGTTTTGATCGCTGTTTCAAAAGGCTACAATGACTGATTCGCATGAGCATTGCTGAGAATCTGGCGGCAATCCACGAGCGCATCGCTCGGGCTGCGCGGCAGGCAGGCCGAACTCCCGAGGATGTCGCGTTGATGGCGGTGACGAAGACCGTGCCCGCAGCGCGGATTGCCGAAGCGTATGAGGCGGGGCATCGCTTGTTCGGCGAGAACCGCGTGCAGGAGTTTGCGGACAAGGCTGGCGCATTGGCTCGGCTGGCCGACGCCGAGTTTCACATGATCGGGCATCTGCAGTCGAACAAGGCCTCCAAGGCGGCGGAGATTTTTCACGCGGTGGATTCGGTCGATTCGGCGAAGCTGGCCGAGCGGCTGAACGTGGCGGCGGCGAAGTTGGGCAAGACGGTCGACGTGTTGCTTGAGATCAACATCGGCGGCGAAGAAGCCAAGAGCGGGGTTGCGCCGGAGTCGGAGGAGCTCGAGAGGATTCTGGCGGGTGGGGAGCAGTGGTCGAGCCTGCGGATTCGCGGATTGATGACGGTGCCGCCGTTCATGGAAGATCCGGAGGGCGCGCGGCCGTATTTTCGGCGATTGCGAGAGCTTCGGGATCAGTTGGCGAGAAGGGATCTGGCGGGCGTGAAACTGGAGACGCTGTCCATGGGGATGTCGCATGACTTCGAGGTGGCGATCGAGGAAGGCTCGACGTGCGTGAGGATTGGGACGGCGATTTTCGGGGAGCGGGAGAAGGAATAGCTTCGAGCGGCGAGCTACGAGCTAAGAGCTAAGAGCTAAGAGCTAAGAGCTAAGAGCTAAGAGCCATTCGTGATCACCATTCGCGACACTCCAGCAGGGGCGACCTTTCAGATACGCGTGCAGCCGCGCGCGCGGAAGAATGCGATTGTTGGGAAACTCGGCGATGCGCTGAAGTTGGCCCTGACTGCTCCGCCGGTTGAAGGGCGCGCGAATGAGGCTTGTATCGTTTTTCTGGCGGAGCTTTTGAATGTGGCGCGATCGTCGGTTACGATAGCGAGCGGAGAAAGCAGCCGAAACAAAGTGATTCGCGTGGCGGGATTGTCCGCCGAGCAGGTGCGGGAGCGGCTGTTGAAGCGGCATTCAGGTTGAGAGACATCGCCGATTGCGAACAACAACAGATCCTTCGACTGCGCCGCCGCCCGATCCGCAACCGAGAGGATCGGAAAAACATTGCGGAGGCTCCGCTCAGGATGACAATCTCGATGGATTGTATCGGTGACATCCACGCGAGCGACTCGTCCTGTCCGTATCGGTACATCTTGAGCCGCAGGGGCGACTGAAAGCTGACGATTCATGTCTACTACCACACAACCGACAACCACCATGACGCTGGCGCAGCGATGGCGCGACATTCGCACCGGGTTCGAACGGCCTTTCTGGGTCGCGAATGTCACCGAGCTTTTTGAACGCCTCTCCTACTATGCGGCCCTCGCGTCGCTGTCCCGGTATCTGCACGAGGTACTGAACTTCCCCACCGAGCAGACCGGCGCTCTCGCCGGCTTCTTCGGCGGACTGGTGTGGTTCCTGCCGGTGTTCGGGGGAACGCTCGCCGACCGGATGGGATTTCGTCGTGCGTTGTCTCTGGCGTATCTCATCCTGACCAGCGCTTACTTCTTACTGGGATCGCTTGGTGCGCCGTGGCTCGCTCCCGTTCGCAACAATGTTCCGTTAGTCGTGCTGGTGACTTTCGTTCTCGCGCTGCCCGCCCTCGGAGTTGCGCTGGTCAAGCCGAGCGTGGTGGGCACGACAGCCCGCGCCTCGAAGGAGAACGTTCGCTCCATCGGCTACTCCATCTACTACACGCTGGTCAACATCGGCGGCTTCTTCGGCCCCATCGTCGCGTCCTATGTGCATCGCCACATGAGCGTCGAGAACGTCTTCCGCACCGCCGCGCTCAGCGTCTTCCTGATGTTCCTCGGCGTGCTGCTCTTCTTCCGCGAACCACGCCGTCATGACGACGTCGAGACCACCAGCCTCGCCCAGGCCGGACGAAATTTCTGGACCGTCGTCACCAACCCGCGCTTCATGACCTTCCTGCTCATCTTCACCGGCTACTGGATCGTCTACTGGCAACTTTTCCTGACGCTTCCGCTTTATGTGCACGCCTACGTGAGTTCCAGCGCCGACACCGAACTGCTACTCGCGACCGGACCGTTGGTGGTCATCACGCTCACCATCGCCATCAACTTACTGATGCAACGCCTGCATGCCCTGAGCGCCATTATCCTGGGCACACTGCTTACGTCGCTGGCATGGCTCATCCTGATTGCGTGGCCGACGATTCCGGGCGTTATCGTCACGCTGGTCGCGGTGGCGCTCGGCGAGATCACGCAGTCGCCGCGGTACTACGAATACATCTCGCGGCTGGCGCCCTCGGGACAGCAGGGAACGTACATGGGCTTTGCGTTTCTGCCGCTGGGGATTGGATCGCTGGTCGGCGGCCCGTTCGGCGGATGGCTGCTGCGGTACTTCGGCGAGGAGAAGCATCAGCCGTACATGATGTGGGTGGTGATTGTCGCGGTGGGCGTGCTGACGACGGTATTGCTGTGGGTGTATGACCGGATGGTAAGGAAGGAAGTAGCGGCGAGCAATTAGCTTTGACGATGGCCGCGATCTTGCCGAACAAGGGGCGTACGCCCTTGGGCGCCGAAGAATCAGTCCGAAGGACGGAACAATCGTAGCCCAGCACGTGACCGGGGTCCCCGACAAGCGCCGAATTTGCGCTTGTTGGGGTGGTTGAGTGCTGGGGCAAGCTCAAATCAAAACCCCCGAGTCCCTTCAGGGACGACACAAATCATTGTGCCGTCCTGCCGGACTCGACCCGATATGTGACGCGCACCCAGGACTTACGTCCTGGGCAACGATTGTGTCGCCCTGCGGGCTACTGCGAGCCAACAATGCCACCGTCAGGCGCTTGTCGAGTGGATTGTCGAGTCTGCGACAATGCAACTACGAACCGCTTCGTCGCACCCGGTTTTGGCTGCGCGACACAAACCTCGCGATCACTGTTGTCTGCTCTGTGAAACTTCGCTCGTTCCGCCAGGCGGGATCAACTGCCCGCCGGTGATGATCTGCCCCGGCGGGGTCTGGCGCGGAATCGAAGGCTGCCCTCCTGATTTTGCATACGCGCGATACGCGAAGATCACCGCCAGCAGCGGCGCTGCCAGCAGCAATCCCCAGAATCCGAAGAACAAACTCAACAGGATCGGCACCAGCAGCGACGCCCAGATGGGCACGCGCGCGGTGCGCCGCATGATGATCGGCTGCAACAGCAGGCCGTCGGTCACGATCACCACGCCGTAGAGGATCAGAACGTACAGCACGCCTTCGAGGCCGTCGCTGACGAGCGCGGCGACCGCCGGACCGAAGAACGCCATCACCGGCCCGAAGTGCGGAATGAATTGGAAGGCCGCGGCCAGAATCGCCCAGAAGGGCGCGAACGGGACATGCAGGTAAATCAGCCCGGCCAACCACAGCGCGCCGACGGCGAGCGAGTCGTAGCACTGCGCGACGAACCAGCGCTTCAGCGCTTCGCCGGTGATATTGATGTGGCGTGAAAATGCCATTAGCTTCTTGGATGCCCGCGCGTCGGGAGCGGCGCAAATCTCATGCTACACTGCAGGAAGCAACTAGCAATTAGCAACTGGCAATTAGCCAAAACCGCGACGCTCGCGCACACATTGCCTGATTGCTGAGGAAACTCTGATTAGGTCGGAAGAGTTCCGCAGCGGCTAAAGCCGCCGTCGATTTTGGAAATGCTTGCGGCACGGCTGAAGCCGTGCCCTTTCAAAGCCGGAGTTGATCAGAGCTTCCCCAACTACTAATTGCTAATTGCTAATTGCTACTTGCTAGTTGCTAGTTGCTAATTGCTCCCTTATGAAATTCGGCGTCATCATCTTCCCCGGATCCAACTGCGATCACGATGCCTACTGGGTGATCGAGAACGTCGCCAAGCAGCCAGTGACCTTCCTGTGGCATGACTCGGCTGACCTGCAAGGTTGCGACGCGATCATTGTGCCCGGCGGCTTCGCCTACGGCGATTACCTGCGCACGGGCGCGATCGCGAAGTTTTCGCCGGTGATGGAGTCGGTGCGCAAGTTTGCCGCCGATGGCGGGCTGGTGCTCGGCATCTGCAACGGCTTCCAGATCCTGTGCGAAGCCGGCCTGCTGCCCGGGGCGCTGTTGCGCAATGCCGGGCTGAAGTATGTCTGCAAGCCGGTGTATGTGCGCGTGGAGAGCACGAACACGCCTTACACGCAGCAGCTCACGAAAGGCCAAGTGCTGGAGATTCCTATCGGCCACATGGAAGGGAATTACTTCTGCGACGAGCGCACGCTGGCCGAGCTGAAGGATCAGGACCGCATAGTCTTCCGCTACACCACGCCCGCAGGCGAAGTTGCGCCTGAAGCGAATCCCAACGGATCGCTGGAGAACATTGCCGGAATCTGCAGCGCGGGACGCAATGTGCTGGGCATGATGCCGCATCCGGAGCGCGCCAGCGAGCCGGAGCTCGGCATGACCGACGGGGCGAAGGTGTTTCACTCGCTGGTGGGGGCGATGGAGAAGCAAGTAGTAATCAGCAGCTAGCTTCGAGCCCCAAGCTTCGAGTCCCTAGCCACAAACTTCGGCGCGCCTCAGGCAGGCGCGTCTCCGATCGGACAGCAAGCTTCCGGACGTCTGGTGCTCACAGCTCGCGGCTCTTGCCAATTGCTGCCACCTTTTCCTACAGCCAACTTACCGCGTGCGCAACGAATCCTTACTTTGAAGGCGAGGTTGCGCGCCTGCCCGTAGCTTTTCCTCGCTTGACAGATGCAGTCGGTATATTCAGTTCGTTGCCTGCCTCTGCTGTTCTTGTTGCTGTTGATCGCTCCTCCGCATCTTCGTGCGCAAAACGCCGCCACCTTTCCGCTCGCCGACAATCAGCTGTGGGAATTCGGTTTTTGGGGAGGCGAGGCCCTCGGCCAGGCCGGCGGCGGCCGATTCGGAGACACGCACATCACGATGGCGGGCTTCCACGCCGGTCGCGTGATCCACGAATTCCACGGACTACCCGGTCACAGGAAGACGCTGGAGTACACCATCGAGTTGCAACCGCTCTTTCTGGTCACGAGCCCACAAAAGGCCTATGGCGGCGGGTTCTCGCCGATCGGAGTGAAATGGAATTTCCCGCCACGGCGGCGATACCGCCCGTACCTTGAGTTCAACTGCGGCGGCATGTTCACGCAGAAGAACGTTCCGCCGGGAAATACCGAGACCTTCAACTTCACGCTGGCGCTGGGACCCGGTGTCATGATCGCCATGCGACACAACCAGGTGCTGAGCGTCGCCGTGCGCTATTGGCATCTGTCGAACGCGGGCATCGGCTACGACAATCCCGCGTTCAATACGATCCAGATTGTGATTGGGTATCACTGGTTGACCAGCGGCCGGCATCAGCAACAACAGGTGTCGACCGCGGCGGAGGCGCAATAGCGTTCGAGAGAGAATTACAGATTCTTCTTCGTCCAGTCCTCAATCCGGCTCAGCGCTTCCTGCAAATTCACGATCGAATTCGCGGTGCTGAATCGCATGTGGCCTTCGCCAAACGATCCGAACGCCGTTCCCGATAGCCCGGCGACACCGACATCGTCCAGAAGCGCATCGGCCAACTTCTTCGACGGCCAGCCCGTCTTCGTGATGTTCGGGAAGGTGTAGAACGCGCCCTTGGGCAGCTTGCAGGAAAAGCCCTTGATCTGGTTCAGGCCTTTCACGAATACGTCGCGCCGTCGCTGGAACTCGCGACGCATATTCTCCGGTTCGCTTTGATCGCCACGCACTGCCTCCACGCCCGCAATCTGCGTGAACGTCGCCGTGCAGGAAGTCGAGTTGGTCTGCAGGCGCGCGAATTGCTGCGCCAGATCGGCGCGCATGACGCCATAGCCAAGCCGCCAGCCGGTCATCGAGTATGTCTTCGAGAAGCCGGTGAGGATGATCGTGCGGTCTTTGAAGCCGTCGACCGAGGCGATGCTGTACGGCTCGCCCTCGAAGGTCAGGCGGCTGTAGATTTCGTCGCTCAGCACCATGATGTCGCGGTCGCCGATGGCCGCCGCGATGTCCTCGACGTCGTCCTTGGTGATGATGCCGCCCGTGGGATTCTGCGGCGAGTTCAGGATGATCAGCTTGGTGCGATCGTTGATCAGGCTCTTCAGTTCGTTGACATCGAGGCGGAAGTCGCGTTCTTCGCGCAGCGGGATCGGCACGCCTGTCGCGCCCACGAAGTTGATCATCGACTCGTAAATCGGGAAGCCGGGATTGGGATAGATGACCTCGTCGCCTCTTTCCACCAGCGCGAGGATGGTGAAGAAGATGATCGGCTTGCCGCCGGGGACGATGACGACTTCATCAGGGCTCACCTTGATGCCGCGCGAGGCGCCGACATCCGCTGCGATCGCTTCGCGCAGTTCAGGCAGACCGGCCGCGGGGCCATAGTGCGTGTATCCGTTGCGCAGCGCGTTGACGCCGGCTTCCACCACGTTCGCGGGCGTGTCCATGTCAGGCTCGCCGATTTCGAGATGGATGACATTCTTTCCCTGCCGCTCGAGCGCGCGGGCGCGAACCAGCACCTCGAAGGCCGTTTCTGTTCCCAGCCGCGACATCCGCTTGGCCAGGCGCAATTCAGTCTGTGTGGTAGTCATAGGCAAACTGATGATTATACGACGAGGGCAGGGAAGGCCGGGTTCCAAGCACCGTTACCGTCCGGCGCAGCACTTATAAATCGCGGTATCACCCACCATGCGCACCAGAACGTAATCATTGAGTCGCGCCTGGTCTGCGGCGGCGTGAGGATCGGGTCCGCCCACGTGCTCTCCCTGATTGCCAACTACGACGAGTCGAGCACCATGTTGCTCGAGCGTGGCCATCATGTCGGAACCCATCAGGATGTGGTACTTCTCCCGCTTTTCCAAAGGGAGCCGGCGCGCGACATACAGCCCGAAATCATTTTCGTAGCCGGGATACGGATCTGCATGGGAAGTGAAGAGGTATCCGGGCCAGAAGCTGATTACCTCCTCGCCTGGGCTCGCCAGATCGTCAATCGCGCTCGAGACGGCAGTGACCTGCGCCAACGTCCAGTTCGGCGCATCGCGCGGTCCAAGCACTCCAGGCACTTTGTGCCCCGTGAACAGGTATTGCCGGAAGCTTGGAAATGCGAATCCCACAAAGCAGACCATGCCCACGACGCACGCTGTGCGCGCAATGCGGATCGCGCGCTCCGTGCGCAAACTCGTCAGGCAATCGCTGCCCGAACACACCGCCGCCACAATCAGGAACGGGATGATCATTGAGAAGTACTGCATCGATGCCGGCGTGGGCAGCAGGGAGACGAATCCCAGCACAACTGCAATCACGAACGCCAGCAGCGACGCCTTTCTCTTCATCTTCCGCGTGAAGAGTATGACAACGCACGTGAGCACGAGGACACTGAACTGAAATCCCGTGAAGCGGCCGCCAAAGGTCGCAGCGGCGACCGTTAACTTATCTTGCCAATCGCCAATCAAGCCAGCATCGCCCGCGCGCAGCGCATGATAACCGAGATTATTGAATAGGAACGCGTCCGGCGACGCGAAAAACAGAATCAGCGATGGAATTGTTCCGGCCACGAATCCGCCAAGCGACCACAGCAGGCGCGCCAGTCGTTTCCCGCCGTTCTCCCGAAGGATCCACCACACCAGTACCGGTGCCAGTGCCACAACGTAGGAGCGCGTGTCGACGCTGAGGCCGAAGAGAAGGCCCGCAATGCCCAGCCACCAGGCAGGCAGCTGCGAGCGCTGTGGCGGCGTGGACGCCGCCACCCCAGCCGAGCTGGAGCTCGGCGCTACGACCAGCCGCGCCAGAATCATGTAGCAGCCGAAGAGGCAGGGCGTAGCTAGCGGAAAGGTCTTGACGATCGGCATCCACGCAAATACCAGGCTGCTGGAGGCGAACAAAACAACTGCCGCCACCCCGGCGCGCCACTCCTCGGTCTCGCGGCAGACCTGCTCGTATAACAGCGCGCTGAGTACCGCCGTCAGCAGCGCAGAAAGCGTGCGCGCGGAGATCCACGAAAATCCTGTCAGCTTGAACCACAACCCGTAAACGTAGGGCAGCAATGGCGCCTGCGTGTAGAAGAAATCCAGATACGGCGCTTTATGCTGCGTCACCAGGCGCGATGCCAGCAGGTAGAAACCTTCATCGCCGTCGATGAAGCGGTGCCGCGAGACGAAGAGGAAAAATCCCGTCTGCAGGAGAAAGATGGGGAGGAACAGCTGCTTCCACGTCCGGGTCATCTCGCGGGCTGGGGTTCCTGTGGCGATTTGGCATCGTCGTACTCGATGACGACTTCAATCTTCGCGCTCTTCTCCAGCATCGCCGAGACGGAGCAGTACTTCTCCTTCGAGAGGCGGATCGCATCCTCCACGGCTTTGTGGGTCACGTTGCCACCAACGCGATAAACGACACGAATGGACGTAAACACCTTGGGAAAGTCTTCGGAGCGCTCAGCGGTGGCGCGCACGTCCACGCTGATGAGGGGCTCGCGCTTCTTGCGCAAGATGCTGACCACGTCGCTCGCGGTGCAAGCGCACATCGCGATGAGTACTAGCTCGACCGGACTGTTCGCCGACTTGTCACTGCCTGCATCGACGATCAGGGCATGGCCGCTTGCCGCCTCGCCGAGGAAGCGATCTTTGTCGGTCCAACGTGTGTGGGCTTCGATCATGACAGTAATTAGTAATTAGCAACTAGCTATTAGCTCTTAGCTTTTGGCAACTTTGCCTTGGGATCACACAAGCGTTACTTTGATTCCTAAGAGCTAAGAGCTAAAAGCTAGCAGGGGAGCCGCAAGCTTACTGCTTCGGCGGCGTCGAACTGCTGTCCCCATCGTGCTTCTCATAAATCGAGTACTGATCCTGCGGCCGCTTCAGGCGAATCGTGATCTCCTGCTCCTGCTGGTTAATGTTGAAGTCATCGCCGAAGGTTTGGAAGCCGTGCGCGATCACCTGAATGCGCAGCGTGCCAAAGGGTATGCCATCGAAATGCGTCTTGCCGTCAGCATCGGTTTTTAGTTCGAAGCCCCCTTTCGCCTGCTTGCCGTGCTCATTCACCGGATGCAGCACCACCGCAGCATTGCGGACGGGCTTGCCGCTCTCATCCTTCAGCACCACAAAACTCACGGAGGATTGCAGCCCCTCGTCCTTTTTCTTATCGCCGGCGACGAGGGTCGCCGACATCAGGAGCGCACAAAAACTGAGAATTGCCAGACGCGACAACTTCATTCCGACATTCTAGGCAGGGTGAGGCCGCGCTGCAAACGGACTCGTGGCCAACCCAGCGGCTGCGGGGGACACCGGTCTGGAGGCTGGCGCGCGCCACGGCAAAGCGGTCACAGACAACCGGCCGCCGACACGCGCGAGCTAAAATGAAATCCATGAGAAGTTGGTCGATGCCTGCAGGCCGTTTGTTCGGAGTGGACATCCGCATCCACCTGACGTTTGTCGCTCTACTGATATTCGTGTGGGCCACCCAATCTGTCACTATGGGAGCCGCCGGCGCAATGCGCGGCCTGGCCCTGGTGGGCATCATCTTCGGATGCGTCATCCTGCACGAACTCGGACACGCGTTGGTAGCGCGTCGCAGCGGCGTGGCTGTGCGCGCCATCATCCTGCTGCCCATCGGCGGAGTGACGCTGATGGAAGATGCCAATCTCCGCAACGATCCCGCGCGCGACATCCGCATTGCCATCGCCGGGCCGCTCGTCAACCTCATCCTCGCCGCGGCATCAGGCGCAGCAATCCTCGTCCTCTTTCCCCAAGCGAGGCTGTGGTCGCAGCCGCTTGTGCATGCCGGCAACCTGCCGCGTGCCCTGTTCTGGAGCAATGTCTTCCTCGGCGGCTTCAACTTGCTGCCCGCGTATCCCATGGACGGCGGCCGCGTGCTGCGTGCCATCTTCGCCGAGCGCATGGATTACGTGCGCGCAACCCGACTGGCCGTCACCGTCGGGCAGGGATTCGCCATGCTGTTCATCTTCCTCGGCGTGTGGAACACCTGGCTTATGCTGATCGGCTTCTTCCTCTTCGTTGGCGCGCAGCTTGAGGACCGCTCCGTCGTTTTCCAGTCCGTGCTGGAGAGCGTGCGAATGGAAGAGGTGATGCTGACCGGCTTCTCCACGCTCTCGCCGGCCGACACACTGGAAGACGCACTGAACAAAGCGGTGCACACTTTGCAGGACGATTTCCCTGTGGTGCGCGGCAGTGACATGGTGGGCGTCATCAGCAAGGCCCGCATTGTGGAAGCGCTTCGCCGAGGCGGCAACGGCTACGTGCAGTCGGCGATGGTGCGCGCCTTCGACATCGCGCAGCGCACCGATTCGCTGGCCTCAGCCTTTCGCAAGCTAGGCCGACAGGGCCTGAGCATGATTCCCGTTGTCGAGCAGCAGCGGCTGGTGGGAATCGTGACCATGCAAAACCTGATGCACAGCATGGCCCTGCTGGCTGAGACGCGACGGCTGCGGCGGCAGCAGGAAGGCGGGTGAAGGAAGCAACGAGCTTCGAGCCGCGAGCCAGTTTCGAGTTTCGAGAGTCGCCCGGTCTCCGATCCACGCGTTCGTGAGGCTGAAGCTACCTTCTAGTTTCAAGTGTTATGGGATTTATGTAGGGCACGACCAGGAGTCATGGCTTGAGACAAAATGGACTCATGAAATCAGGAACGTCTTAGCGGACTGCCGACGACTTGCTTGCCGCCTCAATAGGCGCACGTCCGCGATACGTCGGCCGTTCCTCGAAGAAGGCATCGCTCAGCGACACGATCTGCAACTTCGCCTTCAACTGGTCTAACGTCGCGCTGCTCTTTACCCGCACGACCGTCTCCTCTCCCGGCATGAGATCGAAATAGTTGTCCGAGAACTTGGCGTCGAGATCGCCGAACGAGAGATACACATCGCGCGCCAGCACCGGCGACCGCAGGGTGATCGCATACTCCGGTCCTGCGCCGCTGGTGGTGCTCTGGATCGCCGGTTTCAACGGCAGCTCGAGGTTGCGCGCGCGATCGAAGAAGACTTCATTGCGCGAGACCGTTTGCCCGCCAACCTGGAGATCGAATACCAGGAACGTGCGGTCGGGACTTGCCGTCCCCAGCAGCTCCTTTTCGTTTGCGCTCAGATAAACTGCGCTCGATTGCGAGGGGATCTGCGCATCCTGTGTTTTGTCGAGCAGTACCTTGCCATCGAAGGTGAGCAGCCGCATGCGGAGCTGTCCCGCGGCGGGCTGCATCTTGTCGGAGACGATATACACATCGACGACGCCATCGTGGGCATACGGCGAGACGAGCAGGTCTGCATAGAATCGCTGCGCGTAATATTGCAATGCCTTCCAGCGGCCGAAATAATCCACGCTCGACCACGAGGCGACCGGCCAGCAATCGTTCAGTTGCCAGAAGAGCGCGCCCATGGTGCGCGGCCGGTTGCGCCGCAGATGCTCGGCGCCAACCTTGATCGACTCGGCCTGCTGCACCTGGCTGATGTAGACGAACGACGCGAAGTCGCGCGGCTCAGGATACTCGCGCAGCATGTAGGTGAGGATGCGCTCGTTGCCGCCGTGGTTCTTCTGGTGCGACATCATGACTGTCGAGTCGATCGTCAGATCGCTTGCCTGCGCGAAGCTGAGGATGGTTCGCATCTCGGGAAACGATTGGAAGCCGAACTCCGACATGAAGCGCGGGTCCTGCAGGTTGTAATTGTCGATCGGCTCCAGCGCGTGCCACACGCCCCAGTAGTGCATGTCGCCGTTGTCGGGGCTGCTGGGCGGCGCCTCGAAATCCGTGCTGGGCGAGCTTGGCCAGTAGGGCACCGGCTTGGCGTACTGCTCGACCACGCTCTTGATGATGTCGTGGAAGAGCACGACGTAGTCCTGCCAGACGCGCTCGCGCTCGGGCGGCGAGATCGATTCCTTGAACGTCAGCCGGTCGGCCCACACCTGCCAGCCGGCTTCGATCTCGTTGTTGCCGCACCATAAGACGATGCTGGGATGATCGCGCAGGCGCTTGACCTGTTGCGTTGCTTCTTCGCGTACGTTCTGCTGGAAGGCGAGATCGCCCGGCACCATGTCGCCGCCGAAGATGAACTCCTGCCAGACCATCAGGCCGAGCTCGTCGCAGATCTCGTAGAAGTCGTCGCTTTCGTAGATGCCGCCGCCCCACTCGCGCACCATGTTCATGTTGGCATCACGCGCCGCTTGCAGGATCTCGCGATACCGCTCGGACGTGACGCGGCTTGGGAAGCTGTCGAAGGGGATGACGTTTGCGCCTTTGGCGAAGATCGGGATGCCGTTGATGACGAAGGTGAAGCTCTTGCCCCACTGGTCCGGCGTGCGCCGCAGCTCCACCGAGCGCAGTCCGGTCTTCAACTCCGCACGCGCAACCGTGTCCTTAGCCGATTTCACTGTCGCAGTGAAGTGATATCGGTCCTGTGCGCCATATCCGGCGGGATACCAAAGCTTTGGCGAGGCGATCCGCAACGGGATCGAGATGTGATTCGTGCCGGCGTCAAGTTGAAAAGTTCGCGTCACCCCTGCGTCTCTCTTAGATTTGTCATCCCGACCGGAGCCTGCCGCGGCGGACGGAGTGGAGGGACCTGCTTTTCCGGGGGCGACATTTTGATAACCGATCGTAACCGTGGCGCTCTGGGGCCGGCTGGAGTCAATCTCCACTTCCGCAGCAAGCTCCGCCGCATCGCTGCTGATCCTGGTCTGCTGAATGTGAAAGCTCTCGACGCGCGCGCTGTCCCACGTCTCGATCCATACCGGCTTCCAGATTCCGATGGTCACGAAGCGCGGCCCCCAGTCCCAACCGTACTGATACGGCGCCTTGCGCGTGTAGGGCGCGGTAGCGATGTTCTGCTCGTTGCCGGCATTCACCGTCGAGATCGACGGCAGAATGTACGGCAGCGCCTTCACCTTGGGAATCATCGAGGTGATCGGCGAATGAAAAACAATTCGCAGCGTGTTCGGCCCGGGCTTCAACAGCGGCTTCGCGGCCACAAGCCAGCGGCGAAACATGTTGTCTGCCGTCAGCACCTGCTGCTCGTTGAGAAACACTTCCGCGTAGGTATCGAGCCCGTCGAACACCAGATCGACGTGCTCGCGTTGCAAGGTCGTGGCGTCGACTTGAAACGTCGTGCGATATTCCCAATCGGTGAGCCCGATCCATTGCAGGTGCGCTTCATTGTCGCCGTAAAAGGGGTCGGGGATCAGGTGATCGGCGAGAAGATCGGTCTGCACCACGCCGGGAATCTGCGCTGCATGCCAGGCGGCGACCTCGGGATGCTCCGTCGCGTTGCGCGCGCGGTACTCCCACGCCGCGTTCAATGGCCGCTTCGTAGCTTCAGCAGCGTGTAGGTGAGGGAGAGATACAGGGAAGATGCAGGCCAAACTCAACCCGCAGAGGAGCGCGAATTTCGTGCTGACGCGTGCCATCATCGAGCAGAGGAAAACGGCGATGCCGGATTCTTAGATGGCGAGAAGGTCGCAATCCGGTGCCTGCCATTGTGCAATTCGCATCGTTTACCCGTGCGCGTCCGGCTGCAGGACCAGTTCCGTGAACTTCGCAAGGTCGATGTTGCCGCCGCTGACCACGCATACCACTTTCCCCGAGCCGCACTTGCCGCTCAAACCGGCGGCAACGGCACAGGCGCCCGCGCCTTCGGCGATCACGTGATTACGTTCGGCCACAATGCGCATCGCGCGACGAGTTTCTTCAAGCGTCGCAACGATCGATCCCGCGAGCAGATGATGCGCCAACGCCCACATGCGCGGAAAGACCGACTTGCCGCCACAGCCATCGACCCAGCTGGCCTGCCAGTTGGGAAACTTCTGCGCGGATCCTTTGGCGAACGAGTATGCCAGTGGAGATGCCGTCTCCGGTTCCGCCGCGAAGACTTTCACTTGGGGGGCGCGCTCGCGCATAGCCGCCGCGATACCGCATGACAAACCACCGCCGCCGAAGCCTGCGACAATCGCGTCCACGCCGGGCAAGTCCTCGAGGATCTCCAGCCCGACCGACGCGTTGCCTGCGATGAAGTCGTCGTCCTCGAAGGGATGCACGAACGAGCCCTTCATCGCCGGGTGCGCGCGGTCCTCGAGTGCCTTCCAGCAGTCATCGTAAGAGGCCTTGACAAGCTCCGCGCCCAGGCGGCGCGCAGCTTCGAGCTTCGTCGCGGGAGCCTCGGCGATCACCAGCACCTGGCACGGCACCCCAGCCTTGCGCGCAGCCAGCGCGACTCCCTGCGCAGCGTTGCCGGCGCTCACCGTCCACACGCCGCGCCGGCGCTGCTCCTCTGGGAGCTTTCGCACGGCGTTATAGGCGCCGCGGATCTTGAACGAGCCGATCGGCTGCAGGCATTCCAGCTTCAGGTAGATCTCCGCGGGAGCGTCGTAGTTCAGCCGCACCAGCGGCGTGCGGAGCGCGGCTTCGTAGACATGCTGGCGCGCTTCATCGATGAGCCCGGCGGGAATGTTGCGTGGTTCTGTTTTTGCGTCGACTGCAATGTTCATAGCAAGTCCCGAGTCGATCCCGCCGATTCTGTCAGAGCAACCGCGTGGATGTCCAGCGACGCGAAGGACGAGCAAGAGCGAAAATCGAATCGCGCCCTTCTCGCAGCTTGCCTCTGCTGCACCATCCGTTTATCGTTGCTTTTGCAGCTATGGCTCACAAGAAGCGCCCATCGTTCGGCAAGCGGCACAAGAAACAGAGCAAAGTCGCTCTAGCTCCGCGGTCGCAGGCCGCGACAAAAACGCCTGCGTCTAGCGAACAAGCAGACGGCTCGCCAAAGTCGGTAAGCACTCAATCGGACAAGCCAGGTGCCGTGGCTTTCAAGAACAACCAGCACGGCCGCGACGGTCACTCCAAGGCCACCGTGTCCGGTCGTGCGCCCTTCGCCGATGACTCCGCTTCTTCCGCGTTGCGCAGTTACAACATTCCCGACTACCGCCTGGAACATCCCGAATTCCGCATCTTCATGTCAGGCGAAGGCTCCAGCGTCGAATACCGCGTGGAAGGCGACCTGAGTGCCGCGCCGCCGCCGATTCGCGACTCGAAATATCTGTCTCGCGAGCAGTGCCTGGCCATCTACCGCTGGATGCTGCTGAACCGCCGCATGGAAGTCGCGCTGGAGAATCTCTACAAGCAGGGCAAGGTCGTCGGCGGTGTCTACTTCGGACTGGGACAGGAAGGTTGCTCGTGCGCTTCGGCGCACGCGCTCGGCCCTGACGACTGGCTTGGCCCGATGATCCGCAACCAGGGCGCGATGCTGGTGCGCGGCTTCAGCGCGCGCGACATCATGCGCCAGTACATGGCCAAGGGCGACTCGCCGACGTGGGGCCGGGACGCGTCCTCGCATTTCGGCGACTTCCAGCGGCGCAACGTCTGTGCGCCGATTTCGATGCTCGGCGAGTTGATCGGTGTGATGGCCGGCGTCTGCCTGGGCGCACGCCTGCAAGGGAAGAATGTTGTCGGGCTCACCTACGTCGGCGATGGCGGACAGTCCACCGGCGTCACCTACGAAAGCCTTAACTTCGCCGCGGTGCAGAAGCTCGGCCTGGTGCTGATCGTCGAGAACAATCTCTGGGGCTACTCCACGCCGGCCGACATGCAGTTCCGCGTGAAAGATCTTGCCGAGCGCGCCATCGCGTACGGCATTCTCGGCGTGATTATAGACGGCACCGATCCATGCCAGGTCTACGACGCCACGCACGAAGCCTGCGAGCGCGCCCGCCACGGCGAAGGCCCCACGCTTATCGAGGCGAAGATGATGCGCATGAAGGGGCATGCCATCCACGATGCCGCGCAGTACGTACCAGCTGATCTCTTGAAATACTGGCGGCGGCGCGATCCCATCGCGCGCTTCGAGGACTATCTCATCAAGCAAAAGCGTTGGCTCTCTGCAGACGACAACCGCAAGCTGATCGAAGGGGTGGAGCGCGAGTTGGAGGCCGATCGCGAGGCGGCTGTCGCCTCGCCCATGCCCGATCCCGAAACCGACATGACCCATCAGGGTGTCTACTGCGATCCGTCGTGTCACGAGATCAAGCCGAAGTACGGCCCGATTGTCGCCAAGCCTCGCAAGGTGCGAGGGTCAACTGCAAAGACAGCCGAGGCCGCGGTGCACTTGAAGTAGACGAGACCGCACCGCGAAATTTCCGTTCAAGGGATGACGATACGCCGCCGGTCACAGGCATCTCGCACTGGCTGTGAAAACCAGAGTTCGGTTTCGCCGGGTTATTCACGCACGCAACCTGAAAGCTGGGCGCTTGCGGTAAAATCGTCGCCATCACGTAAGTCAGCGGCTCGATCTTCAACATGTCATCAACCACAGAGAGAGGCGCAGCGACTAGCAAGAGCGCGGTCCTTCCCGCCGCAGAGCGTGCGGTGAGCGGAGCGGCCGTCGCCGATACCCGTGCCGGGAAGCGTCAGCCCGGTAGCGGGCGTGCGGTGCTGCTCCTGCTTCGGCCGCAACAATGGCTGAAGAACGTTCTGGTTTTGTTGCCGGTACCGCTCTCACATCAGTGGAACAACTACTCTGTGGTGCGAAATGCTGTGCTGGCAGCGGTTTGCTTCTGCGCGACCGCCTCGGCCGTGTACGTCACCAACGATTTATGCGATGTTGAGGCCGACAGGAAGCATCCCGCGAAGAAGCAACGTCCTCTCGCGGCGGGCACTCTCAGCAAACGAACGGCCGTGCTCGTCGCGCTCGCTCTTCTGGCAATCGCCGTTGGGCTGGCTGTCCGCCTGCCTCTCGCCTTTGCCGCTACGCTCTTGGTCTACTTCGTCGTTTCCAGCCTCTATTCCCTGTACCTGAAGACGAAGGTCATCCTCGACATCTGCATCCTTGCCGGGCTCTACACGATTCGCCTCTTTGCCGGCGGCGCCGCCACCCACATCCGCATCTCCGAGTGGACGCTGGCGTTCGCGATGTTCTGCTTTCTGGGGCTTGCCGCCGTCAAACGCTACACCGAGCTGCAATCGCTGCCGGACGAACCCAATCCGCTTACCCGGCGCGGCTATCAGCGCAGCGATCAGGTGACGGTGCAGGTCCTCGGCATGACCTGCATGATGCTGTCCGTGCTGGTGCTGGCGCTATATCTGCACAGTCCCGAGGTGGTGATCCTCTATCGCCATCCCGACATTCTCTGGCTGGTCTGCCCAGTATTGCTCTACTGGTTCGGACGGGTGTGGATCGTTGCCAGCCGTGGCAATATGCACAGCGACCCGATCGTGTTTGCGCTTCGCGATCGCGTCAGCCTGATGGCCGCCGGGCTGATCGTGGCCATCGGACTAGTCTGCAAGTGATGAGCTGAATCGGGCAGTTCTGGCCGGCACGGCCATTTATCCCACAATCTCTTCAAACTTCAGCGGGTCAGGACGGACGGGCACAGGCGGAGGTTCGATCTCGCGCAGCACCTGATAAGTGTGGCGGATGCGATGAATGACGGTGGTGGTGCTGAGCACGGCGATGACCCACAGCACCGGCCCCATGCGATTGAAGAGCGCGCCGATGATCACCAGCACGATGCGCTCGGGACGCTCCATGAATCCCACTTTGCAGCTTGGAATCAGCGACTCGGCGCGCGCACGGGTATAGCTCACCATTACCGAGCTGACCATCACGAAGGCGACCATCACGACGTAGAAGAAGCGGTTGGCGCGCGCGTAGTAGACAAGCAGTCCGAAGAACAGCGCCACATCGCTATAGCGGTCGATAACCGAGTCGAAGAAGCCGCCGAAGATGGTGACCTGGTTGGTGGCGCGCGCCACGCGGCCGTCGACCATATCGAAGATGCCGGCACCGATGATCACCAGCCCGGCGTAGAGGAACATGCGGCGCTGGTTCTCAGCGTGAGCGTAGCCGAAGAGGATGCCGGCGATGATATTGATGAGCAGGCCGATGAAGGTGAGAGCGTTAGGCGAAATGCGGGTGAGGGCCAGGCCGTGCACAATCTTGTACAACAGCCACTTGCAGGACCGGCCGACAGCGCTTGTCCAGGTCATTCGCCCTCGTTACTCTTCGTCGTGGATGGTGGTCAGCTTCAGCACCTCGAGCTCGCGTTTGCCGGTGGGAGTCACCACTTCGCTTACGTCGCCCACCTTCTTGCCCATGAGGGCGCGGCCGATGGGCGAACTGGTAGAGATCAATCCTTTGGTGACATCCGATTCCTCACTGGTCACCAGCTTATATTCGATCTTCTCGTCCTTGGTCGAATCGTAAACCACTACCGTAGAGCCGATGGCCGCGCGGTCACGGGGGATGTTCGACATATTGACCATGGAGAGGTCAGCCATGCGTTGTTTCAGTTGCCCCAGCCGCGCGCGGACGAATTCCTGCCGCTGTTTGGCCATGTGGTATTCGGCGTTTTCGCTGAGATCGCCCAGCGCAATGGCCCGTTTCAGTTCCTTAGGCAGCTCGTGGTTCAGTTCATGTTCGAGGATCGCAATCTCCTCGGAAAGTTTTTTCTTGATGTGTTCAGGCATACTTCGGAGTCGATGTTTTCGGGCCACCGGACGTTTCCCGAAGGCATCTTAGGATTATACGCGGGATTGCAGATAAACGGCGGCGAGGAATTCCGTAAGCTGATGGCTGCCTTGAACGTGATCGCGACGGAAACTTTGACAGCGACTGGCTTCGCTGAAAAGCCCCATCAGTTGACCGTTTTCGCAGAATTCGTTATAATTCAGATATTGTGTAGTCGTTTCCTCCTCATACCCAGAAGCACTCGGGGAGTAGTGCTCCGGCCCTCATGAATACTCAGAGCTTCAGTATCGGAGACAAGGTCGTTTACCCGAATCATGGGGTAGGCGTAATCGAACAAATCAGCAGCCGGACGATCGGTTCACAGATCGAAAGATTTTACCTCCTCAAGATCAAAGCCAGCAGCCTGAAAGTGATGGTGCCCTTTCACAACGTGGGCAGCGTTGGATTGCGAAAAGTGGTGCGCAACGGCGAGGTGCAGAAGATCCTCGATTTTCTCACCGACGGCAAGTGCGAGAACCACGCCGACTGGAAGTACCGCTTCAAGGAAAATTCCGACAAGATGCGGACCGGCTCGCTGATTGACGTTGCCGAGGTTTTGAAAGGCCTCCTGTTACTGGCGCAGGAAAAGCCGCTCAGCTTCCGCGAAAAGAAAATGCTGGAGCGGGCGCGCTATCTGCTGGTGAGTGAGCTGGCAATGTCGAAGAACTGGGAAGAGCCGGAAGTCGAAGATCTGTTGAACAAAGCGCTATCGAAATGCAAGCTGCGCTTTCCCGAAGCATCCAGCATGGAATCCTGATTTTTGTCGACGATGTGGTGACGCGGGCGGGGCTTGTCCCCGCTATTTCTTTTTTGCAGAGCTTGCGGAGCGGCAGCATCGGGTCATAAAATTTCAGCCCGCGTGGGAAACCGCCTGTAAGGACCTCCGAAGACTTATGCCAGGAACGCTGCACATCTTCCGCTTGAAAGCTACTCCGCTGCAGTATCAGGTGAATTACAACCTCGGCGCCAACTCCTGGGTGCAGGTGTTCGAGCCTGCGGGCCTCGACGAATTCCTGCGCCATAGCACGGCGCTGCCGGTGGACGAAGTCGACGCCATGCTCCAGGAACTTCGTACACAGGGCCGGACGACGGAAGCCTATGTCGACATTGCCGAGGCGCATCTGGGCGAGATGGGTTTTGCCGAGACGCCGAGCGACGAGTAGCGGCGGCGGCGTCACAGATTTTCCGCAACGCGTGCGCCGTCGCCGAGCGGGGTCGAGCTAATTCCGTGTTCGCCGACCCGGGGCTTCCACCCGGGGCTAAGTTCAGTTTCGGCCCGCCGCACGGAGGGATGCCTGAGCTATGGGCATGCCCCTGACGCTCTGCGGCGATTTCTTTCTGCTTCTCACAATATCGGCCGGCAAGTGAGACGCTGCGAGCTGTCTTTGCCTGCGGTCCGGACGGCTCTCCAGGAGCAGTCCGGCCTCCAGAAACCGCTCCGCCAGGGCGTCGAGGGCCTCCGAGAACCAGCGGCTGATCGCTGCCTTCGACCTGTGCAGCATCTGTGCGACCTCCTCGTGGGTGAAATCGTATAACCCGACCAACGTTATGATCTCGGCTTGCTTGTCATTCAAGCGCGAGAGGCAAAGCTCGACATCGCGTGCGAAGACCACTTGCTCCTCGAAGCTGGGAATGGCGTGGTGCGAGACGCGGGCGCGAAAGAACTCGCGCCCCAGCAGGGAAGGCAAGCGTCCGACCTGGCATGAGAGTTCGAAGAAGTGCCGCACGAGCGCCTGTGTCTGGCCGCGAAAACACAACATCTCCGGCCGCGGATCGAGGTCGTCCGGCTTCGGCTCCGGTTCGGGCGAAGACTCGCTGTACTGCAACAATAGTTGTTGTGCTTTGTACGCCGCGATTTTGCTGAATCTCATTGCATCCTCCCCAAGCTGAACCCCGCCTCTGCCGCGCTGTGCAGCTGTAACGGAAGATAGAGCGGAGTTTTTGGTTTTCTGATGTGCGGCCGCAGCACGACATTCCGAGGAGAAGAATACGCAACCAGAATCTGGCCACAGGGTGCGCAGTAGTTGTCGGCAGACTGCGCGCGGCGCAACCCAAGCGACCCGCAGCGCTCGCAGTATTTCAATTCATAGGTAGTGCTTTGCATGGTGACCCCCTGAGTGAGTAAGAAACAAAACGGCCCTGCGACGCGCTTCGTTAACCGTCGGAAGCGCGTGCACAGGGCTCGTTTCAGTTACGATGACCTGCTTTGGTTATTTGGTTAGGCGAGAACGCCGGCTAGCGTGGCGGGAGCAATTGGGAAAATGATTGCAAGGATGGAATTCTCCCGCGGCGCCGATCCGGCCTGGATGTCAGTGGATCATTCGTCCCTCGAGCTGGCGGGAGAAATAACCCTCTTCGTATCCGGACTTCAAAATGCTTCCGTTCTTCACCACGACAGACAGCCTTCCGGAAAAACGCAGGCTCCGGAGAAGGTTCTGCATGGCTGCGGAGAGCAGCTCCGACTCCCTCACCTTGCGCCGGAATTCAGCGAAAGTTTTTTCTTCGATATTTGTATTGTTTGGTTCTGTGTTCTTCATAGCGCATAACCTCGGCCAGAACCACAGAACCCACAGGAGACGTCCTGATTTTTACTTTTGCACAGGCAACCACCTGCGTCAAGAAAATTATTGCTTTAGACGTACGGCTAAAGTACATGTATTGCTTATAGAAAAACTCTCGAAATGAAGCTCCATGAGCTGCAGGACCAACTGCGTGTCCATATCCGCTCCCGGATCGGCAGAAGAGAGCTGACGGGCATCCGTCTGGCTCGCGCAGCCGGTTTTCCCCAGGGGCATCTCTCCAACTTTCTCAATGCCCGCCGGGGCCTGAGCCTGGAATCGATGGACCGGCTGCTGGAGACGCTGGGCATCGGCGTGCTGGATCTGGTGGACGACCGGGAGATCCAAAAGCGCGCCGCTTTGCCGGCCGCCGCCGAGGGCGTGGAAACCGTCGCCATGGTCTCTCCGCAACACGCCGCCCTGGCGCGCTTCGCGCCGCACCAGATACTGGAGATGCGCAGCTTCAACCGGTCTTTCCTTCGCCGGCTGAAGGCGCACTTTGTGGAGGACCGCAGCGACTGGGTCCGTTTCATCGTCCTCAGGATGAAGGTGAAGCAGTCGCCGTTCTTCGCTTACCGCAGCTCGAGCGCGGCCGTCCTCGTCGATCGCCATTACAGTTCTCTTCAACCCTATCGCCGCTTCCATCCCAACCTGTACGTAGTCCGCATGCGCGCAGGTTGTACCATCGGTTACGTTTCCATTTTCGACGACCACCTGGTGCTGCGGCCGCGCGATCCTGCCCTGGAAGTGCAGGCGCTGCATATCGAGCGCGGCAGAACTTACGCCGAACACATCATTGGACGGGTCTGTCACGTGGGATTGGAAATCTGATGTGCGGCTCTCTGCTATGATTTCGCTGCTGGTCCAGCACGATCGGCTCTTAGGGAGGAAGATGTGGAGGAACATGGCGCTCCAAGCCCGGGTACGCGGCGGGACGAAGATATTGCGCTTGATCTGATGAAGTTCGTTGCGGTCACCACGGGATATGGAAGGACCAGTTCGTCGGCGGCGGGCTTTCAGGCCGGCGGCGAGTCGAAAGCCGAGGACTATGCGCGGCATCTGCTGGATCTCTATGGCCAATGCCTGGCAGCGATCAAGGGCAAGAAGTAGTTTTGTTCGGCCCTTCCTAAGCAGGCACTTGACAAGCGGCGCGTCGGCGCAGAATACTCCCCCTACTCGCACCCGTTGCTCCCCAAGCTAATCTTCGGGACGAGACATCCTGGTTGCCAGGGTCAATCAGGTGCTTCGCAGTTGTTCCCCGTCGAGGTGTGTCATGGGCCGTCGGGCTCGGTACGCCGTTAGATTGTTTGCCGGCGAACTTTGGCTGGCCGCGACCTTCCTCGCATTTTTCGCGTCCGCCGTGCCCAACGCCATCGCCCAGGATTTACCGGTAACGGCAGCCGAGTCGGTGCAACAACCTGCCGATCGCGCGCGGGCCATGGAAGCCGAAGCCAGTGCCGCCCTTCGCATCACCATTCAGTCGGAAGACAACCAGCTCCTCGCTCATCAAGCGGTTGTAAAACTGGTTAACGAGATCCATCAGACCACGAACTGGCAGACCACCAGCGACCACTCGGAAGCGGTGTTTGCGGATTTGTCTCCCGGCAAGTATGAAGTCGAGGTCAGCGCTGCCGGATACATTACCGGCCGCCAGGAAGTTCAGCTCACCAGTGTTGTCGACACCGTCCCAGTTGATTTTGTTCTGAAGCGCGATCCTTCCGTGGCCGAGCAGAACATTACCGCCGCCTCCATGTCTCCGAAGACCACGCAGGACATGATTCGCGCCATTCGCGCCCTGGACGCGAACGACCTGAGAGAGGCGCAAAAGCGGTTGGATGAAGCAAACAGGCTGGCGCCTTCCAGCGCGGAGCTGAAGTTTCTTTCCGCGTATCTGTCCTACGCGAAGGGCGACCTGGAGGAGGCGGAGAAGCTGCTGATCCAGGCCACAGCCTTAAACCCGCGCTATCGTCACGCGCTTACGTTGTTGGGCCGCGTTCAGCTGGTGCGCGGCGAAGATCAGCAGGCGAAGGCCACGCTGGAACGTGCGGTGGCGGCCGATTCGAGCTACTGGGTCGCGCACAACCTCCTCGCCGACGCCTATCTCCAGGTGCACGATTACGAGAAGGCGCAGGAGCAGGCCGAGCTTGCACTTGAGGCACATCGAAGAAATGCGAAGATGGCGCAGCTTGCGTTGGGCGAGGCGCTGGTGAATCTGGGGAAGACTCCCGAAGCGATTGCCGCCCTGAAGACATTTGCGGAAGCTTATCCGCGGACGCTCGCAGGGCCCCACGCGGAAGAATTAGTTGCGCTTCTGGAGAAGCCTCCATCGGACAATGACAAAAAAGCGGCGGCAAGATTGGCGGAACTAAAAAGTTTTGCAGTGGCCACCGATCTGCTGCCTTCCGCTCATGCCGGCCTGCCTGAGCTCACCTGGCAGCCGCCCGGTATTGACGAAGAGCCGCCGCCCGTCGCGACCCCGGTCAACTGTCCGGCGCAACAGGTCATCGAAGGGGCAGGCCTGGGGGTCGAGCAGCTGGTGGCCGACGTCGCCAAGTTCGCGGCCATCGAAGATCTGGTGCACGAGCGCCTCGACGAGATGGGCAATCCTACCGCGCGTGAGACGCGCAAGTTCGACTATGCTGCCGCGATCTATCAGAACCAGCCGGACGTAGTGGTGGTGGACGAATATCGCACCGAGCGTTATGGCCTGGACAACCTGCCCGATCGCATTGCGGACAACGGCTTCGCAGCGCTGGCGCTCGTCTTCCACCCCGCCATGCGCGACGAGTTCCAGATGACCTGCGAAGGTTTGGGCGACTGGCATGGCCAGCCGACATGGCTCGTCCGCTTCCAACAGCGCGAGGACCGTCCCAATCGCATGCAGGCCTACCTGGTGGGAGGCGCGCGCTATTCCGTAAGCCTCAAGGGGCGCGCCTGGATCACGCCGGAAAAGTTTCAAGTCGTACGTATTGAAACCGAGATGACGAAGCCGATGCCGCAGATCGGTCTGATGACCGAGCACCAGATCACCGAGTACGGGCCGGTGCCGTTCAAGAAGAAGAACCTCGAACTCTGGCTGCCGAAGACGGCTGAGGTCTACATGTACTTCCGCGGGCACCGCTATTACCGCAAGCACAGCTTCGAGAAATACATGCTCTTCTCGGTGGACGAGGAGCAGAAAGTCCGCGAGGCGAAGCACAGCACGCCAACCCCGGAATCGCGCAACTCAGGGCAGAGCGAATCCAGCGTCAGCCAGTAGGCCCGCAGATCTCGACTGCGCTTCGCTCTGCTCGGGATGACAAAGATAGGTTAGGTTCGGTTCTCTCATCACTCAGCCCAGTGACTCCCATCATTGCTCAACCCTGCTCGCCGGTTGACCATCAAGCTAGCGAGGTGTCCGCATGCCGAACCTTGACCCGGAATTCCACGACGCAGCGAGCTGTCTTCATCGCGAACACGAAGAACTCATGGCAAAGCTGGACCAACTGGAGTCGGCGCTCGAGCAGATGGTCTGCTACACCGAAGTCCTGACCGATATGGCGACGGCGAACCAGGCAGCGGCCAGCGGCAAGTGGATGGCGGAGTGGCTGCCCAGGCACTACGCACGCGAAGAGACTACGGTGCTGGAGATGATCGCGAGAATGAGTCCCGAGCTGGCTGCCTTCGCTCGCGAGATGAAACGGCAGCACGGTGAAATGCGCCTGCGCCTGGAGAGCTTCCGCGACCACATCGCGCATATCAGTGAGCGTCGCGACCTCGAGACGGCAGTGGCCGAGCTGAAACGCGAAGGCAAGGACCTCACGCGCATGATGCGCCTGCACATTGCGATGGAGGAAAAGAAATTCTCCGGCATGGAAAACTAATCGCCTGTCTCCTGATGCGCGATCACGAGCGATCGTCCATTCCGGGATAGGGTCCTTAGATTCCGGTCGCCGCGGCGACCTCCGCTCAGAATGACAAATAGATACGAGCAACCTGCCACTCCATAAAACAGACTCGTACCCGCGATAAATACTTTCTATAGCCGAACGGCGCGTCCAACGCGCGGCCATCCCGATCTAATCGGAGTGCGGACCGGACGTGCCCACAGTCCGCCAGGAACTCCGATGGATCGCGCGACTCGCCCAGCCACCTGGCAAGTTCTGCTTGCATTCGCCATTGTTTATTTCGTCTGGGGCTCCACCTTTCTTGCCATCCGCGTGGGCGTGCGCGAAGTGCCGCCATTCCTGCTGGCGGCCATGCGCTTCTTTATTGCGGGCATCGCACTCTACGCCTGGATGCGCCTGCGTCGCGCCCCTTCACCTGCTGCGCGCGAATGGCTCTCCGCATCGCTACTGGCCGTACTGATCTTCGTTCTCGATTACGGACTGCTCTTCTGGGCCGAGCGCCGCGTGCCCTCCGGCATCGCCGCCGTGATGATGGCCACAATCCCCGTATTCATGTCATTGTCGGAGATTTTCTTCCTGAGAACGAGGAGGCTCACGCTGCGCCTGGCTATCGCACTACTGGTCGGAATCGCCGGGGTGGCGATTCTCGTCGGCCACTCGCTCGGACTTGGCGAGAGCGCGATTGAACCTTCCGGCGCGATTGCCCTGCTCGTCGCCTCGGTCAGCTGGTCCATTGCGTCAGCCCTGACGCGCAAGCTGCCTCTGCCCGCTTCCAAGCCTATGAGCTCCGCAGCCCAGATGCTTTGCGGAGGCGTGTTTCTCGCCATGACCTCGGCGGCGCTAGGCGAATTTCACGGCTTCCGTATACAAGCAGTCTCGCGTGAAGCCTGGCTGGCGCTGGCGTACCTGATTGTTGCCGGTTCGATCATCGCGTTCACCGCGTACGTATGGCTCATTCATCACGAGTCACCGACGAAGGTTGGCACCTATGCCTACGTGAATCCCGTGGTCGCAGTGGCTCTGGGACATTTCTTCGGCGGCGAAAGCGTGGGCGTGCGTACTCTCACAGGAACCTTGCTCATCCTGATCAGCGTCATCGTGATCACAACCATGCCGGCCGGGAAACGAGTTCCCAGCATGGAGGAGGCGCTGCCCAGCGCCGGTACTTCAGAAAGCTGAAAGTCTCCTCGCCGTTATTGCAAACAACAGACCGCCTGGGCTGGAGCCGGCAGCATCTAAAGGCGAATGCCGGTGGCTTCGGAAGAAACCGTACGTCGCACCGCACGGGAGATTTTCCGCGGCGTCGAGAAGAATGCGCGTGACGAGCTTCGCCGCTCGACTCACGCGCTGGCGTTCTCCGGACTGGCGGGTGGTCTCACGATGGGTCTCACCGGGATCGGCGTTGCCGTGACCCTGGTTAGCGTGGGCGATATTCCGGCGCGGCAGTTCGTCTCGTATCTGTTCTATCCCATCGGCTTCATCGCCGTGATCATCGGCGGCGCACAACTGTTCACCGAGAACACGTTGTATCCGATCGCGCTTATCCTCAGCGAACGGCGTCACGTCATGGAGACGGCCCGTCTGTGGACCGTCGTATTCGTCGGGAACGTGCTCGGCGCCATTGGATTTGCCGCTCTGGCGGTGGCCAGCGATGCTCTCAGCCAGAACGTCCACGACACGCTCGTGCAACTGGGGATTCAGGCCGTCCAGGGTACGAGCTCGCACATCTTCTGGAGCGCGGTGATTGGCGGTTGGATCATCGCGCTGGTGGCATGGCTGGTCACCGCCAGCCACTGGACGATCGGGCAGATCGCCTCCATCTGGCTGTTGACCTTTGTGGTCGGAGCGGGCCACTTTGCGCATTGCATTGCCAGTACGGGTGAGATCATGTCGGCCGTGATTGCGGGAGCCGTCCCGTTCGGCCGCTACCTGCAATGGCTGGGCCTGGCTACCTCCGGAAACATTTTTGGCGGAGTGACCATCGTGACCGTGCTGAACTTTGCGCAGGTGTACGCAGGGGAAGGATGAGCGAGCGGGAACTCAACGAGGTGACGAATGTATTCCTCAGCTAATTTCGCAAAATACTCCATGCACATGCGCAGCGATGAAGACCCGCCGATCCCCACGCCTCCAGGAGAAGATCCGCCGCCTCCGGTGCGGGAGCCTCCGGACAAACCAGTGATCGGTCCGGACGCGCCGGTGCGCGAACCCGAACCGCGGCAGCCGCGACGGCTGTAACGCTGCGCAGCCGTATAATCGATGCTTCGGGTAATGAGCGCTCCTACCGTTCTGCGGCCCACAATCGGCGTTTCAAAAACAACTTCGCGAACGCATCGTTGGATATGGATCGTCGTCCTCTGGGCCATCGTTTATGTTCCGGGGCTGTTTTCGCCGCCGCTTCTCGACGACGCCGACTCCGTGCATGCCGAGGCCGCGCGCGAGATGCTCGTGCGTCACGAATGGACGACGCTCTACATCGATGGCGTCCGCTATCTGGAGAAGGCCCCGCTCCTCTACTGGGGCATGGAGGCGAGCTACAAAATTTTCGGCGTGAGGGACTGGAGTGCGCGGCTGCCGCTGATTCTCGCCGAACTTGCATTGCTCCTCGCGACGTATGCGCTGGGGAGGCGCACGCTACGCGAGCGCGCCGGCTTTTGGGCCGCCGTGGTGCTCACGCTGTCGATTGGGCCGTATCTCTTCACGCGAATTCTCATTCCCGACATGCTGATCCCGCTCTGGCTGACGCTGGGCTTTTACTTCTTTCTGCTGACCCTTGAGCAGGAGCGGCCTTCAATTGCGGCATGCTGGGGATTTGCGGCGACTGTCGCCCTGGATGTCCTGACAAAGGGGCTGATCGGCATCGTCTTCCCTGCAATCATCATCGGCGTCTATCTGATCTTGACCGGCAATCTGAAACATCTGCTGTGCATGCGCCCGATCTCGAGCACAGTTGTCCTGCTCGTGATCGCCGCTCCCTGGCATATCGCCGCGGCCATGGCGAATCCTGCCGCCGGCGAGGCGCGAGGCTTTCTCTGGTTCTATTTCGTTAACGAACACTTCCTCCGCTATCTCGGCAAACGCATACCGCACGACTACGACACGGTCCCGCTGCTCCTCTTCTGGGCGCTGATGTTTCTCTGGCTGTTTCCCTGGTCGGCGTTTCTGTTGCAATCGCTGAAGCAAATCCCGCATCGCTGGAGCGAGCTGCGGCAAAGTCTGAATGCCCGCCAGCGTGCGTTGCTGCTCTACGCCATCTGGGCTGTGGTGATCCTGCTGTTCTTCAGTTTCTCCACGCGCCAGGAGTACTACGCGGTTCCTGCGCTGCCGGCCCTGGCTCTGCTGATCGGCGGGTGGCTGCAACAGGAAGAGGACTCCGCGCTCGATTCCAGACTGCGCAAAGGCGGCGTGATTGGATCGGCAGTACTCGCGGCAATCGGCGTCATCGTCTTTGCGGCAGCGATGTTTCTGCTCGCTCAAAGCAAGAGCACTCCGGCGGACAGCGATCTTGCCGACCTGGTTAAAAAAGCTCCCAACGAGTACGCGCTCGCCTTCGGCCACATCTTCGATCTGACACCGCGCGCGCTGGGCCTCTTCCGCGTCCCGCTGGCGACGTTTGGCATCGCTTTATTCATAGGCAGCCTGCTCAATCTCTTTTATCGTCGGCGCGGATTCGCTGCCGGCGGCAATTGGGTGCTGGCGATCATGATGGTCTTCGTGCTCTTCGCCGTGCATCAGGGGCTGGTGATGTTCTCGCCGATCCTCTCGTCGAAGAAGCTGGCGGATGCCATCGAGCAGGAGTTCCGGCCCGGCGACGTGATCGTCTCGTATGGGACGTACGAGGACGCCTCAACCATCAACTTCTATGCGCGCCAGCCGGTCCACGTCGTCAACACGCGCACCGAGGGCGATCTGTACTACGGGTCGCTGTTTCCCGACGCGCCCGCAATCTTTGAGGACGATGCTTCGTTCGCGGCGTTGTGGAAGGGTCCGCGGCGCGTCTTCCTCTGGGTAGAAGAGGATAAGATCCCCGCCGTAGTCCGACAGAGTGGGAGCTACCATCTGGCCCGCAGCGGCGGCAAACTCATCCTGATGAACCGCACCTGGTCCCCGGCGCAGTAGTCGTAGCGCCGATCTCCAGATCGGCTGTACTGGGGTTAGTGCTTCACCACGGAAGCACGGAAAATTTCCCAAAAGAAGAAATTCTGAGCATTCCATGCTTCGGTGGCGGAACTCACCTGATCCGGCCACGTGACCAACTGCACTTCATCGTGACGAACGCTCCCGCAATCACTTGTGTTTCGCAAGCGATAATTGCTAACGTATCCCGAAATGCCAGGCGCGCCGAAGTCGAAGCGTCGTTCGGGCTGCCCGGTGAGCGTTTCGCTGGAGATTGTCGGCGACCGCTGGTCCCTGCTGATCATCCGCGACATGATGGTGCGCGGCTACCGCAGCTTCAAGGACTTCCAGGAGTCGGGTGAGGGAATTGCCTCCAACATCCTCTCCGATCGTCTGCGCAAGCTGCAGATCGCGGGCATCCTGGATGCTGAAGCGGATACGCGAGATGGGCGACGCGTGAATTACCGGCTGACGGAGAAGGGAATCGATCTGGCGCCGGTCGTTCTGGAGTTGCTCATTTGGGGAGCACGGCACGAACCGACTGGCGCGCCGTGTGGGTTGATCGATCGACTGGAGAAGCATCGCAAGCAGCTTCTGGCGGAGGTGCGAAAACGTTGGCGAAAAAACGATGCGACTCCGCTGCAGGCCAAATCAGGAGAGTGGTTGTGGCCGTAGCTTTTTCATGAACGGATTGAGTTCACTGGAAGGAGCAGCTTAATCGCGCGTCCTGCAAAACGAAATTATGCAACCGACGACGCAACTGAAGCCCGCTTCAAAGAAGATGCTGTGGACAGGACGCATTCTCACGATCCTGGTCGTCCTGTTGCTGCTCTTTGATTGCACCATAAAAATCCTGCAAGTGCGTGCGGCGATGGAGGGCACGATGCAATTGGGATATCCCGCGAGCACCGTGCGCCCGATCGGGATCATTCTCCTGCTCTGCACAATCTTGTACGCAATCCCGCGTACCTCGCTGCTGGGAGCCGTCCTTCTGACGGGATACCTGGGCGGCGCGGTCGCTTCCAACGTTCGCCTCAGCTATCCCCTGTTTTCCTATACTTTGATTCCCGTCTACATGGGAGTGCTGGTGTGGGCGGGACTGATCTTGCGGGACGCCCGTCTGCGGGCGTTTCTCAGAAATATGGAGTAGCAACAATGAATCGTACATCGCAAATCCTGGCAGCATTTGTTTTGCTGAGCATTTCCACTTTGGCCATCGCAGCCGACAGCAAGGCGTCGTATCCGAGCATGGCGCCGCTCGATCAATATCTCATGCCCGACCGTAACGCCGAGATCGCGCTGGCGCGCAGCGCGGCTCCGCAGGCGATATCGGGCGATGCGACAATCCTCGTCCTCGGCCGTCACGGCTACGAAACCGCCGTCGAAGGCAAGAACGGCTTTGTGTGCGTCGTGGAGCGGTCGTGGATGTCTCCCATCGACTCGGTGGATTTCTGGAATCCCAAGCTGCGCGGTCCAGTCTGCTTCAATCCGCCGGCTGCGCGATCGATACTGCCCGTGACTTACAAGCGCACGGAGTGGGCGCTGGCCGGTCAATCCAAAGATCAGATCATCGCAGGCAACAAGGCCGCTTACGACAACAAGGAGCTTCCTGCTCTGGAGCCCGGCGCGATGAGTTACATGATGTCGAAGCAGGCGTATCTCACCGCGCACGGCGGCAACCTCGCCCACGTGATGGTTTACACACCGCATGGGAATCCGGCGGACTGGGGCAATGGAGTGCCGAATGCGCCGCTCGCGCTCAATCCGCAATTCAAAGACGCCGAGCCCATCGACGTGTGGGTGATTGCGGTTGGCACCTGGTCCGATGGAAGCGCCGCGCCGGCGATGTAGAAAAGCGAGCAATTAGCAACTAGCAATTAGCAATTAGCAACTAGCAATTAGTATTAGCAACTGGCGACCGGCAATCAGTCTATGGTGGTTCGGCACGAGTGAGATAGAGATTACTCGTTTCGCCATAGCTCGCCTCATCGCTTAGTTTATTGTTAATCGACTAATTGCTAATTACTAGCTACTAAAAAAAGGAGCACGAATGAGCAGAGTTCGCGTACTCGTAGGCACTCGTAAAGGCGCATTCATTCTGGAGTCCGACGGCAAGCGCGCGAAGTGGGACGTCAGCGGCCCGTTCTTCGCCGGCTGGGAGGTCTATCACATGAAAGGCTCTCCCGCCGATCCCAACCGCATTTACGCCTCGCAAACCAGCAGCTGGTTCGGCCAGGTCATCCAGCGCTCCAGCGACGGCGGCAAAACGTGGGAGACGCCCGGCGGCGGCCCCGAACAGCTTCCCGGCGGCTGGATGAAGGGCGAGAGCAACAAGTTCGTCTACGACGACTCGCCCGGGACCGGCGCGCCGCTCACCACGCACCAGTGGTACGACGGCACGCTGAAGCCGTGGGTCTTCAAGCGCGTCTGGCATCTCGAGCCCTCGCTCAACGATCCCAACACCGTTTACGCCGGCATCGAAGACGCGGCGCTCTTCCGCTCCACCGACGGCGCCGCCAGCTGGAGCGAACTCTCCGGCCTGCGCGGCCACGGCACCGGACCGAACTGGCAGCCCGGCGCCGGCGGCATGTGCCTGCACACCGTCATCCTCGACCCCAGCGATCCCAACCGCATCTACATCGCCATCTCCGCGGCGGGCGCCTTCCGCACCGACGACGGCGGCAAGACGTGGAAGGCGATCAACCGCGGCCTGCGCTCGCAATTTCTACCCGACCAGGACGCCGAGGTCGGCCACTGCGTGCACCACGTCGCGATGCAGCCCAAGCGTCCGGGCGTGCTCTTCATGCAGAAGCACTGGGACGTGATGCGCAGCGACGACGCCGGCGACAACTGGACGGAAGTGAGCGGCAACTTGCCCACCGACTTCGGCTTCGTCATCGACGTCCACTCGCACCAGCCCGAGACGATTTACGTTGTGCCCATCAAGAGCGACGGCGAGCACTATCCGCCCGAGGGCAAGCTGCGCGTCTATCGCAGCCGCACCGGCGGCAACGAGTGGGAGGCGCTGACCAAAGGCCTGCCGCAGAGCAACTGCTACGTCAACGTGCTGCGCGACGCCATGGCGGTCGACACGCTCGACGATTGCGGCATCTACTTCGGCACCACCGGCGGCCAGGTCTACCTCTCGCCGGATGCGGGCGACAACTGGTCGCCCATCGTGCGCGATCTGCCCGCAGTGCTCTCGGTCGAGGTGCAGACGCTGGCGTGAGCATCGATCTCTGATCCGCTTGTAGCCCATGAATTCACCACGGAGGGCACTGAGATCACGGCATCTTTTGAAATGAAATTCCCTCTGTGATCTCCGTGCCTCAGTGGTGAAATGATTTTCGACCGAGAGAATTCCATGATCATCCGCGTCGTCATCCCGCCGCACCTGCGCACGCTGGCCAACGTCACCGGCGAGTTGCAGCTCGAAGTCGGCGACCGCGCCACGCAGCGCGCCGTCCTCGACGCCCTCGAGGCGCGATATCCCATGCTGAGCGGCACCATCCGCGATCACGTCACCAAGCAGCGCCGCGCCTTCCTGCGCTTCTTCGCCTGCGAGGAAGACCTCTCGCACGAATCCCCCGACGCGCCCTTGCCGCAACCCGTGGTCGATGGCAAGGAGCCGTTCCTGATCATCGGCGCCATCGCGGGCGGATAGCGCGATTTGGCTTCGGCGCGATCGGGTAGAGCTGGCCTTCAGAACCTGCCCTGAGCGAAGTCGAATGGCCGGCCTCCAGCGTGCCCTCTTATTTCTTGTCATCCTGAGCGGAGGCCGCCGCGGCGACCGGAGTCGAAGGACCCCTACAGCCGACTTCGCCTGCTCCGCCCCGAGAATTGTTTTGTCATCCCGAGAATGTTCGTCATCCCGACAATTACTTGTCATCCCGAGGATGTTTTGTCATCCCGACAACTATTTGTCATCCCGAGCGGAGTCGAGGGATCTGCTGTTCGTCTGGAGTGGCAGGAGCGCTGATGGGCTATTTGGGGCAGTCCTGGTTGGTGTGAATCCGGGCCACCGCCGGCCCTGAGTGCGAAGAGGCCCCACCCCTCCCCCATTTTTTTAAAGTATTGAATAATAAGCGGTTATCTTATGGCAGTCCGTAAGGTATTCCAAACTATGATACCTAAACCTAGATAATTCTCAACACTTTGCCGGAATTCACGAAAAGTATTGCGGAATAACGTACTTAAACCGCGATATCTTGCAGTACTTTACCGGGACCCAACGTTTTCCCCGAGGCCGCAACCCAGCCCCATTTGCCCGTGCCAGGCTTTCCAGTTTTCAAAGACCCTATTCCGCCATCCGCCCCAATCCGAAGCCGACGGCGTTTGGGCACATGCGGCCCAACTTACCAATCTAGCCGCCGCCCCCTCCCGCTCCAATCAAAAAGCGACACCCCGCCAAACGAAAGTAACCACACCTTTTAGCCATTCTCGCCGCGGGAAGGCAAGGTAGGGCCTGGCCTGCTTACTTTCCAAATCACCGTTTCATCACCCCGGGATTGTCACACCGTCCCTCGGGTGCCCCAACTGACCTGAAAAAGTACGGGATCACAGTCGCATCGCGAGATTGGACAGTCGACACTATCGTTCGTCAGGTCGAACAAGGAAATATCGATCTTGATCCAGCCTTTCAGAGGCGAAACGCATGGAGGGATTCAAGGCGCAGCCGCTTGATTGAGTCATTTGTCCTGGGCTTTCCAGTGCCGCAACTTGTCTTGGCGGAGAACCCTCGTGATCGAGGCACATTTATCGTCATAGATGGCAAGCAGCGCCTGCTAACAATAGCCGGACTATTCCTGAGTAAGTACCGCAGTTACTGGAATGACGAGCGGTTCAGCGGATTGAACGTTCTGGAAATCCTCAATGGCGTTTCACTGGATACATTCTTAAGCTCGGCTAGGTGGTCGAAAGAGCAGAGACAACTGGTCAACTCCGATATCAGAACAACAGTCATTACTGGTTTCCAAGATGAAGATGTGCTTTACGATATCTTCTATCGAATTAACACGGGGTCCGTGCCGCTGTCTTCGCAGGAGCTCAGGCAAGTACTTAATCGAGGCGGCTTTGCAGAATTTCTGTTCGACGCTACAAGCCAACCTAATCCGCTCTGGCGGGTGCTGCGCATCAGTTACCCAGATCCGCGCTTACGGGATGTAGAGCTGCTCCTTAGGCTTATCGCGCTGAGATTGTTCGCTCCGAAGTACCGAGGAGACATGAAAGAATTCTTGGACCAGACTATGAGGTCCCTAAATGGTGGATGGAATACTGCCCACCGGCAGGTTGAAGACCTAACGAGAGAGTTGTTTGCGGCCGTAGATGCAGGGCTGGAGATCTTCGAAAACACACTAGGGCGCAAGCTTAAGGGGTTGAAATTTGAACATGCGCTCAACCGAGCACTATTCGAAGTGCAGACCTACTACCTTTCCTTCGCGCCGACCAGGGAGGCAGCGCTCCAAAACAGCGGCGACTTGGAGTTGCAATCTAAGATGCTTTTTTCTGACCACGAATTTGTTTCATCAATCGAAGCAACAACGAAAAGCATCGCGAACTACAGACTGCGGTTCGGGCATTACCAGCAGATGCTAGAGGCTACTCTCCGCATTCGGGTTGAGCCCATTGTTATCGGGTCGAGGTGATGAAGACCGGTCCGGCGACAGAACTCCGTATCCTCAAACGATCCATTTCCGAGATCGAGCAGCGGTTCCTCAGCGCTTATCTCACAACCGCTCCTGCGCTGAAACCGCCATCGCGGCGCGAACAACTTGATATAGCTGCTTATGTTGTGCTGGCGCACGGCGCTTTAGAAAACTTCGCCGAGGGCGTGGCTTTGTGGGTACTGACCCGTTCTGTAGATCGGTGGAAAATAAAAAAAAGAGTAACGCGTGCAACTGCCTCGATCCTGCTGTCCCAGTCCCCACCGGCCGCGCCGGATGCCCCACAGGCAGTCTACGACACGCTTCGCTTAGCACTCGAAGACGCGAAGAATAGCATCTCCCGTATCATAAACGGCAATAATGGCGTTTCCACACGCCACCTACGCTCTCTGTTTTACCCGCTCGGAGTCGACGTGCCGGAAGATCCCGTATTGGTTGGATCCTTGGATACTGTTATTAAGATTCGTCATGAATGGGCGCATCGGAGCCGCTTCGGTGCGAACGTTACGAAATCAGCTCAGGATGTGTACACCGCAGTAGCCGATTGCATTAAGCTCGCTGAGCAGCTGGCGAACAATGCGAGTGCGCTGAAACCGTAGTCGGAGACCCGGGTCTCACACACCGTGTCATGGCTTTTCGTCTAGCCCGAATCTTATCAGTGTGGGTAGGTACGACGCATCACCGCGAAAATCTTCCACTTCCTTGAATTTCAAATCGTGGAATACCCATCACCCCTAGAAGCAGTTCTCGCTTCGCGGTGTGATCGAGAGCGCAGCGTGGAGATCCCAAATCCCCCGGGTCTCGAACCCCGCGAGGCCCGGGCCGGGTGCCCCACACATTCGCGGTTTTCGAATGTGTGGGACCAAGAAATCCAGAGATTACCGAGCGCAGGCCTAGCAGAATCCTCCTCCCACTCATTCCAACACGAGCAATGATGGGGGCACCCAACACCGTGGTCACACCTTCTAAACGAGCGTCGGCCTGCATTTGTTTTTCTTGTAGAATCCTCTCCATGGTGAAAATCACAGTCCGACCGAAATCATCTCTGCGCGTGGAATTCGCTCCTGGTGAACTGGAATTGATTGGCGAAGACGGCCAGCCCATCGACCTGACCGGCAAACCTGCCATCTCGCTCTGCCGCTGCGGCGGCTCCACCAACAAGCCCTTCTGCGACGGCACTCACTCCAAGATCGGCTTCCAGGGCGCGGAACAGGCTGTGGCCCAGGCTCAGAAACAGGCGTCGCCGAATCAGGACCTGCCCAAATAGCCGAAGCCCGCGTCGCAACTCGGACGCGGATCATCCCCGCGTGTTCATGGCGAATCGTATGCTTTGAAAGGACACGGCTTCACCGGGCCCCGGCAGATGCCACATTTGCCTCTGCTGGGTGGAGGCGTGCCGTGAATGCTCCGCTGGGCCACTGCTTCACCCCAGCTGCCACACCGTGTCGAGCACCGTCCCATCCACCCACTTCACCACGGCGACGGGATTGTCGACGAGGCGCGGCTTGGCCGGCTTGCCGCCGCAGATCTTCTCCACCTCGGCCTTGATCTCTTCGAGCGGCCGGATCGGCAGCCCCTTGCCTTTCACCGCGTCGAGCAGGTCCTGCCGCCGCGGATTGATGGCGATGCCGCGCTCGGTGGCGATCACGTTGATCAGCTCGCCCGGCCCGGTCACGGTGGTCACCTCATCGACGATCACCGGAATGCGGTCGCGGAACGAGGGCACGGCGAGAATCGTGCATCCGGCGAACAGGCAGTTCTGCCAGCCGCCGATACCGTGCAGCAGCCGCCCATCGGAATGCGTCACCACGTTGGCGTTGAAGTGGAGGTCGACTTCGGTCGCGCCCAGCACGCACGCGTCGATCATGGAGGCGAAATTTCCCTTGCCGTGGAAGTTGTACGAGGTGAACGGACTGGTCGCCACATGCCGCGGATCGCCGGCGATGGAGCGCACCGCGTCGAGATCGAAGGTCTGCCCGTCGAGAATGTAGCCGATCAGGCCCTCGTGAAGCAGATCGACCAGGTACTTGGTGGAGCCGCCGCGCACGAAGCCGGCCTTGACGTTGGCCGCCTTCATCATGCGCGCCAGGTAATCGACGAACGCCAGCGCGATGCCGCCCGCGCCCGCCTGGAAGGAGAAGCCGTCGCGCATGATGCCGCTGTCGCGCAGGAAGCGCGCTACCAGCTCCGAGATGCGCAGCCGGTCGGGACTGCGCGTGATCTGCGTGGTGCCGCTGACGATCTGCGCGGGGTCGCCGATGGACGGCACCTCGACGACGTAGTCGACGTTGTTGCCCTGGATCTGCCACGGGACGCACGGGAAGGGAACGAGGTTGTCGGTGACGACGATGACGCGGTCGGCGTAGATGGAATCGGCCAGCGCGAAGCCGAGCGAGCCGCACGCCGATGGGCCGTGCGAGCCGTCGGCGTTGCCGAAGTAGTCGGCGGTGGGCGCGGCGATGACCGCGATGTCGATGTGCACCTCGCCATCCTGAATGGCCTGCCAGCGTCCGCCATGGGAGCGCAGCACGCCCAGCCCGCGCATGTGTCCGTGCGAGCAGTAGTCGCCGAGCGGGCCGTTCATGCTGCCTTCGATGTGATGCACCGCGCCGGACTTCATCAGCTCGATCACCGGCTCCTGGCAGGGAAACGATGCGCTGGCGAACCACACGAGGTCCTTGGCGCCCATGCGCGCGGCGGTCTGCAACGCGGTGAGCGCGACGCGGTCGCCGTTGCGCAGATGATGATGATTGCTGATGGTCATGCCATCGCGCAGCCCGCAGAGGCGCAATGCCGTCTCGAGGTCAGGAACGCGCTTGTCCCCGTTTGTGGGATAGTCGCTGTTGCTGCGAATCGGCGGGCCAGCTTTGCGGCCGCTGGGACGATGTCCGTCGACGCCCTGGTAGGGCACAGCGTCGCGGCCGTTGACGTTGGTGGGCACGCGACGAGCGATGGCGTTGCGAACCAAGTTGCTTGTTGTGACTGCTGTGCTCATATCGCTCACCGGTCTACTGAATTGTCATCCCGAGCGAAGTCGAGGGATCTGCGGTTCACTCCGCGCGGAGGCTAGGACTTTCACCCTGCCGTCAACCCCATCTGCTTCGCTCGCGCTACCAGCTTCAGCGCGCGCTGCACCACCGGAGCATCGATCATCTTCGATCCCAGGCTGACCACGCCCAATCCCCGCGCTTGCGCTTCTTCATACGCGGCGACGATCCTCTGCGCCTTCTCCAACTCCCACATTGTGGGAGCGAACGCGCGATGAATGATCTCGATCTGAATGGGATGGATGCAGCCCATGCCTTCGAACCCCATGGCCCGCGAAGCCTCGCCCCAACGCAGCAGGCCCTCGCTGTCGGCAACGTCGCCGTAGACAGAATCGATCGCCTGCACATGTGCGGCGTGTGCGGCGTTCGCGACACGCATCCGGGCGTAAAGCGACTCAGCGCCACCCGGCGTCTTGGCTACGCCGAGATCGGCCGTGTAGTCCTCCAGGCCGATCGTGATTGCCGCAATGCGATCGGAAGCCTTGGCGATCGGAAACGCATTCTCGATCCCCAGCGCCGACTCCAGGATCGGCATCAGCCAGATCGGGCGAGTCATCCGGGCGCGCTTGAAAATCGATTCGACAGCTCCCACAACGTCGGATACCTGCTCCGCAGTTTCTACTTTGGGGATCAGGATCAGATCGGGCGCTTGCGGAACAATCTCCTCCAGATCAGCCAGCCCAAGCGGCAACTGATTGATGCGCACCATGCGCTCGGCCGCTCCGAAGTCCACCGCCCGCAGCGCATTTCGTACCAGCAGGCGAGCCGCGTCTTTCTCGGCGAAGTGGACGGAATCTTCCAGGTCGAGAATCACCGCGTCTGGGCCATGCAGCCCGGCGTTGATGAAGTACTTCGGCTCATTACCCGGCAGATACAGCCGCGATCGCCGCAACCGGTCCTTAGCAGAGGGCGCAGGCAGCACAACCGCCTCCGGCAGCGCCGATTTGTCCTGGCCAAGCCCAGAGCGCCGCACCGCCGCTTCCACACGCGCGGCGATGACGAAGGGCAGCGCGCCCTCATCGACAATCGTCACATGCGCATGCTCGACGCCGAGCGCGCCCACCACATCAAGCGCCTGCCGGCGGATGCTCTCGCCGTAATAAAGATCCACGCGCGAACGCAGCTCAATCTCGATACCGCCGCTCGTGCGCGCTTCGGCCGTGACGTGCAGATCGGAGCGAACGTCGCCTCCGGCGCGTCCCGCCTCGCCGCGCTGCGTCATGCTAGTTTCTGCCACTGCCGGCATAGGCCCTCTCCACTGCGACTCCGAGCTTTTCCAGAACCGCGTCAGTCATCTCTGTCGTCGACGCCGCTCCCTGCGCGATCGACTTGGCACCGCCGGAAATGCGCATCATGTCGTACGTGCGCACCTTGCCCTCTGCGACCACGGCTGCGATCGCCGCGCGAATCCTGTCCGCTTTCTCACGCTCGCCGATGTGGTCCAGCATCATCGCGGCGGAAAGGATCATCGCAATCGGATTCACGATAGGCGGATCAAGCTCGGCATACTTCGGCGCCGAGCCGTGCGTCGGCTCAAACACCGCAACCTCTCCGCCGATATTCCCCGAGGCCGCAAATCCCAGCCCGCCTACCAGCCCTGCAAATGCGTCGCTGATGACATCGCCGAACAGGTTGCTGGCGACGATCACGCCATAGTCTTCGGGATTCTTCGTCAGCCACATCGTCTGCGCGTCGATGTTGGTCGACCACAGCGGAATCTCGCTGTACTGCTTCTGCACTTCCTTCGCCACCTCCTCCATCAGGCCCGAGGTCTCGCGCAGCACGTTCGGCTTTTCGCAAATCGTCACAGACTTGTACCCGAATCTGCGCGCGTGTTGGAAAGCCGCTTCGCAAATGCGACGCGCCGCGGGCCGCGTGATGATGCGCACCGACACGGCGAGGTCTTCGCCGGCGACATTCTCGAACGGCTTGAACTTCGGGTGCGACCGCAGCGCCTCGCGCACCTGCTGCGGCGGATTGCTCCACTCCACGCCGGCGTAGAGGCCTTCCGTGTTCTGGCGAAAGACCACGACATCAACCTTCGGCTCCTCGAATCCGCCTGCGGGTTTCTTGCGGATGAAGTTCAGCGGATTTCCGGGAAACGACAGGCACGGCCGCATGCAAATATCGAGGTTGAACTTCTGCCGCATGGAAACGATCGGGCTGAAGTACTGATGGCCTTTACCCTTCAGCGCGGGACTGAGTTCCGCCTCGGCTTCCTTCTTCGGCTTGGAGGTGATCGCCCCGAAGAGGCCGATCTTGTGCTGCCGCAGCAGCTCAATCGTGCGCTCGGGCAGCGCGTTGCCTTCCCTGATCCAGCACTCCCAGCCGATGTCGGCATGCACATAGTCGGCCTCAAAGCCGACTGCGTCGAGCACGCGAATCGCCTCCGGCAGCACCTGATTGCCGATGCCATCGCCCGGCATGGTTACGATCGTACGTTTTGCCATATAACATTCCTTCCAAAAAACCTTGTCACACCGACCGTAGCGTCCGCCTGCCTTCCCACCCGCATTGGTTGCGGGTGGGCGGACGCGGAGTGGAGGGACCTGCGTTCTGTCGTAAGCCACTACTGCTGCAGATACTGCGAGTCCCACGTTGTGGGACGACTCTAAACGTGAGCAACAACCGCTCCAAGTCCCAGTTTCCGGCTCACCAGGTTCTCGATCCCTCCGGCAATAACCAGCGACTGCGGCACGCTGCCCAACGCCGGAAAGGCAAACTCCTCACCCGCCCAGCGAATCGTGCTGGCGGCAAAATCCACCTCGATCGCGTCACCTGCAATGATCGTCTTCTCTTTGCGGTCAACAGCTTCGGCATGCTTCTCGCGCAATCGGCCGATCAGCGCAGGTGTCTCAATACACAAGAAGCCATTGTTAAACGCGTTACGCAGATACGTCTGCGAGAAGCTGCCGGCGATAACGAGCGGAATGCCCTTGCACTTCAACGCCGTTACTGCCTGCTCGCGGCTGGAGCCGGTGCCAAAGTTGAATCCGCCGACGACTACATCGCCCGCGGCCGAGCGTGATGCAAATTCCGGGTCGTAGTTCTCCATCACCACGCGCGCCATCATCTCCGGCGTCATGTCCTCGCGATAGGTGTAGTCCTTGCCATAAATGCCGTCGGTATTCAGGTTGTCCTGCGGCAGAAACACCAGCCGTCCGCGCACACTCGCCGGAAATCCGGGCAGAATCTCGACCTTCTCTGCAGCCGCGGATTCTGCTGCAAACTCCTCGAAGCAATATGCCACATTGTAGGACTCCACCTCGGCAGGCCCGCAGATGTAGCCCGCCACGGCCGATGCCGCTACAACTTCCGGGCTGCCGAGGTAGCACTGCGCGTCGCGCGAACCCATCCGCCCCTTGAAGTTCCGGTTCGTTGCCGAGATGCCGACCTCACCCGCTTCGAGCAGCCCCGTTCCCAGTCCAATGCACGGCCCACACCCAGACGGCAGCGCATGCGCGCCGGCGTCGAGGAAGATCTTCCAGACGCCGCGCCGTTCCGCCTCTTCCTGCACGGAGCGGCTGGCTGCGGCCAGATAGAACTTCACGCCGCCGGCGATTTTCTTTCCGCGCAAAACCTTTGCCGCCGCTTCAAGGTCTTCCAGCCGCGAGTTCACGCACGAGACGAGATAGGCCTTCTGGATCGCAACTTTCTTCTTCGCGATCTCCGCGACCGATTGCATGACCTGCACCGTGTCGGGACCAGAGACGTGCGGCGTGACTTCAGAAAGATCAAGTACGATTCGCCCGGCATACACCGCATCAGCATCGGGAGCGGGGGGATTCGTGCGCCACGCGTCGATCTTTTCCTCTGGAATACGGTCCACGCCTGCAGCGCGCAGCTCGCGGCTTCTCGCCTCCAGATACGCCAGCGTGACCTCATCCGCCGGGAACCAACCCACCAGCGCGCCCCATTCCGTCGACATGTTCGCAATGCTTAGCCGCGCGTCCATGCTGAGCGACGCGACGCCCGGGCCGGTGAACTCGACGGCAGCATTCAGCACTTCCTCCCGGTTGTACAGGCCGCAAAGCGTCACGATTACATCCTTGCCGGTTACGCCCGGCTTCAGCTTGCCTTCGAGCACAACCTGGATGGTGCGCGGGATCTGCCACCAGAATTCGCCCGTCGCCCAGATCGCCGCTGCATCGGTGCGGACCACAGGCGTGCCGATCGCGCCCAGCGCGCCGTACATATTCGAGTGTGAATCGGAGGCGACAACGAACGTTCCCGGCAGCACGTAACCCTGCTCCACCATGATCTGGTGGCCGATGCCCGTGCCCGGCGGATAGAAGTCGATACCGTGTTCGCGCGCGAACGCCTCCATGCTGCGATACTTCGCCAGGTTCGACTCTTCCGTGTTCTGGATGTCGTGGTCCGCGGTGAAGACCGGCTGCGTGGGATCGTGTACGCGCGTCGCCCCGATCGCCCTGAACTTCTTCATCACCGCCGAGGTGTTGTCGTGCGTCATCACATGATAGGGGCGAATGGAGAGGAAATCACCGGCGCGCAGCGGCCGATCCGGCCCCTCGGCCATGTGCGATTGCGCGATTTTTTCAACGGTGGTTTGCGGCATACTTTGTGCCTCCGCAACGGCGTAGCTCACCACGGAATCACGTAACGCACGGAATCGTTTCCTTTAAGTTTTCCGTGTATCCGTGCTCCCCTGGTAAACCTCCAACTATCTCTCCGCCTTGAACAGCTTCATCAACTCGCTCACGCTCGTCTGCTTCTCCAGCTTCCAAATCGCATCGATCGCGCGGCGGCGCGCCTCGCGCGACATCACCGGTCCGGCCAGCGCCTCGAACTTTTCTTCCACTTCGTTATCCGTGAGCGGGTTGCGCGGATCGCCCTTGGGATAATCGAGCTGCTGTGTGAACTCTCGGCCATCGATCGTGTGAATGCGAACGATTACGCGCTGCAAGGCGGGAAATACCTTCTCGATCTCCGGGTCGGCGGTAACAACAATCTTGCTGAGCTGCGCGCGAATCACCGGATCCATGATCTTCGCCTGGGTGAATTGCAGCGGGGTAACCTGCCGCTCGGCAATCGCCGCCGCGATGACGTAGGGCAGGGAATGGTCGGCCGTCTCTTTGGTATGCGGATCGTATTTGCTGGGATCGCTCAGAATGTCTGCGCCGCGCGCCGTGGTGCGCACGTGCACCTTGGCGATATCGTCGGGCCGAAGATCGTGGTCCTTCACCAGCGCCAGCACGGCGGAAATCGGTGTGTGGGTGAGCGCTTCCGTCGGGAACGCCTTCATCCCACATTGTAGGATCCGCCAGGAGCCGGGGCCCCCGACGAGTCCTTGAGTCGGACTCGTTGGGGTGGAGGACTCGCCTAATCCGTCGGTCAAAATGTTCAACTTCCACTCCGGCCCGAAACAGTGCACCAGCCCTTCTTTGCCGTCGATCACATGCTCCGGTCCGGTGTAGCCTTTCTCGGCGAGCAGCGCCGCCAGCATGCCACTTTGCGTGGCCATGGGATCGACCGTGTTCTTCATCATGGTGAGCTTGCCGGCGGTGACCGCGCCCAATGTGGCGCGCGCGCTGGCGCTGATGCCGATGGCGTGCTGGATCTGCTCAGGGCCGAGCTTCAACATACGTCCGGCTACGATAGGCGAAACGAAGGCAGTGAGCGTCGCATGATGCCAGCCACGCTCGCGAATGCCAGGGAAAGCTGCCTCACAGAGCCGCATCTCGAATTCGTGGCCCAGCACGAGTCCGACAATCAGTTCGCGGCCATCGCTGCCCGCACGCTCGCATGCAGCCATCGCGGCAGGAAAGATGTCGGAAGGATGCGAGGGATCCTGCTTCCAGTAGATGTCGTTGTAGTCCATGCAGCGGATCATCAGCGCGTTGGCCAGGGCCGCCGATACGGGATCCATTTGCTTGCCGCTACCAATGACCGTCGCCTGGCCCGGACCTGCAATCTCGTCCAGAACTTCCAGGGCGATGATCACATCATGCTGCTGATATCCGCCGAGGGCGCAACCGATGCTGTCGAGGAAAAATCGTTTTGCCTGGTAGATCGCATCTGCCGAGAGGTCTGCGAATTCCAGGCGCGCGGCCCACTCTGACATTGTGGTAGTAACGGTCGTCTTGCCGGTGGGTCTGGTCGGGGCGGTAGTGGCCACCATCGGAGATCTCCTTACTTCGCCAAATTCTTGAACGGCAGGAACGACATAAAATCCGCATGATGCACGATGTAGGCCTCGGTCGTGCGCTTCACCAGGTCGCCTTCAGCGGCATGGGCCGCGATGATGTGACATACGGCATCCGGCACGCCGCACGCCATCGCCAGCGCGACGCCTGTAAACGGATGGCGCAGCATTTCGCCGCGCTTGCTCTGCCGCGTCTTGCCGTCGGCGCTCTCGTACTCCAGCAGCTTGCCGACGTCCGCCAGGATTGCGCCCGCAATCACCGTGTCCATGTCGATAGGCAGGGCGTTGCCCATGAACTCGGTCATGCTCTCCGCGGCTTTGCGCGCAATGTGCACCACGCAACGCTTGTGCTCCATGAAGGTCGTGGGGCAGTTCGGCACCAGGAGAGTGAAGGGAATCCGGTTCAAGTCTTCGGGCCTGAGCGGGCTGAGTTCCAGCGCCCGCTCCCAGGTCCTGGTGACCTGTTCACGCAGTTCGGCGGACTGAATCCACTCGATCTCCGGCCAAAGTTTGAGAACTGCATCACGCATGGGCTCTCCAGGCAGCGCAGGGGCCGCGGTCTAGCTCGCGCAGTGGCGTGCTGAGATCGCGTTCGCTGCAGGCGCAGCAATGCCCTAAAAGGTCAACTCCTGCACCGGCAAACGGATATTGGTATCACTTTGGTGTCCACGGGAGCTATGACGCGCGTCACAAGAGCTTCGGAAGCCCTTTATCTACAGCGTTTGGCAGGCGAACCTGAGGCGCCGGGGTCGCATCCATCGGAAGAAAAACCTGCTTTCTTCTGAACATAAGTTGCTTGCGGCTGTTTTGTCTTCGAAGCATACTTCGCTCGGAGACAACCGTCATGGCGAAGCAAGCTGCCGCCCCGCAGCGCGATTCGAGCGGAAGCTGGCTGGGCGCGCTGGCATCGCTCATCGTGGGCGCAGGATTCCTCGCGCTCTGGTTCTGGCTTCTCCCGCCATGGCTGGGCTTCCAGGGCGGCGCAACCGGACTCGCGCGCTGGCGCTGGCTCGGCGTGATTCCTGCAATCGTTGGCTTCGGCGTCATGCTTCGCTGCATCTGGAACTTCGGCTGGACCGGCCGCGGCACACCCGCACCCATGGCTCCTCCGCAGCGGCTGGTCGTCGTGGGCTTCTACCGTTACGTGCGCAATCCCATGTACGTCGGCTTTCTTATGGGCTGGGCCGGCCTCTGGATCATCTTTGGGCGCATGAATCAAGGATCAATAACGGTGGCAGTCATTTTCCTGCTGTGCGTGATGGGCGTCGTGCGCTTCTATGAAGAGCCGGTGCTGCGAAGAATGTTCGGCGCCGAGTACGAAGAGTACTGCCGCAATGTCCCCAGATGGATGCCGCGCCTGCGGCCATGGATCCAGCCCTGACTACTTCTTCAACTCCGCCGGCCAGTTCTGCACCAGGGTAAACGGATCGCCACCCTCGGTAATGTTGCCGCTATTGATCAGGAACTTCTTGCCATCTCCGCCAACGTCGTACGGCCCATACTCCCGTTGAATGCCGATTGCCTGAAACAATGCGTGGGGAACGCCGAGGTGCACGGCGTTGCCGGAAGCATCGACATCGACGGCGACGATGTGGTCGGCGCTATCGAGATAGAAGAGCTCCTTGCTGTCCCTGCGCCACTTGGGCACGGTCCCGCCGTCGGTCGAGACCTGCCACTTCGCGCCTCCGCCGGGAAAGGCCGTAATGTATACCTCTCTTCTTCCCGATTCGTTGCTTTGGTAGGCCAGCCACTTGCCATCGGGCGAGACCTGCGCATCCCTTTCTTCCCAACTGTCCTGCACAATCGGAAAGGGCTTGCCATCGCCGAACAATGGCAGGGCCCAGATGTGGAATCCCGCCTCCTTGGCTAAGTCTTTTCTTCCATAAACCAGGTAACGGCCGTCAGAGGAGACGCTGCTTGGCGTCTCCACGATTCCCTGGGTGGCCAGCACAACCCGTTCCGATCCGCTGCCGTCGGCGGCCTTGGCGGCAATGTGAGGCGTACCCGAAGTGCTCGAAGCATAAAAGACCGTTTTCCCGTCAGGCGCCCAGGTTGCGCCGCTATTATTCGCCGGACCAAAGGTTAAACGGGTATTGGTTCGACGCGTGAGGTCAAACATCCAGATGTCGCCGACTCCTTGCGTGCCGGTGAAGATGGTCACCCCCAGGTGGCTTCCATCAGGCGACAGCGCGGGTGTCAGATAACGGTCCACTTGCGCGACGTCGGCGAGTTGCTTTCCGTCGCGCCCCAGCCAGAGGAGGTTCCAGCCGGCTTGCATCGCGCCGGACTGGTAAACCAGTGTTCCGCTTTGCGACGCTGTGAACAGCGGGCGCGCGGTTGCTCCGTTCATTCCCACTTGCTCGGCAATGAGCACGGGCTCGCCCATCAGTTCCAGACGGCTCAAGTTGAATGGCTGCGCCATCAGCGCCTGGTCGCGGAGAAAGAGAATATGGCCCGAAGCGAAGATCCCCATGGAATCGCTTTTCAGCAGCTCTTTTGCCTGTAACGACCCCAGCTCGCCAACATAAACGGCGTCCTCATGCGGACCCTTGGAGCTGCGCGCCCAGAACAAGAAATGCTTTCCGTCCGGCAAGAAGGATGGCCAGCGATGGCTGTTCTCATTTCGAGAGGCGTCGAGCCTACTCGCCGGCTCGGGATTGCCACCAGAAGCGGGGACGCGCATTAACGCCTGGGTAGTTGTCGGGGTGAAGACGATGGTTCCATCCGGACTCCACGTACCTCCGCGCGCGTTCGTAGCGTCGCAGAGAACCTGCGGAGGTCCGCCATCGGCGTTGATCCGCTTCATTTTTCCGCCGGCAAAGAACCCGATCTCACGGCCGTCAAACGACCAGAAGGGATACATGGCGTCATCCGTGCCGTTCAAAGCCTGTGATGTGAGGGCATTCAGTGGTCGAACGTACAACAGGATTTTGCCCTTTGCATCGCGCACGGTGAAGGCCAGTCGCGTGCCGTCTGGTGAGAGCACGGGCGGGCCGGAGGAAGGCAGCATGGTGACGAACGCCGTTCCTGGCGGAGGCAGAATCGAGGAACGCACCAGCGGCTCTGGCTTCGGTGACTGCAGAAGGTAAGCGGCTCCCGCGGCCAGTGCAATCACCCCGGCGACGGCCGCGATGAGCCATGGCGTCTTCGAAGCCGGCGCAGCTTTCGACGTAGCTGCCGCGGCTTCACTCTGCGCGCCTGCTTCGGCCAACGCTTGCAACTGAATGCAGACGTCGTGCATGCAGCCGTAACGCAGCTCGGGATTCTTGGCCAGGCAGCGACGTACGGTCTCGTCCAGGCGAGGCGGCGAACCGGGCCGCAGCACGCTGACCCGCTCTGGCTCATGATCCAAAATCGCGCCCAGCACACTGAGCTGCGACTTGCCCTCGAAGGCCCGGCGGCCGGTAACCATCTCGTGGAGCATGCAGCCGAAGCTGAAGATGTCGGAGCGCGCATCGGCCTCGGCGCCCTGTAGCACTTCCGGCGCCATGTACTGAAACGTACCGACGACGGTCCCTTTCTGCGTGAGATTGGAGGCGTCAGCGCTCAAGGCGGCGAGATTGACGGTCGGAGTGCTGGGCGTGAACGGCCCGGAACTCGCCGCCGAGGCCATGCCAGGCGCGGGCTTCGCCAGGCCGAAGTCCATCAGCTTGGCGCCCGACTTGGTCAGCATGATGTTGGCCGGCTTCAGGTCGCGATGCACCACGCCGCGGGCGTGCGCTTTGTCCAACGCGTCAGCGACGTCAATGGCAATCTTTAGCGCTTCCTCCAGCGGCATTACGCCACGCTGCAGCCGGTCGGCCAGCGTCTCGCCATCGAGATGCTCCATCACCAGATAATCCATGCCATCCTGCGAGCCGACGTCATGCAGCGTGCAGATGTGGGGATGATTCAGCGAGGAGATAGCTTTGGCTTCGCGCTCCAGGCGCTGCTTCAATTCGGAATTGGAAGAGAGATGTGCGGGTAGAACTTTGACAGCAACATCGCGTCCGAGCCGAGTGTCGCGCGCGCGATAAACTTCGCCCATGCCGCCCGAACCCAGCGGTTCTTGAACTTCGTAAGGTCCCAGCTTGGTTCCTGAGGAGAGGGCCATAGAGTGCGCACGATTATAGCCCGAGGTGCGGTGCAAGGGCACGGCTTTAGAGGCTGCAAAAAGTCGTTGACACACGTTTGGGTAGAGCCGGCCTTTAGGCCAGCGTCTAAGCCCTTTATTGTTGTCATCCCGAGGAGCGTCTCAGCGCGACGAGCGATCTGCGGTTCGAATCTTGCTTGGCTGTGCCCATCACGCATCGCACTTCTTCCTGAGCCGGCTTCCGCCGGTGGCGCATCTCCTCACATCCTCCACGTCGCCTCTTCCACCTGGTTCGTGATCTCTTCCGCCGGCGTATCGGGCGCGAAGCGCATCGGCTTGCCGATGACCACCGTCAACTGTCCCGGCCGCGCGATCTTGTGCCCCTTCTGCTTCATCTCCCAAAGCCCGTCAATCCGCAACGGCAGCACGGGAACATTCAGCCGCGACGCCAGCATGCCCAATCCCGAGCGGAATGGCGTTGGCTTGCCATCGAGCGTGCGCTGGCCCTCGGGATACACCAGCACGCTGTATCCGCGATCGACCGACTCGCCCGCATAGGCGAAGCTCTCGCGCACATGCGATTGCTGCGGCAGGGGAAAGACATCGAACAGCGCGACGACCAGGTAATATCCCACTTTGTAGGACAGGCGCACAAACGGGTTCCACTCCTTCGGCGGACGCCACATCTGCCACAGCAGCTCGCCCAGCATCCCGACCGCCAGCCTGCGCCGTATCCGATGCGGTAATGCAATCAACGCGAAACCGACGTCGATGTACGTAACATGATTGCAGCTGATGAGCAGCGGACCCTCGACGCCGCGCAAGTTCTCGCGCCCGACGACCTTGGGGTGCGCCATGATCATCGTCGCCGGCCAGCTGAGCAGGTAATAAATGAAGGTGCGAATCCAGGTGATCGGCCAGCGCTGCGCCCATCGCGGATAGCGGTAGTCGCTCAGATCGGATTTCTGCGGCTCGCGCAGCAGCCGCTCCAGATCGCCGACGGTCGCAACCTTCGTGAAGTCCGCCTGATTCAGGTCGACCTGGTAACGGTCCTCCAGCGCGCTCATCAGCTCGACGCGGTCCATGGAGTTGAGATTGAGATCGCCCTCCAGCTGTGCATCAGGCGAGAGCGAGCCGACATTACGCCCAGTGATGCGCGCGATCAGGTCTCCCAGCGCACTTTGCGACGCAGCAGCCCGGCCATCGCCTGACGCAAAATGCTGCCGCACAGCTGCTTGAACAACCGCGGTCTTCGGCTTTTGCGTGGGCGTGCGCGGAAAGTCGTCATCCGGCCACACCATCCAGCGGCGCACCTGCTGATAATCGGCCAGCTCCTGATTGGCGCGCTTGACGGCACTCTGCGGATCGGCAGAATCGCGCAACAACAAAGCCGCGCAGGGCTCGGCATTCCCGCTCTGCTCCAGGCCTACAACCACAACGTCTCGGACCTCCGGCTGCTGGCGCAGCGCCGCTTCCAGGTCTTCGGGATAAACATTCATCCCTTCGCGGGTGACGATGACGTTCTTCTTGCGGCCCTTGAAGTAGAGATTGCCCTCAGCGTCGAGCTCGCCAATGTCTCCGGTGTGGAACCAGCCTTCCTCGCTCAGCACGGGCTTCAGTTCTTTGCCCTGCCAGTAGCCGGCAGCGACATTTGCGCCGCGGACAAGGATCTCGCCGCCCTCGCCCAGCTTCATCTCACGGCCCTCGAGCACCTTGCCGATCGATCGCGTGCCGACTTTGAAGGGATGATTCAGCGAAATCAGCGACGTCGTTTCGGTGAGGCCGTAGCCCTGCACGACTACAAAGCCCAGCCGCCGCCAGAACTCTTCTGTGTCAGCGTCCAAAGCTGCGCCGCCGGAGATGAACGCCCAGAACTTCCAGCCGAAGCGGCGATGAATCTGCCGAAAGCGCCACCAGCGCTTTGCGACACGCTCATTCCTGGCGGCCGCGAATTGCTGCTGGAAACTCTCCAGTTCGCCGGCCGCCTCCAGATCGCGCTCGATCTTGTCCTTCAGCGACTCCATCAGCCGCGGCACTGCGACCACAACCGACACGCGCTCTTTCTTGACGATCTGCAGCGTTTCGGAGGGATTCAGTGTGTCCTGAAAGATGACGGTCGCCGCGAGCAGTTGCGGCAGAAATATGCCGAGAAACTGTCCGAAGACGTGGCTCAGCGGCAGCAGATTCAAGAATCGCAGGGGATGAAAGATGCGCTCGTAGCGGCGATACTTGTCGATTTCGCGCTCCAGCGGCTCCAGGTTCGCCAGAACGTTTCCATGCGAGATGACCACGCCGCGCGGCTCAGCCGTCGTCCCCGAGGTAAAGACGATCTGGACGATGTCGTTGCGCGTGAGTGCGGGCGGATTGACCGGCGCATCGGAGTGCGAGGCAATCGCCTCACGCAAGCTCGCCAGCTGAAGCGACGCAACGCCCGCAATTTCATTCGGTGCCGAGCTGACACACAGCCTGGCATCAACCTGTTGCGCCACGCGTTGCGCGAAATCAGCGGTCGCAATCTTGTCGATGGGAACGATTATCGTGCCGCGCAGCAGGCATCCAAAGAACACCACGATCCATTCGGCGCAGTTCTCACCCCAGATCAGGAGCTTGTCGTTTTTGCCAATGCCGCGCGACTCAAGTTCGCGGGCGAAGCGATAGGCGTTGGCCAGCACCTCACCGTAAGTCCAGCGCTGCGTGCGATAACCGCGGCGATGGACAAACGCCGTCTCGCGCGCATGCCTGAGGAAGTTGTCCAGGTATTCCAGGATGGTGGTGCAGGCCATCGGTTCAAAGTGTAATTGGTCGGCAGTTGTAGCGCCGATCTCCGGATCGGCTGTCGCGCGGGTCTCCTGAGCCACGCCCCTTCCTCCGCTGAACTCCGCCTCCAGAAGAAAAGATGCGCTTTGACGCGGCGCGAAATCCGCTCTACCGCCCCAGCGCTAATTACAACTAAAGCGGCACGCGCCTACGCCGGTCGGGGGATTTGCTTTCCCGGCATGCGGTGGGAATATGCACTCACGCAACAGTAGTGAAACCGGCCGCCGGTGAAGAAGATTTAGGCGGCAAAAAAGACGCAGGTCATACTCTCCTCATACCCACACGCCTGCGGACCACGGTTTCCTCAGCAGACACAGGCTGGGCCCGGTGATCTCCTCATCGGGCCTTTTGAATTGTCCGCCACAAATCAGACCCCGATCCAAATTGGCGGCGATGCTCAGCAATGCAGTCGTACTCGGGTTCGTAATCAACTTGTTCAAACAAACGAGTGGCGCACAATCGCTTTCTCTCTCCGGAGCAAATGGCCGACGGCGGCTTGAGAGAGCGACTATGCAGCGAAGAATTGTGCGTAGATAAGCGAGGAAAAGCGAAAAATGTTGGTGCCGAAGAAGGGACTCGAACCCCCACACCCTTGCGGGTACATGGACCTGAACCATGCGCGTCTGCCAATTCCGCCACTTCGGCACGGGTGGAAACGAGTGAAACACTCGCTGTTCAGGAAGC
>DATFSK010000062.1:0-2808 GCA_035262645.1 Terriglobales bacterium
AGGAATGCCTGGAGGAAGAGAAGATCCGCGAGGTGGTGACCGTCCCGGTCGTGGGGGCGAAGGCGGCCATCGGGCTGCTGATGCTGGGGGTATCGAGAGGCCGCACCTGGACTGCGGAGGAACTGGAGTACCTGCAGGCCAGTGCGCGACAAGTCGCGCTGGCGGTCGAGAACTTCCGGTTGCTGGAGCAGGTTTTGCGCTCACAGCGGCAATGGATCAATACGTTCGACTCCATCCATGACGTGATTCTGGCGCACGACGCCGATTTCAGGATCATCAAAGCCAATCAGGTTTTGCTCGAGCAACTCGGCAAGGCCGCGGCTGACGTTCTGGGCAGCACCTGCGAAGCGGTGTTGCCGCGGAATTTCTCCGAGTGGAAGGAATGCCCTTACTGCGCGCTGGGTGGCGACGAGGAATTCGCTGAAGGCGCCGACCCGTGCTTTGGCGGATTTTCGGTGGTCTCGACTTCTTCTTACAGCGAGCAAGCCAGCACCCAGAAAGGGACGATTCACGTTGTCCGCGATATCACGGAGCGGCGATCGGCGGAGGAAAGATACCGGTTGCTGTTCGAGCAGGTGCAGGAGGGTGTTTACGTCGCCAGCCCGGCGGGAACGCTGCTCGACTGCAACGACGCCTTCGTCCATATGCTCGGCTATAACAGCCGGTCGGAGCTGCTGGTTCTGAATCTGGATTCGGAGATTTGTGTCGATCCCAAGCAACGCGAGGTTTTTCGTCGGGAGCTTGAAACCCACACCTACGTGCGCAACTCGGAGGTGACGCTACGCCGCAAGAACGGAACGCTGCTGCTGGCGGTCGAGAGCAGCTTTGCCACGCGGAATTCGACGGGCGGGATCGAGCGCTACCAGGGCTTTGTTCTCGATATGACCGAGAAGCGCCGGGCGGAAGACGAAATGCAGCGGCGCAATCGCGAACTGAACGCGCTCAATGCCATGGCCGTGGTGGCGGCGCAGTCCTTCGACCTCGACGAAATTCTGAATCTCACGCTGCGCCAGGTGGTCACGCTGTTTGGCGCCGAGAGCGGGACTGTGTATCTGGCGGACAGCGACAGCCCGACCTATCGTCGCCGGGCGGCATGGGGACCGCGCAATCGCGAACAGAGGAGGGCGGCCGAGGCCACGTTTGTTGACGGCTTTGGCGATCTGGTGATGCGCTCGCGGGCGGAGGTCATCACCGCGGAATACCTGCCCCATTTGCCAGCGAATGTCGACGAGTTCCTGAATTCGGACAAGGATCGCTCCTGGATTTGGGTGCTGTTCTGGGCGAAAGACAACCCGGTCGGCATCATGGGATTGTGTAATTACCAGGGATACGAGTACACCAGCAACGACGAGAATCTGCTGGTGGCCATCAGCCGGCAGTTGGCGACGACGATCGAAAAAGTCCGTTTGTACGAAGAAACCTGCCGGGCTTACGAGGATCTGCGCAGGACGCAGGAGCAACTGCTGCAGAGCGAAAAGATGTCGGCGGTGGGACAGCTCATCGCTGGAGTTGCGCACGAGCTCAATAATCCCCTGACCGCCATTCTCGGCTACGCGCAGCTGCTCGAAAGCGAAGGCCTGAACCAGCGCGCCCAGGATTACATCGGCAAGTTATTCAAGCAGGCGCAGCGCACCCATCGGGTGGTGCAGAATCTGCTTTCTTTTGCGCGCCAACGCAAGCCGCAGCGCAATGAAGTGGATCTGCGGAAAGTGCTCGATGAAACGATAGCCCTGCGCGATTACGATCTGAAGATCAACAACATTGCCGTCGAACGCGAAGCGCCGTCGCAAGCGATGATGGTCATCGCCGACGCCCATCAGATCGAGCAGGTATTCCTGAACATCATTAACAACGCCGTCGACGCGATTCTGGAGACCGGGCGGACGGGAAAATTGAGGATCCGCATCTGCCAGGAAGGCGACCGCATCTGCACGCGGTTTAGCGATGACGGCGCCGGGATCAAAGACCCGAAGAAGATTTTCGATCCCTTCTACACGACCAAGAGCGTCGGCAAGGGCACCGGGCTCGGGCTGAGCATTTGCTACGGGATTGTGAAGGAACACGGCGGCGACATCACCGCCCACAACGCCCCCGATGGAGGCGCAGTGATTGAGGTCAAGCTGCCGGCCACGGTTTCGACTGCGGTGGCGGCCGAAGAGCCCAAGGCAGCTCCACGTCCGTATGAGGGCGCGATCAGCGGGCGCGTGCTGCTGGTGGAGGAAGAGGAAGCTGTACTTGAATTCGAGCGCGATGTGCTGGCCGGCTCCGGGGCTACGGTGGTGACGGCCAAGAGCAGCCAGGAAGTGAAGACGCGGCTGCTCTCCGAGGCCTTCGATGCTCTTATTCTGAACGGCAAGATGCCGGACGAATGGGGCGCTCAACAATCGTACCCCTGGCTGAAACAACACTGCCCGGCGATCGAGGGTCACGTTCTTTACACATTCTCCAACGGCGTCGAGCCTACCGACGGCCGCTCCTTCCTGCAGGAAAGCAGTATTCCCTACCTGGTAAGGCCGTTCGAAGTCGCCGAACTCATCGTGCAAGCACGGAAACTGCTGCAGAAGTCGCAAGCGGCGGCAGCGCCGGGCAATTAGGATTGAGTGATCGGTGAACCGGCGCGGCCCGTGCGCTTGCCTTAGCGGGTGAGTGAATCGGCGATCGGGATTTCCCGCCTTTTCCGGCCAGAATACGCACAGCCCTCCACATCCTTCCTCTATTCCCTTTGATTTAGACTAGCCGTAGGCCCATGTCCCAATTCGTCCACCTGCACCTGCACACCGACTATTCCCTGCTCGACGGCGCTTGTGA
>DATFSK010000063.1:0-4913 GCA_035262645.1 Terriglobales bacterium
GCTGGGGCTGGGTTATTTCAGGCGGTGAACCACACCGCACCGTAGGCGAAGTCTTCGAGTGGTTTTGCTGTTGCATTATTTTAGGCCTGCCTAATCGCGTTCCTCAAGCGGAGCGTTTTCGCCCCATCGCACTTTGAATAACCGTCGCGGGTAACTTCACCACCCGGACTCCCTCACCCTTTTTGGGCTTAACGTAAACAGCGATTTCTCCATGTTCGGGGAAGGGATCGGAAACGATTTCAAATTCCTCACCGTAGAGGTAAATGCTCTCGCCTAAGCCGTAACCGAGCCGCTTTACACTCGCGCATATTTCGGCAACTAAAGGAGACTGCCTGAAAGGGATCGGCATACGGGTTCCATTCTGGTCGTGGGAGTCCCCGGCGCTTGCCAAAACCTGCACCCAGCAGGATCGGGGCAAGGCTTGCGACTATTGTTCTTGCGGGTCATAGTGATGCTCTATTTTCATGGAGTTTAATCGAGGTGACAGAGACACGAACGTCACTGTGACCTGTTGTAGCTTCCCCTCATCTAGTCAACCAGAAAATGAGACCTTCAGGGACTGTCAAATTTGACGATGGCCTCTGAAGCGTAAATTGGAGCCATCACGCCGGCCTTGCGAATTTTGTCCGGCGACATCGAGCAATCCGACGTCAGTCAAGTCGAAAGAATCCGGGGTCAGATTCAAAATCATCCAGTAGAAGATCCTTCAATCTCAACCCGTGGAGCATCGCGAACTACACTGGGCTGCCGCACAAGCTCAACTGTCGTAAGCAGGCGTTGAACGAAGCCGCTTTGCGGCAGAAAAGCCTTAAGGCGCCGAGAAGCATAAAGTGGGTCATCACGCTTAGGAGGCGTTATGATGACCCAACTTCGCCAGCGTATGCTGGAAGAGCTCCAGCGGCGCAACTACTCCGCTGGAACCATCCGATTGTACCTCCTGCACGTCGCCGCATTCGCCCAACATTTTCATCGCCCACCCGATCAACTCGGAGCTGAAGAGATTCGTCAGTACCAACTATTCCTGATTCAAGAAAAGAAACTGGCCTGGTCCACCTACAACCAAGTCGTGTGTGCACTGCGATTCTTTTATGCCAAGACTCTGAAGCGTTCCTTCCTATTGTCGGACATTCCCTTTCCCCACAGGGAGCAGCAGCTTCCTCCTAGGAAAGAAATCCTGAGATCTAAACTGGTAAAGATGACAGAGACGCTGCATGACTGTCGAAGGCGATTTCACTCATTGTGTTACAAAGTACTCTGTAGTCGAATGCTTGTTTACGCAATGGCTGCACTCATCAAATCCCCTGGGGGCGTTCCAAAAACGTTGCCGTGGCGACTGCCCGAACTCATTGATCCAGCAGCATCGAAATTGTCCGTCCGGTGCCTACCAGAAAGACTAGGTTTTGGAATGTCAGAGCTCATCATCGCCAACTCACTCGCCGACGATACACTGGGAATCCCGAAATCGACCAAATCCTCACGCCCGGTACGGTCGCTGAGTGACTCGGGCTGGGGTGCCCAGGTGAGATTGAAACCTCCCAGATTGCCAATCAGGTATCGGCAAGGGGCAGGTTTAGGCCTCGTGCCGCAGCGCCGTCACCGGATCGAGAGTCCCGGCTCTCGCGGCGGGCAGCCATGCGGCCAGCAGCGCGACCGCGGCGAGGAGCAGCACGATCGCCGCCAGCGGAGCGACCCCGAACGACGTTCTCGTAAACATCTGGAACCGCACCAGGCGCTCGATGAGGAGATTGCCAACCAGGCCCACAACGAGGCCGAGAGACGCGAACTTCGCGACCATGAGAAGGATCAGTCTGAGAATGTCGCCGCGTTTGGCGCCCAGCGCCATGCGCACGCCGATCTCCTGCACGCGCTGCGTTACGTGGTAAGAAATCACGCTGTAGATGCCGATGGCCGCGAGCGCCAGCCCCAGCGCCGCGAATGTGCTGAACAGCGCCATGAAGAAGCGAGGCTGCTGCGTCTCTTCGCTCATTCGTTCGTCGAGGGTATTCGGCTTGCCGAGGGCGAGGTCCTTGTCGAGATCGCGCGCTTTGAGACGCACGGCGTTAACCATGGCCAGCGGATCGCCCGGGGTGCGTACTACGAGCTTGCGATCGGGCGGCGCGTACAACGTGTTAGGCAGGTAGACGGCGGGTGCCGGGACCTCTGCGAGGCCATCATTTCTTATATCGCCGATCACCCCCACGATCGTTACGTCCGCAGCGATCCCCGGGGCCGCGAGCACCTGCGGATCATTAGGCGGTTGCGCCATATCGTCGATTTGCATCACCCGCCCCACCGGGTCCTCGCCCGCGGGCCAAAGCCGCGCGGCACTCTCGTTGATGAGCGCCACGCGCGTGCCGCTCTCGACTTCCGCCTCGGTAAATTCCCGTCCGCTCCGCAGCGGAATCCCGAGCGTCTGCGGATACTGGCTGCTGACGAGGGCAATCGCCACCTTGCGGCCGTCTACGCGCGGTTGTCCGGCGATCGTGAAAGACGAACGCCATCCGCTGTACGGCAGGCCTCCGTTGCCCAGTTCAGCGGCCCGCACGCCGGGCAGGTTCATCACGCTTTCCAGCAGATTGCGATCGAGTATGTTGCGCTGGGCCCAGGTTGGATAGCGCTTCGGTGCCAGCGTCACATCGATGCTCAACGTCTTCTCCGGCTGAAAGCCAGGATCGACGTGCAGGAGATGGATGAAGCCGCGTACCGCGAGGCTGGCCCCGGAGAGCAGGATCACAGACAGCGCGATCTCACCCACCACCAGCCAGCTGCGCATGGCGCGTCCGCGTACGCTGCCGGTAGCCCCGCTGCCGCCGTCTTTCAGCGTCCCCACCAGGTCGGGCCGCAACGAACGCAACGCCGGAGCCAGGCCGAACAAAATCCCGGTGAGCATGGAGACGACCAGCGAAAACAGCAGCACATAGCCGTTGATGGTGATGCGCGCTTCGTTCGGCACATAGTCCGGCGGAATCAGCACCACGATCAGCCGCGTCGCTCCCAGCGCGAACAGCACGCCCAGCACGCCGCCCAGAACCGACAACAGCACACTCTCGGTGAGCAACTGCCTCACCAGGCGCCCACGTCCGGAGCCGATGGCGATGCGCATCGCAATCTCGCGGGCGCGGCCTGTAGTCCTCGCCAGTTGCAGGTTGGCCACGTTGACGCAGGCGATGAGGAGCAGCAGGCCGACTGCCGCGAGCAGCAGATGCAGGCTCGCGCTCATGTCGCCGCTGGCCACGGTAATGTCCATATAATTGAGCAGGATCGTGCGCAGCTGTCCCTTCGGGTAGTCGTCGGGACGCTCCCCGGCGAACTGGACATTGAGCTGGTTCAGCTGCTGCTCGGCGGCGTGTGGCTTCACGCCGGGGGCCAGCCGCACGATGACCGCGAGGCCGCTGGGATCCTTTGGATCCTTCCGCAGCGGCAGCCAGAAAGCTTCGTTGGTGAACCAGCCGAAGCGCGGCGGCATCACGCCGATGATAGTGTGCGGCACGTCATCCAGCGTGATGGTGCGGCCGATCGCGTGAGGATCGCCGCTGAAGAAGCGCTGCCAGAAGCCGTACGTGAGCACCACCACCGGCGCCGGATCGCCGCCCGGTCCGATATCGAAAGGCTGGATCGTCCGCCCAATAAGCGGCTTCACTTCCAGGAAGTTGAAGGCTCCGCCCGTGAGGAAAACGCCGTCGAAGTTCTCCGGGTTGATGCCGCCCGTCATCATCACCGGCTTCACGCTGGTGGCCATCACATCGCCAAACGCCGGAAGCTTCTCAATCTCCTCCATCTCCCGTTGCGAATACCAATGCCAGCCGTGGACGGCATCGTGGGGGCCGAGCACCGCCGGCGCCCAGATCTGATTCGGCCTTGCGTAGGGATACGGCGCAATCAGGACGCCATAAACTACGCTGAATAGCGCGATGCTCGCCCCGATGCCCAGAGTCAGCGACAGCAGCGCCACCACGGTAAAGCCCGCGTTCTTGCGGAAGGTGCGCAGCGCAAAGCGCACATCCTGCCACAACCGATCTGCAGTCTTCATTCGCCTGAATGTAGTCTCGATCCGGTCTAATTTCAAGGAGAGTGCCGGACGGTAGCCATGGCAGCGTCGTCAGGATCCGATCCCGTCCACCTCACGGATTTGTGCTCGGTGACCAGGAATTTTGCGGCCCGAGGGACTTCAATGAGCTCTGACATTCCAAAACCTAGTCCTTCTGGAACACGGAGACGAGCGATTTCGATGCCGCAGGATCAATGAGTTCGGGCAGTCGCCAACGGAACGTTTTTGGAACGCTCCCAGGGGATTTGAGCGCACTCACTCGGGTAAAAAGCATTCGACTACAGAGTACTTTGTGACACAATGAGTGACATCGCCTGATTGCGACAGTTGACCTCACGGGGTTGCAGGACCTGAAGGGAAGTTCAGTTGGGGAGCGCCTTCTGGAAAAGGCGATGAAATCGCTCGTTACTCGGCACTCGTTACTCCTCACTCGTCCCGCAGCGCCACCATCGGTTCCAGCTTCGCCGCTCGCCTCGCCGGCAGCAAGCTCGCCGCGATGGCCACTGCCCCCAATCCGGCTGCCGCCAACACCAGCGTCAAAGGATCGTACGGCTTCAACCCATACAACAATGTCGACGCCGATTTTCCCGCCGCCACCGCCAGCACGGTGCCGATCATGACGCCGACGACGAGCAAGCTCCCCGCCTCGCCCACCACCATTACGAGGACCTGTCGCGGCGATGCTCCCAGCGCCATCCGGATCCCGATCTCGTTCGTCCGCCGAGCCACAATATACGCGATCACCCCGTACAGCCCGATCGTCGCCAGCACCGCCGCCAGGATCCCAAAGAAACTGGACAGCATCGCCAGCAGGCGTTCGCGCAAAAGCCCGTCTTTGATCTGCCGATCGTACGGATGGAAATCG
>DATFSK010000064.1:0-43079 GCA_035262645.1 Terriglobales bacterium
CGATTTCATCCAAGATGAGCAAGTCCACTGCGCGGTATCGGCCTATCACCTCAACTTCGGTTTCGTGGCTGTCGCGGCGCCACGTCTCGCGGATTTTGCGAATCAGCTCGATGGCTTGCTCATAGATTACGGTTCCACCCGCGTCGAGAACGTGATTTGCGATTGCGCAGGCTAGGTGAGTTTTGCCGGTTCCTGAAGGCCCACAGAACGTGAGGCTGCTACCTGCAGCGACTACTGCGGCGAAGTTCTCAGCAAAAGCTTTCGCGGTGTTAAGAGCTGTCCTCTGTGCGGTAGTAATGGCTTCGTAGTTGTCGATGCTGCAATCCGCGAATCGCCGCGGAATGTTGGCCCGCTGCCTGTTGTAGGCGATTCGCTCCAGCCGCTGTCGGGTGCGCCGTTCGGCCTCTCGTTCGTCTACGCATTTCGGGCAGGAATGCGGGGCCCGCATTTCGAAAGCGTCCGGACCGGGACACATGATCCAAACCTTCTGCTCGAAGTCCCCATGACGTTTGCAGTTAGCGACTTCTATTCTGTGTTCGCTCATTGCTGGCCGACGCCTCCCGCCCAAGCAGGCGCAGGCCGGCTGAGCACTTCATCGAAGCCACCGCGAGCATCAAAGCTCGATGTCTCACGGCCTTTTCCGTTCACGGGAATGTGTTGCCATTCCGCGACGTCATCGTCATAGCGGTCGCCGTTGAACCACGTCGCGGGATAAGGGGTATAGTGTCCGCTCTTGCCCGCGGTCGAATCTGCGAATCCCTCAACGCACCCTTTCAGCCAGTCAGCCGCTAGGTCGTGGTTCCCATCGAAGTCACGCCGAGCCACAGTAATGATTGCCTTCTTGATCGCCTTCAGGGCATCCGCTTTACCGACTTTTCGCGGATACAGATCGTATATCTCGGCAGCTAGACGGGACAGCTTTTCCTTGTTGGCTTGAACCGGAGAAGGAGGAGACGAATCGGAATCGGACTCAGGCTCATTCGGAGAATGAGCAAGAGTATTAGGTTTTTCGTCTGCTTTTCCTTCTGCTTCTGTATCTGCTTCTGTATCTGTATGTCGTGACTCGCGTGAGATATCGCTGTCGTCACGGTTGTCACGCCCTGTCACGCTTTGTGCGTTACATTCCGCGCTCTTCTTCAGCTCGCGGCTGCGCTGTTGGCGGATTCGGTTCTGCTCACGGATGTCTTCGGGGGACATCTTCTGGCGATATTTTCCGTGGTTCAACAGTCGCCAGCCGCCGTCGATTGCTTCGATGCGCCGGCCCTCAAACTCTGGCGAGCGACTGTAGAGGTCCGGGGAACTGAATTTCTTAATGGCCGCCTCTGTTTTTGCGATGCTGACACCAGCGAAGTTGGCCAGGCCCGGAATAGACGCCTCGGCAACGCCGTCACGATTCGCGAGCGCGAGCAGTGTGATCCAAACGACTTTTGTGACAGGGTCTTCGCGCCAGATCGTCGAGCCGAGAATTGAGTTGAACAACTTTGTGTAGCCCATCAGGATATCCTCCAGTAGTCATAGCAATTCGGTGGCTCGCCGGTGCTATTTCGCTGATAAGGCGAGACATTCACGGCAGCAACCCGATGTTTGGATGGCAGAACTATACGCATCACCGAGTCTCTAACGCCGGCACTGTGCCGCGTTCGACCATCTCCGACAGCGTGGATTCCTTCAGGCGCACAGATCTGCCGAGCCTGACCACGGGAAGCTCCCGTCTCCAAATCTTTTGTCGGATCGTCGACGGTTTCCACCCTGTGGCTTCCGCAAACTGATCAACAGTCAGCAATCTCATCATTACTTCCTCCTGTTTTACCCTTGATTTCTGCGACCCTACTTCCTCGATTCCAACAGCTCGTTCGGGGCCGACAATTCACACTCGGAGCTGCTCTAACTGCTGGCCGGCGAGAACGGGCTGACTTGCGCCATATCTGATGACACCTTATCAATTGAGTATAGTTAAGTCAAATAATATCCTGTGACGCAAATCACAAAATTATGATATGTTATTAAAACAAATGGAGAAATAAATATTTGACTTTATTTAAAACTTAAGTTAATATAAGTATTGTTATATGTGAACAAGAAAGGGATCTTGCATGCGTAACTCAGACAATTTGCCAGCGGTCACAACGATGACAATCAGCAACGAAGATCGGAAGTAAGGTGGAATTTCTGAAGAAGCGACTGAACATCAAAAGCCAATCCGCCGTTTATGCTTTCGCTCTGCAGCGCCTTTACGACAACGAAAGGTGAAAGCACAACCCAACATCGCTCCCGGAATGCTGTGTGAAGGGGCGCCGGTCAACACAGAACAGCGGTGATGAACATGGAAAAAGATGACATGGAGTTAGAACTAGAAGCGCGGCTCCGGTACATTGACGCTCAGCGTGCGAAGCTCGTTAGCGCATTGCAGGCCTATCGCGCCGCATCTGCGTTTGGAGATGTATCAGACTTCTGGAAGGACCTACCGAAGCTTGACCACTATACAGTGAGCGATGGGGTAGAGCGGGTGCTCAGCTATGCCCGAGAGCATGAGCAAGAGGGCGTAAGCCTGAGCGACCTGCTATCGATACTGAGTAAGCATAAAGTCTACACCTCGGGCACAGCAAGCACAGGCAAGCGCCTACTGTCGGAAACGGCGAGCCCGCTGCGCGCGCTCGTGCTGTCAGTCAACTGGGGCGTGAAGGCGGGAAAGCTGAAGCGGGATTCGACCGGGAAAGCCAAGCTGAGCGACATGATCTATCTGGCGCCAACCAACAAAAAATAGCACCTTTAAATCGCGCATCTGGCCGCTCTGCCCGAGCTTCTCGGGCAGAAGCAGAGAGCGCACGGTGCGCAGTCTTAAAGAAGGCGGTCACAATAAGACCTCCGTCTTCAAAAGAAAGGGAAGAAAGCGATGTCACTCTATCGCCCGAAGGGCTCGAAAGTATGGGTCATGGATTTCATGTTCCGCGGCCAACGAATACGCGAGAGTACAGGCACTGCATCGAAATCGCGCGCCTGCAGGATCGAACAGAAGCGGCGAAACGACTTGGCGGAAGGCGCCGCCGGCATTCGGCGGCAAGATCCGCCTCGATTGCTTTCCGTCGCTGCTGAGGAGTGGTTCGAGGCAAAGAAACTTGCCTGGTCTCCAGGGATGTCCCAGATCGCCAAGAACAGCCTCGCCCACATCCTTCCAGAGTTGGGCAGAAGGCTGATCGTTGAGATCGAAGCCTCGCATGTTGCGAAATACCAGAGGGCGAGATTGGCGGAGGGAGCCGCTAACCGCACCGTGAACATCGAAGTCTCAACGCTGAGACAGATTATGCGCAGGTTCGGGACATGGGCGCGAATTCAATCGAACGTGAGCATGCTGCCTGAACGAGAGGACATCGGAAGGGCGCTTACATCCGAAGAGGAATCGGCCTTGCTGTTCGAATGCGGGAGATCCCGGTCCCGGATACTGCTGCCGTTTGTTTTGCTCGCGCTCGAAACAGGCGCGCGTTACAACACGATTCGGACATTGCAATGGAGCAACATCGACTTCGCGAATTGCTCTCTCAAATTCGGCAAGGACAAAACCGCGGCCGGAACTGGGCGCACGGTACCGCTTAGCCGCCGTGCCGTTGAAACCCTCAAGTTTTGGGCGCAACAATTTCCAGGACGCAAACCAGAGCACTACGTTTTCCCTACCGAGAAAGTGGGCGCCGCGGGAGATAGATTCGACGGAAAGGTGTACGACACTGACCCGACGAATCCGGTAGGAGCTATTAAAGAAGCGTGGGAAACTGCAAAGCGGCGAACGCGACGCCACTGCCCGAATTGTAACGACGGCATTCTTGTAGACCGCGACAAACCGCAGAAGGGTCATTTGTGCGAAAGCTGCAACTTCGGACTGGATGATCTCCCGGCGGGACTAGTAAACATTCGCTTCCACGATCTCAGACACACCTTTGTTTCACGCGCTATAGCCTCCCGGGTTCCCTTACCCATCATCGCAAAGATTGTCGGCTGGTCTGCCGGCACTCTAGCCAAGATGAGCGCTCGTTACGGCCATTTCGGAATCGAGGAGTTGCGGGCAGCGGTAGAAGCCGTCAGCGGTCCAGCCGTCGCACCGGGGTACCCGCAATTTTCACCGCAGTCGAGAGCACCAAAACACGGTGAACTTCCTAACTAGTTGAGAAATTTGGTAGGCCCGGCTGGGATCGAACCAGCAACCCTCAGCTTAGAAGGCTGATGCTCTATCCAATTGAGCTACGGGCCCACGATCGGGAAGCGCAACTCCATTATCGCAAAACAGGCGCCAGTTGCCATGTGTCAGAGTGTATGCTGGCGGTTCGCGGGGGTCTGTGCAGCGGGTTTGCCGATGGCCATTCCTGTCAAAACCGTGATCCTGAAGGAAGGTATGCCAAGCGTTGAGCAGGCCCGCGCCCGCCTGGACAGCGAGATCCGGAGTGCACGGCAGAGCGGAGCGAAGGTGCTGAAGCTGGTACATGGCTACGGTTCCACGGGTGTGGGTGGGGATTTGCGGATTGCCTTGCAAGCGACGTTGCGGCGGATGGCCTCGAAGGGCGAGATTCGCGAATGCGTCTACGGCGAGAATTGGCGCACGTCGAATGAGCGCACATGGGAGTTGTTGAAGCAGATGCCGGAACTGAAGGACGATAGCGATCTCGGGAGGGGAAACAAGGGCATGACGATTGTCGTGCTGTAAGTCTCGCGCCCTGGCCCAAACCGGCCTGGATAACACGCCCGCAGTTCCTCATGACGCTTTCACCGTGCCCTATAATCCTTGTCTGACCTTCTAACGTCCCGCACGATCCAGGGTCTGCTGAGCCGATGAGCATCGCTATAACAGCTGACAACGTGCTGGTGAAGCCGGCGCCGCCGCCGCATAGCGCGGTCGCGGCATGCTTTCTTGCGGGCGTGTGCACGTACCTGAACATGTATTGCACGCAGCCGCTACTACCCTATCTGCAACGGGTGTACGACGCGTCGGAGATCGAGGTCAGCATGACGGTAAGCGCGACCATCCTGGCCGTCGCCCTGGTTGCGCCGTTCGTCGGGCTGATGGCGGAGTCGATTGGGCGCAAGAAAGTGATTGTCCCCTGCCTGTATGCGCTGACGGTTCCCACCATGCTTGTCGCAACCTCGCACACCCTGAAGCAGCTCATCTTCTGGCGATTCATGCAGGGAATCTTTGTTCCCGGCGTCGTTTGCGTCATCATGGCCTATATCTGCGAGGAGTTCGCTGGCGCTCATGTCGGTAAGGCGATGTCGGCCTACATCTCGGGAAGCGTGCTCGGCGGATTCGGCGGCCGTTACATCTCGGGACTAATCGCGCAGCATTTCCGCTGGGAGCACGCGTTCATCGTGATCGGCTTCATCAATCTGGCGGGAGCAGTCGTGGTGCAACATGCCTTGCCCAAGCCGAAGCATTTCGTGCGAGCGACGAACCTGCGCAATTCCCTCGTCGAAATGCTGCACCATCTGCACAATCCGCGGCTGCTCGCCGTTTATGGAATGGCTTTTGCCGTATTGTTCTCGCTGGTGGGAGCGTTTACGTACGCGAACTTTCACCTGGCGCTGCCGCCGTACTATCTGAACTCTGCCGACCTGGGCAGCGTCTTCTTCGTCTATCTGCTTGGTGTAGCGATCACCCCAATGTCCGGACGATTTCTCGATCGCTACGGAATGCGCAGGACGGCAGTCGTGGCTTTCGCGTTCATCATGGTGGGACTGCTGCTTACACTGAGCCGGCCCCTGCCCATCATCATCGCAGGCCTGGCGTTGTTCTCCAGCGGAGTTTTTATCTTCCAGGCAGTCGGTACGGTGCAGACCGGCATCGTCGCCGGCCGCGCGCGATCTTCCGCCGCCGGCCTCTACGTCACGTTCTACTACATCGGGGGAAGCCTGGGGGCTATCGTCACTGGCTGGGCCTGGGCAGCTGACGCGTGGCATGGGTGCGTGTGGCTGCTGATGGGAGTTGGAGTGCTGGCGCTGGGATTGGGCTTCGAGAGCAGCAGGAAAATCGTCGCTAATCCCCAGAGGGCAGCCGCCCAGGCGAACTAAGCAGTCAGCCCAGGTCATTCTACGATTACAGCAGAAGCTTGCGGCCTATAGTTCCAGCGGCGAGGCAGAAGAGGCCCACGAAAAGAAAAGCCCAGCCGATTCTGTGCACGTCGACCGGCGAGCCTGGCGGAGGAGCGTGGAGAAATATCAGCAGCAAAATGCCGATGCCAGTAGCGAGCGCGCCACCGGCCTGTAAGCGTCTGCCGGGTTGGCGGTCGAAGTTCCGCGGTTCCATGAGCGAGAAGCGTAGAGGGTTCGCGCGGAGATTGCAAATGGGAAAGAGTTGCCGTCCGGCGCATGACAGCAGATCCCTCGACTACGGTCGCCGCGGCGACCTCCGCTCGGGATGACAATTCAAAGAAGGTCGGACGGTCCTCGAAACCGGTCGAACAAAAAGGGCGGCATCGCTGCCGCCCTTCTGACAACTGACAACTGGCCACTGACAACTGCCTTTACGTTCCTTCGTTCCAGCTGGCCAGGTACTCTTCCTGCTCCGGCGTGAGGCGGTCGATCTTGATGCCCATCGACTCCAGCTTCAGGCGCGCGACCTTCTTGTCGAGCTCTTCCGGAACCACGTAGACCTTCTTCTCCAGCGAGCTGTGGTTCTTCACCAGGTACTCGACTGAGAGTGCCTGGTCGGCGAAGCTCATGTCCATCACGGACGGCGGATGGCCTTCGGCCGAAGCCAGGTTGATGAGGCGGCCTTCACCCAGCAGGTTGATCTTGCGGCCGTCCTTCATCGAGAACTCCTCGACGAAGTTGCGCGTGGTGCGCTTTGACGATGCCATCTTCTCCAAAGTCGGGATATCGATCTCGACGTTGAAGTGGCCGGAGTTGGAGATGATCGCTCCGTCCTTCATGACTTCGAAGTGCTCTTTGCGCAGGACGCTCTTGTTGCCGGTAACGGTGCAGAAGACGTCGCCGATCTTGGCGGCTTCGTCCATGCTCATCACCCGGAAGCCGTCCATCACCGCTTCGATCGCCTTCGTCGGGTCGATCTCGGTGACAATGACTTCAGCGCCCAGCCCGCGAGCACGGCTGGCAAGTCCTCGGCCGCACCAGCCGTAGCCGGCAACGACGAACTTCGAACCTGCGAGCAGGAAATTGGTGGCACGAACGATGCCGTCGATGGTCGACTGGCCTGTGCCGTAGCGGTTGTCGAACAGGTGCTTGGTGTCGGCGTCGTTCACCGCGATGATGGGGTAGCGCAGCACGCCTTGCTTCGCCATGGCGCGCAGACGGATGATGCCGGTGGTCGTCTCTTCCGTGCCGGCGATCACGCCATCGAGAATGTCGGTGCGCTTGGTGAGCGCGGTCGTAACCAGGTCGGCGCCGTCGTCCATCGTGATCTGCGGCTTGTGGTCAAGCGCCGACATGATGTGCGAATAGTAAGTGTCGTTGTCCTCGCCCTTGATGGCGAACACGGGGATGTTGTAGTCGCGCACCAGACAGGCGGCGACATCATCCTGCGTGGACAGCGGATTGGAGGCGCAGAGAACGACATCGGCGCCGCCATCGCGCATGGTGATGGCCAGGTTGGCGGTTTCGGCCGTGACGTGCAGGCAGGCGGAGACGCGGATGCCCTTCAACGGCTGGCTCTTGATGAAGTCCTTGCGGATGATCTGCAGGACCTTCATGGATTGATTGGCCCAGTCAATGCGCTTCTTGCCAAGGTCGGCAAGGGCCAGATTGGCGATGTCGCCGGCGACGCGAGTGGTTGTCGTAGACATAATCTCCTAAAAAGTTGTCAGTTGTCGGTTGTCAGTTGCCAGTTCAACAACGATGTGATCACCAGCAGTTTCCGCAGGCGAGAGCAAGTGTGTCGGTGCGCTGTTGCGGGTTTAACTGAGAACCGACAACAGACAACCGACAACTGCTGCTCTACTTCGCTACCTGCGCGCTCTTCTGCTGCGCAGCCGCCACGCCCGCCTGCTCGCGCAATGCTGCAGCCTTGTCCGTCGCTTCCCACGTGAAGTCCGGATCGTTACGTCCGAAGTGTCCGTAGGCAGCGGTCTTGCGATAGATCGGACGACGCAGATTGAGCGACTCCATAATTCCCTTCGGCGTCAGCTTGAAGTTCGCGCGAACCAGGTCGGCGATCTTTCCTTCGTCAATCTTCGACGTGCCAAAGGTGTCGATCAGCACGCTGACCGGCTCAGCTACGCCGATGGCATAGGCCAGCTGCACTTCGCAGCGATCAGCCAATCCCGCGGCAACGACATTCTTCGCGATGTAGCGCGCCATGTAGCAGGCCGAGCGATCCACCTTCGTCGGGTCCTTGCCGCTGAAGGCGCCGCCGCCATGACGGCCCATGCCGCCATAGCTGTCGACGATGATCTTGCGTCCGGTCAGTCCGGTGTCACCCATCGGCCCGCCGATGACGAATCGTCCGGTCGGGTTGATGTGGTACTTCGTGTCCTCATCCAACATCTGCGGCGGCAGAGCAGCCTGAATAACGTGCCGCAGGATGTCGGCGCGCAGTTCTTCGTTGGTAACTGTCTCTGCGTGCTGGCTGGAGATGACAACGGCGTCAATGCGGACCGGCTTATGGTTCGCGTCGTATTCCACTGTGACTTGGGATTTGCCGTCGGGCCGGAGGTAAGGAAGGGTGCCGTTCTTGCGGACTTCAGTGAGGCGCTCGCACAATTTGTGCGCCAAAAAAATCGGAGTCGGCATGAAGTTGGCGTTTTCGTTGGTCGCATAGCCGAACATCATGCCCTGATCGCCCGCGCCGCCGGTATCGACTCCCATAGCGATGTCGCCCGATTGCTTGTTGATCGAGGAGATCACCGCGCAGGTATTGGAGTCGAAGCCATAAAGCGCGTTGTCGTAGCCGATGGAGGCGACCACGCCACGCACCAGCGACTGGAAATCGACATAAGCTTTGGTCGTGATCTCTCCGGCGATGACGACGAGGCCGGTCGCGGTCAGCGTCTCGCAAGCCACACGGCTGTAGGGATCTTCCTTGATGCAAGCATCGAGAATGGCATCGGAGATCTGATCGGCAATCTTGTCAGGGTGGCCTTCGGTCACAGACTCAGAGGTGAACAAATAACGGTTCTTTGGCAAATCGAACTCCTTGTTTTATTGTCCGGCGCTGGTTACAGCGACTGAGTATTCAGTTGGACACAGTAATACCGGGATCAGTTGAAGCCTATCGGAAGGATAGCGAGCAACTGGGAAAACTCTCAATATTTTACGGCCAAAGGGGGCGTTTCGGCCAGCTAAAGGTGGGAATCTGCATTGAAGAGGTGCCTCGGCCGGCAACGCCAAAAAACAATGGGGACATCGCCTTGGCGAGTCCCCTTGCCAGCGCACGCCCGGGAGCGCAGGCGCGCACTCGACGGTCGCAGCTACCGGCTGCAGCCGTTCGTGATCTGGCCGTTGTTGTAGTTGTTGAGGGTGTTGGCGTCGCCGGTCATCTGCTGACCGAGCGGCGACGACGGAGGAACGTTCTCCGGCAGCGGCCCGGCGCCGATCAGGTTGTTGGCATCAGCGATGGTTCCCTGCACCGGCGTTCCGTCGGTGCCGTTCGCCATGTTCAGCAACGCGGCGATCAACTGATGCGCGAGGTTAATGCTCGCATCGCCGTTCACCGGCGTGTTCAGCAGGTTCAGGAGCTGGTCGTTAGTGTAGAAGGTTGTGCCGAGCGTCAAACCCGCGCCATCCTTCCACGCGCCAGGATGGTTCTTCCAGTAGCCCTGCGTGAGGGCCTGGCAGCTGCCGGAAGGAGTCACCGTTCCCGACTGAAACTCCACGGTAGAGAACCCGTGCACTCCCCACAGCGTCTGTAGCGGAAAGGTCAGTCCGAGCACGAGGTTCACATGCGCGCCGTTGGGAAAAAACGGAGCAAACGAGCCGCCGGGCGAGGTCAGCGTGGCGGTTGCGTTCGACAGAAAGCCCGCGGTGGTTCCGATGCTGTTAAACCAGATCTGTCCCGTCAAATTACCCTGTGCCGACGTGTAGCTGAAGGTGATGGGACTGGTCTGGTTGACGGTGGCGCTGCCGTCGCCGTTCTCAATGAGAAAGAACGGTGCGTTGGAAGGCGAGGCAAACGCATAGGTGCCGTTTGATGACAGATGACCGGTTCCGCTGGCACTGCCGTTCGCCAGATAGCAGAGTCCACCGGTGCAGTCGATCGAGGGGATGAACAGGGTGATTGTGGGTGTGCCGTTGCCGTTGAAATGCGAATTGAAGAGCCCGTCGCCGAGATTGATCTGGTCCTGGGCAACTGCGGGCGATGCGAAAATCAAAAGCGCTGACGCAAGTAAAAGGGCGCACGCCAGCGCAAGTCGAGCACAGCTTTTCATTCTCATCCTCCAAAAAAACTGACAAAAGAAATTTGGACGTCTTTTGCAGGGGGCTAGCTTGTTACGGGGCTGAATTGTGGTTACTCGGAGAGAACGGTAACCGTCATCAAACTTTGTAATCACCTTACTAGGCGGCAAGTGCAGCATCAATCGGCATTACGTGGCGAAATTCGCGGCCCTCGCACAATGACGTTCGTGCTAATCGCCTTCTAACTTTCATCGGGGGAATCTTCGGCAGGAAGGTGTGGTGATGAGACTTCGTAGCGTGAGCTTTGTCGAGAGAAAAAACGAGTAGCGAAAAACAGCTAGTGAAATATCCCCGCGAAGAAGGCCGCAATCTTGCTGAAGAATCCGTGCGACTCTTTCTTGGCTGTCTGCGCGCTGTTGTTCTGCGCTGATTTCTTTTTCGCACTGGGAGGCGGCACTACAGTCGGCTCAAGCTGGACAACCTTGGCGTTCTCCAGACGCAGCACGGCGATATTCTGCGACAGGTCAGGAACCGGATCGCTCCCGCGGAAGACGAATGGCGCTTCCATGGACATATGCTGCTCGGGCGGCGGTGGTGGTGGCGGCGGAGCAGCCGTAGCCGTTTCCACCGGTTTTGGCTCCGGAGGCGGTGGCGGCGCGGCTTTGGCCACCTGCACCGGCGGTGTCTGCGACCTCGGGCATCCACAGTTGCCCTTTGACTTAACAGCATCGGTGAGGTGACCACCCTTGAAGATCACAGCTTCATCGGGTTTCACCTGGTAAGTCGCGTCGCCCATACTTTCCGAAACGACAATTGCGGAGACGTTCCACGGCAAAGACTGCACGCAAGTGTCTCCCTGCGGGGTAATCCGCACGGCCACGTGCACCGTCCCTGGGCCGGGCAGGAGCAGCCGGAAATCGGGAGTGAGCAGCGTGTCCGCTTCCGCTCCCAACGGATAGTTCATCTCGAGATTGCCGCTGTTCAGGCTGAACAGCAGCTCGCGCCCATTCTGTGAGGTCGTGACGGAAAGCTTTGTGCCTTCACAAACCAGCAGACTGCCACCGCGCTCCAGTTTGAGCGTGGCAGCTTGAGCTCCGGCCTGAATCGAGGAGCCGCTCAGTACGCTGGTTCCCGAGCCGGCGAGGATCACAGATCCCTTAACGCTGGCGTCGGTTGCATACAGTTCTCCGATGGTCTGCTGCGCCGAAGAGGCGATCGGCAGCAACAACAACGAGAGAGGCAGGAGAAATGGCGCGTGATGAGGGCGAAACAACATCGGCTCTAACTACTGAGAAATCGGCTGCTGTCAACATACTACATTCCCCGCAGGCAGATTGCAGCCTTATAAGGTCGCGGCCTACCCGTTTGAACCGAAGCGCCCCAGCCGTTACTCTAAGCAATAAGCATGGCCGGCAACGGGAACAAGACGCGCAAATACCCGAGGTTCGTTTTCGGAGACACCATGAGCGTCGCTTTACAGACGTTCAGGATTGGTAAAGTGCGCTTCATTCTCACCGCCTTAGGCATGGTGATCGGCACCGCTTCCCTCATCCTGGTTGTCACCATTGGTCTCACCGGCAAGCAATACCTGCTACAGCAGATTCAGAACATCGGCTCCAATATGATGGTTGCCGAGTACTCCGGTGGTGGCATCTTTGGGAAAAACGCTGATAGCGACCCCTTGCGACTCGACGACCTGAACGCCGTGCGCCAGGGAGTTCCCGGCATCAGCAACGCCTCGCCCATGCTGGAATCCCACGATCACGTCACAATTCCCGGCGGTAAGGAGCGCGAAGTGGTAGTCCTGGGCGTCTCCTGGCAATACCTCTTCGTCCGCAATCTCGATGTGCTCTCGGGGCGGTTCTTCGACGACAGCGACACCCAGGCGCGCAACAAAGTCGCGGTCATAACCCAGAAGCTTTCGACGGCGCTCTATGGCTCGCAGGATGCCGCAATCGGCCAGCAAATCAAGCTTACCGGACTTCCCTTTACCGTGATTGGAACCTTCCGCGAACGTGTCGACACCTTCGGCCAGACGGAGGTCTCCGACGATACGATCCTGATTCCTTACACTGTGGCGCGCTATTTCACCAACAGTGACGAGGTGAAGCAGCTCTTCTTCTCCGTTTCCGACTCGGCTGAGGTGCCTCGCGCGACCAGCGAGATACACCAGCTTTTGCAATCGCGGCACCGGCCGGAGTCGGTCTACCGTGTCGATAATTTGACGCAGCTGCTCGATGTCGCCGGCAAAACCGCCGACACCCTGACCAAAGTCCTGCTGCTGATCTCAGTGCTTACGTTGCTGGTGAGTGGAGTGGGCATTATGAACATCATGCTGGCGACGGTGAATGCGCGCACGCGCGAGATCGGGGTGCGCAAGGCAGTAGGCGCTACGCGCGCCGAAATCCGCGCGCAGTTTCTTACCGAGGCGATCCTCATTTCGCTCGCGGGTGGAACGATTGGCATCTTGCTTGGATTGGCGCTTCCCTTCTCGGTACGTTTCCTCACCAATTATCGCGTGCCGATTTCAGGATGGTCGGTGATCATTGCTGTCGTGGCATCCAGCCTCGTCGGGATCATCTTCGGCACCGCTCCTGCGGCGCGCGCTGCCCGCTTTGACCCGATCCAAAGCCTGCGTTACGAGTAGGACAACATCACTCGCAACTTCTTGCTTCTGCCATCATCGAAAGTGAGAGCCGCGCCTGATCCACGGCACTCAGGAGAAAATCATCATCATGCAATTGAATGAGTATGTGACGCTGGGACGCTCCGGACTGCGTGTCAGTCCTCTCTCGCTGGGAACGATGACCTTCGGCAATGACCGCTGGGGCTCCGACGACGCCGAAGCCAAACGCATCTTCAACCGTTACGTGGAGGAGGGCGGCAACTTTGTGGACGTTGCCGATGCGTATGAGAGCGGCAAGAGTGAGGAGGTTCTGGGCCACTTCATCGCCGAAGGCAACCTTCACGATCGCCTGGTTGTTGCCACGAAGTTCACCTTCAACGCGCAGGAAGGTAATCCCAACGCCGGCGGCAATGGGCGCAAGAATATCTACCGCGCCCTGGAAGGCTCGTTACGCCGCCTCAAAATGGATTATGTCGACCTCTACTGGATGCACGTGTGGGATACGATCACGTCGAGTGAAGAGGTCGTCAGCACACTCACCGATCTGGTGCGCGAAGGCAAAATTCGCTATTACGGCTTCTCCGATGTGCCGGCGTGGTACGCAGCGCGCGCGATTACCTTGGCCGAACAGCAGGGCTTCGAACGCCCCATCGCCTTGCAGCTGGAATACTCACTGGTGGAGCGTAATATCGAGCGCGAGCACATCCCCGCCGCGCGTGAGTTGGGCATGGGCGTTTGCCCCTGGAGCCCGCTGGCCAGTGGCTTTCTGACGGGCAAATACACCAAACAAGGTCCCACCAGCAGCCAGGGAAGCCGGTTGGATGTCGTCAAAGACTCCAACAATCCGGTGTTCCGCAAATTCACCGAACACAACTTCCAGATCGTGCAGAAAGTTCAGGAGGTGGCGCAGAAACTCGGGCGCTCGGCGGCCGAGATCGCGCTGAATTGGGTTGTCACGCAACCCGGTGTGACGTCGACCATCATTGGCGCAACGAAGCTGAAGCAATTGGAAGCTAACCTGGCTTCAATCAGCCTCACGATCCCGCCAGAGTTGCGGCAGCAACTGGATGAAGTCAGCCAAATCGAGGAGACTCATCCCTACATGTTCTTCGGAGAAGTGCTACAGGACCGTGTTCGCGGTGGCGTCAAAATACGTAAGTGGAGCTGAAGAACGAAGCAGGTCGACGATACGCCTGGGCGGGGCTTCTAATTGAACACGACCGTCTTGTTCTGATAGACGAGAATACGATTTTCCACGTGCCAGCGGACCGCGCAAGCACAACTTTTTCCAGATCGCGTCCCTTGCGCAACATGTCTTCCACCGTATCGCGATGTACTACGTCCTGCTCGATTATCGGGCCATCGTCCAGGGTTGCCGTGACGTAGTGACTGGTCGCGCCGATCAACTTCACTCCTCGATCAAAAGCCTGGTGATACGGCGTGGCTCCGATGAAAGCGGGCAAGAAGGAATGATGAACGTTGATCGTCCTTAGCAAGTATTGCAGGTGAAATCGCACTCCATAAAAGTCGGCGAGAGGCTTGGCCGTGGAATGATTGCTGATGATCGTGACGATCTCGCAAGCGAGTTCCCCGCTCTTATATCGATAGAGCAAGTCCGCGACGCAGTGGTCGTATCCCGACACCAGGATGACAACCTTAGGCCGGTAACCGGTGGGCGCCAGATGGTAACTGATGGAATACTGCTCGGCGAGCGGCTTGAACCATTCCCCGAAATCGGTAATGGGGATGTCAAAGCCGTCCAAGTCCCACTCGAGCCGTGACAGGAACATGCCGCGTTCGCTGTCCACGTGATCGTCAGCATGCAGAATGCTGCCATTGTGTGTCACCAGAAATTGCGTGATCGCAGCCACAACACCTTTGCGTGCCAGTGGAACGGGAGTGCTGAGCAGTAAGACGGCGGTGTGCTTCATGATGCCATCCTCTGCGGGTCCGACTTTGTCCTAGGACTTTACCAGAGTTCGCGTACTTGAATCGTCGTAGTCAGAAACAGTTGCGGGGAATTGGAAAGGGGCTGATTTCGGTCGCAAAAACGGGAAAGCTCGGGCCGTTTTGCCCGAGCTCTTCACTTTTCGCTTCGGACTGCGTTTACGTCCAGGTTCTGGCGATCTTCGCGTCCGTTCCATTTTTCAGGCTAAGCGAATCTTTGTCACCTCTCTGTCGAGCATCAATTCACCAGAGCGATGCTCTCCAGGTCACGTTGAAATGCTTCTAAAGTTCCACCCGGGATACCAACTTTGCAAACTGCGTCGCGCGCTTCCTCAGCCGAAACACCATAGCCGTGTCCGGCCAGGAACATCTGAAGCATTTCAGCTGCGTCCCGGGAATCGAATCCGTGAAGCAGCTCACTTCGTAGCGCGGCCAGTTCCGGGAGGGAAAACTTTTCAGTCATCATCTTCCTCACCTCCGACCCTTCCGGGGTTTTGCTAGTTAGACTCCACTGACAGTCATTTAGTTGCAGGCAATTTGATTGCCGAACCTCAAATGTCAATGGGCAGCGCCCCCGGCTTCTTGCTTAGTTTTAACCCTCTTACCCGGAAATAGTTGCTGCCATTAGGTTTGTAGGTTGGAACAAAAAGTTGCCGATCACACTCATATGGGACGAATGGAAGAGTTGCTGGAGGAAGTAGTACGCCTCCGGGCGCTTTTCAGGGTGCCAGAGGCGCCCCGGCCGGCCTGTGACTCTATGATTTTTGGGCGATTTGCACCAATTCGGGAAGCAGCCCTGCTAGATACCGCTCAGTTCCCTTGACTGAACGGCGATTCAGTGCTCCGCCACCAGTTCAAAGCTGGTCGATGGTGGCTTCATGCTCCAGAAGGATGGGAATGCCATTGCGGATGGGGTACACCCGCTTGCACTCATTACACTTCAGACCTTCTTCTCCGAGCGGCACCAGCGGCTTGCGACACACGGGACAGGCGAGAATTTCCAGCAGGTCAGGCGAGATCATGGGAGACATTCTATCGCTTACTGCACCAGTTCAGCCGTGCGCAGGAATTCATAGTTCCCTGCGGGCCCCAACGCAATGCCGCGCACGCGCTTTGTGTGTACCAGCACGTTGTCGAGATACCACAGATTGATGTACGGCAACTGCTGCGCGAGGATCTGCTGGACCTCGCCATAGATCTGCTTCCGCTTCTCTCGGTCAATGGTGCTGCGGCCTTCGCGAATCAATTCATCGACTCGCGGGTTGGAGTAGAAGGTGCGATTCGCGCGTTTGGGCGCAAAGCTGGCGGTGTAGAAAAGGTTCTCGAAGATGTCCGGATCCAGGTTGCCGCCGATCCAGCGCAGTGAATGCACCTGGTAGGCGCCCTTGGTTACGTCAGCAAGGAAGGTCGCAAACTCAAATGTCCGGATGTCCAGCGCAATTCCCACCGCCCGCAACTGCTGCTGTAACACCGCCGCGAGCAGGCGCGTCGATTCCTCCGTCGAAGTCTTCATGGTGATGTGGAAGCGCACTCCATTCAGCGCGGGATAGCCTGCTGCATCGAGCAGCCGCCGCGCGCACTCCGGATCATGCGGGTAGCGCTCCACGTTGCCGTCATATGCCCAGCTCTGCGGCGGCAGCACGCTGTATGCCGGGCGCGCCTCATCGCGCAGCAGGTAATGAATGATCGGTTGTACGTCGATGGCATACGCAATCGCCTGCCGCACGCGAACATCCTTGAGTATTGGATCGCGCAAATTCAGTGCCAGATATGCGTAGATCGTGCCCGGCGCCTCCATCACAATAAGATCGCGATCGCGCTGCAGCGTGACCACCGTATCCGCGACCAGGGAATTGATGGCCACATCCGCGCTCTGCTTGCGCAGCTCAAGCGCGCGCGTGGTCGCGTCGGGAATCACCTTGAACTCTACCCGCTCCAGCTTCGCCGGCGTACCCCAGTAATCAGCGTGGCGCTCGATAATGACGTTCTTGTCCTGCGCCGCGCTGACAAAGCGGAACGGCCCGGAGCCAATGGGGTTGCGATTGAAGTCTTCCCCGCTGCCATACGGCACAATCCCGATCGCTCCGCTCGACAAGTTCCATAACAGCGGAGCAAACGGCTCCTTCAGATGAAAGATAACCGTGTAATCGTCGGGCGCATCGATGCGGCTGACCTGGGCAAACGTGCTCGCTTTGGCGCTGCGGATCTTGCTGGTCAGCAGCGAATCGAAGGTCCACTTCACATCGCGCGCCGTCAGCACCTGCCCGTTGTGAAAGCGCACGCCGTGATGCAAATGGAAGATATAGGTTTCGGGATCGGGAATCTCCCAGCTCTCGGCCAATGAGGGCTTCAGATCGAAGTGTTCGTCGCGCCTGACCAGCGAGTCGAACAGCAGTTCGTCAATGCGCTGTGACTGCGCATCCACGCCCACACGCGGGTCTAGGTTGATGGGACTGCTTTCGATGATCATCACCAGCGTGTTGGGGTCAGGCTTCTTCGCACATCCCGAGAGAAAGCTAACCACAGAGACACAGAAACACAGAGAAGAAAGAACGCGAAAGATCATTTGAGCAGTTACAGGCTGGCTTGTGCTTCCTGAATTCAAGCTCACTCTATGTCTCTGTGTCGCTGTGGCTAACAGATTCTTCTTCCCCACGGCAGACGATGGCTCACGCATAGCTGACCTTGCCGAGAATCGCGGGCCGCTTTGCGCCCGTAGCCGAAGGCACATTCGACGGCAACCGCCGCCACGTCTGATACGCCAGCAGCGCGAATGCCACCGCTTCTTTGGCCTCGGAGGGCAGTCCGAAATCGTCGGAGACCCGCACCCGTATCTTCAGCGATGCTAGCTCCTCGCGAATCATTCCCATCAGAGTTGGGTTCTTCGTTCCGCCGCCAGATACCACCATCTCGCGAAATCGCCCTGGCCGTGCGCCTCCCGACTCAACCAGCGGCAGGACATGTCTGCGCACCGCGACACCGATGGACCGCGCAGTCAGGGCTGTGGCAGTAGCCACTATGTCGTTTTTGTCGGCTTGTCGGCAGAGGCGCAGAAATTCGCGTACGAACTCGCGCCCGAATTGCTCGCGTCCGGCAGTTTTCGGAGGCGCTTGCCTGAAGAAGGAGTTCTTCAGCAACTCGCGAAGTACGCGCTCAATGGGCTCTCCCCGTGCCGCCAGACGTCCGTTGCGATCGTAGGGCTTGTCGAAGAGATGTTCCGTCACTGCGTCAATCACGATGTTCGCTGGTCCGGTGTCAAAAGCGATGACCTGCTCGGGGGTAGCGCGCGGCGGAATCGCCGTCAGATTTCCAATTCCCCCAAGGTTCTGCGCGATGCGTCCATACCGCCGACGCCGGTAGAGTACATAATCGAGAAACGGCACCAGGGGTGCGCCCTTCCCGCCCGCCTCCATATCAGCCGGACGAAAATCGGAAACCACCGGCACGCCAACCTTCGCGGCAATTGCAGCTGCCTCGCCTGTTTGCCAGGAGCAGGCGACAGAACCGCCAAGATACGCCTTTGCATTTCCCTGGTGATAAAGCGTCTGCCCATGACAGCCGACCAGTTCGCACTGCAGCCGCGCCCGCCGCTGCGCTAAACGGACGGCGTCCGCGTAGAGAGCTCCCAGCTTGAAATTAAGCCGCGACAGCTCCGCCACGCTCGCCGATCCTGCATTCATCATCGCAAGCACGGCACGTCGAACTTCGGCCGGATAAGGAAAATGGTAGTGCGCCAGCAGTTCAAGGCGCGAGCGGAAGCCGCGGCCCTGAATTCTTACTAAAGCGACATCGATGCCGTCGGCGGACGTGCCGCTCATTACGCCGGCGACAATCACTGAGCTACCTCGCCAAAGCCCAGCGAAGACGCGCGCAGCTCCTCGCTGAACTCCCAGATGCGGCGGGTGAGCCGCTCCACGGTCTTGACTGTCGGCGCCTTGGGCATTGATGCTCTCACGGCCTTCGACTTTCTTTTGGCAGCCAAGACGCGCTTCGATTTCTCCGCAACTAATGCCGCGAACTTTTTGTTGCCCTCCGCTCGCTTGAGTACGGCCTCGAACGCCCGCCGCACGCTCTCTTCTTTCTGGCAGACGAGGAACATGTCAGCGCCTGCGCGCAGGGTCTCGACTGCTGCCTCCTCGATCGACGCCGAGGCCAGGACGCCACCCATGTCGAGGTCGTCAGTGATGATCAGCCCACGGTAGCCGATCTTCTTGCGAAGAATCCCGCTCATCCATTTCTTCGAAAGCGAGGCGGGCGTCTTGTCGCTGGTGACCTTCGGATAGGCCGCGTGCGCCACCATGACAAACGGGACATCGCGCCGCAGCTCCCGATAAGGAAGCAGATCTTCCTTCCACAGCCGCTTCCATGGTTTATCGATGACAGGCAATTCGCTGTGTGAATCCAGATTGGCCTCTCCCAGTCCTGGGAAATGCTTTCCGCAGCCCAGAACATCGCAGTCTCGCAGGCCACGCAGAAACTCCCGCGCGTAGGCGATTGTCTGTTTCGGTTTAGGCGAAACCGTCCGCGTTGTCAGGACGTTTCGCGACGGCTCAAGCTGCAGATCGAAGACGGGCGCAAAGTCGGTATTGAATCCCAGAGCATGGACCTCTTCCCCGATGAGTCGTCCGTGGCTGCGAAATAATTTTTTTGAGCCAGCAGCGGCAACTTCGGCGACCGACGGTATCGGCGCGATAACGTCGCGAAGGCGATCGACCGTTCCACCCTCCATGTCGACACACAGAAACATGGGCATAGCGCTCGCGTTCTGCGCGTCGCGCAGCAGGGCGTATGTCTGCTGGGTGCTTTCAAGATTGCGCTTAAACAGAATGATGCCGCCGGGCTGAAACGTCTGGAGTATCAGCAACAGGCGCTGCGACATGGCCGTGCCATCGAAGCCCATGATGAGCAACTGGCCGACCTGCCGGCGAAGTTCACGGCTACGATTGGAAGGCATGGAATAGAAGAGTGTAACGCGAGGCGAGCTGTAATTCAGGTATGAAAGGAGATGCCAAGGCCGGGTACTAGTCCCGTGGACCACCTACAGGGAGACTTGCAATCTGAATTATTGCCCTTCGAGCCGCTCCAACCGTTGCTGGTGAAAATCAACAATGCTGGCGAGCTTTGCAACGTTGCCGGCAAGTGTGCTAACGGTTGACACCATCCGATCCTGGCTCTCAGTCAAGCGTGCTTGGCTCTCGGCCAAACGATTCTGACTTTCCGTTAGCTGCCGTATGATCTCTACTACTGCGTTTTGACTTTCAACCAGTCGATCGATGCGCTCACCGATTTGAGTCAACTGGGTGTTAACAAGCTGTTGCGACTCCTGCAGCTTAACGATATCGCTGTAGAGACGCCCTAACGCTGCCCAAACCTCTTCAAAGTTCTGGGATGCCGCTTTGCCGCCTTCCCAAAGCGTTCAATTAGACGATAACGGAGTTTGCACGGTGTGTCTATCCAGGTCAGCAACACGCAACCAGCATGGTTACTTTATTTGTTTCTTCAGCTCATGCAACAAATTCAGCGCTTCCAGCGGACTAAGCCGGTCCAGATCCGTCTCCCGAATGCGGTCCACAACCTTCTGCGACAGAGGCGTGAAGATGGTGAGCTGCATGGGTGCGGGAGCGGCCGTCTCATCATGCGCCAGGTGCTTTACCGCGCTGCGCTCGGCGCTTTCATGTTCGGCGAGCACTTCGCGGGCCCGATTCACCACTTCTGAAGGCAAGCCTGCCAACTTCGCGACTTCGATCCCATAGCTCTTATCGGCAGCTCCTTCTTCCACCTTGCGCAAGAAGACAATTCCGCCGCCGCTCTCCTTCACCGACACGTGGTAGTTCTTCACGCCACTCAACCGATCGGCGAGCTCGGTTAGCTCGTGATAATGGGTGGCGAAAAGCGTCTTCGCGCGCGTGTTCGCGTGAATGTATTCGATGGCCGCCCAGGCGATCGCCAGGCCATCGTAGGTCGCGGTCCCGCGCCCGACTTCATCAAGAAGAATCAGCGACCGCGGCGTCGCGGTATTCAAAATCGCCGCAGTCTCCGTCATTTCAACCATGAACGTCGAGCGGCCACGCGCCAGATTATCGGCGGCGCCGATGCGGGTGAAAATGCGATCGACCAACCCGAGCCGTACCGACCGCGCAGGAACGAACGATCCCATCTGCGCCATCAGCACGATAAGCGCGGCCTGCCTCAGATATGTTGACTTGCCACCCATGTTCGGTCCAGTGATGACGAGGATGGAATGCGTCGTCCCGTTCAGATACAGGTCGTTCGGCACGAAGCGGTCGGCGACGCCGCTGATCTCCAACTGCTCGATCACAGGATGGCGGCCTTCCACAATCTCGATATCGGCGCTGTCGTCCAACGTCGGTCGGCAGTAACTACGATTGGCGGCAAGGGACGCGAACGCCGCAAGTAGATCAATTTCCGCCACCGCCAGTGCAGTCTGTCGAATACGCCGGGCCTCGGCGGCAATGGCCGAGCGCAACTCAGCGAACAGGCGGCGTTCGATCTCGACCATCTTCTCCTGCGCGTCCAGCACCTTGGCTTCGTACTCCTTCAACTCGGGTGTGGTGAAGCGCTCGGCGTTGACCAGCGTCTGTTTGCGTTCGTAATCGCCGGGGGCGAGGTGCAGGTTGGCCTTCGAGATCTCCAGGTAATAGCCGAAGACGTTGTTGAACTTCACCTTCAGCGAACCAATGCCCGTCCGCTGGCGCTCCCGCTGTTCGATTTGAGCGATGTACTGCTTGCTATTGCGGCTGAGGTCGCGAAGCTCGTCAAGTGTGGCGTCTACTCCGGAACGGATCACGCCACCATCAGCCAGGGTCAACGGCGGCTCGTCTTCTAGCGAAGACACGATGCGCTTTCGAATATCGCCGAGTTCATCACACTGTGCGTGCAGAGAACACAATCGCTCGGCGGTGAAATGTGAAAGCGACGCTCGCACCTCAGGCAGGTTCCCCAGCGAGCTTGCCAGGGCCAGAAGGTCGCGGGGGTTCGCCGTCTCCAGCGTCACCCTGCTGAGCAGTCGCTCCAGATCGAGGATGCCTTGCATCGAGCGTCGCAGTTCCTCGCGCGCCACCAGGTCCTTGACCATACAATCCACAGCGTCCAGCCGCAGGCTGATCTCGCGCAGCTCAATAGATGGCCGCAGCATCCAGGCGCGCAATAGGCGCTTGCCCATGGGCGTGACCGTACCGTCAAGACAGCGGAACAGTGTGGCGTGTTCACCTGCTCCGGAGAACAGCGGCTCGATCAGCTCAAGGTTGCGAACCGTGACCGCGTCGAGAACGAGACAGTTCTGTCGTTCGTAAAATCCGATGCGGTCGACGTGATCGAGCGAGCCGCGCTGCGTGGTACGGACGTAATGCAGAATAGCGCCCGCTGCAGTTGCCGCCGCAGCGCGATCCGCCAGTCCAAAGCCTTCCAGCGACAAGACGCCGAAATGGTTTTCGACCTGCGGAATGGCGTAATCGGAGGCGAAGATCCAATCCTCAAGTGGTGTCTCGGCCCAAGTGGCGTTCTCAACTGAATTCAGGCGCGGCGCGGCGGCCGGCTGCGGCGACGACCGCCGGGGCTGATCAAACAGCGGCAGCGATGACGCGAACAACACCTCCCGCGGACGCAAGACCAGCAGTTCCTCGCGAATGCGGCGCTCCGCGTCGTCACCTACAAACTCCGTCGCCCGGAATTCGCCAGTCGACAGATCCAGCGCCGCGAAGCCTACGCTATTCCCCACACGCGCCACGCAGGCGAGAAAATTGTTCTCTTCCGAACCAAGCTGGCTGTCGGCTGCGGTGCCCGGCGTCACGACACGAGTCACCTCGCGCTTCACCAGCTTCTTGGCCAGGCGCGGGTCCTCCATCTGGTCGCAAATGGCTACTTTGAAGCCTTTACGAATGAGCTTGCCGATGTAGTTTTCGGCCGAATGGTACGGCACGCCGCACATCGGGATCGCGATGCCCTTCTCTTTGTTGCGCGAGGTCAGCGTGATCTGGAGCTCGCGTGCGGCGACAACTGCATCTTCGAAGAACAGCTCGTAGAAATCGCCCAGGCGAAAAAATAGCAGCGCGGTAGGATGCTCTTTCTTGATGGCGGCATATTGCCGCATCAGCGGCGTGGACGGCTCGGTCATGGCGGAAAACTGCGCGGATTATAGCAGCCGGAAGCGCCTCGTTTCCGTGCCGCCGCCGGTGCTACACTGCGAAGTTTCGTCAGGTAAATAAATGGCAACCATTATTCACTTCGAATGCAGCAAATGCGGCGAGAAATTGCCGCCGCGACCCGCGCCAACGATCTGCCCCAACGATGGTGGACCGCTCTACGTCCGCTACGACTTCGACGAGATCCGGCGCACGACCACACGTGATGCCGTCAACGCCGGACCGAAGAACATGTGGCGCTATGCGGCAGTGCTTCCTGATGCCGAGCCGGTCACGCTAGGCGAAGGTCTGACGCCGCTGCTCCCCAGCCGTAAATATCCCAACCTGCTCATCAAGGACGAAGGCCTTAATCCTACCGGCTCGTTTAAGGCGCGCGGTATGGCGGCGGCGATCACCATGCTGCGGCATGACGGAGTGATGAAGCTCGCTGCGCCCTCAGCGGGCAATGCCGGAGGCGCCATGGCGGCCTACGCAGCCGCCGCGGGTTTGGAGGCTTACGTCTTCATGCCGAAAGATGTGCCGATCGCGAATCGTCTGGAGGTCGAAGCGGCGGGCGCCAAGTTGACGCTGGTCGACGGACTGATCAGCGATTGCGGCCGCATGGTGGCCGAGCGCAAGGACAAGGAGGGCTGGTTCGATGTTTCGACGTTGAAAGAACCGTTCCGCGTGGAAGGCAAGAAGACGATGGGCTACGAGGTCGCCGAGCAGATGGGCTGGAGCCTGCCGGAAGCTATTCTCTATCCTACTGGCGGCGGCGTCGGTCTGATCGGTATGTGGAAAGCCTTCGAGGAGATGGAAGAGCTAGGCTGGATCGAGCGGCGCAAGCGGCCAAAGATGATCTGCGTGCAAGCCGATGGTTGCGCACCCATACCAAAGGCGCTACAGGAGGGCGAGGCAGTCTCGAAGATGTGGCCGGACGCGCAAACGCTTGCCGCCGGATTGCGCGTTCCCAAAGCCTATGGAGATTTCATCATCCTTGACATCGTTCGCAAGAGCGAAGGGACCGCAGTCGCAGTGAGCGATGACGCGATTATGGATGGCGTAAAGGAGATGGCTTCCAACGAAGGCATCTTCCCTGCCCCTGAAGGCGGAGCGGCTTTGGCGGCCTATAAACAGCTCCTACAGAGCGGATTCCTGACGCCGAATGATCGAGTCGTGCTGTTCAACACTGGCTCGGGTTACAAGTACCTCGATGTATTTGCGAAGTACTGGCAGGTGGAAGCGCACGCTCCGGCGATGAAGCTTCCGGCCTCGCGCAACATCGGCGGCATCATTGGGCCTTATTGAGGCAATGCAGTTCAACCAAACCGGATGTTGTTCTCGCCAACCACCGAGAGCACATCGATGAGATGGGTTACGCCGAGTAACTGCCGGACCGGCTTACCAATGTTTTTCAGTTGCAAAGCGCAACCTGCGGATTTGGCGGAAACGTACAGACGAACGAGAGTTCCAATGCCGCTGCTGTCCATGTGCGTCAATTCCGCCATATCCAGCACAATTCGCTTGCTGCCCGGAATGAGTCCGCCGACCTCGCGGTGAAAGCGATCATTGACTCCCGCAACGAGCTTGCCCCTGCACCGTATAACGACGGTGTCGCTGAAGCGCTCAACGGCGAATTTAAGGCTTGTTCCGGCTGGCAGACCGCTCATTTAAGGCCTCGTCGGTGGAAACCTTGTCGCGCTATTGAAATTCGTGAGTTCAGCGATTGTCACACACTCGTCTGAAACTGGCTAGTGAGTCTGCCAGAGGGGGCGTCAGCGGTTGTAAACGGGCAGGGGTCCCCGCAAGTTCTGCCAGACTTCGTCGCACGCCTTCAGCACGTCGTCGCTGAGCGGACCGTCATCGATAGTGGCAAGGTTCTCGTTCAACTGCTCCATGCGCGACGCGCCCAGGATGATGCAGTCGCTGGGGGTGTGATGGAGCAACCAGTTCAGCGCGAGGCTCACGAGCGAACGTCCCGCTGATTTCGCGATCTCACGGAGCTTCTCGACCGAGCGGAAGTACTGCTCGTGCCAGTAGCGGTCCTGGTAGAGCTTGTTGTTGTCGAAGCGCGTACCGGGCGTGATCTTCTCCTGCTTGTGCTTGCCGGTCAGCAGGCCGCCGGCGAGCGGATTGTAGACGATGTTGGAGATCGCGAACTCTTTGCACATTGGCAGATATTCCTGCTCGATGCCGCGCGCCAGCATGTTGTACATCGGTTGTGAGATGCGGGGCTCCTGCCAGCCGCGATCCTTCGCCAGCCAGAGCATCTGCACCACCTCCCAACCAGCGTAATTCGAGGAGGCGGGATATCGCACCTTACCCTGCTTGACCAGCGAATGCATGGCTTCCATCGACTCTTCGACAGGGACCGTGTGGTCAGGCGCGTGGAAGTAGTAAATGTCGAGGTAATCGGTGCCGAGCCGCTGCAGGCTCTCGTCGATGGCGCGAAGGATCGCTTTTCGCGAGAGACTACCCTGGTCGGGCGCGTCACCCATCTTGAAGAACACTTTGCTGGCAATGACAAGTTTGTCGCGCTTGCCTTTGAGGGCGTGACCCAGCAGGGTCTCGGCGACGCCGTACTGGTACATGTTTGCGGTGTCGAAAAAGTTGATCCCGGCGTCGATGCAGCGATTCACGATTTGGGTCGTGCCCGCCTGGTCAAGGGGCTTGCCCAAGGTCATCGTTCCGAAACAGTAGCGCGATACTTCCAGGTCGGTGTGCTTCAACTTTATGCGCGGAATGCTCATCGAGACCTCGTTCCCTGCGCAAAGTCACAGCAGGCGCTTGGACATGTTGATGAAGTGGATCGGCCTGGTTGCGTTCTTAATCATCTCGGCCGATTGCGTACCGGTCGCCACAAAGCCGAACTTGTGATAGATCGGCGGCAACTCGGTGCGAAGGTTCACGATGCGGATGTCGAGCACTTTGCAACCGGCGGAGCGACAATAGTCTTCCGCTTGCTGCATCATGCGCCGTCCCAGCCCGGACCGCTGACGCGCATGATCGACCGAGAGCGTGCCAATGTAGCCGCGCTCACCCGTGATTTTTACCCATACACAGGCGGCGAGTTGATCGCCATCCTCGAGAAGTAGAAAAATTCCAGCGGCCATCATGTCACGCACCTGTTCGGGATTGGTGCGATCGCCACTCTTGAAGAAGTACTCGACTGCAAAGGCCCGGTTGATGAGAGCAACGATCTGCGGAATGTCTGAGGCCTGCGCCAGGCGAACGGCGTTCTCCACGTACGTCACAACCTAATCACCGCTTTCCGAGCTCAACTCCTGCTGGAAGACCATGCGATCGGTTGCCCAGTAATTGGCCAGCGAGCACGAGCCAATGCTCAGCATGTTGGCGAGCATGTATTGCAGATGCAGAGCGCCCACCAGAAGACGCATCAGGATGAGATTGCCGACGATCGAGATCATGCCGGTCGAGAAATTGAAGCGCGCGAGGCGGCGGAAGAATCCGGAGCGGCCTTCGCGGCGGTCGACCCAGGTGTAGTGCTCATGCCAAAGGAAATTGTGCAACACCGCGCATTCCACTGCCAGACCCGTCGCAAGCAGGTAGTTCAGGTGCAGCGCGGTCTTGAAGAGGAAGAGGAAGCAAAGCTGAACGCCAATGCCAATCGCTCCCACCATGTGGAACTTCAGCAGGCGGGGGATGAGGCGAACCCATCGTGCGGTGGAGGACTCCATGTTCACGGCAGTCGCTCCTCGCGATAGAGTTGCGCGGTGTGCTTGATCGCGGCGTAAAGAAACATGATGTTCATAACAATGATCGAGACAACCGCGCCGCCATCGAAGAGGAGGAACGCGTGGCCAGAGATGTGCGCCCACGGCCCGCGTACGTACAGGGCAATGTTTCCGATTGCCAAAATGATCCGGATCTCCGTTGGTCCCAGATTGAAGAACGACAGGTGAAAGCTCCCAATAGTATACGTTGCCAGATAGACTTCGATCGCCAAAAGCAGGAATGCGACAAGCAACGCGAGGGCGATGATCGGAGTCATGACACCGGATAGGGCCAGACCGACCATCAGTGCCGTCGAGCCGATGGCATCGATGACATGGTCGACGTAGAAGCCGTAGCGCGGACGTTGACGGTTGCGAAAGCGCGCGAGAGTACCGTCGAGACTGTCGCCGAACCAGTTCACGGCCAGAAACAGAATGCCCCACAGCAGCCAGATCTTGTTGTATCGCGAGAGAGCGTAACTGACGCCGACCATGATCTGCGCGGCGAAGCCCAGAATCGTGAGGTGGTCCGAGCCAACCCAGGCAGGCATTCGCGCCGCGAACCACGCCAGGGCGCGCTTCTCCGCAGCAGTAACGAAGCTCACCTGCACGCGCGTGGCATTCTTGAACGAGTTGCCAGCGCCGGTTTTTTCTACAGACCCCGGAATTGTCGGCATCTCACCGAATCTCCCACGTGAACCAGTTAGAGCACTGCGGTTTCGTGCAGCAACTCGCCCTTGGCGAAACGCGCCGGGCTGAGCAGCTCGACATTATCAACGACCTTGGTTTTGCCAGTAAGAATCAGCTCCGCAACCATCCGGCCTGTTGCGGGCGAGTGCATCACACCATGGCCGCTAAAGCCATTGGCGCAGAAGAGTCCCGGCAACTCCTCTACCTGGCCGATAATTGCGTGATGATCGGGCGACATCTCGTATAGTCCTGCCCACGCGCGCTTGGGGTTCACTGCAAGATTCTCGAAACACGGAACGCGATCGGCCGCCAGCGTCAGCACTTTCTCGATAAACGCCGGATCGAAGTTGGTGTTGAAGCCGGTCTCCTCCGGATCGTTCCACGCCAGCAGAAAGCCCAGGCTCTCCGGGCGGAAGTGAAACCCATTGGTCATATCGATGACCATCGGCACTTCATGCGAGACGCCGTCGAAGGGCTCGGTGGGAATTAGCATGCGCCGCATGGGTTCGACGGGAAGATTGATGCCCGCGAGCGCCGCCACTTCGGCCGCCCATGCGCCTGCAGCATTCACCACCACTCGCGTGCTCACTTCGCCACGCGTCGTCTGCACGCCCGTGATTCCGGCGCCATCACGATTAATGGCGGTGACTTCCGTCGAGCGCCACAGCGTTGTACCCTGCTCGCAGGCGCGGGTGGTGAAGCCCACCATGACGCTGTAAGGATCGACGAAGCCGTCGGTCGGGCAGAAGCTTCCTCCCAGAACGTCATCGGCGCGCAACTGCGGAACGATCGCTACAATCTCCTCACGCGTCACCATGCACGCCTGCTTCAGTCCAAGCGACTTCTGCAGGATCTGATTCACCTGCAGATACTCCATGTGCGACGGTTTGGTGGCGACGAACAAGTAGCCCTGATCGCGGTAGCCGGACGGATGTCCGAGCCGCTCCTCGAACGCAGCGTAGAAGGGAATGGAGTAGAGCGACATCTGAATATTGGGCTTCGTCGCGAACTGCGCGCGCACGCCACCCATGCTCTTGCCGGTCGAGCCCTTGCCCTGATGCGCTTCGCGCTCAACGATCAGCACGTTTCGGCAGCCGGCCTCGGTCAGATGCCAGGCGACACTGGCGCCCACGATTCCTCCGCCGACAATGACCACGTCCGCCGTCTGCATCCCTTCGCCTCGAACAGGCAAACATTGTATTCTGCGAGGAAATCGGCCGCTGTGAAGAAACGTAAATTACTCACACCTGTTTCAATCAGGGAGGAGCCTTAGGCGATGCCGACTCCATCGGTGGTGCAGATCCTGACAGCCTCCATTGCCCCGGTCATCGTCATCTCCGGCATCGGCCTGGTGCTGCTCAGCATTACGAACCGCTACGGCCGTGCTATCGATCGTGCACGGCTGCTGATGCGGGAACTGGAGAGCGGCGACGCCGACAGCGCTGAGGTCCGCCACCTCGAAGAACAGCTGCGTCATACGCATCAGCGGGCGCGACTATTGCGCTCCTCGATGACTTACGCGTCCGTCAGCATCTTCTTCGTAACCCTGACCATCCTCACCCTCTTCGCGGATCAGGTTTTGCAACTGCACGTCGATTTCATTGCCCTGCCCTGTTTTGCGCTGTGCCTCATTACGCTGGTGGTATCGATCTACTACTCGATCCGCGATATCTCCGTCTCTCTCGCCGCACTGGAGATGGAGATGTCGAGCGTTCGACCCGCTTTGCCGCGGCGGGACAAGAGCTGAATTTCTTCCGCGCGCCGGCGCTGGTCACACCGTGAGGTGATCGACCTCACAGACCAATGTTTATGAACCGCCTAGCCTAACCTGTCGGGCTCCCGAATCAGCAATTAGCAATTAGCCACTAGCAACTAGTAACTCGGATCTGCGCAGCCCTACTTACAAGCATGGGGCTAGTTGCTCGCCAAGGATTCGACTATGCCAATTGTCAACGCCTTCTCCAAAGCCGTTGTGCGCGACTTCTCCCTTGAAGAACTGAAAGAAGCAGCGCGCCTTATGCGTGGCTACGATCTGGTTGCGTTGTGTGCTGCGGGCTCAGGCCACACGGGCGGCACGCTCTCGATGATGGACATTGTCGCTGCCCTGTACCTGAAGATCGCGACGCACGATCCCAACAACCCTGAATGGCAGCATCGCGATCGCATCATCTGGTCAGGCGGGCACAAGGCGCCTGCACTGTATCTGGGTCTTGCGTTTGCCGGATATTTTCCCATTGAAGAAGTCGTCACGCTGCGCAAGCTTTACTCCCCTTTTCAGGGACATCCACATCGGCTCAAGCTGCCTGGTGTTGAAGTCTCGAGTGGATCGCTCGGCCAGGGCCTCAGCATCGCAGTCGGCATGGCTTTGGCCGGCAAGCTCGATTACGACGAGCACAGCGTCTTCTGCATCATGGGCGACGGCGAGCAGCAAGAGGGCAACATCTGGGAAGCCGTGATGGAAGCCTCGCATTACCAGCTCGACAACCTGGTCGGCATTATCGATCGCAACCGCCTACAGATCGACGGCTTGGTCAAAGACGTGATGAACGTCGAACCGCTTGCCGACCGTTACCGCAGCTTCGGCTGGGAGGTCATTGAGATCGACGGACATGATATGGAGCAGGTCGTAAGCGCATTGCAGAAGGCGAAGAATGTTCCGGTGCTCGGCAAGCCGACTGTGATCATCGCCGACACGGTCAAAGGCAAGGGCGTCAGCTTTATGGAGAACGTGGCCGGATGGCATGGGAAGGCTCCCAGTCACGACGAAATGATTAAAAGGACTGGACGAGCTTGGGCTGAAGGACGCCATCGCATATGACGCGCTGTTGCAAAAGGCCGCGGAATATCAAGCCGAAGTGGAGGCCACTCTTGCGGCGAAATTGCCCACCTTCTCACGCGATTACTGGTGGAACACCGGCGACACGATGAAGGTGAAGATGGAGCCCACGCGCAAGGGTTTCGGACTTTCGCTCAAGAACAATGGTGATGATGAGCGCGTCGTCTGCCTCGGATTGGATATCTCCGGCTCGATCACCATCAGCGAATTCTATTACGGTAATCCGCAGCGCACGAACCGCTGGATCAGCCTGGGGATCGCCGAACAGTCGGCCACCGCAGCGGCTGTCGGTCTGGCGCGCGATGGCAAGCTGCCCGTCTTCGGTACCTATGGAACTTTCGCCGCAGCACGTAACCTCGACCAGATCCGCGTCTCCGTCTGCTACGGCAACTTTAACGTGCTCATTGCGGGAGCGCACGGCGGGGTCTCTGTCGGTCCTGACGGCGCGACCCATCAGGCGCTGGAAGATCTGTTCGCGATGTGCGGTTTGCCGAACATGTCGGTTGTCGTTCCTTGTGATGCGGTGGAGACCCGCAAGGCAACCGACTACCTGCTGCTCGAGCATGTTGGTCCCAAGTACATCCGCTTCGCGCGCGAGGCCACGCCTATCGTGACGCGCGAAGACACACCCTTCGTCTTCGGCAAGGCAAATGTCAGCCGCCTGCGGCATCAGTCGCCCGACATGATCGACGCTTTCGAAACTGTACTGGCGGCTGAATATGCCGATGAGAACGAGGACCTCAGCATCATTGCCTGCGGGCCGATGGTGCCCGAGGCCATGCGTGCGGCGTGGATACTGAAGAACGAATTCGGCTATGAGACACGCGTCATCAACATGCACACCATGAAGCCGATCGATCAAGAGGCCATTATTCGTGCGGCCAGGGAAACTGGGGTGATTGTCACTGCTGAAGAGCACCAGATCGGCGCTCTGGCCTGGCGCGTGAGCGGCATCCTGACCGAAAGTCCCGAGCTCTTCGGAATTCCTATTATCACCGGCGCAATTGGCGTGAAGGATCGCTTTGGCGATTCCGGAGCACCGTGGGAGCTCATTAAGGAATTCGAGATCAGCGCCGAGCACATCGCGCAGAAAGCAGCAGAACTGCTCGCCCTTGTTCAGGTGAAGAAGCAAGACGAACGGCTGGAACTGACGTGCTGAATGCTACCGGCTGTAATTCAGGTTCAGCCATCTTTGGACCAACCCGGTTTCACGAATTCTGAAGTTTATGGGAGCATAAGGCGCGGACCTGAGGTCCGCCCGGCGCCGGAGAAAATGAGTTTACGCCAGCCCTTCCAGTGGCAAAATCTCCGGCGATGAGATTTCCTGCTCCATGCCGTGCTCAGGATCATCTTCAAGTAAGGCTACGTAAGAAGCTAACCGAGCCAGGCTCAGCAGGTCCGCTCCCGCAAAGTAAACAAGCGCGATCAATCCCATAACCAGCAGGGTCCATCCTGCACCGATCTTCGCAGCCCAGCTCAGCGGCGACAGAAACGCGAACCACATGAACACTGCCCAGATGAACCGTAGCAGGAAAAATCCAAACCCCAGCAGCGACAAGCGCCCGCCATAGCGAGAGGAAAAATCGATCGCACCATCCAGAGCATCCCGCGCATTCGCACCATCGCGCACACAAAACAGCGGCGCGACTGCAAGCAGCCAGTTCAAGCTGATACCAACGACGACTGCCGAAGCAAACCCGAACGATAGCGCAAGGGCGGCCCGGAGCGCATGCTCTCTCTGGGCCATGACGGAACCATAGATGAACAGGCCTGCGGCGACTGAAAACGCAATCACCAGCCAGGCGGCGCGAAGCAGTTGCAGAAGAAAAATTGGAGAAAGCACCCAGCGTGCCGGCTCTTCGTCGTCATGGCTGGTACTGAACATTGCCACCAGGCGCGAGAGTGTCGCCGCACGACCCACTGTGGCAGCGAGCGACCACAGCAGCAGAATGCCGATGAGCAAAACTGTCTGCTCCAACAGGAATCGCGTAAGACTCCCACTGAAGATGTGGCGGAGGGCCCGGTCGAACAACTGCGGCTCGAACGTTCGCAAGAAGAGCGCATCCAGGGGAGAAACCTTCAGGCTGTCCAAGAACAGGCGCATCGACAGACCCGTCAAGGCCCATGCCGACAGCCCAAAACACCAGCGCCACATGAGCTCTGCCGCCAGCAACAGCGGCTCGTGCATCAGCGCGTGTAGCCCATCGCGGAAGGGAGACACCTTGCTGCTTGTCATTCAGCATGGCCCCTGGGCACAGCCGCTCACGAGAAGTCGTCCCCGGCAGGAGCAAAGCCCTGACAGCTTGCGCTTCGGATGCGCGAGACTCAATCCTCCCGTGCTTTCCATAGGAGAACTCTAGCACGGGATATGCGCGAGAGTAGGAGCTACTTGTTGTTGGGAGTGTCCGCGACGGCAGGCGCGAATTTCGAAACGGGTCTCGATCTCTGCTCAAACAGCACAACCTCGCCGGGTTTCACGTAACCGAGCTGCTCGCGTGCTTCTTTCTCAATGACGCTGGGATCTCCGCGCTGCAAAGCTTGCACGTGACGTTGCAGGTCCTCGTGTTCAGCCTGGGCACGGTTAATGTCCTGCTGGAGGACTTGAACCTCGGCCCGCTTCGACTGCCATACCCTCATGCCATTGGCGCCAATTACAACCTTGTAACCAATCAGCACGGCAAGCAACCCGATGCATAAGGTCGCGAGGACGCGACGCATGCGATAAAGCCAGTTTCCGGCAATGCGAATGGTGACAGTCACGGCAATTTTCTAGTGGAATCCGCCTCGATCAGCCAGTCAAGCGAAGTTCCTCCAAAATCTGCCGTTGGAACCAACTCAGGCACAACGAAGAGACGGCGAAAGGGTCAATAGCCGCGTGCTACAGTCCCAAGCGAGATCTCACCGGAGGCGCTCCATGACGAACGCGCGCATTGTGCTCACTACGGTCGGGCTGCGTGATGCAGCGGAGAAGCTCGCTCAACAGCTGGTTGAACGGCGGCTTGCGGCCTGTGTGAACCTTGTAGGGCCGATCCGTTCGATTTATCGCTGGAAGCAGAAGGTGCAGAACGAACAGGAATACCTGCTGCTGATCAAGACCACCACCGACCACGCTGCCCAGCTGCAATCGGCGTTCAAGGAACTGCACCCTTACGAGGTGCCGGAATGCGTGCAGTTGCCAATCGTTGGGGGAAGCGATGACTATCTGGCATGGCTGGCGGCGGAAGTCAGCAGCGGCGATTGAGGTTCACGCGATATCTGTCCTGCCACCCATTTCCTCAAGTATTCGCAGGAGGCCGGCAGGATCATGTGAACTGGTGGTTTCATCTGCCCAACGGCATTGCGCGTTATCACTCGGCATAAACGCAACCACTCGTATACCTTTGTTTTGCAACTTGAGCTCGTTCACCAGCTTCCCAAACGCCTTCTCGCCGAAAGAACCGTCGATTGCCACCACGTCCACGTGAGGAAAGCGGCGGAACATCGTGGCGCCTTCCTCCAGAGAGTACGCGGTCAAGACATTGTGCTTGGCGCTCTCCAGAAGGAGCTTTCGCGTGGAGAGTCCTTGCGCCGGTTCCGCCTCAACCACCAGGAACGCCAGCCGGTGTCCATTTCCCATAGCTTCAATTTCGATGTTGGGCAGACATCCCGGGTTGACAACTGCGTTTTATCAAGATGTGAGTCGTTGGCAAAAGGCGTTCCAGCCACACCACAACCGGCTGCGGCAGGCTTTGCTACAATAACCACACGGACACGGACTGAGGATCGAGTGTTCGCTGCTTTTACTGAGCCGTAACTCCTGCTCAATTTATTTCTAACCTGCTCCGCGCCGTCTCTGCGGATCGGTGAATATCGACCCCCGGCGAAATCGTAGGTTTGCGCGGACGCAATTATAGGGAGCCTGTTCTGACGTCGCGACCTGATCGTATTGCTTACAATCCGGCATATCATCGATTTACCGTAATTCTTGCCTGGGCGACTTTCTTCCTTATCGTTGCGGGCGCTCTAGTCACGAGCAATGACGCCGGGTTGTCGGTTCCTGATTGGCCTACCTCGTTCGGTTCGCTTTACAAATTGCCGCGCATGGCAGGCGGCGTGAAGTGGGAGCACAGCCACCGGATGATCGCCGAGTTCATCGGCCTGTTGATCATCGTCCTGGCCGTGTGGGCGCAGCGTGTCGAAACCCGCAAGTGGATGCGGGTGCTGGGCTGGACGGCGCTGGCGGCAGTCATCGGCCAGGGCATCCTGGGCGGCATCACGGTGCGGAATTTCCTGCCGTGGTCGGTTTCCACGGCGCACGCCACTCTGGGGCAGATGATCTTCTGCATCGTAGTTGCGATGGCGCTCTTCACCAGCCGGGCATGGCTGCAGGATTACGAACTCATACCTGAGCATAACGCGTGGCCGAGTACTCCTGCGCTGGCCGTCTTCAGCGCGGTGTGCGTGTTGGTGCAGTTGATCCTGGGCGCTGCCTTCCGCCACTACGGAATCAAGCTGCTGCCGCACCTGATCGGCGCCTGTGTAGTCACTGGCGTGTTGTGCTGGACCGTGGTACGCGTTCTGACGCGCTACGGTAATATCGAGCATTTACGTAAGCCGGCACAACTGCTGCTGGCGCTTCTGATGGTTCAGCTCGGCCTCGGCTTCTGCGCTTACCTCACACGCATGACCTTTGGACATAACGCGGTCCAGCCCTGGCAGATCATGGTTGTCAGCACGGTTGCGCATGTCGCCTGGGGTGCTCTTGTGCTGGCGGCAAGTGTTGTGCTCGCCATCCAGTCATGGCGTATGATTAGTGCCCACGCCACCGAGCCTGCGGCGCAGACCGCACATGGAAAGGCCGTTATCGCATGAGCAGTGTCAGTCAACCGTTGGCTGTCCCCCGCGAGGGAATTGCCTCGCTGGTAAGCGATTACGCGACGTTGACCAAAGCGCGCGTCACCACGCTGATCGTCATGACGGCCTGGGCAGGCGCGTACTTCGCTGCGGCCAAGTCCGGAATATCTTCCCTCTCCTGGACATTGCTGCACGCGCTCATCGGCATCGGCTTGGTCAGTGGTGGCACGGCTGCCATCAACGAAGTGGTGGAGCGCGACATCGACGCCCTTATGCGGCGCACCTCCCGGCGACCTTTAGTGACCGGCAGCATGAGCTTGCTGCATGCATCAGTGATCGCTTTCGGCATGACCATCGGTGGCGTAGCTTATCTGTGGTTAAGCACGAATTGGTTGACGGCAGCACTGGCAGCGCTGACTTCCATTACGTATCTCACGGTCTACACGCCGATGAAGCGTGTTCACCCCATCTGTACCTTCCTCGGCGCTTTTCCAGGAGCGATGCCACCTGTGCTCGGCTGGACGGCCATTCGCGGGCGTCTGGACACGGAAGCCTTCGTACTGTTCGCCATTGTCTTCTTCTGGCAATTTCCGCACTTCCATTCGATCGCGTGGCTCTATCGCGAAGACTACGAAAACGCGCGCATCCGCATGTTGCCGGTGGTTGAGAGTGATGGACGCTCAACAGCGTTCGCCATCGTGATGTATGCGCTTGCCCTGGTGCCGGTCTCCCTCGCTCCTACTCTTATGGGCATGTCGGGAAGGATCTATTTCGCAGGCGCGCTAGTGCTCGGGCTTGGCATGCTGTGGTTCAGCCTCCGCATGTGGACGATGAAGCTTACACCAGTGGCGCCTGAATCAAAACCCCGCGCACGTCATGTGCTGCAAGCATCCGTCATCTACCTTCCGCTGCTCTTCGCGGTGATGATGCTTAATCATGCCTGACATTACTCTGCGCCCTATTTGAGCTGTGACTCTGTTCCCCGGTTGCTCCCTCATTGGACGCTAACCTGGCATCCGCCTTGTTTGCTGAGCGCCGCCTGCATGAGCACCACCTGGGCCTTTTCTTCCGGCAAAGCAGGGAGTCATTCCTTCACTCGAGCTCGCAGAGCAGGCCCTATAATTGAGATTGGCCCACGCATGACCACCTCCCATACTCTTCAGCAGACGGCATTAGAAAATGTCGCCAGCACTATGCCGGCCACGATTGCGTTGCAGGCGCTGCGACATCAGTACGGTGATCGCGTCGCCCTGGACGGCGTCTCTTTCGATGTTCGGTCAGCGGAAATCTTCGGCTTGCTTGGACCCAACGGCAGCGGGAAGACCACGACGTTCCGCATTCTTTCGACTCTGATGGTCCCGTCCGCCGGCCACGCGCTGATCATGGGGCACGACGTCGCGCGCGAACCCGCGCTCGTTCGGCGCAACATCGGAGTGGTCTTTCAGGCGCAGAGCATCGACGTGAAGCTGTCTGCCGAAGAGAACCTGATGCTGGTTGGTCACATCTACGGACTGCGGGGCTCGGCGCTGAAGAAACGTGTCGCCGAGATGCTGAGTCGCGTTGGTCTCGCCGATCGCGCCAAAGAGAAGGCCGAAACGTTTTCCGGCGGCATGCAGCGGAGGCTCGAACTGGCGAAAGGGTTGCTGCATCATCCTTCGGTCCTTCTGCTGGATGAGCCAACCACCGGACTCGACCCCGGTGCGCGCCGCGACTTGTGGCAGTATCTGCAGCTGCTGCGTGACGAAGAGCGCGTGACCGTCCTGGTCACGACGCACTTGATGGAAGAAGCCGAGCGGTGCGACCGCCTGGCCATCTACGCGAACGGAAGCGTCGTTGCGCTGGGGACGCCGGCGGAGTTGAAGCACGAGATTGGTGGCGACGTGATCCTGTTGGAGGCCAAGGAACCTGAATCGCTGGCGCGGCGCATCGAGCAGCGCTTTGCCCTGCATCCCACGGTGCTCGATCATCGCGTGCGGCTCGAGATCGAGAGCGGACATCGCTTCGTCATGGACGTCGTCGAGGCCTTCCCCGGAGAAATCGATGGCGTTTCCGTGCACAAGCCCAGTCTGGAAGATGTTTTCATTCGACGGACAGGACATCGCTTCTGGACCGACGAGGAGAACGCCAAAGAGAAGTAGTGATTTAGGTTGGCCCCTTATGCCGGAGATGGTCTCGAAAATCGCGATCTTCGTAGGCTCTCCAGGGGATGTCGCGGAAGAACGAAAGATCGTAGCGCAGGCGGTCGAGGACCTGAATGTCGGCTTCGCTTCGTCACGCGGGATGCTGGTGGAACTGAAGCGCTGGGAGACCCATGTATGGCCCGGTTTTGGTGAAGACGCACAGGATGTAATCAACGAGCGCGCCGGACAGTATGACATCTTCGTTGGAATCTTTTGGAACCGCTTCGGTACGCCAACCGCGCGCGCCCAGTCAGGTTCAGCAGAGGAGTTTGAGCGAGCGTACACCATCTGGAAAACCCACAAACGTCCCGCGCTGATGTTGTACTTTCGTCGTTCGCCTGTGGATTTGTCCAGCCTGGAGGACTTGCAGCAAAAGCAGCAACTGCTCGAGTTCAAGCAATCACTGCAGCGACTGGGTGCTCTCTTCCGAGAGTACTCCGATCTGGAGGAATTTCGCCGTTTCATCTCGCTCCACCTCATGCAGGAACTTACGTCGTTGGAGAAGAGTATTGAAGTTCAGAAACTGCACGAGCGGGTTGACAATCAGCAGAAGGCCATCAGCGCGCAGGAGCAGAAGCTCGAAGAACAGCAGCACGTCATCAATCAGCTGGTGACGTACTCGATGGCGGAGTACATATTCAAGCATCTGCGCTATATCTATTTCGGCCAGAAGAAGAAGCAGGGTTATCCCACGGAATACCTGTATCGAAAGAACGATTCGTTCGAGCATGACATGAGATTTCTGCGCGACCATGGCTACATAGAGTTCCTCCATGTTGGCGGCCTGGCGGATGGCGTCAATCTGGTCGATGTCGTAAAGCTGACTCCGGTGGGTTCGTTTTACGTCAAACTGCGCGCGGGTTCTGAGTAATAGATCTATGAGCACTGCAATGCAAACTGCACGGCCAACCATCACCACACCAGTTAGCGCGGGTACATTGCTGCCGGCGCTGTCATTGTGGTGGCGAGAGGTTGTTCGCTTTTATCGGCAGCGTACGCGCGTCATTGGCGTGATCGCGTCGCCGCTGCTTTTCTGGGTTGTGATCGGCTCCGGCTTTGGCACATCATTTCGCTCCAACGGCGCCAAGGGACAGCACTACCTGGAGTTCTTCTTCCCGGGCGCGTTGATCATGATTGTGCTTTTCACCGCCATCTTCACCATGATGTCGGTGATTGAAGATCGCAAGGAGGGATTTCTCCTCTCCGTGCTGGTGGCGCCGGTGAACCGTTCCGTGATCGTGCTCGGGAAGGTGCTCGGTGGGGCAACTCTGGCGACCTTGCAGGGGCTCATCTTCCTCGTATTCGCACCAGCAGTAGGCGTGCACTTCACGCTCGCCAGCTTCGGACTGACAATTTTGGCGATATTTCTTGTGGCGTTTTCGTTGACGGCGTTGGGATTCATCATTGCGTGGCCAATGGATTCGACCCAGGCCTTCCACGCCATCATTAACCTCTTCCTGATTCCGCTGTGGCTACTCTCCGGTTCGCTGTTTCCGCTCTCGGGAGCTTCACTTTGGATTCGCCTCCTGATGCGCGTCAATCCGCTGACCTACGGGACCGAGGCGCTGCGCTCCCTGTTGTTTCCCAGCTCGTCCGCAACCGATCTGTCGTTAAACGGCAATTTCGCGGTGCTGGCGCTGTTTACCTTCGTGATGTTTGTATTGTCATTTCTTGTGGCGAATCGCCGCACTACCAAGCCGGCGGCGTGATGCAGGTGAATCCCACATTCTTCCCTGCCCTTGATGCGGTGCTGAACGGCTGCAGCGCGGTGCTGATCGGATCGGGCCTGTACTGCATTAAAACCAGACGTATACAGGCGCATAAACGTTTTATGCTGTCGGCGTTCTTTGCCTCTTCGCTTTTCCTGATTTCGTATCTCTATTACCACCTGGTGCTGCGCGCAGGTGTCACCCATTTTCAGGGGCAAGGATTCTCACGCCCGGCGTACTTCGTCATCCTGATTTCGCATACGATCCTTGCAGCTGTTGTCGTGCCGTTCATTCTGATCACCCTGGCGCGCGCCCTGAAGGGAAGTTTCGCTCGCCACAAGCAGATCGCGCCGTACACATTTGCCATCTGGATGTATGTCTCGGTGACCGGCGTGGTGATCTATCTGATGCTGTACAAAATTTTTGTACGATAATCTGAGATAACCCGCGGCTCCAGTTCTTGCTTTCGGCCAGTACCGCTTGAGAACGATATGGCTCACCTCACCGAAGAATTCGTCAACCTGGAAGGCGATGCGCCGGTAAGAGGATTTCTTCATCGCGCCGACGGTCCGGATTTCCTCGTGCTGACACATGGAGCGGGAGGAAATTGCAAAGCGCCGCTGCTGATCGCGCTCGCGGAGAGGTTTGCGGCGACCGGGTTAACTACGTTGCGCTGTGATCTCCCATACCGGCAGCGGCGACCGGCCGGACCGCCGTCACCATCGGATGCGAAGCAAGATCAGGCTGGACTTCGTCGAGCTGTCACGCTGCTGCGGGAGAAGTTTAGCGGGCAAGCCTTTCTGGGCGGCGTGTCCTACGGTGGGCGGCAGGCCAGCATGCTACTTGCTGCTGAGCCCTCGTTGGCTGATGGTCTTCTGCTGATGTCCTACCCATTGCATCCGCCCGGGAGGCCGGCGCAGCTCCGCACCGCACACTTACCGAACTTGCAGAGACCTACGTTGCTGGTAAGCGGCACACGCGATGCCTTCGGCTCAATCACGGAACTTGAGGCAGCGATCAAGCTAATCCCGGCACGTCCAAAGTTAATCGCGATCGAAAGTGCTGGACATGGCTTGCTTCAGAAAGCCAATCGCCAGGAGCTCCCTGATCGCGTCGTGCGGGAATTCCAGTCATTCTTTAGCGTTGATTAGTTTTGTCTGAGTGCTTCGTCTCTTGCGGCGAAAGAGATTAGGAGATCGAACATGCTTGAGATCAAATCCGTCCGCATGGAGTTTCCGTCCGACGCCAACATCATTGTCGGCCAATCCCATTTCATAAAAACGGTCGAGGACTTGTACGAAGCAATCGCCACAACCGTGCCGCAGGCGAAGTTCGGGCTGGCTTTCAATGAAAGCTCCGGGGCGTGCCTCACGCGCTCGGAAGGCAACGATGACGCGCTGCGCCAGATTGCCATCCGGAACGCCCAGTCGCTGGCTTGTGGCCACACTTTTGTTTTGCTGCTTATCGGCGCCTATCCCATCAATGTCCTCAACGTGGTGCGAAACGTTCCCGAGGTATGTTCTATCTTCTGCGCCACAGCCAACCCGGTCGAGATCGTCGTTGCCGAGTCGGAGCAAGGCCGCGGAGTGCTCGGAGTGATCGATGGCTCATCCCCCAAAGGGGTGGAAGGCGAGCAGGACGTCGCGTGGCGGCACGATCTGCTGCGAAAGATCGGTTACAAGCGGTGAAGCTTGGGGTATCTAGCGCCGGGCAGTCTGGGATTCGGGAGTGAATTGCATCACCGATTCCGCAGCTTCTTTGCCGGAGCGGATGCAATCGGGCACTCCAATGCCGTGATATGCATTACCGGCGACGGCAAGGCCGGGAATCTCGGATACGCGCTTCTCGATGTCCGCAACTCTCGCGATGTGGCCGGGCTCGTACTGCGCCATGGCGCTTCGCCAGCGATACACCCGGGAAAAGATGGGACGGTGCTCGAGCTTGACGAGTTCGCGAAGCTCACGCTGGACCGTTTGCAGAATTTCGTCATCCGAGAGGCTGAGGACGGCCTCGTCGCGCGCGCCCCCTAAAAAGCAACGCAAAATACCTTTGTCCTGGGGGGCGCGATGGGGAAATTTGTTATGGACGAAGGTACAGGCGAGCATCCGCCTTCCTTCACTGCGCGGCACAAGAAAGCCAAACCCCGGCGGCAATTTTTCGAGCTGCTGCTTGTAGTACCCCATTGTGACAGTCACGGACGAGCTATAAGTGACATCAAGAAGATTCTGTGCCAGGCCGCGGTCCACTGCATCTAGTAGTTCGCCGGCAACATTTGCCGGTGTGGCCAGAATGATGGCGTCATAGCGTTCATCGCCGTTCATCTCCAGGGAAACACGCCAGCCGCCGTTCTCCGGATAGATCCGGCGGACGTGGCGGCGGAGACGGATGGCATCGCCATTCAGCCTGCCAACAATGGCATCAACGAGATGCTGCATCCCGTCTTTCAGCGAAGTAAACAGGGGACGCGGCGGCTGCGCCTTGCTGAGCTCCGCCATTTTCTTGTGCGCCGCGAGCATGGCTTGACTTAAGCTGCCGTATTTCTCCTCCATCTCAACAAAGCGAGGCAGAACGGCGCGGGCGCTGAGCTTGGCGGCGTCACCTCCGTAGACACCCGACAGCAGCGGGTCGGCCAAGCGGTCGACGACCTCCGCTCCAAAGTGACGCTCTACCAGCTGGGCAACGGTCTCATCCTCCTGCATGGGGCGTGGGGGATGGAGCAGCTCCCGCGCCATTCGCAGCTTCGTGCTCCACGAAAACAGCGGTGAGAGCGCGGTGGGCATTAGTTTGGTGGGCACCATGAACATCAGCCCATCGGGCATGACGACCAATTTGCCATGTACCACAATGTAGGTCTTACGCTGGGAGTCGTTGGAGCCGATGAGTTGATCGTCGATGCCAAGTTCTTTACAGAGAGTGAGGGCCCAGGGCTTTTCCGTGAGGAATGAGTCCGGACCGGCCTCGACGAGGCAGCCCTCAATGCGATCCGAAGCCAGGCAGCCGCCCAGCCGGGTGCCGCTCTCGAACAGCGTGTACTCGAGATCAGCGCCGGTCGCGCGCGCCTTCTCCAGATGGAAGGCGGCGCTGAGCCCGGAGATACCACCACCGATAATTGCGATCCGCTTCATGCGGCTCTAGTCACGAAATCTTCTCAGTTTCCACCGCACTGCCGCAAGTGGGATGCAATGGGCCAAGGCGACGGCGGGCCAAATCGGAGATTGCGCGGATAAACAGCGGGGAGTCGTTCAGCGACTCGGCGCGATAGAGCTTCAGCCCGCGCTCTGCAGCAAATTCGCGGAACAGGATATCGACATCAAAGAGGATTTCGACGTGATCGCAGACAAAGCCTATAGGCTGCACGAATACGCCGTTATGTCCTGCTTCTTTCAGCCGCGTGATCGTGTCCTCCACTGTGGGACCCAGCCATTCGCCGCCCGACATGCCCTGGCTCTGAAAAGCAAAATGCCAGTCGCCGATCTCCGGCACCTGTTTGGCGACAAGCTCGGCAGTTTCGCGAGTTTGTCGCTCATAGGGGTCGCCTTCCTCGATAGTGCGCCGGGGCACGCTATGCGCCGTAAACAGCACTGGCAGAGGCGTGCCATGACGCTCGCAAGTGGCATGCCATCCGGTGCGTAAACGGTCGGCGAATGCTTGAATCAGCAGCGGATGATCGTGCCATTCCTCAACGAAGTCGATCGGAAACGGAGCGCCGGCTCCGAAGAGGACCTGCTTGTACAGGCCGACGCTAGTCCGCGAATTGTGCGGCGCAAGGCAGATTGCGACTGCCCACTCGACGCCGGCCGCTGCCATCTGCTTGAGTGTGTCGGCGATGAAGGGATGCCAATTGCGCATGCCGACGTAGGCCGGCAGCCCAAGTTCGCGAGCGACTCCGGCCGCCTGCAACTGCGTGATTCTCGTCAGCGGTGAGGCGCCGATCAGCGAGTAACGATGTTGTACTTCGTGTACCACATTGTCGGGGATGGGCCGGCCGCGCGAGATGTTTCGCAGAAATTCGGGGATATCCTCCACACGCTCGGGGCTGCCATGCGCGATCAGCAGG
>DATFSK010000065.1:0-24617 GCA_035262645.1 Terriglobales bacterium
GTCATTCCATCTGCTTACGACAATTATCTGGAGCGCCGGCTGGCAGGGTTCTTCGGCGAACCCGCCCGCCGGCCAAGATTCTATAAGACGAGTCATGTAGCGTTATGTGTTACGGGAAAATGGCTAGAAAGCCGTGACTCACCCCGTTGTCGTCAACCCAATTCCCCGTGATACGGTTGCCGGAGTTGTTTGTTAATGGAATCGTGCCACAGCCGGCGCAGGTACCCGCGCCCGGAGCATCGAAGGGCGCAATGCCTCCGCCCGGATAGCGGACAAAACCGTGGTTCACATTGCTGGAATCGACGTAGTTTCCGATGACGACGCCTCCGGCATTGATGCCCTCGGGTTGAGTGCCTTGTCCGCTGCCGGTGCCCGCCCCCATCACGTCGAACAGCGTGAATGTTCCGTCTACGGCGCGCACAAAACCGTGAGTCGCCCCGGCTGCGTCGAAACCAATGCCTGGGATGACTCCTGCGGCGTTAATACTTGCGACGCGGCTGGAAGAATAGCCTGTGGGATCGAATTCGGTGATTGTGCCATCGGCAGCACGCACGTAAGAGTGAGTTATGTCGCTGGAATCAGTGTATTCTCCAACGAGCACGCCAGACTGATTAAGGCACGAAACGCCTGAGCTAGTGGTGCCCTGACCGGAGTTCGTGCCAGCGTCCGGGGCATCGACGGTAGTGATTGTTCCGGCCGCGGTGCGCACGAACCCATGCGACACGAGACTCGAGTCCAAGAAATGACCTCCGGTCTCGCCCCAAGGGTTTATGTTGGTTGAGAAGGTTGCAATGGACCCGGCGGGGTCGAAGGACACGAAATAACCGCCGAGCGAAGCCAGAAAGCCGTGACGGTTGTTGCTTGAATCACGATAAAAGCCAGTAAACAATCCACTCGGAACCTGACTATAGATGTGCGTTCCCTGGCTCGAACCCGTGCCCGCCCCTGGCGCATCGTAGGTGGTGATGTTGCCTTGAAGACCACGCAGGAATCCGTGGAACACACCGTCGTTATCGATGTAATAGCCGCTGATCAATCCCTGCGCTGTTATCTCGAGAGGAAAAGTTCCGCAACCGGCGCAAGTGCCTGCGCCTGGCGCATCGAAGCTGGTAATTGGAGGCTTGGAAGAGATGCTTTGTGAGAAGCCGCTCACGACAAAGCCGAAGGCTAGCATCGCGCTGAGTTGGCGTGCCGCCCGAAAGAAAACTCGAATCCTACTCATGACATCACCCTCCCTGAGAATTTACGAAATGAAAATCTTTGGGAGCGAAGGCCGAGACGATACACGCAGTGGCACTTGGGATTGGCTGGGGGCGACTCAGTAGAGGCAGAATACGCTTACCCGGGCAGCAGTCAAGCAGTTTTTAGACATTAACCGTTATTTTGGTTAGGTGAGTGAGGGTACCGCTGCTGGAGGAATTCGTACTCCGGTGTGCTGCTGACGAGGGCGAGTATTTACATGTTTTGCAGCATGATGCGAGGGCGAGAATCTATTCAAAGCTTCAGCGTCTTCAAATATTCGCGAAACTCCCTGCCCAGGTCCTCGCGTTTCAGCGCGAACTCGACCGTCGCTTTCAGGAATCCCAGCTTGTCGCCGGCGTCGTGTCGCTTGCCTTCGAAGACGAAGCCATAAATCTTCTCCTTCTTCAGCAGGTTCTTCAGTCCATCGGTGAGTTGCAATTCGCCTAACGCGCCAGGCTTGGTTGACGCCAGCATTTCGAAAATCGCGGGCGTAAGGATATAACGCCCGATGATTGCCAGCTTCGATGGAGCATTTTCCAGCTTTGGCTTTTCCACCAGGTCGCGTACTTCGAAGAGGCGGTCCTTCCACCTGCCTTCCACGGGCTTAACATCGAGCACGCCATACGCCGAGATGGCTTTGCCCTCGACCACCTGAGTTGCGATAACGGAGCCGCCCGTCTCGTTGTAGACGTCGATCATCTGCTTCACACAGGGGACTTGGGAATCGATGATGTCGTCGGGGAGGATGACTGCGAAGGGTTCGTCGCCTACCAGTTCACGCGCCATCAGCACCGCATGACCAAGTCCCCTGGCCTCGGGTTGCCGCGTGTAGGAAACTTTAGCCATCGTCGCGATACGGCGAACCAGCTCCAGCAGAGACGTCTTTCCCTTGGCCTCCAGCGCTTTCTCCAGTTCGTAGCTGATGTCGAAGTGGTCTTCCATGGCGCTCTTGCCACGGCCGGTAACGATGACGATCTCGTCGCAACCGGAGGCGAGCGCCTCTTCGACCCCGTACTGGATGACAGGTTTATCGACGACAGGGATCATCTCTTTCGGGATAACCTTCGTCGCCGGGAGGAAGCGCGTGCCGAGCCCGGCAGCAGGAAAGACCGCTTTGCGAACTGGTTTATCTGGCATCAATGCCTCGTATAAGAAAAGCCGATTCCCATGCGTCGGTTGTCATCACGAGCGGAGCGAGGGATCTGCTGTCGTCTCGAATGACAATAGCCTTCCCCTTCCGGCGAACAGCAGATCTCTCGCTGCGGCTCGGGATGACAATCTTCGGGTTCGAACTGCATTGGCGAAGGCGCGGCGCCCGGCGGACGCTGTGCTTTGCAAGGCGATCGCTAAAACGCCAAAACTCCTCACCGCTCCCCGCGGAGAACAACTCCTCCAGCGTCATCTTGCCGGTGAGCATTTGGATGCCGACAGTGTAGCGCGCGTCACGCAGAAGCGCCGCGGGCTCACCGCAGACGACTCACGCCACTGCCTGCTGTTCTCCCGCCAATTGCTCCAACAGCGACTTCAGGCGCGCGATGACCTGCTCCGGCTGCTTCTCTTTCAGCGAGAACTTCAGTATGCCTGCGGGCGAGAACTGGCTGCCCGCCTCTTTCGCGACGAACTGCGCCAGGCGCTCAGGATCGACCGTCGCTTTCTGCGTGAAGCGAATGCTGACCGCGTCGCGCTTGCGCTCGATCTGGGAGACGCCGACCCGCTGCGACAGCAACTTCAGCGCGGCGTACTCCAGCAGATTGCGAACGGGCGGCGGCGGCGTGCCGTAGCGATCGCCGAGTTCGCCTGCAACATCCGCCAGCTGCGACTCCGACTCCACTCCTGCCACCCTCTTGTACATTCGCAGGCGCTGGTTCTCCTCGGCAATGTAATCCGACGGAATGCGTATGTTGAGGCCGAGATTCAGTTGCGCCTCGGGCACATCCTCCGGCAGCTCGCCTTTCAGTTCGCGGACGGTGCGCTCCAGCATTGTGGTGTACAGCTCGAAGCCGACGGCTTCGATATGGCCGCTCTGCTCGCCGCCGAGCAGGTTTCCCGCGCCGCGCAGCTCCAGGTCGAGAGCCGCGATCTTGAATCCCGCGCCGAGATCGCTGAATTCTTTCAGCGCAGCGAGACGCCGGCGCGCCAGCTCGCTAAGTTCGCGATCGGGAGGAATCAGCAGGTAAGCGTAAGCACGTCGATCAGAGCGGCCGACACGGCCGCGCAGCTGATACAGCTCCGAGAGGCCATGGCGATCGGCGCGATTGATGATGATCGTGTTGCAGAGCGGGATGTCGAGGCCATTCTCGATGATGGTGGTCGCGACCAATATGTCGGCCTCGTGACGCATGAAGGCGAGCATGATGCGCTCCAGCTCGCTCTCCGGCATCTGGCCGTGGCCGATCAGTATGCGGGCTTTCGGGACCATCTCGCGAATCTTGTCAGTGATGTCGTAGATGCTGTCCACGCGGTTGTGCACGAAGTAGACTTGTCCGCCGCGTTCCAGCTCTTTCTCGATTGCCGAGCGAAGCAGCTTCTCGTCCCAAGCGGCAACGACAGTCTGAATCGCCATGCGATCTTTCGGCGGCGTCTCGATGACGCTCATGTCGCGCAGGCCGAGCAGCGACATGTGCAGGGTGCGCGGAATCGGCGTCGCCGACATGGTGAGCACGTCGACTTCTTTGCGAAGCTGCTTCAGGCGTTCCTTGTGGCGGACGCCGAAGCGCTGCTCTTCGTCGACGATCACCAGGCCGAGATCGCTGAACTTCACGTCTTTCGAGAGCAGGCGGTGGGTGCCGATGACGACATCCAGCTGGCCTGCTTCGATTTTCGCGATGGTTTCTTTCTGCTGCTTGGGTGAGCGGAAGCGGCTGAGCATCTCGACCTTGATGGGGAATGCCGCGAATCGCTGGCGGAAGGTGTTGAAGTGCTGGAAGGCCAGCACAGTCGTGGGCGCGAGCACCGCGACCTGGCGATTGTCGCTGACGGCCTTGAAAGCCGCGCGCATGGCGACTTCCGTCTTGCCGTAGCCGACGTCGCCGCAGAGCAGGCGGTCCATCGGGGTGGGCGATTCCATGTCGTGCTTCACGTCGACGATGGCGCTCATCTGGTCTTCAGTTTCGCTGAACTCGAAGGCGTCTTCGAATTCGCGCTGCCATTCGCTGTCGGCGGCGAAGCCGTGGCCCTCGGCGGTCTTGCGCGCGGCGTAGAGCTTGAGCAGTTCTTCGGCCATATCTTTCATGGCCTTCTTCACGCGCGCTTTCGTCTTCTGCCACTGCTGCGTGCCCAGGCGGTTCAGCACCGGCTTCACGCCTTCCGAAGAGCGATATTTCTGAACCAGGTCGAGGCGGGTGAGTGGAACGTAGAGGCGGGCGCCCTCGGCGTACTCCAGGATCATGAACTCGATCGCGCCGCCGTCTTCCTGGGGAATTTCTTTCAGGCCCTGGTATTGGCCGATCCCGTGCTCGACATGCACGACGTAATCGCCGATGGCGAGATCGCGGAAGTCGGAGAGAAAGGCCGAGACTTTCGATTTCTGCCGTTGCGGGCGGCCGAGGGATACCTCAGATTCGTCGAAGAGATCGCGTGCCCCGAAGAGGACGAGATTAGCTTCGGGAAGAGCGAGACCTTCCGGCACATACGCTTTGACGATAATCGTCGCCGCGACGTCTTCGGCGAAGTAGGTGGACTCGTCGACAAAGACTTCGCTGCCGGACCTGGGTGTCCGGCTGCCGATGCGGAAGGAGACGTTGTACTCGTTGAAGATGTCGGCCAGGCGCTCGACTTCGCCGGTGCTGGAGACAGCGAACATGACGCGCTTGCCTTCGCGCGTCAACTGCCCGACCTCTTCGGTCATGGCCGCTACGGAGCCGTGGAAGCGGGTTGTCGGCTGGGTTTGCAGGATTAGGTGCTCGCGCTCATCGCCTCCCTCGATCCCCAGCTGTTCGATGGCGATCGTCGTTGCCTGGCTGAGGCGCGTGTGCCATTGCTCGGGCGAGAGGTAAAGATGTTCAGGACGCACAAGATTGCCGATGAGGCTCCGCTCGTGGGCTTCGGTAACCTTCGTCCACCAGGCATCGTGAGCTTCGTTGAGCGCGCCGGGCTCGTCCAGCAGCACGAGGGCGCTCGGTATCAGGTCGAAGAGAGTCGCTGTGGCGCCGGCGACAGGAGCGTACAGCTCCCAGCCAGGAAAGACGGCAACGCCCGTCGCACGCAAGGTACGTTCGATCAATTCTTCGCTGCCGGCCAGCCGCTCGCCGGTGAGGCGCGCATTGATTGCCGCCAGAGTTTTTTCTTCCACCGGAGTTTCCGTTAGCGGCAGCAGGACGATCTCGTCGGTGACCGCCGCCGAACGCTGCGTCTCCGGATCGAACTTGCGGATCGATTCGACCTCGTCGCCGAAAAACTCGATGCGCACGGGACGGTCGAGTTCCGGCGGATAAATGTCCAGCAGGCCGCCGCGATGGGCGAACTCGCCTGGCATCTCGACAACGTCGACCTGGCTGTAGCCGGCGAGGCGCAGATGCTCCAGCAAGCGATCAGGATCGATGGTCTCGCCGCGGCGGATGACCTTCGCCAGGTCGGCGTAGAAGTTGCCCTCGCGGAGCCGCATCGCGGTCGCGGCGTGGGTGGTGATGACGATCTCGGCCGCGCCAGTGGCGATCTTCCAAAGGGCGGACGCGCGGGCCTCCTGGATCTCAGGATGCGGCGAGAGGTTCTCGAAGGGCACGACGTCGTAGGCGGGCAGGCCCACGATAGCATCGGGAGAAACCGCTCCGGAAAGATCGGCGAGCGAGCGCAGGACGGGCAGCAACTCGTCGACCGCACGATTATCGGAGACCACGAACACGATGGCACGCGATGCGGCTCGATGCAGCAGCGTGCTGAAGAGAGCTTTGCCGGTGGGAGTGAGGCCGGAGACACGTATCCGCCCCGCGCCAGTCTTGACCTCCTCCCCATCGCGCCAACTGCGGGCGCGCTGGAGACCCCGGACCTCGGATACGGCACGCGCAAAGGCTGGTACTTTTTCCACGTCCGCAAAGAACTCGCGGACGAACGGTAGGATCATTGCCTATTCAGTTTAGCAGGGTGGGCGGGGATGGTTAATCGCTCGATTCAGGAGCCCGCATTCGATAAGCACTCACCAGGCGGGCGATCAGAACTGCAAGGTAGAGCACTCCGAGTGTCGCCTCGATGACGGTGATGGAACGGGCCTGTCGCGAGACAGCATCGATGCCGTTTGCGCCGACCGTCGTCATGGTGGCGAAGCTGTAGTAGACGAAGTCGAAGCGGTCGGGAGCGGAGTGGTGGTTCAGGACAGGATTCAGGTAGAACGATCCCGGCTGGAGAGTATTCACCATGCCGTAGATGCTGGCGAAGCTGAATCCCACGAGCAGGTAAATGCAGAGCGCGCCGAAGATGGTCTCGGAAGTGGGCTCGTGCTCCATAGCGACGCGGCGGAAGATGACCACCACCACGAAGACATCAAAGGTGAAGCTGAGAATGATGTTGATCAGGGAGAGGGTTCCCTTGTCGGGTTGGAACTGAAGCAGGCGCTGGAGGACGGCCGGAATGGACAGCAGGATGCCGCAGAGCAAAACGGTGCGGCGGAGATTAATGGCATAGACGGCATAGAGGACTCCAGCGCTGCCGAATATGCGCAGGGCGAGATATCCGTAGTAGCTGTTTTCGACGTAGGGTTCGAGGACCAGGGTGGCGAGCAGGAAGAGGAAAAGCACGAAGAGCTTATGTCGCGCGAAGGCGCCCTGCATTTTCAAGGTTGTCGAGGCGCGGAGGGGAGCGTGGGCTGTGGACATGAAAATCCCGCGCGCCGATGGTACACCGAATGGCAAGCTCGCATGCAGACGCAGGCCGTGGCGAGAGCCACTCTTGATCGGCGCGGATTGTCGCCGGGATGAAGCCCGGCGCTTCCACCCAGGTGAGCGCCCAACTTCTAGCCAGGCCCGAGCAGCGGCCGCGCTTCCATCGTAGTCGGCTCAGAACTCCAGATGCACTCGTATGCCCGGTACAGTAAAAGGTCCGCGGGCGCGGTTCATGCCGGGATGGACAACGTGCTGTAGATCGGCGGCGACAAAGAGGCCACGCCAGACGTGTGCGGTGTAGAAGGCTTCTTCGATATTTTCGCGGCCGTAGGTCAAAGCGCCGTCGCCGAGCAGGAATCCCAGACCTCCATCGGCCAGATATGCCTGGTGCGCCTTCGAGAGGCCGCTGGTAACGAAGGCAAAGCCGGCGCGATCGAGGCTGCGGTTCCAGTTCGTGCCACGCGCGTAGGCGCCGATTTCCTCTCCTTCGTTGTCTTCGGTGTAGCAGAACGATTCGTGCTTGCCTTCATTCCATCCCCAACGGCCGAAGACGTAGGCGTCCTTCACGAACTCCTGCTCGAAGTTCACGCCAAAACCGTACTTGACGGTGCCCTGTACGCGCGTGGCGCTGATGTCGGGCGTCGGCGTAACGTGATCGAGGTAAAGCTTGACCGCATCTTCGTAGTTCCCCATGTCGCCGTGGTTGACGTAGTTCAGCAGCCGGACAGTGGTCTCGCGGTTCTTGAACAGCTGGGGCCGGAGCTCCAGCTCCAGGTTCTCGGCACGGGCGCGCGCCACGTCGGCATCGAGGTTGGGGCCGTTGGCGACCTTCGGCATCAGGGTTTCGGCAAAGCGCAGACCCCAGTTTCGCTCCTGCAACTCAATCATGGCGCCGATGGTGTAGCCGCGCGTGTCGGCGGCATAGTCGTAGGCGCCGTTGTTATCGATCACCCAGTTGAGAAACTGGTAGTGGCTGTCGGTGCCGCCGACGTTGTTGTCGAAGAAGTCGGCGAGGGAGAATTTGCCGAAACGGAAATACAGCCGCTTAACCGGCACCTGAGTAGAAAGCGAAAGCGGAGCGCGCTCCGATTCGGTCGTCTCGCGCGAGAGCGGCACCATCTGTTGATAGAAGAGCCTTGCGATGTAGGGCTGCTGGCCGATGGAAGGGTTGCGCACAACGTCGAGGTTGACGAAGCCGGCGAGGCCAAGCGCGCTGCTGAGTCCGCTGCCGCCGGTCTCCTCGACGTCAAGATAGATCTGCGATTGGGGCGTGAACTCGTATCCCAGGAAGAGCGTCAGGACGCGGGAAATGGCGTGTTCAGGCGTGTTCTTAAAGCTGTTGGGGCCACTGTATTGCGCGTAAAACGTGCCGTTCGCCTGAAAGATGAAGTTGGCCTGGCCGGAGATCCACCACGTCGCGGTTTGTGAGTGCTCGAAGAAAGTGGCCATGGGCTGGGGCGCGTCGGGCTGCGACTGCTCGGCGGGAGGAGCTTCCTGGCACCAGGCCGCCAAGGCGAAGCACGGTACAAGGAGCAGCAGGAGGCAGCAGGTGAACAAGAACGATCGCATGAGAGTTTGCCGGTTGCACAGAGCGGCCACGTTGCGGGAACACGAAGTGTCCCACTTCTTGATTACGATGACGTTAAAATCCTCAGCCGCCGTCTTCTTGTAGAACACGGGGCGGCTGGTCACTTCAGATAAGCGCGCACAAGGCCAATCAGGTCCTCGCCGAGTTCCTCAGGAGAGTCCATCTTCCGGCCCGGATTCATCATGTGCAGGCGGATGTGGTCCTCCAGGATCTCGGCCATCAGTCCGTTAACACCGCCGCGGATGGCGGCGAGCAGCATCAGGATGTCAGCGCATTCATCCCCAGACTCGAGGGCCCGCTCAACGGCAGCGAATTGGCCACGCACGCGCTTCACGCGGAACAGCAACTTTTGTTTTTCGCGGGAGGTTTCCGGAATCTTGTCCTTCATTTTTTTCATCCCATGAACTTTTTTTGCTTGCTAATACCATACCGGGGTATGTTATAAGAAGCCTTGAGGGGAACGATACTACCTCACGTCGGAATCCGCAAGGCAAGGGATGCCGGACGAAACAAGAGAACGATATGAAACCACGAAAACCTCATTCATGTTGCCCTCTCGTCTTTGGCGGAAACGCGCTCTGATCGAAGCGACCTCAAAGGCCGGGAGGGAGATTGGGAATCCCGGCCAAGGAGGCATGCCATGTCGGCCATCAACGTTTTCGTTTTTCCCAGCCAGGCAATCGTAACCAGCGCGCGTCGGGGATGCTGCTGCCCATCCGCACGAGAAGCATCGAGAATCGCGGTGCCGGCTTCGCAGATTACGCCCGTAGTCGTTCCCCAGTGGAGCATCGAAAAGGGCCCTGACGGAAAGCCTCACCTCGTACGGCATTGGTTTGAGAACAAGGCAGACCAGCAGTGAAAAGCAAACGGGGTTTTGCAGCGGCGATTGCGGGATCCGGTTTGACAGCCCACTTGCTCAACTCTAGAATCAAATTCGGGCTGGACGCAGTCACGTCCGGCCCTTCGCTTGAATACCTGCCACTGATTCAAGCGCCCCCTCGTCACTTGGCGGTGTAGCTCAGGTGGTTAGAGCGACGGTCTCATAATCCGTAGGTCGCTGGTTCGAGTCCAGCCGCCGCCACCAAGAATCGGTAGTTAGTAATTGGCAGCCAGCAATTAGCCGAAACCTTCCCACGAAGCCAAACACCTGGCGTACCCGGCGCGTTTGGTACTTCAACCACTTAGGTGTCTTGTGGGGCTGGCCGACCCATGCTAGGCTGCTTGGCGCGTTAATGGGGTGGATCATCGACAAAAAAGCGCCGACGTCATGGCGATGCTCTCCCCGCATTCAAGGCAAACGGTTCGAGGATGTCGTCCTTGCGTGAAGCTCAACCGAAGCTGATCGCTGTCCTTTGCTCGCTAGTTTGCGACTGCCCTTGTCCTCACCGCGCAATTTTGCATCCCCCGCAGTTGATAGCACGATTCAAGAGAACAACTGAATGCAAGGAGGCTCCGTGAAAAGCAAATCCGCAACTGTCGCGATCAGCGTGGTTGCCGTATTTCTTCTGGTGCTCACTTCTGCCGTAATGCTTGCGGCACAGGAGACACCAACCAGCCCGGCGGCGCTCACCCACCCGACAGTGAACAACGCCATACATTTCGATGTTTCGCGGCCATTGCGTGATATGGCTACCGAGGTTCCATTCCAGGCCAGCGCGCATCAGGCGTCGCCTGTGCGCTATCCGAAGCTGCAGCAGTTGCAGGCAGCCCAGCAAGGTCAGCAACGTGAGGATGGCGCGTTGCAGACCACGGGCGGGCCGCTGGTCAGCGCGACCATCGGGTTGAACCTGCTGGGAGTTGGCAACGGATTCCCAGGCTACACCGTGCCGGACGCTCCCCCGGACGTGAACCTGGCCGTGGGCGACACCCAGGTTGTGCAGTGGGTGAACGTGTCGTACGCGGTGTTCAACAAATCGACGGGCGCAACCATTGCGGGACCCATCGCCGGCAACGCTTTCTGGTCGGGCTTCGGCGGCGGCTGCCAGAGCAGCAACAGCGGCGACCCTGTCATTCAGTGGGACAAGGTTGCGCACCGCTGGCTGGCGGTGCAGAACGTCTTCTCGTCGCCGTATCTGACGTGTGTTGCGGTATCGACCACGCCGGATGCTACCGGCACGTACTTCCGCTTCTCCTTCCCTCAGCCAGGGTTCCCGGATTATCCCAAGTGGGGCATCTGGCCTGACGCCTACTACCAGAGCCAGAACAATTTCGGCGCTGGTGGCAGCTCGTTCCAGGGCGCTTATGTTTGCGCCTATGACCGGACCAAGTTGCTAGCCGGAAATGCGGGCGCGCAGCAGATCTGCTTCCAGCTGGGCACCTTCGACGACAGTCTTCTGCCAGGCGATCTTGACTCTGCGGCAACGGCGCCGCCCGCTGGAGAGAAGGAGGTTTACGTCGGCAGTATCGACAACGGAATTGCCACAGTTTACGAGTATCTATTCCACGTAGACTTCGCAACACCCGCGAACTCAACCTTCACCGGCGGCGGCGGGAGCATGCCGATCTCCGGCGTCACCTCGTTCAGTCTGGCGTGCGGCGGCTTCAGCGCATGTATCCCGCAGCGCGGTATTACCGATCTGCTGGACTCGCTGGGCGATCGCCTGATGTATCGTCTGGCGTATCGCAACTTCAGCGATCACCAGAGCTGGCTGGTAAGCCATTCAGTGACAGCCGGCAGCTCGGTCGGCGAGCGGTGGTATGAGTTCCAGGCGCCGGAGACATCCACCACGCTCTCCGTCTTCCAGCAGGGAACCTTCGCTCCCGATAGCAACTATCGCTGGATGGGCTCGATCGCGATGGACAGCGCGCAGGACATCGCGCTGGGCTATAGCGTTTCCAGCTCCAACCTGTTTCCGTCCATCAGCTACACCGGACGCATTGCGACCGATCCGCTGAACACAATGGAGACCGAGGCTTCCATCGTCAGTGGTACGGGTTCGCAGAGCGATACCTCGAACCGCTGGGGCGATTACACCAGCATGGCAATCGATCCATCCGACGATTGCACCTTCTGGTATACCGCCGAGTATTACCAGGTCACCGCCACATTCGACTGGAGCACGCGACTGGCGTCGTTGAAGTTCCCCAACTGCGGCGGCGCGGCGGACTTCACCATCTCGGCGAATCCGACGTCGGTCACGGTGGCCCAGGGCAATCAGGGCACCTCGACGATCAGCATCGGCTCGACCAATGGATTTGGCGGCTCCGTTTCGCTCACGTCTTCGGGAGCTCCTTCGGGCGTTACCGTTACCTTCAATCCAACCAGTGTCACCGCGCCTGGGACGTCGCTTATGACGATGGCGGTTGCCGGCACAACCACGCCGGGGACCTATCCGATCACCGTAACCGGCACCAGCGGCACGTTGCAGCACAGTACGACCGTGACTCTGACCGTGACGTCCGCGGCGGGCGGTGACTTCACGCTCACCGCTGCGCCATCCAGCCAGAGCATCCGGCGTGGCTCTCAGGCCCAATACACCGCGACTGTGACTGCTGTCAACGGCTTCACGGGAACGGTGAATCTGAGCCTGGCGGGATGTCCGCCGAGAAGCACGTGTAGCTTCAATCCGGGGTCGATCAACACGTCGGGCAACTCGACCTTGACGGTGTCGACATCTTCGAAGACTCAGCCGGGCACTTACACGCTGACGATTACCGGAACCAGTGGCACGCTGCAGCATTCCACCAGCGTGAGCTTGACAGTAAGAAACCACTGATGTTCGGCGACTAGCGCCGGTGACCAGACCGGCTGTAGCGGGGGCGCGAGCCCCCGCTTTTTCATCGCCGAAAAACTTTTCTTCATCTGCCAGTCGGCGGGCGATCTGGAGATCGGCTAGAACACCGATCGTCGGGTACAACCGCGTCAGCTCTTCACTAGCCACTGACCACTAGCCACCAGCCACTGCCTTTCAAAATCCCATGATGTTGTAGCCGCAGTCGACATAGATGGTCTCGCCGCTGATGCCGCTGCCGGCATCACTCGCGAGAAAGACCGCGGTTGACGCTACTTCCTTCACGTCGACATTGCGCTTGAGCGGGGCGCGTTCCGACTGCTCCCTCAGCATCTCGCCGAAGCCGGAGATTCCGCGCGCGGCCAGCGTCTTGATCGGACCGGCGGAAATCGCGTTCACGCGAATGTTGCTTTTGCCCAGATCGTAGGCTAGATAGCGGACACAGGCCTCCAGCGCGGCTTTGGCCACGCCCATGACGTTGTACTTAGGCACGACCTTCTCCGCGCCGTAATAGGTCATTGTCAGAATGCTGCCGCCGTCCGTCATCAGCGGCCGCGCCGCGCGCGCGAGGGCCACCAGCGAATATGCGCTGATATCGAGCGCAAGGCGAAAGCCGTCGCGGCTGGTATCGACGAAGTCGCCTTTGAGATCGTCGGCGTTCGCGAAGGCGATGCTGTGCACCAGGCCGTCAAGCTTGCCGTAACGCTCCTTCAGGGCGTCGAACAGCCGCGCGATCTCCTCATCGCGCGAGACATCGCACTGGAACGCCTGCGAGTTCGGCAACGCCGCGATCAGCTCATCGGCCTCCTGCTTCAGGCGCTCATTCTGATACGTGATGGCCAGTTGCGCGCCCGCCTGCTGCATCTGTTGCGCAATCGCCCATGCGATGCTGCGCTTGTTCGCCACGCCGAAGACCACAACCGTCCGTCCTTCCAGACTAGCTGACACGTTCTCTCCTCCCGCTTGTGATCAAACGATTGAGCATACCAGTCGCATTGCCTTGTCGTCTGCAGCGCGGGTTGTCCCTGCATTCGGCATTATTTTCTGCTTCCCCCATTTCATTTGTCTTTCCATTTCCTGCTGGATGGGGCTATACTCGCCTCCGCTCCTCGCTCCCGGGGCAGGCCTACCTCTTTGCTTCTTGCGGGCTCGCAATCTCACCGGGAAATCATGGGGCTCCGGCACATCTTCTTTGCGCCCGCCGGATTTGTAGACCAGGGGATGCGCCCTCCGGGCGAATATTGCGCCATACGTTCATACCCTATACAGGAGGCCCTATGGCGAACATCCGGGATCTGATCAGCAACCGCACCATCCACTACGTGCAGCCCACGCAGACGGTGTTTGAAGCCGCAAGCTACATGGTGGATTGCAACGTCGGCGCCGTTCCGGTGCTGGATGACACCAAACTCGTCGGCATCTTCTCCGAGCGCGACATCATGCGTCGCGTGGTAACCGAAGGCCGCGATCCGCTCACCACCCGCATCGGCGAGGTAATGAGTACGGAGCTCCGCGTGGTCGAGCCGAACGCCAGCTCGGAGGAAGCCATGTGCCTGATGCAGACCCACGGCGTCCGCCATCTGCCCGTCTGCGAAGGCCGCATCCTGGTGGGCTTTCTCTCTCTGCGCGACCTGCTGCGCTGCCATCTGGACGAGAAGTCGGGCGAAGCCGACATGATGCGCGCGTATATCCAGGCCTCCAGCTGAGCGGCAAGCGAGCGCAAATCTCCAGCCGACAGCGTAGCGCCAATCTCCAGATCGGCTGTACCGCCGGTCTCCAGACCGGCCATCACCGCCGGCCCGACCGCTTCTGTTTGGTACGCAGCGTCGTCCCCCCACCGAGTGCAAGCACCTGCTGTGGGGGTTGGTGGCGCGGGCTGTCCAACCGAAGCTTCGTCCCTGCCCCCGCGACAACGGTAACGGACCGCTGAGAATCGACAACTGACAACCGACAACTGACAACTGAGAACTGACAACTGAGAACTGACAACTGACAACTGACAACTGCTTTCCCACCCCTCCCCCCTTTTTTGCATTTTGCAAACTATTCACAACATTCACCTTCAACACAAAGCTCTCGTAAAATCTTGGAAAGAAGCTGTTTATCGATCAAGTTCCTGAGCCGCAGCAGGTTAAGCGCGATCGCGGCCTGCGCCTCTCCCTGTCTGCGTAATTCGCACTCCATTCGCGCCTTCTGCTTCCGCCGCTCCCGCCGCCGCACGTCGATATGAAAGTAGCAACAACTCCGCCGCCGCATCGCCGGCGCTTGGCACACCGTTCCGTCGTTCTTGACATGCAGACAGCGCTTGAACTTCGGCATTCTCATCTCCTCGGCGCGGTGAAGACCAGCCCGCCAGGGCCGAACAACCCTAGCCCAGCGCGGAAGGCGCTGGACGCCGCTTCGGCACACGCCCCGAGTCGCGCGGAGCGGGACAGCACAAGGCCGCCATCGCGGACGCGCGACACCAACCTCCGGCAATCCACCCAAGGACTGCCGGACTCGGCACCTCGCCTCTAGGCTATTTGCTTGTCAATGGGAAAATCTGTGACCCGTACTACCAGCGGGGCATTACGAAAGTACATGTACCGAAGTGCTATACCGAACATGAAAAAAACCGCCCAGGTAACCGCACCTTGGGCGGCGAATCCAGTCCTTGTTTTCGTGCGCTGAACAATAGGATTTGGCGGAGAAGTCTATCCGCTTTCCGCGACCGATGTTTACGAATGAGGTAGGTGGGCTTCGCCGTTCCGCTAGCCGCCTACGGCCCCGCAATCGCCGCCCTTACCATCTTCTCCAACTCCTCCGGATCGCTCACCGGGGGTTGGCAGGCAAAGTTTGTGCAGACGATCGCCACCGACTTCTTCTCCCTCAGCGCGGGAAGATTTGGGATGGTCTCCGCCAGTACGGGCGGAAGGTTCTGCGCCACCGCTTCGCTGTCGGTCAGATGCACCACCGACTTGTTGACCGCGAACGGAGCGATTGCCGCGCGCAGCAGCGCCGCCGCGTGTTCGTCCTCGCCAATAACGACCACCTGCGTGTGCGGCCGCGACAGCCACGTCGCCGCCATACCGTAGGTGCCGGCGTAAATGCCGAACTGCTCCGCCGCGCCCGCAAACACTTCCAGAGTACGCGCGGCGAGCTCGCCATATCTCGCATCGTTGGTATAGGCGTGCAGCCGCAACAAAGCCAGAGCGGCGGCGGGGTTCCCAGCGGGTGTAGGTGAATCCTGGAACGGCTTGCGCCGCGTCGACAGCGCGCCCAATTGCAGCTTCTCTTCGAGCGAAGCTTCGGTGTCGAAGAAGCCGCCGCCCGCCGGGTCGCTGAAGCGCGCGATCATCTGCTCGGCAATGTCCACGGCAAAATTGAAGTAGCTGATCGCGCCGGTGATCTCGTACGCGTCCAGGCATGCCGAAGCGGTGAAGGCATAATCGTCCAGCATCCCGCGGATGAAACGTTTCTCCGCGTGCGGATCGGCGTAGGCGATCACGTGCGAAAGCCCGCGCTGCTCATCCCACGCCTGCGAAAGAATGCGATCGAGCGAGCGGAGGGCAAACTTGCGCGCGTCATCCAGACCCAAAACCTGCGCCGCCTGCAAGTACGCCGAGACGCACATGGCGTTCCAGTTCACGTAAATCGTCTTGTCGACGAACGGCGTCGGCCGCCGCAATCTCTCCGCATACAGCTTCGTCTTCGCCGCGGCGAGCAGGTCTAGCGCCTTCGTGATATCGATACCCACGCGCGACGCGACTTCTTCCGGCAGCGCACGCACCCACAGGACGTTCTTGGCTGGGTTATGGTGCATCTCGCCCGTCGCTTCGATGTCGTAGTGCAGTGCCGCAGCCTCGAACTCCTCCTCGCTCAGCACGGCTTTGGCTTCGTCACGCGTCCACGTGAAGTAGTCGCCGTCGTCGTCGAGATTGATGTCGGCATCCTGCGAAGCGTAGAAGCCGCCGTGCTCGCGGTCGCTCAGCCACTCGTCCATCCAGCGGATGATGTCGCGCGCGACGTGCGCGTAGAACTCGAAGCCGAAGACCTGGTAGCCATGCACGTAGTTCTTCAGCAGTTCCGAGTTGTCGTAGGACATCTTCTCGAAGTGCGGCACGGTCCAATGCTCGTCGACGGAGTAACGATGAAATCCGCCCGCCAGTTGGTCGTAGACTCCGCCGCGCGCCATGTTCGTGAGCGTAGTTGTCGCAACCGTGGCTACCCGCTCTTCACGGGTGCGCAAGTACCAGTCCATCAGCAGATCGAGCGCGGCAGGATGGGGAAACTTGGGCGCGCTTCCGAAGCCGCCATTCCTCTCGTCGAAGATAGGCAGCGCCGACTGCACCATCACGCCCACCAGGCGCGGCGAAAACTCCGTCTGACGGCCGGCAAAGCTCTCCGCGTTGGCCAGCACGTTCATCGCTTCGTCGGCCGAGGTCAGCACCTCATCGCGGCGCTCGCGATAGGCATTGGCGATCGCCTCGAGAATCTTCTTGAAGCTCGGACGTCCCCACTGATCCACCGGCGGAAAGTACGTCCCGCCATAGAATGGCCGGCCATCAGGAGTGAGGAATACCGTCAACGGCCAGCCGCCGGTGCCGGAGATCGCCGAGACCGCCAGCTGGTAGCGGCTGTCCACGTCCGGCCGCTCGTCACGATCGACCTTCACCGCAATAAACTCGCGATTGATGATCTCCGCTACGTCGGGACTCTCGTAGGACTCACGATCCATCACGTGACACCAGTGGCACCACACCGCGCCGATGTCGAGCAGGATGGGTTTGTTCTCGCGCTGCGCGGTGGCGAAGGCCTCCTCGTCCCACTCGTGCCAATGGATGGGCTGGTGCATCGCCGAGCGGAGATAGGCGGACGAAGCGTTGGCGAGCGAATTGGAAGCTACTGGCATGAGGCTCAGTCTACCGTAGTACCAAGCCCCTTTGCTGGCGCGGTCGTGAAGATGTTGTTTCAAGGGACGACTTCAGAGGCGATGGAAAACGTCCCGCTTGCAACGGATTGTGTCGGGTACGGCTTTAGCGTTTGTCGGGAGAACAGACTTCAAGTTCGGAACGAAACAGGACAATCGAAAATCGAGCGCCGTAGGCGCGGCTGTACACTAGCAAGCAATCTTCTACCGGAGATGTCGTGAACAGCCAACAAGCGCTCACCAAGATCGTTGCCGGCGTGGCGAAGTTCCAGCGCGAGGTCTATCCCGAGCAGCGCCACATTTTCCAGCAGCTCAAAGACCGGCAGCACCCGATCGCCATGTTCTTCACCTGCGCCGATTCCCGCATCCTGCCCAACGTGCTGCTTCAGACCGGCCCGGGCGAAGTCTTCACCGAGCGCACACCGGGCAACATCGTCCCGCGATATTCCGACCACGTCGGTGGCGTCACGGCCAGCGTGGAATACGCCCTGCTCTCCCTGCGCGTGCCGCTCATCATCATTTGCGGACATATGAATTGTGGTGTAGTCAAGGTGCTGCTCGAGCCCGAGAAAGCCTCAGGCATGCCCGCCATGCAAAGCTGGATGCGGCATGCGCTGACCGCGCGTGAACGTCTGCTGCGGGAAAATCCCAGTGCTTCCAGGCAGGACCAGCTCAGGCTGCTGACCGAGTACAACGTGCTCGCGCAGATGGAAAACCTGAAGACGCACCCGTCGGTAGAGGCGCGCCTGGCAAGCGGTGAGCTGGCGGTGGAAGGCTGGGTCTACGACATCGCCGAAGGTGCTGTCTGGAGCGCACGCTCCGACAGCGGACGCTTCGAAACTCTCGTCAATCCGCAGCAGTAGTTCGCCGCAACCGCATTACGGCAGCACAACGACCAGGTTGGGTGGCGTCACATTCCCGCTGGAATCCTTCAGGTTGACGGCAATCTGTGCCACATCCCTAAGCGAGTCGGCGTCGATGCGATGCACTGTGCCATCGCTGGCGCCGTAGTAGGTGTGCGCGCTATCGGTCGTGATCCCGCCATTCAAGGGCATGGCTCCTCCCGCCAGGGGAATGGCGGTCGGCGTCAACGTCGACAGCGAGAAGTTCAGGACCTCCGGAAGATCAGCGACAATCCACACCGCGCTGCTGTTCGGGCTGACAAACATCTGCGTGGCGGTGAACGAGCCCATTCCTACCAGGGGGTAAGTGTTAATCGTGCTTTGCGTGGTAACCGGGCAGCCACTCTTCAACGTCGACGGCGTGGAGATCACGTCTATATTCGGTGAATCCACAGCTACCGCTCCCGTCCCATTGGGAATGGCCTTGATCAACGTCGGGCTATTGGACGGGCTGTTCGGTGTCAGCGCCTGGTTCTCGGCCTGGTTGCAGGTGGAGTACACATAGATTGTTTGCCCCGCCGCGCTGGTTATGTAGGTGAAGCCACCCTGCGCCATGATGTCCAGAGCGTTGGCGGTATTCGCCAAGGTCGCGGTACCGGCCAAACCGCTGGCCGGCCCGAATCCGAATTGTGTGCCTGTAACCCACTCGTTGACTCCACTGTCAGGGGTGTACGCATCCGAAGTGACCGTCGTCGAGGGTGTTGTAGTAGCGACCGTGCTGGTGGCGAGATCGAAGTAGTTCAGTTGGTTGGCGACGCTGTCGGACAGCAACATAAACTTGCTATCCGGCGAAATGGCTACGATGGTCCCGTTTACAGGCAAGGTCGTTACCGTGCCCGAGCTGGCAACGGCCATCAGGCCCGAAGCCGATCCCAGATAGAGACCGCTGCCCGATGGGTCGGCGATGATCGAGTTCGGCGTGAACGGAAGGGTAATCGCCGTACCAGGGACGTCGGTGGAAATATCGAAGGGAACCAGCATGGTTGAATTCGTGCTGGCGGCGTACACCGTCGTACTCCTGCTGCCGCTGACGGTCGCGGTGACGACGTTCTGGCTGTACTGCGCCACGACGAACTTGTTGCAATTGGGATAGCTGCACGCGGCCGTAATGTAAGCCGTGCCGGGACCAACCGCGGTGATGGTGCCGGGATTGTTCACCGTACCAGTGGCGGCAACCGTGGCGGTGGCGGTGGAGGACGTGCCCCACGTGAGCGCCGGCTTTACGTAGCGATTGTTCGTGTCGTAGACATCCGCCGTCAGCGGCTGTGTGCCCCCTGGACTCAAGGTGAAGGACGTGTTCGAGTCGGTGGAGTTATGCACCATGATTGCTGCCACCGGGCAGGTAAGATATGGCACGCCCACACCGTTCACCCCGGAGACGCTGGCGAACACGGTTGCCGCACCCGGTGTTTGCGCTTGCAGGCCTCCTGAACTGTTGACGGAGACGATGCTCGTATCATTGCTGCCAAAGGAGAATGGGCCGACGGTAGACGTAATGTTGCACGGCGCAGCAGGAGAGCACCCCGGCGCCGTCGTGCTGAAGGCTTGTCCGCTGATGCTGACCGTGTCGCCCATCGTGGTGCAGCTGTTCCCCAGCGTCGTCTGCACTTGATCCACCTGTACATGCACGTACACCGTGGTCGTGGCGGTGACGTTGTTGGCGGTCGCGGTGGCGGTGATGGTTACCTGTCCCACTCCGCCTGATCCGATGGTGGCGTTGCAATTGACGAAGCTGGCATCCCAGCGTCCTCCGCACACCAGCCCGCCGGTGGAGATCGTCGCGATATTGGGGTTGCTGCTGGTGAAGCTGATATCGGCGGCAACCGAATTACCCGACGAATTCTGCGCTATCGCCGAAAGACTGGCCACTCCGCCTTCGTTCAGCGAAATGGTGGTGGGGGTCAAAAGGATATCGGTGACAACGGTGCTCGTGTTGGTGCCGCCACCGCAGGCTGGTAAGAATGTCAGGAAGAGAGCTGCTGCCAGGACAGCCAAACCTTGAACCGGAGATACCCGCTGCATGTATCCTCCCCGCCGGTGATGGTTCCGGCGGATGCGTACGACGTATTATGGCAAAAGGAAAGCCTCAGTGTAGGGCTCGTTCGGAATTTCGGCAAGCTACGTCGAGAATCGGTGGTGTCTCAGTCTGCACAGACACACTGCCCAAGAATCCTGAGGGGATCACCGCAAGCCGGATCCTCTGCCTGCTCCCCGCATGCTGCAGGCACGATGTGGCGAAAAAGTTGACGTCCCGCGAGTGGGATTGCTATAGTTAAAAGGTTCCGCGAGTTCTGTTTGGCCTGCCTGTAGTGTCTGGCTGTGCTGCTCTGATCTACATCCTGTAGAATGTTTTGCAGGATCCTCGCTGAAACGTGCCTGCGCTTCCGCCGGACTTCCGGTGGGTATGCAGGCCGAGGCAACGAAACGGAGCGCCCTCGTTCCTGATTTCCGCTTCCGGCGCCAAGCCGGTGCGGAACGACACGGCGTCACCGTCGTAAGCCTAACCTGATCGGAAACCAATATTCCCCGGCTGGAGCCAGGGGAAGTATGGGCAGTCAACAATGCTGCTGCCCAGCCCCATGCATCGGTGAGATTTCGCGCGGCGGTTATCGCCGTAGACGGCATCTCGCGGCCACGTCGCCGCCCTGGTTGGCGCCGCCTCGATGTTGCAGGCTGGCATTGATGGGGCGAGAAGAAACGGCGGAGCCCCGAAGGGGCGGAGTTCAGCTTAGCCCAGGACGCAGTCCTGGGTAGCGAGCAATTAAGAATTAAGCGTCCCGCAGGGACGGCACATGTAGAGCTGGGCTTCAGCCCAGCCATGTGAGGAGCCAAGAAGAGTGCCTACATTTAATCAGCTGGTGAGGAAAGGCCGGAGCGCGCCGAACTACAAGACGGCCAGCCCGGCGCTGCAGTCTTGCCCGCAGAAGCGCGGTGTTTGCACCCGCGTGTACACCCAGACGCCGAAGAAGCCGAACTCTGCGCTGCGCAAGGTCGCGCGCGTGCGGCTCACCAACGGCATCGAGGTGACGACGTACATCCCCGGCGTCGGCCACAACCTGCAGGAGCACTCCATCGTGCTGATCCGCGGCGGCCGCGTGAAGGACCTGCCGGGCGTGCGCTACCACGTGGTGCGCGGCACGCTGGATTCGGTGGGCGTCGCCAATCGCAAGCAGGGCCGCTCGAAGTACGGCGCCAAGCGCCCCAAGGCGTAACGAGGAACTATGCCGAGAAAAGGACATATCGCCAAGCGCGAACAATTGGCTGATCCGGTGTATCAGTCCACCCTGGTCAACAAGTTCGTCAATTCCATGATGTGGGACGGCAAGAAGTCCACCGCCCAGTCCATCTTCTACAACGCCATGAAGAAGCTCGAGGAGAAGGGCGGCGACGAGGCCATCAAGCTGTTCAAGAAGGCCGTGGAGAACACCAAGCCGGTGCTGGAAGTGAAGACCCGCCGCGTGGGCGGCGCCAACTACCAGGTGCCGGTCGAAGTGAATGCCGACCGCCGAACCTCGCTGGCGATCCGCTGGATCCTGACTTACAGCCGTGGCCGGGGCGAGAAGGGCATGGTCGACAAGCTGGCGAACGAGCTGCTCGATGCCGCGAACAACCGCGGCGCCTCGATCAAGAAGAAGGAAGACGTACACCGCATGGCCGAGGCCAACAAGGCCTTCGCCCACTATCGCTGGTAGGTGAAAGCGCAGGCCTTCGGGCTTGCGTCGTGAAGGTTGGGGTAGTGCGGCGCTTCAGCGCCGCGTCCGAGAGATTGGAATGCCGGTTGTCGAAGCAACTGGCCGATGAGCGCGAACAGAGTCCCGCAGGGACGGAGTTCAGCTTAGCCCACGACGCAGTCCTGGGTGGGCATAGTTTAGGGATGTAGTCCCGCAGGGACGGCAGATTCGCGCAACGAAAAGCAGGTCCCTCCGCTCACCGCTAAAGCGGTACGGTCGGGATGACAAAGAGTCGGAGAAACGCGTAACGCGGGCTTGAAAGCCCGCTCTACCGAGCAAGAAACGGAAAAGATTGTGCCCAGACAGGTCCCATTAGAGCGTTGCAGGAACATCGGCATCATGGCCCACATCGATGCCGGCAAGACCACCACCACGGAGCGCATCCTGTTCTACACAGGACGCACGCACCGCATTGGTGAGGTCCATGAGGGCACTGCAACCATGGACTGGATGGCGCAGGAGCAGGAGCGCGGCATCACCATTACCTCGGCCGCCACCACATGCTTCTGGAAAGACATCCGCATCAACATCATCGACACGCCGGGCCACGTCGACTTCACGGCTGAAGTTGAGCGCTCGCTGCGCGTCCTTGATGGCGCCTGCGCCGTTTTCGACGCCGTCCATGGCGTCGAGCCGCAGTCGGAGACCGTATGGCGCCAGGCCGATAAGTACGGTGTCCCGCGCATTTGCTTCATCAACAAGATGGACAAGATGGGCGCCGACTTCGAGCACGCCGTCGATACCATCCGCAAGCGCCTGAATGCCCGCCCCGTCGCCATCCAGCTCCCCATCGGACAGGAAGACAAGTTCAAAGGCGTCATCGATCTGATGTCGATGAAGGCCATCATCTGGAACGACGAGTCGATGGGCGCTGAGTACGACGTCGAAGAGATTCCCGAAGAGCTGAAGAAAAAGGCGAACGCCTTCCATCAGATCCTGGTCGAGACCATCGTGGAAAACGACGACCAGGACGAGCTGATGCACAAGTACATCGAAGGCGAGACGATCACCGAGCCGGAGTTGAAAGCCGCGTTACGCCGCGCCACCGTGAAGATGAAGCTTTTTCCGGTGATCTGCGGAACGGCCTTCAAGAATAAAGGCGTGCAGCCGCTGCTCGATGCCGTCGTGGATTACCTGCCCTCCCCGCTCGATATTCCCGCGGTTAAAGGTACGAACCCCGACGCGGGTAACGAAGAAGAGCGTCCCGCCGAGGACAAAGCTCCCTTCGCGGCGCTGGCCTTCAAAATCATGACCGACCCGTTTGTCGGTCAGCTCACGTTTATCCGCGTGTACTCCGGACATCTGAAGCAGGGCGACAGCGTGCACATCAGCGCGCGTTCGCGCTCGGAGCGCATTGGCCGACTGCTGAAGATGCATGCCAACAAGCGCGAGGACATCACGGAAATTTACGCCGGCGATATCTGCGCCTGCGTCGGGCTGCGCAACGTCACCACCGGCGACACGATCTGCGACGAGAAGCACCCCATTGTGCTTGAGTCGATCGAATTCCCGGCGCCGGTAATTTCCGTCGCCGTCGAGCCCAAGACCAAGGGCGATCAGGAAAAGATGGGCGTCGCGCTGGGCAAGCTGGCGCAGGAAGACCCAACGTTCAAGGTGATGACCGACCCCGACAGTGGCCAGACCATCATCAGCGGCATGGGCGAGCTGCATCTGGAGATCATCGTTGACCGCATGATGCGCGAGTTCAACGTGCAGGCCAACGTTGGTAAGCCGCAGGTGGCTTATCGCGAGACGGTCCGCAAGCAGTCCGAAGCCGAAGGCAAATACATTCGCCAGACCGGCGGCAGCGGCCAGTACGGTCACGTCAAGATTCGCATCGAGCCGAACGAGGCAGGCAAGGGGTACGAGTTCGTCAACGAAATCGTTGGCGGCACGGTTCCGAAGGAGTACATCAAGCCGGTCGACCAGGGCATTAAAGAAGCGATGGAAGGCGGCGTCCTCGCCGGCTACGAGATGGTCGACGTGAAGGCGACGCTGTACGACGGCAGCTATCACGAAGTCGACTCGAACGAAATGGCCTTCAAGATTGCCGGCTCAATGGCGTTCAAGGAAGCCGCGCGCAAGGCGAGCCCGGTTCTGCTGGAGCCGGTGATGTCGGTCGAAGTTGTGGTCCCAGAAGAGTACATGGGTGTGATTATCGGCGACCTGAACAGCCGCCGCGGGCGGATCGAAGGCATCGAGCATCGCGCCGGATCGCAGGTGATCAAGGCGATGGTTCCGCTGGCCGAGATGTTCGGCTACGCCACCAACATGCGCTCGAATACCCAGGGCCGCGCAACCTTCAGCATGCACTTCTCGCGCTACGAAGAGGCGCCGCGCTCGGTCGCCGAAGAGATCGTCGCGAAGGTGCAAGGCAAGAGCCCGGCGGGAACGAAGTAGCTGCGTGGCGTTAAGGAGCTTCGGTCGTAGAAGCCGAAGTTTGAATTTGAAGGATCAAGCGCCGTAGGCGCGGCGTCAGCTTAGCCCAGGACGCAGTCCCGGGTAGCGCGAATTTTATATTTTGAGCCCCGTCAGGGGCGGCACAGTTTCAGGAGCTCCAATGGCGAAAGAGAAATTTGATCGCAGCAAGCCGCACGTGAACGTAGGCACCATCGGTCACATCGACCATGGCAAGACGACGCTGACGGCGGCCATCACCAAGGTTCTGCAGAAGCACAACCCGAAGATCGTCTTCCGCTCG
>DATFSK010000066.1:0-223099 GCA_035262645.1 Terriglobales bacterium
CTACCCACGCTATTTGCTGAAACTCGGGATGAAAATCTACACCTATAATGATCATTGTTCGGCTCCTTTCTCCCGAGCCTGCTGGTTGGTTAGCACCACCAACTTTACTCGGGTCTAGGAGCCGACATTGTCATGGAATCATTATCACCAGTAGCAAAATCTAAACGGCCTTCCTGGTTTCCTCTGTGCCTTTGTGTATCTGTGGTGATGTTCCTTACGTCGTCTCGAAGCGCGGTTGGTGAGGCGGGCGCTGTGCGCCGAAGTAGTGCTCGAAGTCCATGGAGTCGAGATCAAGGAATTCCTGCACGATGGGCTCCTGGCATTTGGCCATCTCGGCGAAGGTGCCGAAGAAGATCGCCTTGGCTTCGTGAAGGAAGAGCAGCCGGTCGGCCAGCTTTTTGGCGAGCGCCATATCGTGCGTGACGACGATGCTGGTGAGTTTCAACTGCTTCTTTAGTTTCTGGATCAAATCGCCCAGCAGATGCGCCATCAATGGATCGACCATTGTGGTCGGCTCGTCGTAGAGGACGGCGTCGGGCTGGGCCGCCAGGGCGCGTGCGATCGCGACAGAGCGCTTCATTCCAGTAGAGAGATCCGAGGGCAGCAGATCGCGAAATTCGCGCACGCCTACCATGTCGAGCAGGCCGTCGATAATCTGGTAGATCTGCTCTTCAGCCAGGCCGCCGCGCTCGCGCAGCGGGAACGCAACGTTCTCGCCAACGGTAAGCGAATCGAACAGTGCGCCGTTCTGGAAGACCATCGTGACTTTCTTGCGGATGCGCTCCATGTCGGCTTCGCCGTAATCGGTGATGTCTTCGTAGGCGACCCAGATGCGCCCGCTGTCCGGCTTAAGAAAGCCCATAATGTTATGGAGCGAGACCGACTTGCCGACACCGCTTCGTCCCAGAATGCAGACTGTCTCGCCGGGCATCACTTCGAAACTGACGCCGTCCAGCACGACATTGCTGCCGAAGGCCTTGTGCACGTTGATGAACTCGATATACGGCTTTTGCTCAGGCATGGTTACCGGTTAGCTCTTAGCTTTTAGCTCTTAGCTTTTAGCAGGCCGTTGTGGTCGGTCTCGGCCCTCAAATGTTCGTACTCCGCTGGTGTGTTGATGTTGCTGAACATTTCTGCTGAGAATCCAGCGCCAACGACCTCCCGCTCTGAAATGTACCGCGTCGGCACGGCTGTAAACAAATTGCTGATCTTATACTCTCCACGCTTCAGCAGCAGCTCGGCCGGCCCGCGCACCTCCCGGCGATACACTGCACAGAGCGGCTGGGGTCCACCGAGCGCATCAGGAACGACGATCAGTTCCCTCGCAACGCTTGCTTCATGCATGAGCCATCGAAGAAAATCAGCAGTCATCAGCGGCATATCCACCGACAGCATCAGATTCAGATCGGTGGTTGATGTGCTTAACGCCGCATGGATGCCGGCCAGCGGCCCGCAATCTTTATAGACGTCTTCGATCACATCGCCGAAACGTCCGTATCGCTCCTTCGGACCGAGAACGAATACTTTGCCGGTAACGGACGAGGCGGCTTGCAGCGTTCGTTGCAACAGGCTCTGCCCGCCGAATGAGAGTAACGCCTTGTCCGAGCCCATGCGCGAGCTGCGGCCACCGGCCAGGATGAAGGCGGTTGCGTCGTTCACGAGGCAATGATAGCCGATTGGAAGGTTCGCCCGGGCTGAGGCTCTTGGCTCTTGACGCCAGGGCTTGCCAAGGCTGGCCGGGAATCAGCCATTCTTGGGCGAGGACGAACGGCGCTGAATACCAGCACCGAGAGCGGGCCACACGATCATGGCGCCGAAAAGAAATGTGGGGCTCTGCGGACCAAGAGCTAAGGCATGAGAGCTAAGAGCTAAAAGCTAACGGCTCGGGCCTTAGCCCCTCACGCGTGGGCCGGCTTGAAGGTACTGGTCTTGGGAATGCAGCCGTTGATTTCGACGGCGACGATCCGCCCGGAATGATCCAGCTCAAGCGTGGCAGGGGCGGTAAACACCGAATCGCCGCTCAGGCCGGGGATAGCAATGAAGACGCGATTCTCGACGCAGGCCGCGGTCGGATCGCGCTTCAAAAACGAAAGTGAATGATCGTTGCGGCACATTTTGGGCAGCACGAAGCTGAGGTCGGCAACGTCGCCCGTTTCGGAAATGGACACTGCCACCTCGATCGGAATGCGCGAGCGGACTTCGTCGCCCTCCACCTCAACTTCAGGCTTGAAGCAGATGTAATACTCGAACCCTGACTCGGGATCGAATGCGCTTCGATCCACCTGGAATGCCATACGCGCGCCCCTCCCCAGTGTCGCGCAACTTGGAAATGCATACTAAATCAATCTGGCCGCTCTGCATAGGCACCAGTCGGCTACCTGCGCAATAAAAAACTACTAGCAGCACACCTTTTTGCCATTATGGTCGATAGTAGTCATTTCGACACCTGTGACCGTCGGCCGCACGCCGATGAGGGTGGAAGTCGTTGGCTCTGATATATTTCGTTGAGAGCCGTTTTGCGTCGAGCATGGCCATTTTCTCGCCCACGGAGTTTGCGAAAGAGCAGGTGCAGGCGGTGCAGGATTATTCCCTGCTGGCCGGCCGCTCGCTCAGCAATGTCTTTGCGCAGCCGCGATACATCGCTGACACGCTGATCCAAGCCGACCTCATCGGTGTCGGCTCGCTTCCGATCGTAGTCTTGACCGGATTCTTTACCGGCGCGGTGCTGGCGTTGCAGACCTCGAGCACTCTCCAGCAATTCGGATCGCTGTCCCTGACGGGCAAGCTGGTGTCCTTATCGATGGTTCGCGAACTCGGCCCGGTGCTGACCGGCTTGATGGTGGCAGGGCGCAACTCCAGCGGCATGGCCAGCGAGCTCGGATCGATGAAAGTGACCGAGCAGATTGACGCGATGCGCGCGATGGGGGTCGATCCATCGAAGAAGCTGGTAACGCCGCGCGTAATCGCCAGCATCGTGATGCTGTTTTTCCTGACGATCATCTCCAACCTGGTCGGGCTAACCGGCGGCATGATGGTTTCCTATCTGCTCCTGGGGCTCGACGCCAACGAGTACTGGACGACGGCATACCAGGCACTGCGCTTCGGAGATGTCCTTATGGGCTTAACCAAACCGGTGATGTTCGGCTTCGTTATCGCCAGCATCGGCTGCTATTACGGCCTGTCGGCGAAGGGCGGCACGCAAGGTGTGGGACGCGCGACTACGCAGGCAGTCGTAGCGGCTTCAGTGTTGATCCTGGTCAGCGATTTCTTCATGACGCGCCTGCTCATGGGGTTCTTCCAGTACTGACGATGACGACCTCCGCGCCTCCACAGCCGCAGAGTGCGATGTCCCCGCCACAGGCGGAGGAGCCGGTCATCCGCTTTGAGAACGTCTCCATTGCCTTCGACAATCCCGTGCTACAAGCCATCTCCTTCCAGCTGCCGCGGGGCGAGACCAAGATCCTGATGGGTGTAGCCGGGACGGGCAAGACTCTGATCCTGAAGCTGGCGTTGGCGCTGCTGAAACCGGACGCGGGGCGAATCACCGTGCTGGGTGAGGAAATCACGAACATGCAGGAGCGGGAACTGTTCGCCCTGCGACGTAAGATCGGAATGGTGTTTCAGGAGAGCGCGCTGTTCGACTCGCTGACCGTGGAGGAGAACGTCGCCTATCGCCTGATCGAAGAGACCGGCAGGGTCACAGAAGAGATCCACGCCCGCGTGCTGGAGGCGCTGCGTTTCGTGGAACTGGAACACACTTTCAACCTGTTTCCGGCCGAACTGTCGGGCGGCATGCGTCGCCGAGTGGCGATTGCACGCGCCATCATCACCCAGCCGGAGGTCCTGCTTTACGACTCACCCACGGGCGGGCTCGATCCGGTGACGTCAAATACGATCATCGAGCTCATCGTAAAACAGCGTGACGTATACCACACCAGCTCGCTGATGGTGACGCACCGGTTGCAGGATGCGTTCACCATGGCCAGCCACTGCTTCGATCGGAAGCTGAACAAGATGGTGCCGGTTGGAGACGGTGTATCGGTTGAGGACATGCGTACGCGGTTTCTGCTCCTTCGTGATGAAAAAATCATCTTCGAGGGAACCGCGACGGAACTGCTGCGCTGCCATGATCCATATATCCGGGAATATCTGAGCTAGGCGCCGCAAAAAAACAGCTCCAGCCGCTGAGATTGCAGTCACTGTCATAACCTCAGCGGCTAAAGCCGGTCCCTATTGCAGCTCAATTTTTAAGCATGCCTGAAGGCGTGCTCTACCCAGCCGCATGGCCTACGCCGCGCCCTGCTTCGCTGCAGCGGTTCCTGCGGAAGCCGCGGCCCGCTTCGCGAACTCTGCAATTCGCTTCTGCGTACGCGCCAGGCGGTCGCGACCTTCTTCCGTACTCTCGATCACCTTCTGAAGGTTCTGCAGGAATTCGGGCGAATCCAGCCGTTTACGCATTTCAGAGATATAGGGCTGTATGAGGGCATAGACGAAATACATCTCGCCCTGCGTGTCATGCGCCAACTTCGCGTTCAGAGTGCCATGCACGATCAGCGAGGCAACCATCTCCCAGTAGCCGTACACCTGACGCACGTAGGCGTTCTCCTTGCTGCCGAAGTTGTTGACAACGGACATGAGCTCGTCGATTGAGGTGGGTGGATGAGTGGCGACCCAGGTGCGCGCCTCGCGCATCACGGTCTCGCGGCGCAGGTCATAGAGTTCCAGAACCAGTTTTGCGTCTTCACAGTTGGCTTGTCCACTGCTCATTCGTTCCTCCAAATCAGTTTTGCTGGGATATGGAAAAGCCGTCTGCACGACGGCTTTCCCTACGTTGGATGATTCGCCAAGATACTCGGATTCGAATTACTGATGGGCGTGTGCCGCCATTTTTTCGAATGCCTCTTTGGCGCGACGCTCCATCTCGGCGGGAGCAACGTCTTCGACATGCTGACCTAACGCCCAGCGATGTCCGAAAGGATCGGTGATCTGGCCGTAACGGTCGCCCCAGAACTGATCGCCCAGCGGCATGACGACCTGCGCACCCGCTGAGACAGCCTGGTTCCAAAGAGTGTCGACATCTTTCGGCACATAGAGGTTCAGCACGACCGGGCTGCCGCCCAGCGTCCTGGCCGAACCGCAGCCGGGAAATTCGTCAGCCAGCATCAACCGGGCGCCTCCGACGCTCAGCTCTGCGTGCATGACCTTTCCATCCGGAGTTTTGTGAACGCCAAGAATCTCGGCTCCAAACGCGTTCTTATAGAAGTCCAGAGCCTTGGAAGCGTCGTTCACGATGAGGTGGGCAATAATCGTCCCTTCTTGTAGCTTAGCCATATTTCACCTCTTTCAAATATGAATGCCCGGCGCAGGGCCGGGCGGGTTGGATTGACGATCTGTCTATTATGCTACGGCTTCGGGCTTCAGTTCGCGCGAATAGTCACATTTAACCGTAGTTTCGTCCTCGGCTTTCTTCTTCCCACGGCGTTTGGGCTCTTCGGGCTCGGTGCGTTTGTTATTGGGGCAAACGAGGAAGCTGCCGGATTTAAGGTTTTTCTCCAGCAAGTAGGAACTGCCGCACTCAGGACAGGCTTCGGCTACAGGCTTGTATGCCGAGGTGAAGCGGCATTTCGGGTAATTTGAGCAGCCGTAGAAGATGTTGCCGCGGCGGGCTTTCTTCTCAGCCAGATCGCCGGTCTTGCACTGCGGACACTTTACGCCGATGTAGTTCTGCTTCACCCACTTGCATTCGGGATATCCACTACAGGAGATGAACTCGCCGTAGCGGCCATGGCGCAAGAGCAGGTTGCGGCCGCACTGCGGACACTTCTCGTCAAGCGGGATGTCGGGAACCTTCTTGCCCTGGTCAAGCCGCCGTGTGGTCTTGCAATCGGGATATCCCGTGCACGCCATGAACTGGCCAAAACGACCGCGCTTCAGGACCATGGGACGCCCGCAGTTTTCGCAATACTCTTCCTGCGTGGTCTCCTGTACGTCGGCGGAGTCGAGATCCGGCAGATCGATCGGATTTTCCTTGGTGAAGGTGCAGCTGTTGGGATCGTTCTTGTCGTAGGCGCTGCAGGCGTAGAACGAGCCGTGCTTACCCCACTTGATGACCAGCGGCGAGCCGCACCGCTCACACTTCTCGTCGGTGGGCTTCTCCATCCGCTTGACGTTCTCCATGTGCTTTTCGGCGTAATGGAGTTCCTTCTCGAACTTCTTGTAGAAGTCCTTCAGGGCGTCGGTCCAGCGCTCCTTGCCGTCTTCGATCTCGTCGAGTTCTTCTTCCAGCCGCGCCGTGTACTGCGGATCGAAGATGTCCTTGAAGTTCTCGACCAGCAGGTCGGTGACAACCATGCCGATCTCGGTCGGGATGAATTTTCCGCCCGACTTCTGCACGTACTGGCGCTCCTGGATGGTACTGATGATGGCCGAGTACGTCGACGGACGGCCAATTCCCCGCTCTTCCAGCTCTTTCACCAGTGAAGCCTCGTTGTAGCGCGGAGGCGGCTCGGTGAAGTGCTGTTCAGGATCGACATGGCGCAACTTAAGCTTCTGGCCCGCCTCCATTGGCGGCAGCTTGTGCTTCAGCGCCTCGTCCTCTTCGTCCTCAACGTCCTTCGACTCCTTGTAGATCTTGAGGAAGCCTTCGAACTTCAGCACGGACCCGGTCACGCGGAAGCGATAGACCGTGTCTCCGTTTTTGGCGTCGATGTCGACCGTCGTCTGATCGAAGACCGCGGGGTTCATCTGCGATGCGACGAAACGCTGCCAGATGAGCTTGTAAACCTTGTACTCGTCTTCCTGGAGATATTGTTTGACGGCATCGGGATGACGAGCGACGGATGTCGGGCGAATCGCCTCGTGTGCTTCCTGCGCAGTCTTCTTCGACTTGTATGTATTCGGCGACTCGGGCAGGAATTCCTGGCCGTAGTCTTTACCGATCAGCTCGCGGACTTCGGCCAGGGCGTCATTCGAGACTTGCGGCGAGTCGGTACGCATGTAGGTGATCAGACCGACGGTGCCTTCCTCGCCCAGGTCGATGCCTTCATAAAGCCGCTGCGCGATCATCATCGCGCGCTTCACGCTGAAACGGAGTTTGCGCGAGGCATCCTGCTGGAATTTGCTGGTGGTGAAAGGCGCGGCCGGGCTGCGACGCCGCTCGCGCGTGTCGACCGAGCGGACACTCCAGTCGGCCTTCTCCAATGCAGCCTTGAGTTTTTCGGCTTCCTCGGCATTGGGAATGGGAGTCTTCTCGTCGCCGATGCCGACGAAGCGCGCGTTAAAGTGCGGCGGCTTCTGGGCGTGCAGATGGGCGTCGATCGTCCAGTACTCTTCTTTGACGAAGGCTTTGATCTCGCGCTCGCGCTCGACGATCAGGCGCAGGGCGACGGTCTGCACACGACCGGCGGAGAGGCCGCGACGGACCTTGTCCCACAGCAGCGGCGAAATCTGGTAGCCGACGAGGCGGTCAAGGACGCGGCGCGTCTGCTGCGCGTCAACCAGGTTCACGTCGATGTCGCGCGGATGCTGGAAGGCTTCCTGTACGGCGCGCTTGGTGATCTCGTTAAAGGTCACGCGCCGGATGGTGACGGCACTCTTCTTCTTTTTCTTGCCATTGATGCCGTCCCCGCCGAGTTCTTCGGCGAGATGTGCGGCGATGGCTTCGCCCTCGCGATCCGGATCGGGCGCCAGATAGATGGCGTCAGCCGACTTCGCCAGCTTCTTCAGCTTGGCGACAACCTTTTCCTTGCCCGGGATGACGACGTACTCGGTCTCGAAGTCGTTGTCGAGATCGACGCCCAGAGACTTCTTGGGCAGATCTTTAATGTGGCCGAGCGAGGCTTCGACCTCATAGCCCGAGCCGAGATATTTTTGGATCGTCTTGGCCTTGGCAGGCGACTCGACGATGACTAGATCTTTGGCCAATGGAACCTCAATAATTGCGGAATACGTTTATGAAGCTAGCACGGTTTCATAGAATGGCGAAACCGCGCTCTCAGCTGTCGCTTATCAGCCACCAATAAAGCGCTTTGAATCATATACTTGTAGCGAACCGCCGAGGGTTAACTTGCGAAGCACGGGCCACAACGCCAAGGAGACCTTACCCTCACCTACATTGTCTTCACGTAATATTTACCGGGTAGCTGCCTAATCCGGCCGCTCAGCTCCAACTCAAATAAAGCTGCGAAGATCTCCGAAGAGGAGAGGTGCGCGCATAAGCGCTCGACCAGCTGATCGATATGGGTGGATTCGTCCGATTTTAGCAGCCCGAGGACCCGTTTCTCGTGGGGCGACAGCTCGGCGCCCTGAAACAATGATGCCGAAGCGGCCTCTTCCGATGCAGGCGGTTCTACAGGAGTCAAGGCGAGGCGAGTGTCCGCCGGAAGCTCTTCCCACACATCCTGCCAGGTAGCGACCAGCGCAGCCCCCTGCTTTATCAATGTGTTAGGGCCCCAGGACATTTTGTTGGTCACGTTGCCGGCACCGCAAAGACCTCGCGACCCTGCTCAAGAGCGCAGCGGGCTGTTACACGCGTTCCGCTGTATTCGCCGGCTTCGATCACCAGCACGCCAATCGCGATGCCGCTGATGATGCGATTGCGAATGGGAAAGTTCTGCGGCGCCGGGAACGTCCCGAGCGGGAATTCCGTCACAATCGCCCCGCCGGATGCGACAATCTGGTCAGCAGTCTTCTTGTTTTCCTTGGGATAAACTTCGTCAATGCCGGTTCCCCAGATGGCCACCGTGGAACCGCGCGCCGTCAACGCGCCACGATGGGCAGCGGTGTCGATCCCGCGCGCCATACCGCTGAATATCACCAGGCCGCGCGCCGCCAGATCGCCTGCAAGCCGCTCGGCCATTCCGGTGCCGTACGGCGTCGGATGCCGGGTGCCCACGACCGAAATCCCTGGCTTATCGATGACGGCAAGATTCCCACGAACGTAAAGCGCGAGCGGTGGATCGTAGATCTCCAGCAGCTGTTTCGGATACTCAGCGTCGCCCTGCACAAGAACACTGGCGCCGACTTCACGCGCGTGGTCGTATTCCGTAGCGGCCAGATCCAGCGATTTGCCGCACGCAAGACTCTGTGCCGCAGCTGAGGGCAAGCCAGCTGCTTCCAGCTCCGTCAAAGATGCCGCGAAGATCCGGTCAATTCCGCCCGAGTGCTCGATCAGCTTTCGTCCGCGGCCGGCACCAATGCCCGGCGTCAGCGAGAGCGCCAACCACTGTAGCTTCCGGGCCAGCGCGAAGTCTTCGGCCCGTGTCGGTAGTTCGGCTTGCATGAATAGCTCCCGAGTCCGGCTGGGCCCCAGACCTGCGCAGAGTAACCGCTTGTCAGGTTACCGTCAAGGACTCCCATCACGCTATTAAGCGATGGCCAGTGTTCGCGCAGCAAAGTTTTGCGGGAAGAAGAAAACGCCTTCCGGCGAAGGCGTTTTGTTCATCGCACCCAGTTCAGCTCACGCGCAGCGAGCTGTCGGCAACCTCGAGCTACACATCGGTAGTGCCCGCGCCCATCATCCGGCCGCGAGCTGTCTGCGTGGGGGAGTGAGGATTCAGGCAGCGCTGGTGATAGTTGGAGGCCGGCCGCTGCCGTGAAACCGCTCCGGATTTACGTTCGATGTGGGTTGTGAGGGTAAACAGGTCGTACTGATCGTCGTCGATCAGGTCACACTCGTCATGGAAGAAGAACATCCATTTGTCGCTTTCTCTAGCCCTTGTACTGCTCCCTTGCCGGACAACTTCGCTTCCCCGCGCAGCTTGCCTGTGCTGACCCAAAGCCGCAAGCAGACGGCTGGCGTGCAGCCCAGCATACCGTCTTACAACGCAGGCAGAAGCTGAAGCACCCGACCAGGCTTGCCTCCCTGATCAGCTGCTCATTCCGAGTACAGTCGTACCCGGCGAGTTGTCCCCCTGGCGCAATTACTTCTCGACTACGCAGTATTCGCCAATTTTCTGATCTGTGGCTGGATCGGCCGCCGTCGGGTATAAATCCACATTGGGGCAGTCGTACATGCCCCAATTCTTGGGCAGCCTCACCATAATGTAGTTCCCGGGCTCCGGCGCTTTGCAGCCACTGGCGCCCTTATTGCAGTGCAGCTCAAATGAAGCGGCTTTTGCCTGCTGCTCATTAGATTCCTGAACTGCGCTAACGATCACAACCCCATTAGCAAATTCGGCCTTTTTCACCGTAATCGTTGATTTCTCCTGTGCTATCAACTGGATAGCTATAGCCAAAACAGCGAAGACGATGGCTTTCTTCATATGCTAAGCCTCCCGGAGCTGGACAGTGCTTGCCGATGGGCAGCCTCAACGGCTGGCCATCCTCCGAAGCGCGTTCCGTCTCGGGAGGACTGTCTCTGACGGGGCTGCCCACCGTTTCATCATGTGCCAGGGCCTGACAGATTGTCTGTGACCGCTGACGCATGGCTGCGTGCTCAACCCGTCCATCGTCACCTTCCTGTTCGCATGCGGAAGCGAATTTTCGCTAATGCTATAAGCTGGTGGTTCTTGCTTAGCAATTGCAACTGGGCTAACCGACATTGCCCTCACTCGTCTTATGGGCATTTGCGTATAAGATTGTTGGATGGCCACCGAGCTCACGTGGCCTGCGCAAGCGAGAGTAATGGATCGTTGCCGGGTTCTCTGTGGAGACGCGCGGCTTTTTGGACGATGAGAATGTTAGATATGCAACGGCTAAAGTGGTGTGGCGGGTTCGTAGTTACCCTTGCGTCGGCTCTGCTTCTTGCAAGCTGCAGCGGATTTTTTCCTGCTTCGGACTCGATAACTTCGCTTTCCCTTTCGCCCACCAGCGGGTGGATTACTCCCACCAACACGCAGCAGTTCACGGCAACGGCGATCTTCGGCAACAACACCAGCGGTGACGTAACGGATAAGGTGACCTGGTTGTCGTCCAATACGAACGTTGCGACGATCGATAACTCTGGATTGGTGACGGCGGTTGCGCTTGGAACCTCCACCATCACGGCAAAATCCACCAACAGCAGTGCGACGGCAACCGCTCCTCTTACGGTCAGCAACAAGACCATCATGTCGATCACGGTAAATCCAAACCCGGCAACCATGAGCGTGTCCGGTACCAACGGTGTCACGCAGCAGCAATTTACCGCCTCGGCTACGTTCTCGGACGGCTCGGTGGGCAACGTTACAACTTCGGCGGGCTGGACCTCCAGCGCTTCCTCGGTGGTGAGTATCAACAGCAGTGGCGTAGCCGTTGCAGTCTCTACGGGAAGTGCGACCATCAGCGCCTCGCTGGGAGGCACTGCCGGAACCGCAAATGTAACCGTGAACCAGTAGCCTCGGCGGTCCGCCCTGCTCGAGAAACCTTCAACTCAGAGCGTTTCGCTTTGGAAGAGCGTCACGACGGTGGGCTTCATAACTTTTCCCATCGCATTGCGGGGCAGCGACTCCAGCACCAGCAAACGTGATGGCACCTTGTGGACGGCGAGCCGTTGCTTGCACCAGGCGCGAAGCTCCTCCAGTTGAAGAGCGTTCTCGTTGCGCAGGACAACGGCCGCCGCCACTCGTTCCCCCCATTCCGCATCCGGTACACCGACCACCGCACATTCCACGATCGCTGGGTGCTCGCGTAGCGTCTCCTCGACTTCCAGGGCTGAAATCTTGTGGCCACCGGTCTTGAGGATATCGATGTTGCTGCGTCCAAGGATGCGATAAACGCCGTTCTCGACGACTGCCGTATCACCAGTGCGAAACCAGCCATCGCGAAAGGCCTCGTATGTCGCCTGCGGCTTTCCCCAGTATTCATGGAAGACGCCCGCGCCGCGCACCTCAATTTCGCCAGGCGTGCCGGGTGGGACAGGTTCGCCGCGATCGTCGAGCAATCGCACTTCGACTCCAGGTAGAGGCGTGCCGACGCTTCCCGGCACACGTTCTCCGCAATAAGGATTCGAGAGCGCCATTCCAATCTCCGTCATCCCGTATCGCTCCAGCAGCGTTTGACCGGTGATCTCGCGCCAGCGCTGGAGCGTCGTCACCAGCAGAGCTGCCGAGCCCGAGACCATCAGCCGCAAGCGCGATGCTGCCGCGCTCAATCTCGCGCGCCCCTCTGCCGGGAAGCTTTCCCACGCCGCGATGAGCTTGACGTAGATCGTAGGCACAGCCATGAAGAGCGTCAGGGCGCCGCTTCCGATGCGTTCCCATACGACGCCGGCATCGAAGTGCGGCAGCGTCTCGCAGACCGCACCCGACCACAACGCGCACGAGACCACGTTGATGATGCCGTGCACGTGATGCAGCGGCAGGCAGAGTAGGATGCGATCGTCAGACGACCACTCCCAGGCTTGCACCAGACTCGTAATCTGCGCCGCGATGTTCGCATGGGTCGTGACAACTCCCTTTGGCCGGCTGGTTGTGCCGCTGGTGTAGAGAATCATCGCGCGGCGTTCGGCGCTGACCTCCGGCAGATTGGCGCGAATTTGGTGGAGGAGTCTCTCGTAAGAATGCGCGGCAATCGGACCGCGCGACGCCAGATCGGCTGACAGCGAACCCGAAGCCGCATCATGAACCAGGGCCGCGGCCTGCGTGTCTTCGACAAAGTACGCAAGCTCCGTTGCGGGAGTGTTCTGCGGCAACGGCACAGCGATGCCGCCGGCGCGCCAGATTCCCCATTGCACCGCGACCCACGGGAAACCTGGAGTAACCAGGAAGGCGATGCGCTCCTCATTCAAATCCGCGCGGCCGGCAAGCAATGCGGATGCGATTCTCGCCGAAGCATCAAGCAGCTCGGCATAAGAGAAGGCCCTCTCAGAATCGACGACAGCCGTCCGCCCAGGATGCAACCCGGCATGCGCAACGAGAGGAAGGTTGGGGGAACTCATCGGTCGGGAGGCTTTTGCAAACCGGTTCCCAGTGTAGCGCCGGTCTCCAGACCCACGCACTGACGGCGCGCGAGAATAACCTTGCGGCACGGAATGGGCTTCAGATCAAGGCATAGCAGGGACGTCCCGCTACAGCCGCTCTGGAGGCCGGCTGCTAGGCGCGCGCTGTTTTTTCGTCGCTGAAGACCTGGCCATCGCGGATGTGGATGACGCGATGCGCGTATTCGGCGATGTCGTGCTCGTGGGTGACGAGGACAATGGTATTGCCCTGCTCATGCAATCTATCGAACAGCGCCATGATCTCGACGCCGGTTTGGGAGTCGAGATTTCCCGTGGGCTCGTCGGCCAGAATGATCGAGGGATCGTTCACCAGTGCGCGCGCTATGGCAACGCGTTGCCGCTGGCCGCCGGACAACTCATTAGGCTTGTGTTGCATGCGCGTTTCCATCCCCACCGATGTCAACACCTTCTTGGCCCGCTCAATGCGCTCTTCTGCGGGGATGCCGGCATAAATCAGCGGCAGCTCGACATTGTGCAGCGAGGTCGCACGCGCCAGAAGATTGAAGGTCTGGAAGACGAAGCCGATTTCCTTGTTGCGGATACGGGCCAGTTCATCGTCGTCGAGCTCGCTCACCAGTTGCCCATTCAGCCAATAACTGCCCTTGCTCGGACTGTCGAGGCAGCCGATCAGGTTCATCAGCGTCGACTTGCCGGAGCCGGAGGGCCCCATGATGGCAACATACTCGGCGCGCTGAATGCGAATACTTACGCCGCGCAGGGCGTGCACCTGTTGTTCCGATCCCATGTCATAGGTCTTCCACAGGTCATCGGTGCAGATAACGCAGCTATCCGGGCTTGTCACACTTTGCGGCTCTACCAGGCTCGCTAAATCGGTCGCCATTCTTTTCTCCTGCGGCGCTCGCTGGTTCATATCAGCATCAGGCTCTTAGCTTTTAGCTTTTAGCTTTTAGCTCGTAGCTTACGATTCTTCTTCCTTCGGCTTAACGGTATTGTCTACCTTCACGCTGGCGCCGTTGCGCAAAGTCCGCAGCACTTTATAGCTGCCGGTAACGATCTCGTCGCCTTCCTTTAATCCGCCGGTAACTTCAATTTCGGTCGCACCGCTTATGCCGGTTGTGACGGGCGCGAATACCGCATCTTTCTTGTTGCGCAGCACGAAGACGCCCTGCAGCTCTTCCTTCGTGTCACCACCAGCAGGAGCGGCGGCCTGCACCGTGGTCTTTCCGTTCTTCTTCTCCGGATTCAGATCGCCGCGCTCGCGAATGGTCAACGCCTGAATCGGAATGGCCAGCACCGATTGCCGCTTGGCGGTGGTAATGCGTGCCGTCGCCGAGAGTCCGGGATGCAGGTTCGCCGGCGGGTCCTTCAGCGATATCACAACCTTGAAGTCCTTCGCCTCCTGACCGCTGGAGGTCGTCTGGGCGGTAGAGACGCCGGTGGAGCGCAGCACAGCATTGCCCCCGATTTCGGACACCACGCCATGAAACTTCTCCTTCGGCATGGCGTCGATGGTTACCTCTGCGGGCTGTCCCAGCCGTATGTTAATGATGTCGCTTTCATCGACCTTCACCTCAGCCGTGATCACCGAGGTATCGGCGACTGTCATCAGCGTACTTCCCGGCGAATTCTGGATGCCCGGAACCACCGTCTCGCCTTCGCGAACGGGAAGGTTCGTGACCACGCCGTCGAAGGGCGCGCGATACTGCGTCTTGCTCAAGATGTCGCTGGCGTGGCGCAACGTGGCGGCGTTCTGACCAATGTGTCCCTCGGCTGAATTGAGGTTGGCCCTGGCCTGCGCCAGCTTGGCTTTCGCCTGACCCAATTGCGCCGTGGCGGTATCGTAGGCGGCCTTTTTTGTATCGTAATCGGCTTTCGCGATCAGCTGAGCGTCATAAAGCGATTTATTGCGGTTGTAATCCAGAGTGGCACGCTCGTGCTCGGCTTTGGCCTGATTCAGATCGGCTTCCGCCGTGTTGACCGCGGCCTTCGAGGCAGCAGCATCCATGCGCGACGCGTTGAGCGCCGCATCATTGGCGGAGACATCGGCGGCGTACATGATGTTGTCCAGCGTCGCCAGCAACTGCCCGGCTTTCACCCGATCGCCTTCCTTGACATACAAGTGAGTGATCTTAGCTTGCAGAATGGCCCCGACGTTGACGTATAGCTTTGGTTTGATTTCGCCCGAGGCGGTCACCATGGACGTCAGATCCTCGCGAACCACTTTTCCGGTCTGAACCGTGACCACACCTTTGCGGCTCTGCTGCACGGTAAAGCCCACGATGGCGAGCAGAACCACCACTACCCCGGCAATGAGAGCGAACTTCTTCCAGCCTTTCATCGGACCTCGACCAGCATTTCAGTTATTGCGCAGTGCAGTCTGTCCCATATTACGTAGTGAGACGGCTTAAGGTTCCTCGCGAGAGCAACATTCGTCGTGAGGGCCCACATTCAGGCAACCGGGAGAATGCGGCATCACTTCGTGGGCGCTGGCAATTCGACGAGCATCCGCTGCGTAGCGGCCACAAGCGCAATCCCTGCCGTACGCAATTTTTCGGATGCTTCGATTATAACTGGTTATGGGGCCGATTACGGCTGGCACGATTCGGGCAAAGGGGAACGTCCGCGGTTAACATCAAGAGTCTCGCCAGAAGGCGAAAAAGCGGGACGAACTGCATTTGTCTTCAAGAACTTTCATCGGCTGCCGGGGTTGTTGTGCTGGAGAGGTATGGGGCACGGCGACGCTCGTTTTCCCCAGGCGGCAATCTTGCTTTCGAGGTTCTAAAAACATACAATTTTACAAGTGCTACGTGTCTTCCGAGGAGTGGTTTTGGTAACGATGAAGTTGCGTGCTTCGCTGATATTTTTTGCGCCGTTCGTTCTGGGATTAGCTCTCGTCGCACAGGACTCAACCCCTGCCGCCGGCGCCAAAACTGCCCCAGGCACCGGGCCGGCGCAGGGAGGCTCCTCGGCGCAAAGCGCCGCCGGTTCCAGCCAGGCTCCCGCCGCCAGTCAGTCCGACCCGCTCAAGCGGCCACTTAGCGATAAAGAGAAGAAAGCGAACTCCAAGGCGCTCAAACAGGAATTAAGCAGCACTTACAAGAAGTGGCTGAATCAGGACGTCGTCTACATCATCACGCCGGAGGAGAAGTCTGCCTTTAAGCAGCTCTCCAACGATGAGGAACGCGATCAGTTCATCGAGCAGTTCTGGCTGCGTCGCGATCCCACTCCGGACACGCCGGAGAACGAGTATAAGGAAGAGCATTACCGGCGTATCGCCTACGCGAATGAGCATTTTTCCGCCGGCATTCCCGGCTGGAGGACAGACCGCGGACGTATTTACATCATCTGGGGCGCGCCTGATCAGATCGAGACCCATCCTACCGGCGGCACGTATGACCGGCCCCAGGAAGAGGGCGGTGGCTCCACGACAACCTACCCCTACGAGGACTGGCGCTACCGCTATCTCGAGGGCGTCGGTGAGAACGTCGAGTTGGAATTCGTCGACCCCTGCTCGTGCGGCGATTATCACCTGACCAACGACGTCAACGAAAAGGATGCATTGCTGCATACTCCCGGCGGGGCGACTTTCCAGGAACAGATGGGCCTGGGCAACCGGGCGCAGCGCATGGATCCGTTTGCTGCCAATGCGAGTCCTGAGCAGGGTCTCGAGAACAGCAAGCAATTCGACAAGATGGAAATGCTGGCGAAGGTGCAGGCTCCTCCTCCCGTCAAGTTTAAGGACTTGGAGGAAGTCGTCAGCCACAAGATCAACGTCAATCTGATGCCCTTTGAAGTGCGCACCGATTTCGTCAAGGTGACCGGCGACACCGTCTTGGTTCCGGTGACCTTGCAGATGAAGAACAAGGACATCACCTTCATTTCCAAGGACGGCATCCAGCGTGGGACGGTCAACATCTTTGGCCGCGTCACGGGCATTACCGGACGCGTTGCGCAGACTTTCGAGGATACCGTGCAGGTGGATGTGCCTCAGGAACTGCTGGAGCAGGAACTGAACCGCTCTAAGCTGTATTGGAAGGCAATTCCACTGCGTCCCGGCCGATATCGCCTGGATATCGTGGTCAAGGATGTGAATGGCGATCGCGTCGGCACCTGGAGCCGCGGCATCATGGTTCCCGAGTATTCCGACGACAGGCTATCGGCCTCGTCGCTGATCCTTGCCGATCGTATGGAGAAAGTCCCCACCAAGAGTGTCGGTGCGGGCAGCTTTGTGATCGGCGAGACCAAGCTGGCGTATCCGCATCTGGACGGCGCCGACGGCAAACCCGCGAGTTTCAAGCACGATCAGCGCATGAGTTTGTGGATGCAGGTCTATAATCTTCAGCAAGACGACAAAACCAAGAAGCCGTCGGCAAAGATCGAATACGAGATTGTGAACGTGGCCAACAATCAACCTGTGGTCCACTCGTCGGAGACCACGGAGACAATGGGCAACGTGGGCGAGCAAATTACGCTGGAAAAGTCGCTGGCACTGAATACTTTTCCGCCCGGCACTTACAAGCTGACGGTGAAGGTGGACGACAACGTTTCGAAGCAGCAAATCGCGCCCTCGGTGCGCTTTGCCGTTGAATAACTTTGCGAAACTGCGGGCAGAGGTTTCCGTTCGCAGCACGTTCGATCCTGGAACCTCTGACTGGAGGCTGACACAATGACCCGAATCCTGGGATGGTTTGTGGTATTAGCCTCGCTGTGCGCCACGGCGTCGGCTGGGGTCAATCCGGGCTCGATTTCAGGATACGTCAAGAACACCGCCGGTGTGCCGCAGATGGGCGCGACGGTGGAAGTGCTCACCTCGAAGGGCCAACCGAGAACCGTCTACACCGATGCCACTGGTTTCTTCAGGCTGACCGGCCTTGCCGCCGGAACGTATGACGTCTACGCCTCCGCGCCTTCTTTCCTCAGCACGTTGCGTCAGGATGTTGTGCTCGCCGCAGGCGCAAGCAAGGTGGTGAACGTCACCCTGAAGACGCTGTTCGAGGCGGTCAGCATGCTGCCTCCCGTCAAGAAGGCAGATGCTGACGATGACAGCTGGAAATGGACCTTGCGCTCCACTGCCAACCGTCCGGTGCTGCGCTTCGACGGGGATAGCGCGATCATCGTCGAGTCGGCCAAAGAAGGACAGCCGTTGAAGGGCACGCTTGCCTTGATGGCAGGCGCCGGCAGCGAAGGCTATGGCAGTGCCGCTGATCTGGGCACGGCTTTCGCGGTCGAGCAGTCGATGTTCCATACCGGCACCCTGGGATTTGCAGGAGATCTGGGATACGGCAATGGCGCGCCCGATGGCGTGGTTCGCGCCTCGTATTCTCACAGCAACAAGGATGGCTGGGACCAGTCCGTCGCGCTGATCGTGCGGCGCTTCTCCGCTCCGGATACGGCTCCTCGTGGTGGCGCCCTCGATGCCATCGCCATGTCCTACGCCGATGGATTTTCCGTCGGCAACCTGATGGACTTCCAGGTGGGCGGCGAGGGCCAGGCGATCCAGTTCCTGGGTCGCGAAGCCAACGCCTTCCGGCCTTCAGCTATCGTCGATATTCATCTGGGCGACAACACGATCCTGGAGTACCGCTACGCGACTTCCGAGCCGACGACTCGTGCCAGCAAAGGATTCGACACCGCCCCCGCCGATCTCACCGAGACCAGTCCTCGCTTGAGCATGATCGACGGAGAGCCGGTTCTGGAGAACGCCCATCATCATGAGCTTTCGCTCTCTGAACGTCTCGGCGCGAATAAGTTTCAACTTGCCTATTACAACGACCGGGTAAAAGATCCGGCGCTGCTCGGAGTGGGCGATGTCGACGCCGCGAGCGGCAACGTTTTGCCCGATGTGTACTCCGGCACCTTCAATTACAACGGCGGCGAACTGCAAGCGCAAGGCGTACGCTTCGTCTTCCAGCGCAGGCTATCCAACAATGTGACCGCAACGCTGGACTACGCTTACGGCGGCGTCCTGGAACTGCAGAATCCTGCGATTAACTGGAATTCCGTGGCCAGTAGTCTTGACCACGGCTGGCGGCACAGCGCGGCGTTGAAACTCAACGGAACCCTGCCTCGCTGCCATACGAAGTGGATCGCATCGTACCGCTGGACGAGCGGTGAGACGCTGGTTCCGGTCGATCTGTTCAACGCCTCGGCAGGGCAGACGGATCCGTTCTTCAACCTGTTTATCCGTCAGCCGCTGCCGCACTTCCACGGCATGCCCGGTAATATGGAAGCCCTGATCGACATCCGCAACCTGCTGGCGCAGGGTTACGTACCGGTGCTCGGCCCTGACGGTAACACCGTGTATCTCGTGCAGTCGGCGCGCAGCGTGCGCGGAGGACTGGCGTTTACGTTCTAAAGCAGCAATTAGCAACTAGCAATTAGCAGCCCGGTAAAATCCAAGCCCGCCATTATGGCGGGCTATTCTTTCATCAGTTGAGGAAGCACCGTCGATACGGTATCGAGCTAATTGCTAATTGCTTCTATTCCCCCAGCACCTTGATGATGAGGCGCTTTCTCCGCTGCCCATCGAATTCCGCGTAGAAAATCCTCTGCCACGGACCCAGATCGAGCTTTCCGCCGGTCACCGGCACAATGACTTCGTGGTGAACGAGCAGCGATTTCAGGTGCGAATCGCCATTCGTCTCACCCGTCTGGTGATGCTCATAGTCCTCGCGAAAAGGCGCAACCTCCTCCAGCCATTTGTCGATATCGTGGATCAACCCGCTCTCGTTATCGTTCACATACACGCCCGCGGTGATGTGCATCGCGGAAACCAACACCATCCCTTCCTGAATGCCGCTCTTGCGCAGAGCATCCTCGACCTCTGGAGTGATGTGGATATACTCGCGATGCTTCTTCGTGTTGAAGGTCAAGTACTCGGTGTGAAATTTCATTGCAAGGTACTCTCCAGGAAAGCGCTTCCGCAAAACGTGACTGCTTAGTAGGCGCTGTGATTTTGCTAATTACTAATGGCTAATTACTGTTTTTGATTGCGCCCCGACTTTCGCGTATTGTAAGCGCTTACTCCAGAGTCAGGTGAACGATCCGCGCCAATTCGCAGAGCTCCAGCAACTGCGTGAGCAGGTTGCCGCACTCACGCGTCGCGTGTATCAGCTGGAGCAGATGCTGGCTGGACGCGTTGGCCAGCCAGTTCCACCGGCGCAAGCGGCTGTTGAACCGCAGGTTGAGCCTGTGCCTCCGCCCCGACCCGCTTCCCTTCCCTCTGAACCGCAGCCTGTCACCCCAGAGTGGACTGCCGTACCGCCCCCTATCCCGCCCCCCGCTGTGCAACCCCCGACATCCGCGATGAAGCCAACGCCCACGAGTGCTGCTGTGTCTTTGGAGTCACGCATTGGCGGACAGTGGCTGAACCGCATTGGCATCGTGGCGGTACTCGTCGGCCTGTCGTACTTCCTCAAGCTGGCGCTTGAGAACGGCTGGATTGGTCCGGCGGCGCAGGTGATCATCGGACTGTTTGCCGGAATCGGCATTCTCTTCTGGAGCGAGCGCTTTCGCGCGAAAGGTTATCCGGCGTTCGCCTACTCGCTGAAAGCGGTTTCCTTTGGGGCGCTGTATCTCTCGTTATGGGCGGCGTCGCAGTATTACCACCTCGTCCCGCCAACGGTCGCGTTCGTCGGCATGGTCATGGTGACGCTAACCGCCGCCGCGCTCTCGCTTCGCCAGAATGCCGAACTGCTGGCGGCCTTCGCCCTTGCCGGCGGTCTACTTTCGCCGGTCCTGGTCTCAACCGGCGAGAACCACGAGATTGCTCTGTTTTCTTACCTGCTGCTGCTCGATCTCGGGACTGTGTGGATGGTCGCGATCAAAGGCTGGCGCAGGCTCCTGCTCGGAAGCTTCGCGGGGACGCTCCTTCTCTTTTCCGCCTGGGCGGTGAGCTACTACACGGAACCGCAATTGTTAACGACGGTGATCTTCGCCAGCCTGTTCTTCCTGCTGTATGTGCCTGCACCGTTCATCGGAGCAGCCCCGCCACGCCGTCAGAACGCCACAGAACTGGTGCTCGTGACGATTGCCAATCCGGCAGCGTACTTCATCGCCTGCTACTTGATGATGGAACGTGACTACCGGCTGCCACTGGTCTGGCTCACGCTTGCGGCGGCAGTACTGTACTTCGTCCTCCTGCGGCCGCTGCGCCGGCGCGAGCAGCCGGATACTCCTCTTTTTGAGCCGCTCTATCTTGCTGTAGCCATCGGGTTCATTACGGTTGCCATCCCTCTAAAGCCGGACCTTTACTGGCTCACTTTCGGCTGGCTGGTGGAAGGAGGCGCGCTCTTCTGGGCGGCGCATCGCGGCAAGAGTTTCCTCCTGCTCAACCTGGGCGCAGTCGCGACAATTCTCGGAGTGTTCCGCCTGGTCTTCGTCGACTCCGATACTCGTCAGCCATTGCTGTTTAATCCCCGCTTCGGCTTATACCTGGTGGCGATCTCCGCCCTGGCGCTGCTGGCGTGGGTTACGAAATTGCGGGGAGGCGATGAGTACCGGCAATGGTCCGCAGCGGCAGTTCTGGGTTTGAATGCGCTGGCTCTGATCGCGCTGCATTTCGAAGTACTGGACTACTTCCGGCCTGCCCCGAATCAGCCACTCGCAATGGTTGACTGGCGCAGCCTGCACATTGCGCGCGACTTCACGTACTCCGCGGTCTGGATGATCTATGGGAGTGCCCTGATGCTGGTTGGCTTCTGGAAACGATCGGCGTTCCTCCGCTGGCAAGCAATCGCGCTACTCGCCCTCACGGCAGCGAAGGTGTTCTTCGTTGACATCAACGCGCTGGAGCGCGGCTACCGCATCGCAGCGTTCATCGTGCTGGGCGCAATCCTGCTCGCCGTCTCGTTCTTCTACCAACGCGCCAGGGTGAAGGCTGCCGAGTAAGACCAGCGGTAACTCGCTTTGTGACGAATATCATTGCAACTTGTGCATCGCTCTCTACAATATTCTTGACCGTGCGGAACGGCGCCCACGTTCCCACTTAAGTTGTAGATGGCGAATTCGGCCATTCCTGGCCAGGTTGCCACCTGCGACGCACTTACCTAAATCAAGGAGAACTCGATGAAGCGTTTTGCATTAATCCTGGTATCTTTTGCTGTTCTTTCAGCATTCGGTTGGACGGAAGACGGAGCTGCCCTCTACAAGACCAAGTGCGCCGGCTGTCACGGTGCGATGGGCGAAGGCAAGATCGGACCGTCGTTGCAGAAGACCTCGATGTCCGAAAAGCAGGTCGCCGATTTCGTCGCCAACGGCGCTGCGGGCAAGAAGGCCCCTCATAGCAAGGGAGTCGCAGGTGTGAGCGCCGACCAGGCGTCTGCGATTGCTACCTATGTTGCTTCTCTGAAGAAGTAAGCTTTCTCCCCGAAAACAAGAAGCCGGCCCTCAACGGGCCGGCTTTTGGCTGGGCTCTTCTGAGCCGCACTTACCTTAGAACGTCACCCGCAAACCTAACTGCGCCGCAAACGGAATTCCAACCGTCGTTCCCGGTCCAAAGAAATCGCCCAGAGCGCCAGCCGGAACCAGCAGCTGGTTCGGGCTGGTAACTGGGACGTTGCACGCCGGGGTCGGACACAGCGCGGTTACGTTGTACAGGTTATTCACCGGCGTGGGCAAGGCGGAGATGTCCGTCACGTAGTTGGCACCAGGATTGTTTCGATTGAACAGATTGAAGAATTCCACAAACGGGATGATGTTCCAACGTTCATTGACCTTGAACGGCCGCGTGACGCGCAGATCGACCTGGATATACGGCGTGCCGCGGACCTGATCGAGCGATGTCTGCACGCCATTGACGACCGCGCGATCATTGGCCGGATCTCCAAGGCCGTTTACGTCGACCGGGGTCGTGAGCGTGAAGGGCCGCGCGCTTTCGGCCTGGATCAGCGTGCTGAGTTCAAAGCCGCCCGGCACGTAGAAAATTCCGCCCAGGGTAAAGCGGCTGATCACGTCCTCGCCGGAAGGCCCGTAATCGCCAGGACCAAACGGGTTCAGGGGGTTGCAGACGCCGTTGACATAGTCCGACAGCTCACCCAACACGCAGCCCCAGGTGTTCGCGCTGGAGATCACGTAGTTGGCTGTCAGATTGAAGCGGTTTGTGATGTTTCCCTGTACATGCAGAAACAGAGCATTGTAGCTCGAGCGGTTGTCCGATTTGAAAACGGATATGTTCGGCACATTGTCCATCTGGCTGGTCTGGTCAAGCGGGAACAGCGGCGAGAACAAAGTGAAGCCGGCGTTGTAGTCGTACCGCCGATAGGTGTGCATTGTCGTCTGATGGTTGAAGTCGGCGCTCACCTGCCACTTCGAATTGAAGGCATACTGGATGCCACCGTTGACCGACAGCGTGTACGGCGTGTGATAGTTAGGATCGATGATCGCGCCCGCGCCGCCGGCGGAAGCTCCAGGCAGGCAGCCCGGATCACCCGGCTGCACGCAGGGCTGGAATGCGGAAGGGGTATTCACCGCGGTGAGTGCATCAATCCAGCCGTTCTGCGCCAGGTCGTTGTAGTAGAGACCGATGCCCGCGCGAATCACCAGGTCCTCGATGCGATCGGGAGAGTACGAAATTCCCAACCGCGGCGCGAAGGCATGACGGTAGTCCTGCGGAATGCCGGCAGGCAGAGGCAGTTGGTAGGCACGGATCGTCTGCACCGCCGCGTTGAAATTCTGGTTCACGCCCGAGGCCTGGAACAGGCCGTAGGTGGTGTCCCAGCGCAAGCCGTAGTTGAGGGTGAGCTGCGGCGTTACGCGCCACGAATCCATGGCATACAAGCCGAGGCGCTGGACATTCTGACTGAAGCTGCCGTCGCCGGCGGGGGTAAATGTTGTCTGGCAGTTCGCGCCGTCAAAAGGCGGTAGGCAATTCAATTCCGCCGTGAATTGTACCGGGTTCGCCAGATAGAACGTGGGATTCTCCGTCAGCACGTAGAGGGTTTCCGCCTGACCGGGAAGGGCGCCACTGAGGACGGGCTCATGGATGAAGTCGATGCCAAACTTCGGAGCATGCGTGCCGACAGAGCCGGCGACATCATACTTGAACTGATACTTCTCCTGGTTGCGCAGTACCGGAAAGGCGGTGATCGCCGTAACGAACTGGTTGTCACCGTAGGTCTCGAAACCGCTGATCGTCTTCGAGGTCGAGCTGAATGGGAAAGCCAGCGCGAAGCCGAGATACCCATTGCGCTCCGCCGTGGCGTGCAGATAGCTCTGATCGAAGGTGAACGATCCCAGCCAATTGGGACTGAACGCATATTGGTTGCTGACCACCGTGCTCCAGTAGTTGTAATGGGTCGTGGCGCCGGTGGAAGGCAGGGTTGCTTGCTGGACAAGTCCATTGTTGGTTGTGTTGTTGTCCATCGCCGTGCGCAGGAACCAATGCGACTTGGTCGAGGGTGACCAGTCGAAGCGCTGTAGCGCAAGGTAGTCCTGGAAAGGCACTCTCACGTACGGCGGCACAGGGATGGAACTGGTGTTAGGCACCAGACCCATCTGCGCTAACTGCGACAGAGCATTGAACTGCGTCAAGCTGTTGGGGCTGTAGTTGACGCTGGCATGCTCGTTCACCATCTCAAACGAGGTGAAGCTCCACAGCTTGTCTTTCACGATAGGCCCGCCGATGGTTCCGACGTAGTTTTGCCGCGAGAATGGCTGTTTGGGCTCGGGCGGGGGATTTTCGATGGGAAAGCGCGCGTTCAACGCCGCCGCGCGCTCGAACACCGCAAAATCGCCATGCCATTGGTTCGTCCCGCTCTTCGTGCTGATCACGACAGCGCCGCCGGTCGTACGACCCACGTCAGCATTCTGTAATGATGTCTGCACGGCAAACTCCTGCAAGGCGTCAGGCGAGAAGTTCTGCAGGAAGCCGCCAATGTAGTCGTCAGAGTTGTCGCCGCCGTCGACCGTAAGCGTGTCGTTCAGACCAGAGCTGCCGCCAAAAGAAACTGCAGTGATACGCGCTTTGGTCGGGTCCGAGGGTTCCACCGGCTGGGTACCCGGCACCAAATAAGCGATATTGGCAAAACTGCGCGACGCAAGCGGGACGTTCTGAATATCCTTGCTCGTAACTACGCCGCCCAGCACCGTGCCTGTCGTATTCAGTGGTTCCGTCGTAATCGACGAAGCTTCGCTCTGCACACTTACCGTTTGGGTGACGGTGGCGGGTCGCAGCACAACCTGCGTGTCCTGCACGGAGCTGATCAATACCGTCACGTCCGAGGTGGCCTCCGAAAATCCGGGGGCATTTACCACAATGCGGTACTTGCCAGGAAGCAGACTCTCAAAGCGGTATTCGCCGCGGTTGTTGGTCTTCATCTGACGCTGAACCGAGGCATCCGGGGTCATAACCTTCACGGAAGCGCCCTGGATGCGAGCGCCCTTGGAGTCCTGCACTTCGCCAAGCAGCGTTCCGGTCGAACTCTGCGCGAATGTGGCAATTGGAGCCAGCAGGATTGCAAGCAGCGTCAATTGGGCAATTCGGCGCGCAGGCATGGATGGGAGGACAGAGGACATCTAGTCATTCTCCAACGGGACTGGGTTCGTAAGAGTAAGCATCCCAGCCTACCTGCCGGTTTCAGTTACTACCATGACTAGTAACCGTTGAGGTTAGTCAAGCGCCTGGAAAGAAAGCGTGAGCGCCTGAGCGAGGACCGCATAGCCAAGAAAATGCCCCATTCCGTTGTCCGTCCGGAATGGGGCAGCAGGGCGCGAACCTCCGCGCGCCAGGTTAGAACTGGCGGATGGCATCGCCGCCGGCAGTAAGCATGGCATCATTCTCCATCAGCACCACGCGCGTCTGATCGACGATGTAGCCCACATAGTTGCGTGTGCCATCGGTCGGAGTAGTGATGGATACAGTCATCCGGCCGGGAGCAGCATTACCGACGCTATAGGTTCCTTGCAGTGTTTGCCCTGTAAGGACATTCAACGGTGGTGGATCGTTGATATCCAGCGTGCCGGCCAGAACGCCATTACCATCAGCCGAAATCTGTCCGCTGATGCCGGTGCTGTTTACCGGCAGGATCGTCCCGCCGGTCACAACAATGTATCCGAATTGCTTCGTCGCATAGCTGCCGGCCCAGTCGGCATTGCTTGTCACATTCGCGCTTTGCCCGTACACATTTCCGCCGCCGGCCGCGCTAGTCCGCTCATCCAGGTAATAGCCCTGAGCAGGCGAAACCAGGTACATGGCAAACGGCAGTCCCACGCCATTCACGTTGAAGGTTCCGCTGATACGGCCATTGGAACTCAGTCCATAAGCCCCCGTCAGCGACGCTTGTCCGACCACTCCGCTGTTGTTGACGTCATAGTGACCGGTCGAGATATTTCCGGCCGAAGCGGCGAACTGGATAAGGGTGAACGAAACTCCAGGTATTGCGCCGTTGTTCAGGTTCGCGGCGGTACTGACAACATAGTTGCCGGCGAAGTCCGCGCTGGCGAACGATTGTTGTGTCTGCATGTCGGCGGAGCCGAGGAAGAACGTGTTCACGTCGGAGGAGATGAAGCGGAAGCGGTTGGGCGAAACGACATAGTAAGTGAAGTTTGATCTTCCGGTTCCACCGGCAAAAGCGCCTGTGCCTCGGCCGAGTACGTCGAGCGTGCTGTAGGAACCGCTAATCGACTGGGCGGTGGTGACCCTGCCTCCACAGTTGACGTCCTGGGTTCCCGCGAGTACCGAGCCATTCGTCAGGTTGAATATTCCGTTCGAGTTGATCGCAGAATTGAAGAACAGACAGGCTCCGCTGCTGCCGGCAAAACCGAATGCAAAGTTCCCCACCGGCGGTACGGGTCCCGAAGCCTGCTGCTCTAAATCGCCGACGCCGTTGATTACGTTCAGGTCGGTCTCGACCAGGCCGGCGTTGTTCAGCGCCTTGAGTGCGAATGCGTATGTGAAGGTAGTGTTCCCGCTATTGATGAGAACGTTGAGGTTCAGCACGCCACGTCCGTCAGCGCCTACGCTGTAATTGCCGTTCAGACTTGTGAACGTGGAGTATCCATTCGAAACGTCGTTTACGTCCTCCTCACCCATGGTGATGTTGCCGTTGCCATCGGCCACGATCGTTCCCACCAGATAGAAGGCAAAGCCATTCGAGTTGATACCCTGCACGCTGAGGACGTAATTGCCCTTGATCGATGAGTTGTTGAACTGCACCGCCGTGATGGTGACGATAGCGTTGCCGGCGAAGGCCGAGTTCGCCTGCAACACCGCCGTGACGGTCACACTTGCCGGATTCGGAATAATCGCCGGAGCTGTGTACAGGCCCGTGCTGCTGATGGTGCCGACCGTCGCATTCCCACCCGTAACGCCGTTGACCTGCCAGGTCACGGCGGTCTGATTGGTGTTCGTCACCGCAGACATGAATTGCTGACTGGAGCCTTCCTGTAGATTCAGGGTCGCCGGCGTCACCGTCACCGTGGGGGGAGGAGGTGGGGTCGGACTGCTGCTTCCACAAGCTGTAAGTGTGATAACGATCAGGGCAGAAACTGCTGTCAGAATCGCTTTTTTCATCAGGGGCCTCTTCGCTGCAAGCGGACGCCGCCGCGCGCGTGAGTTGGGAAATCGGAAATTGAGAACCAGAGTGGATGCGCTGGATTATGTGTTGCGAAGTCTAACACACTCCGTGGCTTAGAGTTGCCATGCTTGTGGGAGGACAAGTCCGTGCAAAAAGTCGCCAGCCGGCATGTTGAATACCGGCTCGCGCATTTGAGTAGGCGCTGGCGGAAGCTACTGGGTGACTGTCTTCACCTCGTCGCCGACCTTGAACCCCGAGCCGGAGACGGCGGCTCCGACAGATGAGATGTCATCGACGTCGGTCAAACGGATTACACCCACGTCACTGGTGAGTTTGCGGATGACCTGTCCGGTTGAGGGATCTTTGATCTCCTTCGTTACGCGCTTGACGGTGAGCTGATCACCGACCTTGAGGCCGGCCTTCGCGCCGACGTTGAGCACGATCTGGCCTCCGTCTACGGCAGCTACCAGACCTTCAACGCTGACCGTACGCGCGGCCAGTTTGGGAGCGTCGGCGACCAGCTCTGTGCTCATCTGGGTGACTGCCTGATTGACCGCCTCGCCGATGATCGTCTGCTGGAAGTCGCTGCTGCCGAAATCGACCGCTCCACCGCCCCAGCCGTGCCAGTTGCTGCCGCCGCCCAGCAGGGATGTGCTCTCGCGCGAGGATTCACCCTTCCCAGTAGCCACGCCCATGATTTCGGCGGTATCGATGTTTACGATGCGTGCGTCGACCTGTACGACGGCTTTGCTTTTCTTATGGCTGAATCCGCCTACACCAAATCCACCCCAGCCACCACCGCCGCCACCTACTTTGGTGTTCTGGTTATCGTTGCCGAACTGCGTCACGCTGCCGACGATGATGGCGTCGACCCCAAGTATCTTCCCAATACGAGCGGCGGAATTCGCATCGGCACGGTCGCTATTGGAGAAGTTCTGCTCGCCGAGGACTTTGGCGAGCTGTTGGCGCTCGATGACCGAATAGGTGCCATCCTGTACCAGATGCCGCACCAGCAGGTCGGATATGCCTCGACCAACATCGACATTCGTGCCGAACATCGCTGATGTAGCGGTCTGCACCGTCGCATAGTCAAAATCGAAAATGGCGACGCGCTTCTTGCGCCCCGCAGGGGCGCCGCTTGCAGAAGGCGTGCCCGACGCGGTATTCGCGGGCGCGGAGCTTTGCGCGCCGGCAGGCATGACGAAGAGGGAACCGACGACGAGAATGGCAAACAGGACCCGGTGCATACATATCTCCTGTGATCGAAGTCCAGCAGACTAACGCTGCCTCGCGCTCGCATCAATGACGGAACGATGTGAGCACGCATTACCGAAAGCGCTGAGACACCTCCGGCGACCAGATAACCAGCGCCCCTGGGGGAGGAGCTTATCCCCGACTTGCGCCTGTAATTGGAACCGCGGTAATGGTACAACGACTTTGCTTCAGTCGCAGCAAGTTTTTGCGATTGCGACAGCTTCGGATACCGGAGTGAGGCTGCCCGTAATGACTCCGGATTTGCGATATCCGCAGGTGAGATGACAAGCTGCCCTCCGGCGCACTACTCTCAGACACATGGCAAAACCTGTTCCGCTGGGTACGCATGGCGAGTCGGAAAGGCGTGTGGAATTTCAGCACACGCTGAGCGCGTGGAAGCCCGAACTGCCCGCCGTGCTCTCCACGCCCCACATGATCGGCTGGATGGAGGCTGCTGGGTTCGAGGCGCTGCTTCCCTTTTGTGAGGGCGATGAGGTAAGTGTCGGAACAGCAATTAACATCATTCATCGCGCCCCAACCGGGGTTGGTTCGGCCGTGAAATGCGAGGCTGTACTGGAATCGGTTAACGGACGCTTCCTGACCTTCCGCGTCAGCGCTCACAACGGCAAAGAAGTCATCGGCTACGGAACGATCGGTCGCGCCATTGTGAGTAAGGGTAAATTCGAAGAAAAACACAAAGACAGCCAATCATAGAGCGGACACGCCACGCGAAAGCTGCAACTTTTCGCGAACCCTCTGTCCCCCGCTAATCTCCAGGGCGCAAGCCGCTGACGCGAAGACCGGGCGTGCTCCTTCTCCGGAGGAATCACATGGTCGATAATCAGAAATGTGAATTCCTCGCGGATGGCAGAGCTTCTTCAATCGTTCTCCGGCAATCACGGATTGCCGGAGAATGTGCTGGAGCAGCTGGGGCTTTACCTGGAACTCCTTTTGCGTTGGAACGCGCGCACAAACCTGACAGCAATACGCGATCCCGAACAGATCGTCACGCGTCATTTCGGCGAGTCGCTGCTGGCGGCTCGGCTGCTCTTTCCCCAGCCACAAAGCAGCGACTTGACAGCAGCCGATGTCGGCTCCGGCGCGGGCTTTCCCGGCATACCGATCAAGCTCTGGGCTCCCAAGGCGATGGTTACGCTTCTTGAGTCGCAGAACAAGAAGGCGACTTTTCTTCGCGAGGTGTTGCGGGCCCTGAAACTTGAGCGCGCGGAAGTCTTCTGCGGCCGTGCCGAAAGTTGGGGGCAAACCGCAGACCTCGTGACGTTGCGGGCCGTCGAACACTTCGAGAAAACGTTGCCCCTCGCCGCACGCCTGGTCCGGCCAAAGGGCAGGCTCTGCCTGCTGATCGGATCCAGCCAACTGGACCGCGCACGCGGCCTCCTCCCCGGGATATGGACCTGGCGCGATCCCGTCACCATCCCGATGAGCACGGGACGCGTGACTGCGATCGCAGAACGCTGCTGATCTCGAAGGCAGGCCAGGTAACGGGAACCGGGGCGCAAAATAACTTCTTTTCCGCAAAACGCATTGGATATACTCTCCCGGACGAGACACGCGGCTCCGTTGGCGCTCCAACCCCGGCCAGCTTTGGACACTGCGGCTCCCTGCCAACAACCCCTTGCAGCATTCACAGGAGCACTTAGTCGGTATGAAAGGTCGGTCTGCCAAACTCATTTACTCCCCGATCGCGATGGTGCTGTTCGCGCTGTTGGTGCGCATTGCCTGGACGCTGATCACACGCTCTTATCATTTCGGCAGCCTCTGGGACCTTTTCGAGATGGCGAATCTCGCCCGCTCCCTGGCAACCGGACACGGCTTCAGCGATCCTTACGTGGTTGCTACGGGGCCCTCGGCTTTGACAGGGCCCATCTATCCCTGGATTGTTTCGTTGATCTTCCGTGTCTTTGGCGTCTTTAGCGACACTTCCGGATTCGTGATCGTAGCGTTCAACAGCATTTTCTCCGCCCTGACCTGCTGGACGATTTACCGCATCGTGCAGCGGCTCTTCAATGAGACGGTAGCGGCCTGGTCAGGATGGGTTTGGGCGGTGTGGCCGTTTGCGATTCACTGGTCGGTGGACTGGGTTTGGGAGACGAGTTTGTCGACCTTCCTGCTGAGCCTGCTGTTTCTCCGCACCGTGGAGATGGAAGAGGACAATCGCCCCAGGAGCTGGGTGGTATTCGCTCTGCTTTGGGGACTCGTAGGATTGACGAATACGTCCCTGCTGTCCTGGCTCCCCTTCTCCGGATGCTGGCTGGTCTACCAATTGCATCGTCGGGGAAAACGTTTTGTAGCACCCGTACTGTTAAGCGCGGCGGTCTTCTGGATCGCGCTGACCCCATGGCTGGTGCGCAATTACTTCGCCTTCGGAAAATTCGTTTTCCTGCGCGACAATTTTGGCAACGAGCTGCGCGCCGGTAACAATCCGGAGTCCGAAGGCTGGAAGATTGACCATTACGATTCGGGTCGCGATGCCGTCCTGCTGGACTTGTACAAGAAGGTAGGCGAGCCGGCCATCAATGCCAAAATGGCTGACGATGCCAAGGCATGGATCGCCGAGCATCCGCAGAGGTTCCTCGTCCTTTGCGTGCACAGATTCATCCTCTTCTGGACCGGATCGTTATTTATAGGCACCGCGGCGGGATTAGGAACGCAGCTGAAAAATCTGCTCTTCGCGCTGTCGTCGCTGTTGGGAATCGCTGGTCTGGTATTGGCCGTCAGGAAACGCGTTCACGCCGTGTTTCTCTTCGCTGCGCTCATCGTGTTCTATCCCCTGACGTATTACATCAGCGTGCCCGAGCTCCGCTATCGTCATGCCATCGAACCGCAGCTGCTGATACTGGCCGCTTTTCTGCTTTGTTCGCTGGCGGCTCGCTTCCTGCCGCAGCGCCAGGCGGTGGACGAGGCGGTCCTGAGTGCTTGAAGCAAGCGCCCAGCTTTGCTGCAGGCCAACAAAATCGATCGGATATACTCGTCGCGAATCGAAGGGGGGCCCTTGGCTACGGTCGGCGTCAAATCTGAGCTTGCGGTGGATGCAAAGCGCAGCTTCCTGTGGAAAGATTCTCCTGCTCGCACGGTTCTGTTTGGCCTGATATTGGCGGCCGTAACGCTTGCCTTGTATTCGCCGACGCACAATCACCCGTACGTCAACCTGGACGACGCAAAGTACGTCACCCAGAACCCGCACATTTCTGACGGCCTCACGCTAGGCTCGGTATTCTGGGCCTTCACCCACGGATATGCCGGAAACTGGCACCCGCTGACCTGGGTCTCGCACGCCGTCGATATCCAGATCTTTGGCTTCGATCCCGCACCCCAGCACGACGAGAACTCGATTCTGCACGCGATCAATGCCCTGCTGCTATTCCTGGTGCTGAAGCGCGCCACGGGTTACACCGGACGCAGCTTTATGGTGGCGGCTCTGTTCGCGTTGCACCCGGTCAATGTCGAATCGGTAGCGTGGATCGCCGAGCGCAAGACGATGCTCAGCACCCTTTTCTGCTTTCTGGCGCTCGGAGCCTATCGATGGTATGCGAGCCGGCCTGCCGTCGCCCGCTACATCGTAGTGACAGGGCTGTTTGTGCTGGGATTGATGAGCAAGCCGCAGATCATCATGCTGCCGCTGGCGCTCCTGCTTTGGGATTACTGGCCGCTGCAACGGATGTCCTTCGGCGACGAGCCGGCGACGGAGACGGGCAGCGAAATCCCAGTAAGAAGCTTTTGGTGGCTCGTCAAAGAGAAGTTGCCCCTCTTCTTCATCTGCTTGGTCGATGCCGGCGTTACTGTCATCGCGCAGCACGTCGCCGCGCAGAAGCAGGACTATCCCCTCGGGGTACGAATCGCTAATGCCCTCGTCTCCTATGTCCGTTACATCGGAAAGGCGTTCTGGCCCACGAAGCTGGCACTCTACTATCCGCATCCCGGCAATACCCTGCAATGGTGGCAGGTAGGTGGAGCCTTACTGCTTCTGCTGACCATCACGGCTCTGGCGCTGAAGGCCCACAGGCATCGTTACTACATTGTGGGATGGCTGTGGTTTCTCATTATGCTCGTCCCTTGTATCGGGCTCATACAGGCTGATGTACAGGGCATGGCCGACCGCTATGCCTATGTCTCATTCATTGGCCTCTTCCTGATGGTGTGCTGGGGACTGAGCGAGTGGGCCGCCGAGAGGCGTTGGCCCAAGGCCTTATTACCCGCGGCCGGCACTGCGGCGCTGGTTGCGCTTTCCCTGACCAGTTGGCGGCAGGTTGGATACTGGCGGGATGACGTGACCCTGTGGTCGCACTCCGCTCAGGTAACCACGGGCAACTGGAAGGCAGAGTATTTATGGGGCGGCGGACTGGACGGCCTTGGCCGGCCCTCAGAAGCACTGGCGCACTATCGGCGGGCGGTGGCAATCGAGCCCAACGACCCGTTCGTCAACATGAGCATTGCAGCACACGAGCAGCTGAACGGTGATTTCGCCTCTGCGCTGGGACGATATAAGAATGTGCTGGCCCACGCATGGAATGGCGAGCAGAGCGCTGCCGCGCTCAATGGCATGGCGATGTGCTACCGCGCGATGGGTGACTATACAAGCGCCGACGCCTGTCTAGCCAAAACCAAGGTGCTGCCCAAGCGCGCAATCGACTGGCAGGGCGCGTGGTGGGAGCATATCATCCCGGCCATCAAGCAGTACTTTAAGTCTGGCTCGACAAGCTAAAGAATGCGCGGTTGATTTCCCTTTGGCTCAGGTTCCGCTGGCTGGGCGGCGGCGAGGCTTCCAGCGGCGCGTTCGCTCACCTGCTCCGAGGTCAGCCCATAAAGCGGCGGCGCCGGTACGCCGAGAATCGCGAGATACATGTAGATTTGGCCGCGATGATGGATCTCATGTTCCACCATCAGCCGCAGCCATTTCCAAACGGTAATGGATGCGCCGTCGGGCGTGGCGCATTTGCGGTTCATGCCTTCTTCGCCAAGGCGCCGGATGATCTCCACGGTTTCACGATGCATCCGGTTCTTAAAGTCCACCACCTCTTCCAACCCGCCGGGGGCTAGTTCTTTGCCGCATCCCTTGTAGAGGCTCGGCTTGCCCTGAATGGTTTCGCCGAACATGTAGCGCTCAATCGCTCCCATGTGACGGACAAGGTCGCCAAGCGTGAACTTCCCTTCACGGTAGGACCAATCGAGCTTGTCGGGAGGGATACAAGCGACGACTCGCATCGTGCGTTGCTGTACCTTGTCGAGGTAATCGAGAAAAATCTCCAGGTCTTGATTCTGCATCACATTGCCTGCGGTCATTTCAAGTCTGATTATCCTTGGCCGGCTTTCGTCGCAATCTGTTTCTTTGTCCATCTCGGGGCGGCAAAAAGGACGCCCTTTCAGGAGGAAGCACGATGCTGAAATTTACGTCTCGCGTACTATGGGCGGCCCTCAGCCTAGTTCTGTTGGCCAGCCTGACCACGGCGCAGAGCAGTTCGTCTGCGAAATCCTCTTCAGGCAGCGCCGGCATGACGTCAAGCACTCCGGCAGGCGGCCTGATCGATATCAATTCCGCCAGCAAAGAGCAGTTGGCCACGTTGCCCGGGATTGGAGACGTCTATTCGCAGAAGATCATCGATGGCCGGCCTTATCGCGTCAAGACTGATCTGAAGACAAAGAAGATTATTCCAGCGGCGACCTACGACAAGATCTCGTCGATGATCATCGCGAAACAGCCGAAGACCAAACCGTAGCGCGATCGCAGTTTGTGCTAGCGGGATGAAGTTGCGCTCGCCTGCTGCCGGGCCTGGATTTCGATGTAGACGTTGATAAGGGAAACGGCGGCAGGCGTGACACCGGGAATGCGGCTGGCGTGGCCCAGCGTCTGCGGGCGCACACGCGTGAGTTTCTCGTTCATCTCACGTGAGAGGCCGGAGACTTTGCCGTAATCGAACCAGTCTGGGATCTGGCGCTGCTCGGACTTCTTCAGCCGCTCGATGGCCTTCGTCTGCTGGTCGAGGTAGCCGGAGTATTTGATCTCGGTCTCGACCGACTTTAGTTCGTTGCGGACAGCCGCGCTTAGGAGCGTCGTTTGGCCCGCATCAGCACATTCAAAGAAGCCCGGCATAAGCTTCGCCAGCAACGGAGCAAGCCGTTCAATCTGCACTTCAGGCCGCTTGAGCAATTGTGCCAGTGTCAGGCCGTTAGCTCGAGCATCCTGCAACAGTTGCAGCGTCACGGAGTCCATCTCACCGGCCACCGGCAACTGACCACTGACAACCGCTTCATTCACCCGCGTCCGTTCCAGTAGATCGCGCATGGCTTTCATGCGCTCCTGTTTGGCCAGGTACTCGGACCACGCTACATCATCGATCAATTTCACCCGACGTCCATGTGGCGTTAGCCGTCGGTCGGCGTTATCGATACGCAGGTGCAGGCGGAATTCCGCGCGCGAGGTGAACATACGATAGGGTTCATTCGTTCCCTTGCTGATGAGGTCGTCGATGAGAATCGCGGTGTACGCCTCGGTTCGGTCGAGAATAAGCGGTGGCTCGCCTTTGACCTTCAGCGCTGCGTTGATGCCGGCCATCAGTCCCTGACAGGCTGCTTCTTCGTAGCCGCTGGTGCCGTTGATTTGTCCGGCGAGATAGAGGCCCTCGATCTTCTTCGTCTCGAGCGTGCGCTGGAGTTCGGTGGGGTCGATGGCGTCGTATTCGATGGCGTAGCCGGGGCGCAGCATCTCGGCGTTCTCAAGTCCCGGGATGGACTTGATGATTGCGAGCTGCACATCGATAGGCAGCGAGGTGCTCATGCCGTTGACGTAGATCTCATGCGTGTTCAGCCCTTCGGGCTCGAGAAACAGCTGGTGCGTTTCCTTGTCGGGAAACTTTACGATCTTGTCTTCGATCGACGGGCAATAGCGCGGGCCGATGGACTGGATCTGGCCACTGTACATTGGCGAGCGGTGCACGTTCTCGCGAATGATGTGGTGGGTCTCCGGCGTGGTGAAGGCGATGTAGCAGGGCACCTGCTTGTCGTGATGCGCAACGCGCTTCGTTCGAAAGCTGAAGGGCGTGGGATCGTCGTCGCCGGGTTGCAGCGTGAACTTCGACCAGTCAATGCTGCGCCCATCCAGACGAGGTGGCGTGCCCGTCTTGAGGCGGCAGCCGCGCAGGCCGAGCTTTTTCAGCGCTTCGCCCAGGAGAACGGCGGGCGGCTCGCCGCTGCGGCCAGCCGGATACTGCTGCTCGCCGCAATGGATGAGTCCGTTGAGAAATGTTCCCGTAGTGATGATGACCGCTTTCCCGCTGACGGTACGTCCGTCGCGGAGCTTCACGCCGCAAATTACTCGCCCTTCGCCAATAGCTTTTCGCTCTTCGCCAGCGAAACCAATTGGATTGTCATCCCGAGCGGAGCGAAGCGTAGCCGAGGGATCTGCGGTTCCCTCCAAGCTGCCAAACCGCTCAACTAGCAGATCCGCCACTTCTGCCTGCTTAATGTGCAAGTTCGGCTCGGATTCCAGCACCTCGCGCATCTTGAGGCGATATTGCTGCTTGTCGCACTGCGCGCGCGGAGACCAGACAGCCGGACCGCGCGAGGTGTTCAGCAGGCGGAATTGAATACCCACCGCATCCGTCACCTCGCCCATGATCCCGCCCAGGGCGTCGACTTCGCGCACCAGATGGCCTTTGGCAATTCCGCCCACCGCGGGATTGCACGACATCTGCGCGATCAGGTCGACATTGAGTGTGTAGAGCGCGGTCTTCAAACCCATGCGGGCGGCGGCCATCGCGGCCTCACACCCAGCATGGCCGGCGCCGACGACTACGACGTCATAGGTTTCTGTGAATTGCAGTGACAAAGAGAACGTCCCCAAAAATGCCGCGGAAGCGGCGATTACTCGATTTTATCAATTTGGGCCCTTGCCGCAGATCTCCATGCTCGCGGCTCGCGGCTCGTGGCTTGTGGCTAAACGCCCTTCTACCGTATAGTGTTTTCATTTCCCGAATTCCTACTTGGGGTGAATGATGGAATTGCAAGCTTTTCTGACGGCGCTCGAAGGGCGCATTGCCCGCTATGATCTGCTGTGCCATCCGTACTACAAAGCCTGGACCGCGGGGCAGCTTACGCGTGACGATTTGCGCGAGTATGCCACCGACTATTACCACCACGTCGCGGCGTTTCCGACGTATCTGAGCGCGCTGCATTCGCGGCTTGATGATGGCGAGGTGCGCCGGGCCGTGCTGCGCAATCTGTGCGACGAAGAGATCGAAGGGCGCTCGCATAGCGAGCTGTGGCTCGACTTCGCCGAGGGTATGGGCGCCGATCGCGGTGCTGTGCGCGAGCGCGAGCCGCTGGCGGAAGTGCGCGAGCTAATCGCAGAGTTCCGCCGCATTGCGCGCGAGGGCTCGACAGCCGAGGCGCTGGCTGCCTTCTACGCTTACGAGTCGCAGGTGCCACGAGTGGCTAAGCAGAAGGCGGATGGCCTGGCGCAGCGCTATGGCGCCGATGCGAAGACCTGCGGCTACTTCGAACTTCATCAGTTCGCCGATGTGGAGCACTCCGATGTGTGGCGAGAGTTGCTGAGCGCCAAGATTGCTGCCCATCCGGAGCAGGCCGAGGCCGCGCTGAATGCCGCCGAGAGCGGGGCGAAGTCTCTGTGGCACGCGCTGGATGGAATGGAAGCGAGACGCCAGGCGACCGTTTCTGCCTGAGCCCACTCATTCACCCGAGCGCCAATTCCTGACAGAGTTGGCGCTTTTGTTTTTTACCCTGCGCATTCCGCCGTAATGCAAAATGCCCTCGCCTGCCCGTAACTGCAACTCATCAACTCACCCTCCGCTTCGGCACGTCGGTGGACTATGCTTCTCGTCACGCAAAACAGTCCTGGACAGAATGGAGAGCGTTCATGAAGAGGACCATAGCCATCTCTCTGGTGATCTATGTCGGCTTGGTCATGGCCGATGTGGCAGCACAAGCTCAGCAGTCCGCCCGTACTCCGGCGGAGGTGTACACCGGGCACTTCATTAGCCTGAACAAAACAGTGTTGGCGATGGCGCAGGAGTTTCCCGCCGACAAGTATGACTACAGCCCGGAGAAGGGCGTTCGCTCATTTGGCGATGTGATCATCCACATCGCTTCCGGAAACGTCTATGCCGCCAAAGCGGGACGGGGAGAGAAGGTGAATTGGGACGAGCTCGATCCCAAGAACTACAAGGGCAAAGACCAGATCGTCGCCGAGCTGCAAAAGTCGATCAACGATGCCGAGGCGACTTTGAAGGCAACTCCCAAAGATCACTTTGCGCAGACACCCGATCCCTGGTTCGACGTCATTGAGCACGAAGCCGAGCACATGGGACAACTGGTCGCCTATTACCGGATGAATGGACTGGTGCCCCCGCAGTCGCGGCCGAAGAAGTAGTCAGGCCCGCTCGAAGGCGTGCTTCAGATGCAGCTCTTCGAGAGAGTGGCCTTTGGCGGCGACGAAGCCTTCGCTCTGCGCCAGCAGGCCGTCGGTGGCGTGGGCGTAGTCTCCCGCGAATTCGATCAGACCGCGGCTTGCGAGGTCCTGGCCAACTGCTACGAGTTTGTCCACCATGTTGGGATCGGCAGCGCCGAGGTACTGGGCGTCGCAAGGGTCAGCAATCAGCACGGGATGACGCTTGCTGCCGCTTCCCCAGAAGACTTTTCGTACAACGAACTCATTCACCTGCTCCGGTGAGGCGGTGGCAAAAGTGAAATGCTTGTGGCGGATGCTGTAGCAGCGGCTGGATACCGGAACCGGTTGGCGCTTGCCGGACTTCAGCAGTTCCAGTTGCTTGTCATCAAGCGCCTTGCGCGCGGTGTTGACCGCGACCCAGAAGGCGAGATCGCTGTCCAGCGACGGCAGGACTTCTTTCACCGTCTGAGCAAGATTCAGCGCAATGTCGGCGTGCAACGGACCGCCATCGTCAAGATGTAATGTGCCGTGCACCACGTACCAATCGCTGCCGCCCTCGGAGCGATGAAAGGGCCATTGCAATTCGATACGCACGGGCAGGCCGTGCAGGGTGACGCCGATGTAGGACCTGTCCATAGCGATTAGTAGTTAGTGATTGGTAATTAGTGATTAGCTGGCAATCGTCACTTTCACCATCTTCTTCCCTGCCCTGAGCGTGAACTCCGATCCCAGCTTTAACGCAACTACCAGATCCGTTTTCAGCTCGCCGTCAACCTTGACCGCATTCTGCTTGACTTTGCGCAGGCCGTCGGTCACGGAGGTTGCAAGACCGGTGCGGGCGAGCAGCTTGTCCAACTTAACTTGTACGTTGCCGTCCACACTCGCAGCGTTGGGAGCGGCCACTTCAGAGAATGGCACCGTGACCAGTGGCAGATCTTCCGGCGCCTCATCCTTCTGAAACATGCGCGACCAGTCCTGCGCCGCCTGCTCGGCCGCGTCGCGCGAATGAAAATCGGAGACGATGCGCTTGCCGAGTTCCTGCTTCAACTTCATGGGATGAGCTGCGCCGTCGGCAACATCGCGCTTCATGCGCTCGATGTCGGCCATGCTGACGTCCGTCACCAGCTCGTAGTAACGCCACATCAGCTCGTCAGAGATGGACATGACTTTGCCGAACATCTCCTGCGGCGATTCGGTGATGCCTATGTAATTGCCGTAGGACTTCGACATCTTCTGCACGCCGTCTGTGCCTTCGAGAAGTGGTGTGGTCAGCACGATCTGGGGTGGCTGCCCATAATGGCGCTGTAGCTCGCGGCCCATTAGCAGATTGAACTTCTGGTCGGTGCCGCCGAGTTCGACGTCGGCCTCGAGCGCGACCGAGTCATAACCCTGCGCCAGCGGGTAGAGCAGTTCATGCAGCGCGATCGGCTTCTCTTCCATGAAGCGCTTATGGAAGTCTTCGCGCTCAAGCATCTGCGAGACGGTGAACTTTGCCGCCAGCCGGATGATGCCTTCGTAGCCCAATTTGTCCAGCCACTCGCTGTTGAAACGGACCTCTGTTTTTTCGCGATCGAGAATCTTGAAAACCTGCGCCTTGTATGTTTCGGCGTTCTGGTCGATCTGCTCCCGCGAGAGCGGCGGACGGGTAGCGGAACGCCCCGTAGGGTCGCCGATCAGGCCGGTGAAGTCACCAATGAGGAAGATCACGGTGTGGCCCATGTCCTGAAAATGTTTCAGCTTGCGCATCAGGACGGTGTGGCCGAGATGCAGGTCGGGGGCGGTGGGATCGAAGCCGGCCTTGACGCGCAGGGGCTTGCCGGACTGGAGCGACTTCTCCAGGCGCTCGCCAAGATCGCCCTCGCGAATGATCTCAGCCGCGCCCTTGCGCAGGTAGGCGAGCTGCTGTTCAACTGGGGGGAACGAAGGCATAAACTTTGATTATAGGGTTTTCGGCTTTCAAGTTTCGAGTGGCCCATCGTAAGCGGGGCGCGCAGGACCAACTTGATCGATGATCGTCGCCTTGCATTGACAACCGAAGTATTCTTGAACAGCCGGCAGCGGCAACACCGCTCCGAAGATCTGCATTGAAGTAAGCGATGAAAGTCCTGTTAGCACTCGCGATTGTTATGCTGATGGTCTCGGTGGGCATGAGCCTGCAATTGCGTGAGCTTATTGCCAACTGGCGAAGTCTCACGTGGGGACAATGGTCACGATTGCTGCTGGCGACGTTCATCATTCCGGCGACGTTTGCGCTCCTGCTGGCGCACGTGTTTTCGCTAAGTCTGCCGAATACGGCGGCGTTGTTCATGCTGGGGGCCACGCCCGGCGCGCCTCTTTTGACTCGCAACCTTGCGCGACGCGGCTTCGATATGCAACTGGCAGCCAGCTATCAGGTGTGGAGCGGCGCCCTAACGCCGGTGATGATTCCGATCATGCTTTTCGCGGCCGCCAAGCTCTACGACCGCACCGTGTGGATTCCTCCCCGCATCCTGGCGGGACAAATCCTGATCAAACAGTTTCTGCCCCTGGCCGCCGGCATGCTGCTTATGCACCTGGCTCCAGGGTTTTCCAAGAAGGCGCAACAGGGGATGAACATCTTGGGCAATCTGCTGCTCACGGTGATCATCGTCGCACTTCTTTGGAAGATGGGGCCCGAGTTAAGGAAGACCTCGCCGAAGATCGTAGCCGCCACGTTTCTTCTCCTGGTGGTATCTATCGCGGTCATGCATGTTCTTATGAGCGCTGATCGAATCAGGGTGCGGACGCTGGCGGTCAGTAACGCCAATCGGCATGTCGGACTGGTATTGCTGCTGATGGGGCGGTTTAAGGGCACCCACAATGTGCTGCCGGTGCTTGCCAGCTACGCGCTCCTGGTGGCGATTATGCTGGTGGTTGCTCCGAGGATCTTTCGGCCGCAGAAGATGGCAGCGCAGGCGACGGCGTAGCGGGATCAGGTCAGGCTGGGGATCAGGGGCTGGAGATTACCTCGCGGACGAGTGCTTCCTGGAGGAACATAAACAGCGATGAGACTCGGGACAGGCCGCTCCACTCGGGCTGAAGCCCTCGGTCGGAGAGCGAAAGTGCACGTTGTCGGAGCGAGGAAGTAACCCGATGCAGTCGCCGGTCCCCGGCTACTAATTCCAGGTCCCTCTTTGTTTGCATGATCACTCGCATAGTTTTCATCGCCATTGCGCTCGTTCTCGTAGTTGCCGGCCTCTGGGCTTACTCGCACGACGAGAACCTCCGCAATAACGCGCCGCAAGTGAACCTCGGGGACAGCAAAGATGTCGTGGAGCAGCTTATGGGCATCCCCAGCAGCGTGGGAGAATGCGGTTCCTTGACCCCCGTGCCAAAGGGCTGCAGTGACGAGTATGTTTATCGCTATTGGTATTCCATCTTTCAGCCGCAGTATGAGGTGATCTGGTTCGACCAGAGCGGGAAGGTCCTGGGGGAGCAGCGCGTCCGCTCCTCGTTCTAGTCTTCGCTCGAAAGCGAGGCACCCATGTTTTGCGATCGATGCGGCACCGAGCTCCGGCCTGGGCAAGGATTTTGTGGCGGCTGTGGCAGGCAGATCTCCGGACCAGCGGCGCCTCCGTCCCCATTGCCGAATCGGGTGCAGCAGAATATTCGCCTGGCGGGCATTCTGTGGCTTGTCTTCTCCGGCCTCGAGATAGTAGGCGGCGTCTTCATGCTGATGATCGCAAATACGGTCTTGCTTTTTTTGCCGCAGACCGGCAACGCGCCTCCGCCGGTCCCGATCGGGGTCCTGCGCCTGTTTTTCAGCGCCATCGCTTTTCTGATTCTGGCTAAGGCGGTGGTGGGTCTGTTTGCCGGATGGGGCCTGCTACAGCGTCAATCCTGGGCGCGGATACTCACCATCATTCTTTCGTTCTTTGCGGTTCTGGGTTTTCCGCTTGGCACTGCGCTGGGAGTTTTCAGCCTCTGGGTTTTATTGTCGGAGCAATCGGAGCGGGAATACGCACGACTCGTCGCCACTCCTTCCGCGTGAGCAGGCGATCCATCTCTTGGGTCGAAGGACTTCCACCGTCGGAATCCGCAGACTATTCCTTCTGCTTTGCGGCAAGGAGATCCAGTTGCTCGATGACAGGGGGTTTTGACAGCAGTTCCGGTGCATTCGCCATGAGTGCGGCCGCGATCTGCCCTGCCGGCCGGCCTCGTCATTGAAGGTGTCGAAAATGCCAAAGGTTGACTTGCCGATACGGAAGGCAAACCAACTGACGGTCGCCGGCTCGTTTTCGGCGAGGGAAAGCGCGCCTTTCAGCAACGCGGCCAGTTCCTCTTCTTTTCCAGGCTTGGCTTCGAGTCGCGCAAGCAGCGCCACTTTCACCATATCAGCCTCCTCGCGGAGCAAACTCCGTTCGTGCTCTCAGCTACTTCCTGACTGGGTTCGGTCCCGCCGCCTTGATCTCCGGCGGTGCGTCGAACTTCTCGAAGTTCTTGGCGAAGCGCGCTGATAACTCGGCAGCCATCTTGTCGTAGGCGGCCTTGTCCTTCCAGGAATTGCGCGGGGCCAGCAGCTCCGATGGAACACCGGGAACCGATTTCGGAATGCTCAATCCGAAGGCTGGTTCAAGTTCAAACTCAACATCTGCGAGCTTGCCTTCGACGATTGCGTTCACCATGGCGCGCGTGTAAGGCAGGCTCATGCGCTTGCCGATGCCGTAGGGCCCGCCCTGCCAGCCGGTGTTGACCAGCCAGCACTGCGCGCCGTGCTCGCGCAGGCGGCGGCCCAGCATCTCAGCGTAAGTCTTGGGTGGCAGCGGCATGAACGGGGCGCCAAAACAGGTGGAGAAGGTCGCCTGAGGCTCCGTCACGCCGGCTTCCGTGCCGGCAACTTTCGCGGTGTAGCCCGACATGAAGTGATACATCGCCTGCTCGGGCGTCAGCTTGGCGACCGGGGGCAGAACGCCGAACGCGTCAGCGGTAAGGAAGACAACGTTCTTCGGATGTCCACCGAAGCCGGGAATGACGGCGTTCTCAATGTGCTCCACCGGGTAGGCTGCGCGCGTGTTCTCAGTCTTGCTGTCGTCATCGTAGTCGGGGACGCGGGTGAGCGGGTCGAGAACAACATTCTCCAGCACCGAACCAAAACCCAGCGCGTTGTAGATCTGCGGCTCGGTATCAGGCGAGAGGTGAATGCACTTGGCATAGCACCCGCCTTCAAAGTTAAACACGCCGGTGGCACTCCAGCCGTGCTCGTCGTCGCCGATGAGACGGCGGGTAGGATCGGCGGAGAGCGTGGTCTTGCCGGTTCCGGAAAGGCCGAAGAACAACGCAGTTACGCCGTCGTTTCCGACATTAGCGGAGCAGTGCATGGGGAAGACATTGCGATCAGGCAGCAGGAAGTTCATCACGCCGAAGATGGACTTCTTCATCTCGCCCGCATACTCGGTGCCGCCGATGAGCACGATCTTCTTGGCAAAATTGACCAGGATGAAGACTTCAGAGTTGGTGCCGTCGCGCTTGGGATCGGCGCGGAAGCCAGGCGCGCTGAGGATGGTGAATTCGGGGTTATGCGTTTTTAGCTCTTCCGGCGTGGGGCGAATGAAGAGCTGGCGAACGAAGAGGTTATGCCAGGCGTACTCGTTGATGACCTGGATGGGCAGCCGGTACTTGGGATCGGCGCCGCTGTAGAGGTCCTGTACGAAAAGTTCCTTACCCTGGAGGTACTCCATGACACGCTCGTAGAGCGCGTCGAAGATATCGGGCGAAATGGCCAGGTTCACCGAACCCCAATCGACCTTGTTGTCCGTGACCGAATCTCTGACGACGAACTTATCTTTGGGAGAGCGGCCGGTACGCTTTCCGGTGCTGGCGACGAGCGAGCCTCGAGCGGCCAACTCGGCCTCGCCGCGGCGCAGCGCCGCCTCCACCAGCTGTGGCGGATGGAGATTTCGATGAACGTTTTTGTGCCCTAGAAGGGTGGAGACCTCGGGGGTCTGAAGAACGGAGGACATAAGAGAGCTCCTTAAATAGAAACCGCCGGAAAATCGCAGCGCAACCGGCTCAATCACGCGCCGGAGAAATCGGACTCCGCACGAGTACTACTTAGCTTGATTCCAGAGATCAGCGGACGACGGGTTGGAGCGCTTCGTCCATGATAGCTTTCAAATGGTCGAGCACTTCCTGTACGGTCAGGGTGTACATCTCACGCCCGTTGTCCTCGCCTGATTCAATCGCCCACTTCAAATAGTGGCCCGCAATCTGAACTGCCATAGGATCGCTGATGATTTTCCCGGTTTGACGGTTGTATTCCACCCACGCAGGATGTGGAAGGGCGATCCATACAGGACGATCGTCAACCAGAAACTTGATGTCGACGGCGTCAGCGTGGCGCGTGGCAATGGCGACAATCAGCGCCTGATAGCGGCAATGGACCCGCTTGCCGGTCCAGCGGTCGACTGCCTCAAAGTCGTCATACATATCCTAACGATGATATCCGACAGTGCAACTGGCGGGCAATGAAAGCGGTCGCCTTGCCTTACACCCTAGGGAGGACTATCAGGCGCGTCCCCGCTCCTCGCCCAACTCCACGGGAACATTCATCTTTCTCCGGCCGCGATAGATGGTGACGGTCACGCTGTCGCCGGCGCGATGCTTGTTCATGGCATTGGCAAGGTCCTGCTGATCGCCAATGGCATCGCCGTTGATGGCGACAATCAGATCGCCGCCGATCATAATCGGAGTGGCACCCAGATAGGCACGCTCATTGCCGCCGCGAAGTCCGGCTCGCTCAGCCGCACCGCCGGGTACAACGCGGACAATCAGGATGCCATAGTCTGCGGGTAGCCCCATCTCCTGCGCCAGCTCAGGACCAATCGGCAACGAAACAATGCCCAGCGACGGCCGTCGAACCGAGCCTAACGTGATCAGGTCGCCCAGTACGGCCTTGGCGGTGTTAATCGGTATTGCGAAGCCGATGCCGGCGCTCTGGTTCGAGCCACCCGTCGCAATCATGCTGTTGATGCCGATCACTTCGCCATGCGAGTTCAGCAGCGGACCGCCGGAGTTGCCGGGGTTGATGGCAGCGTCCGTCTGGATCGCTTCTTCGATGTAGGCGCCTTCGGGACTGCGGATTGGGCGCAACGAACTGATGATGCCGCGCGTCATTGTGCCGGCGAGCCCAAAGGGATTGCCGATAGCAAATACCTTTTGACCGACCTGCAAATTCTTCGATTCGCCGAGTACCGCCGGGACCAGGTCCGGCGCTTTGATCTGGACGACCGCCAGATCGTGAGAACGATCGCGACCGATCACCGCCGCTTTGTATGTCTTCTTGTTATGCAGGGTGACTTCGACCTGGCTGGAATCGCCCACGACGTGATAGTTGGTGAGGATATGTCCCTGATTATCGATGATGAAGCCGGAACCCTGGCCTTCCTCCGGCACAGGTCCGAAGAATAAGTCGTAGGCTACGGTACGCGAGGTGATATTCACCACGGAAGGGATTACGCGGTGATAGACATCGATATTGTTTTGCTCTTCGGGATCGAGCTTTTCCGGGCCGGCAGCTTGCAAGATGTCGACGTGCGTTGGACGGGAAATCAGATCAGCTGCGGGATTCGTTCCCGGATGATGAGTCGTAAACCAGTAAAATGCGCCGGCTAGAATCACGCCGAGCAGGAAAGGCCGGACAAATCTCATGCTTTTATGATAGTTCCAATCAACTCAGAGTGTTGGATAGCGGATAGACGCTTCCCATAAGAAAGTGTAACGAAATGGGCCCCTTTTATGCACGTACAGCCGCATTCGCAGGAAGCTTCCCACTCGCGTTGCTATTACGTTTGCGCGCGTAGCTCATCCCAAAGCTTGTCTACCTGTTGCCGGGTGTCCTCAATGGAACCGGAATTGTCGATGACGTAGCTGGCATGACGGCATTTCTCTTCATCGCTCAACTGAGTCGCACTGCGGCGCGCTACTTCGACACGAGCCGCTGCCAAGGAGATGCCGGCGCGCCGCGAATAGCGCTCGATCTTCTGGTCGAAGTCGCAGGTCACGACGATGATCTTGTCGAAGTCCTTCGCGGCTCCGGCCTCAATGATCAGTGCAGCTTCGATGACAGCGACGCCGTGCGCGTACTGGCGCTCGATCTCATTCATCCACCCCGTCTGTGCTGAGATAACGGCCGGATGCACGATCGCGTTCAGTTCGCCAATGCGATCCGGGAAAACCAGGTTCGCCAGCTTTGCGCGGTCGATAGCGCCATCCGGTTTCAGAATTTCCGTTCCGAAGTGGTGGACAATCGCGTGGTGTACATCGGTGCCCGGTGCGTAGAGTTGGTGTGCCAGGGCGTCAGCCTTGAGGAAATGCGCGCCATGCGCGACGAGCATCTCCCCGACAGTGGACTTGCCGCAGGCGACACCGCCGGTCAGTCCTACGCGCAACATGATTCACCGTAAACGATGCTGGCATCGGGTGGCGCAAACGGCATCGAGCTTAGGACCTCATGCAGCTATCTTCACCGGATATCAACAAAGACAGTCGGGGCCTCACTGGAGCTCCAATGGCACAGTGACCGGATACTCCAGCACACGTTCGGCAATGTCGTCAATGGACTCGTTCGAGTTGGAGAGGACCACCACGCCGACTTTGCGATGCGGCTCAAAGCCGACAAACGCGTGATATCCATAGGTCGTGCCATTGTGACATACCAGTTCATTCTGTCCGTGAAGGATGTGCCAGCCTAGAGCAATCTGCGTGCCCGGGCCGGCCTGTCTGCGCACGCTGAGCATATTCTTCATCGCGGGCAGCAGGGGCGTACGAATCAAACCCATGTTTGCAGCCAGAAAAATGAACATATCGTCAACGTCGGAGCGAATAGCGCCCGCCGGCGCCAGGGCAAGGACCGGAACGGCGAAACTCCTATGTTGGCCGTTGCGGCCAGGCGCCAGATGCGCTTGCATCTCCGGCGTCAAACGCATCGCTGTGTGGTCCATCTGGAGCGGACCGGTGATGCGGGTGCGCAGCAGACTTTCATAATCGGTACCCGCGCGCTTCGCTAATATCTGACCTAACAGACCGACCCCAAAATTGGAGTATTCGTACTGGGCGCCCGGATCGCGCGTGAGTTGATAGCCGTTCAGGAACTGATACATGTCCTCGAGGGTGTAGGACTGGTTGGAGTGTGCAGGTTCTCTGGGCAGCCCCGAGTGGTGGGTGGCAAGATCCAGCAGCGTAATCTGCTTGCCATTACGCGTGGGGACGTGAACCGACGGAGGCACGTACTTCGCGACCGGATCGTTAAGGTTCACCTCGCCTCGCAAGGCCATGTCCGACAATAACAGCGCGGTGAAGAGCTTGGTCACCGAGCCGATCTCGAAGATGGTTTCGCCGTCGGGCACGCGGGGATCGTCGCGATCGAACTTGCCGTAGCTGATGATCTCCCGGCCGTGCTTGCTGATGAGGCCGACCACGATGGCCGTTGCCTTGTGCTCCACATCGATGCGCTGCACCAGCATGTCGCGAATCTGTTTTGGGGTGGCGAGCGCAGATGGCAGAGTCTGAGCGGCAAGGCTGAAAGGCAAGCAGCAAATAACAAGGCCGATCAGAGTTAGTTTTGTGAGCAAGGCGCCTTGCCTGGAGACCATGGCGCAACCAGCGTACTCCATTTGAAGCGAACTGGGCGGGCGGCTATTTCGCGTCGAGATCAACATCCTTGATGGGCACATCCCAGTGGGCGTCCAGGATTTCGAAGCGGCGCTTCTCCTCGCGCTTGTAAGTCTCCTGGTCGGGAAAAAGCTGCTTCAACAGGGGCGCGCTATCGAAATCGTCGTTGGCAATGGCTGCGTTCTTAAAGACGATGGTGACGCGATAGTCCCAGCGGCCGTCTTCCGTGGCGTGATATCGGGGCTGTACGGCCGTAACCTTCAGGATGCGGCCCATCTCCATTTCCTTCTTCAGCAGCGGATAGTGGTTCTTCTTGAACAGCGTAATGAACTCGTCGGCGTAGCCCCACTTGGCCTTGTAGTAATACTCGGCGACGAAGGGCTTGTCGGGGTTGACGGCGGACGCTGAGGATTGGGACTGAGCAGTCACGACTGCGGTTCCGCCGCCGGTGAGCACTGAGGCTAAGAAGATCAAGCAGCAGATTCTTGCGCGATGCATTGATTTGTTCCTTCGGAGTGGGTTGTTTTATGTTGCGGACCCATCACGATATCGCTTCTCTAAATTACTCCTCTTTTTCGTAGCGCATGGGCTTGTCCGCACCCCAATGACGCATGAGAAGCGTGCTGCCGTCGAAGGTCAGGTGTTCGTCCTGGAACAGAACCTGTGTGATGGCTCCTCCATTGATCTCGAAGTAGAAATCCTTGTTCGAAGGATCGATATCGAAGGGGCCTGCTTGCAGCTCATAGACGCGCACTTCAAACGCAACAGCATGGGCCTTGGGAGCGTCGGGAAAGACGGCGGCGCCATCTTCCGTGGTTGTTGCCTCCAGCGGCTCGCCTTGCGCCAGCAGGTGGACATGAATGTTGGCTACGCCCTTGCCATTCTGGCCGATGACCCACACACGGATGCGGCCGGGCTTGCCCGGCTCGCTGCGCAGGAAGCGAAAGGGAGCCTCCTCCTTGCCTGAGCTATGCAGGATGACGTCACTGCCTTCCTGCCGCCATGTGCCTTTGGCCCAGTAGTCGGCTGCGCCATAGGCAAGCATGAATTCGAAGTTGCCGTCGGGTTTGAGCCACAGCTCGGAGCCGACCTCCATAACTCCCCGCAGAACATAGTGGCCGGCGACGTTGTCGGCGAACAGGGGAAAAGCGGTGACAGAGATCAGCAACAGCGCGAGTGTCTTCATATTGACGCCCTGGATCTGGCCAGGCTTGAGACGATGGTGGGCAAAAGCACGAGCGAGAGATGTTACTCCCTCGCTCGCGGCGAACAAAGGAAAAACTACTCATAGGTCGCGTTCGTCAGAGAGAGGTAATCGCGATGAGCGGAGAAGTCGACCATATAACCAAAAGCCTGCCCGCCCAGCGGATTGGACTTGATGGTATCGCGCAGCGCTGCATTCACCTTGTCGAGAGAGTCTGGGCTGGTCGCAATGTAGAAGACCCAGAATGTCCCGGGCGCCTCGCTATGGATCGCCTCGGTGTCGATGTCGTACTCATGGATGGTGCCGTTGGCCAGCAGCTTCTCGAAGAATGGCACCAGCAGGTTTTTGCTGAGCATCTCGACGGCGTCGTCGGGAGCGTCTGGTTTCAGCTTGTAGGAGCTGCCGTGGAGGTAGACGCCTTTCCACGATCCCGCATGGTAGTTGTAGTAGCGGCTGACGAAGATGGCATCCGCGTGCCTTGTCGCAGCCCCGAGGACCGGAGTAGTTGTACTGCCGTTGGAATAGAACTGATTCAGCACATTGAGTATGCCGGCCATCGACGTGGCCGACCACCAGTCGTCATGCGTGAAGCCGTCAGGCTGGTGAATCATGTTTGTATCAGAGCCGTAGGCCATGAGGGTCCCATTGGCCATGGCCTGGTCGAGAACCTTCTGATCGGCAGCGTCGCTCTTTTCGAAATCTGCCCACTGCGCACGTGGGATGTTCCAGAAGCTCACGTAGGTGTACATCGGAGTTTTCTCTTTCACCTCTGACATCTGAGCGCTTGCGGGAATGGCCCATACTGCAGCCAACACAAGCGTGCACAGCCCTGCAAACCTCCACAGTGTCCTGTTCATCTGTTGTCCTCCGGAGTTTAGTTTTTGAGTCACGAAATTGCGTGTGCAGCAGGACTTCATCGAATCGGAGAGCACAAGGTACGGCTTGAAAAACGTGGGTACAGGGATCATGGAACGGTGCAGCGATTCGCGATCCGCCGTCCACTCGGGCACAGAAATTACATCTGAGATGTTCTATTGAAAGGTGGCCATTTTCCGCTGTTATTGCCGGTAAAACAAGCCGCCTATGCGAGTCAATTGGCAGCCACCCGAGAGGTGCCTGCTTACGCCACATTCAGGCTATACGAATGGCTGGGATGGTGCGGCGCCTCCCCAGGAGCAGCCCGAAGGAGCAGCCGCCACGGCAATGGCGCTAGTTACCCGAGAGGCCCGGGAACCAGAGAGGAGCCATAGATCCGGAAACGAGCTTCGACCTGGAAAGCAAACGGGGACTGACAAATTGCTTATCCTCTAGCATGGCCTGCAACCCGGCCCACAGGTCAGCGCCAGCGTCGGACTTCAAGATATAACCTCGCGTGCAGCTACTCGCTTGCAACGCCGTTTCTACAATATCCCGGCATTGATTTTCGCTGACGAAGAGAATTTTCGAGCGGGGCGCGACGGCGCAGATACGCTTGGCCGCTTCGATGCCATGGATCCGGGGCAGGCCAATGTCCAATAAGACGAGATCGGGTTGCAATTCGGCGCATCTACGCACGGCCTCGGCTCCGTCGGCGGCCTCGCCTACGATCCGGTACTGTGGATGCTCCTGCAACATGGTGGCCACGAACTGGCGCCAGGATGGAAAGTCATCGACGACAACAATGCGTAATGGTAACAACTGCGAAGTGGCCTCCCGCCTATCAGCGTTTCCAACATCACCGCTGATGGGCGGCGCTGCCGAACAAACTGTTACAGAATTGTTACAGCAAAGTCGTGGCAGGTCGTTGTGCAAGCGCAAGTTGTTGGTTGCGCGGGAGCAAACAGAGGCGATTGCTAGGGCGAGAAGGCGCGGGTTTGCGTTGCCGTGTTCCGCCGACTCGAGTGGCGGCTTCCGTTCAGGAAGGTGGCGCGGCAGCGGTTGACGCCGAACCAGTAGGCTAGTTCGCGACAGTCGTCGGCGTCGAAGACAGCAACGTCCGCGTCCTTTCCGGGCTCGAGGCTTCCCTTACGGTTTTGCAGACGCAGGGCACAGGCGCCGTTGTATGTGGCGGCGACGATAGCTTCGGCGGGCGACATCTTCATGTGCGTGCACGCGGCAGAGAGGACACAGGGCATCGATGAAGTAGGAGCGGTCCCTGGGTTGTAGTCCGTGGCGAGGGCGACGGCGACGCCGGAGTCGATCAGTTTGCGGGCAGGCGGGAAGGATTTGAGCCCGAGGAAGTAATTCGCAGCAGGAAGCATCGTTGCGACGGTATCGGTCTTCGCCAGGGTGCGGATGTCGTCGTCGGTGACGAAGTCCATGTGGTCGAAGGACGCCGGCTGAAGCTCAAGAAATGAGGTGAGGGGGACCGGAGTGAGTTGGCAGACGTGCGCTCGAATGCCGAGGCCGTGATCGATGGCGGTGCGAAGGATTCGTTGTGACTGCTCGAGCGTGAAGGCGCCACGGTCGCAGAAGACGTCAACGAAGTCAGCGAGCTTTTGCCTTGCGGCAGCGGGGATCATCTCTTCACAGACGAGGCGAACGTATTCGTCCGGGTGCTCGCGGTATTCCGGAGGAACGACGTGGGCGCCGAGGAGGGTGGGTACGAGGGTGCCCAGCCACTTCCCCGCGGCTTGGCGAATTGCTTGCAACGATTTCAACTCGGCTTCGAGGCTCAAGCCGTAGCCGGACTTGGCTTCAACGGTGGTTGTGCCGTGAGCAGCCATTTCGTCTAGGGCTGCCACAATGTGGGAGGTCAAGGTTTCGGGCGATGCGTCGCGTACGCCGCGTAAGCTGGCGCGAATGCCTCCACCGGCCTCGGCAATCTCTTCGTAGCTGGCGCCGGCGATGCGCTTCTCGAAGTCGATCAGGCGAGGCGCCGTGAATGCTGGATGAGTGTGAGAGTCGACAAAGCCGGGGAGCACTACATTGTGGGAGCAATCGAGTTCTTCGGCGTTCTTTGCAAGTTCGTGTTTGGCGAGTTCGTCAGTTGTACCGACGGCAAGGATCTTGCCGCCGGCGATCAGGAGCGCGCCGTCGCTGACGATGCCAAGATCGCGCAGCCCAGGGCCACGGCGAGGAGCGGTCTCGGCACTGCGCAGCGTCAGAAGCTGGGAAACGTGGACAAAGATCGTCGCCGCGCGATGTGGGTGTTCGGAGTTCAAACCGTTTCTGTGTCGCCGCTCCGCGGCTCCATCCTCGTTATGCAGAAAACCCAGGGCTTACGCCCTGGGCTACGTTTGTTTCGCCCTTCGGGCTACGGAATAAAGCGACTGAATGCTGAGTGCTGAGTGCTGACGGCTCACTCCGCCATCGGAACCTTGACTCCCTTTTCCTTCGCAAACTGCTTCGCTTCGTCGTAGCCGGCGTCGACGTGGCGGGCGACGCCGATGCCAGGATCGTTGGTCAGCACGCGTTCGATGCGTCCGGCCATTTGCTCGCTGCCGTCGGCGACGGTGACCTGCCCTGCATGCTGCGAGTAGCCAATGCCTACGCCGCCGCCATTGTGGATAGAGACCCACGATGCACCGCTGGCGGTGTTGAGCAAGGCGTTCAGCAGCGGCCAGTCGGCGATGGCGTCGCTGCCGTCCTTCATCGATTCGGTTTCGCGGAAGGGCGAGGCGACGGAGCCGCAGTCGAGGTGATCGCGGCCCATCACGATCGGCGCCTTCAGCTTGCCCTTCTTCACCATGTCATTGAGCGCGAGACCGAACTGCGCGCGCTCGCCGTAGCCGAGCCAGCAGATGCGGCACGGCAGTCCCTGGAACTTGATCCGCTTGCGCGCGAGGTCAATCCAGCGGCTGAGAATGCGGTTGCCGGGAAACATCTCGAGCACGAGGTCGTCGGTGGTGTGGATGTCGGCGGGATCGCCGGAGAGCGCCGCCCAGCGAAAGGGGCCGCGGCCTTCACAGAACAGCGGGCGAATGTAGGCGGGCACGAAGCCTGGGAAGTCGTAGGCGTTCTTCACCCCGTGATCGAAGGCAAAGGTGCGAATGTTGTTGCCGTAGTCGAATGTCACCGAACCCATCTTCTGCAACTGGAGCATGCCTTCGACGTGGCGCGCCATGGTGTCGAGCGAGCGCTCGACGTAGCCTTTGGGATCGCGTTTGCGCAGCTCGAGGGCTTCTTCCAGCGACATGCCGTTCGGCACGTAGCCATTCAGGGGATCGTGCGCGGAGGTCTGGTCGGTGAGGATGTCGGGGACGACGCCGCGTTTGGCGAGTTCGGGAATGATGTCGCCGCAATTACCGACGAGACCGACGGAGATGTTCTCTTTCTTGCGCTGCGCGTCGTGGATGATGCGAAGCGCTTCGTCGAGCGATTCGGCCATGTGATCGCAGTAGCCGGTCTTGAGGCGCTTCTTGATACGCTCAGGATCAACTTCGATGCCGAGATAGCATGCGCCGGTCATGGTCGCCGCCAGGGGCTGCGCGCCGCTCATGCCGCCCATGCCGCCGGAGACAATCAGTTTGCCGGCAAGATCGCCGCCGAGGTGCTTTTCGCCCGCCGCGGAGAAGGTTTCGTAGGTCCCCTGAATAATGCCCTGCGAGCCGATATAAATCCACGAGCCGGCAGTCATCTGGCCGTACATGATGAGGCCGAGCTTTTCGAGCTCGTTGAACTTCTCCCAGTTGGACCAGTGGCCGACGAGGTTGGAGTTGCAGATCAGCACGCGTGGCGCGTAGTCGTGGGTGCGAAAGATGCCGACGGGCTTGCCCGACTGGACCAGCAGCGTCTCGTCGTTATCCAGCGACTTCAGCGAGCGGACGATGGCGTGGTAGCAATCCCAATTGCGGGCAGCGCGGCCGGTACCGCCGTAAACGACGAGGTCCTGCGGGCGCTCGGCCACGTCGGGATCGAGGTTGTTCATCAGCATGCGCATGGCGGCTTCCTGTGCCCAGCCCTTGCAGGAGAGCTGGTTGCCGCGCGGGGCGTGAACAGGGACGTAGGAAGAGGTAGTGGTATCAGTCAGGACTGGCATAACAGGAAATGGTAGAGCGAGGGGAGGGAAAATGCCAGTTGTCAGTTATCGGTGCACGGCGGGACATATTGAGAGCTACTCTGGGTCTGGGTAGCGGAAAGAGGCCTTGGATTCATTCGGCACCCAGACAACTGACAACCGGCAACTCACAACTGCATAAAAATCGGGGAGCGGCTGATTGGCCATCTCCCCTCTCTCTCCGATCAGGTTTGCAATTGAGGTTACTTTACGGGAGGAAGGCGTCGAGCACATCAAAGCAAAGTTAATATGTTGTTAAAACTCTGTTCCGGCTCGCCGTCCTTACTTCTTGGATTACCTCATCGTGTGGCACACAATGGGGTACACGCTAGATGCAATTCAGGTAATCCCACAATGTGGGGGTAGTTCCTCAGTGTAACGTTTGCCCACTTCTCGGAATGCGCGAGAGGTGGGGCAACGGAGCCGCGGATCAGAACGGCGCCACAGCGAGGATTTCAAGGACGTCGAAGTCGTCGTCGTCGGGTTTGACGGTGTAGCGAACGCGCGCTTTGACGCGGGCCTTGAGAGAAAGGTGCTCCAGCGAGGCGCGGGGCAGTTGGTGATAGAAATCCTGCAGGTTCGCGAAGTAGTCGGGCGTAAGGCGCATCAAGGTTACGCTGTGTAAGCGGCGCGGGACCATGCCAGACGGATAGGAAGGCAGGCGTGGAATGCCGAGATTCTGGCACATCTTGGCACCAGGATTGGTGGTTCGCACGCAATAGTCGATGGTGCTGCACTGCTGGAGGGTCCTGCCAAGACAGAGTCGCTGTAGCGGCTGAGGGATCCAGGCTAGCTGGATGCCATCTTGACCATCTTTCATCTGCAGAGACTGGACGAAGAGGATCGCTTCCATCCCAGTGCTGCCTGAGGATTGGGCGTGGGCGATCGCGGGCAGGGCGACGGCACAAAGGCTGAACAGGAGAAGACCCCTTACAGTCAGGCGCAAGAGTTTTGTTGGCATGGGAATCGTCGGACCATTGTGCCACAAGCCAATTCGTCAGCGTTCGCCACGTTTCGAAATACGCGAGACATGGGGGGCCGCAGGCGGATGTGCTGAAGTCAAAAGCCAATAGCGGGAATTAGGAGTGCAACGGGTTTGACCCCATTGTGCAGTGCCTGATACCTTCAAAGGTTTGCCCCTTTCCGCAAATTCCTACCAGAGAGAGCAATCATGGCACTCAAATTCAAGGGCGTTGATTTCATCGAATACGACACGCTGCTGAACGACGACGAGCGGCTGGTGCGCGATAACACGCGCAAGTTCATCGAAGAGAACCTGGTCCCCATCATCGAGCAGTGCAACCGCGACGGGCGCTTCCCCAAAGAGCTGATCAAGCCGATGGGCGAGCTGGGCTTTTACGGCGCCAGCCTGAAGGGCTATGGCTGCGCCGGGATGTCGAGCGTGGAGTATGGCTTGATGACGCAGGAGCTGGAGCGCGGCGACAGCGGCGTGCGCTCGTTCGTCAGCGTGCAGTCTGGGTTGTGCATGTACCCGATCTACGCCTTCGGCAGCGAAGAGCAGAAGCAGAAGTATCTGCCGAAGATGGCACTGGGCGAGGTTCTTGGCTGCTTCGGGCTGACCGAGCCGGATGCCGGCTCGAACCCGGGGGCGATGCGCACGCGCGCGAAGAAGGACGGAAACGAGTACGTCCTGAACGGCGAGAAGATGTGGATCACCTCGGGCTCCATCGCCGACATCGCGATCATCTGGGCGAAGGTGGAAGACGAGAGGGACCTCATCCGCGGCTTCATTGTCGAGACCGATCGGCCTGGCTTCAAAGCTGCGGACGTGCATGGGAAGTGGTCGCTGCGGGCGTCAGTGACCTCGAGCCTGTCGCTGCAGGATGTGCGGGTGCCGGCTGCGAACCTATTGCCGCAGTCGGGCGGGTTGAAGTCGCCGCTGAGCTGTTTGAACCAGGCACGCTACGGGATCGCGTGGGGTGCAATGGGCGCGGCGATGGCCTGCTACGATTGCGCGCTGCAGTACGCGCAGTTCCGCAAGCAGTTCCGCGACCAGCCGATTGCCTCGCATCAACTGGTGCAGGAGAAGCTGGTATGGATGATCAGCGAGATCACCAAGGCGCAGCTGTTGGCGTTGCAGGTTGGCCGCCTGAAGGACGCAGGCAAGGCGAAGCCGTGGCACATCTCGATGGCCAAGCGGAACAACGTCTGGATGGCGCTGGAGTGCGCGCGCATGGGACGCGACATTCTCGGCGGCAATGGTATCGCGGATGAGTACCCGATCTTCCGGCACATGGCGAATCTGGAGTCGGTGAAGACGTACGAGGGCACGCACGATATCCACACGCTGATCATCGGGGAGCACATCACGGGGCATGCGGCGTTTTAGTGGCAGTGGTTAGTGGCTAGTGGTCAGTGGCTGGTCAGGAGCGAATGACCAGACGCGACGAACAGCTGATCGCTTCGAGAAGTTTCAGGCCACGATCCTCGAGTTTGGGCGCGGGCGTCGAGAAAGGCTGCTCCTCTCAGGATGACCATCATGCCGGTGATGAAAGTCCTCGAAACCGCGGCGTGACGGGTGTATGCTTTGCGTTTGCGCCCGGAAATGCCGGACCCCGCTCCGGCAGCTCCTGGCGCATCCAAGTTAAGCGCGATCGGCTTGCGTAATTCGCATTCATAGCTCCTATTTCCCGATGGCAAGCCGCGCCCACGGAGGCCAGATGGCTACCAAACTTCAAACCGAAGAACCGTTGATCGTACACACGCCTACTGCCAACTTCGAGACCGATCTCGCGCTGGAGTTTTTGCGCGTGGTGGAAGAAGCCGCCATTGCCGCGGCCAAGACGATGGGCCAGGGCGACCGCAAGCATGCCGACCAGGTCGCCACCGAATCGATGCGGAAGGTCATGGATTCGGTGCCCATGGACGGAACGATTGTCATCGGCGAGGGCGAGCGCGACGAAGCGCCGATGCTGTATATCGGCGAGAAGGTCGGCAAGCACGACGGCGGCAGTTATCCCGCAGTGGATATCGCGGTCGATCCGCTCGAAGGCACGAATCTCTGCGCCACGGGATCGCCGGGGGCGATCACGGTTCTGGCGGCGTCGGAAAAGGGCGGGCTGCTGAACGCTCCGGACTGCTACATGGAGAAAATTGTTGTCGGTCCCTCCTGCAAGGGCGTGGTCGATCTGGAAGCGCCCGTGTCGCACAATCTGCACGTCATCGCAAAGGTGCTGGGCCGGCGCGTGGAAGATCTGGTCATCATCATCCTGGACCGGCCGCGGCACGAGAAGCTGATCAGCGAAGTTCGTAAGGCCGGGGCGCGCATCCGGCTGATCTCCGACGGCGACTTGTCCCCCGGCGTCGCCGCCTCGATGCTCGGCTCGGGCGTGCACGCCGTGATGGGAAGCGGCGGCGCTCCCGAGGGCGTGATCACCGCAGCTGCCATTCGCTGCCTGAACGGCTACATGGTTGGACGCCTGGTGGGTTACACGCCGGAGCAGGGTGAGCGCATGAAGAGCATGGGCATCACCGATCCCAATCGCATTTACACGGCGGAGGAGCTTGCGCCGGGCAAGAACATCATCTTTGCCGCAACCGGCGTTACGGAAGGCACGCTGCTGAAGGGTGTGCGTTTCTTTGGCGACGGTGTGCGTACTACGTCGCTGGTCATGAAGCTGAGTAATCACAAGGTGCGATTCATTGAGACCATCCACCTCGATCGGCGTCCGGATGTGAAGGTCAGGATTCCGGAACGCTGACGCGATCGGCCCGCCTGCAAAGGAGGGCCTTGTTGTATGGCGAGGGGACATTCTGGCGAAAAATTTTCAAAGTTTCCGCTTTTGAAACGATGCTCCTAAGTAAGCAACTCGTCATTTTCCGCTTGCTTCTGTATTAGGAGGAGTAAAATTTAACCAGACAAGGACTGTAGCTGCGGATGGAATCCTATCCATCCGGAGAGGCGCTTCATGAACGTTCATGTCAGCTACAAGATTTCCAAAACACCCGATCTGGAAAAACTGATCAACCAACAAGTGGATAAGCTGGGCCGATACCTTCAGGTTTTTCGTCCGGAGTTGGTGCACCTGAAAGGCAATGTAGAGGAGAATTCGGCCCGCCAGGGAGTTGTCGTCTCCCTCAATTTGCGCCTGCCTTCGGGGCAGATGGCATCGCAAGAGAGCAGTCCGACGGCGGTTGCAGCCATCAAAGCGGCCTTTGACGATGTCGCCGAGCAGCTGAAGCGCCATAAAGAGTTGCTCCGCAACCAGCATAAGTGGCCACGTCGCCGTGGCCCGCAGCGCGCCGTGGTCGGAACCGTTCCCTTCGAGCAGACGGTTGCGGCGGTCCGGCCGGAGCAGGTTTCCTCCAGCGATATCGCCAGTTATGTGAACATCAATCTTCCCCGCCTGCGCCGGTTCATCCAGCGCGAGCTTCAGTATCGGGCTGACCAGGAACAACTACCGGCGGACTCCATTTCGGTGGAGGACGTGGTGAACGAGGCGATCGCAAATGCGCTCGGCGAGCAGAATGACAAGCCGGAGCGCATGAAGCTGGAGCCGTGGGTGCATCGCCTGGCAAAGCAGGCCATCGACATGATGGTGTTTGACGGCAACCGCGATGGCATGGTGCCGCTGGAGCGTTCGCATGGACAGCAGAATGTTCAAGCGTCGGATGAGGCGCTGTTGCAGTTCCATCAACCGGACGATCGTCTGCTGGAGGAAAATGTGATCGCCGATCCCACGGCCAACACTCCGGAGGAGCTGGTGGCCAGGCGCGAGCTGCTGAAGCTGGTGGCGACTACGCTGCGCGACGCCGGACGCGATGCGCAGGAGGCGTTCATCTTGTACACAGTTGAAGGTTTCACTCTGGAAGAGATTGCCGACATCAGCAATCACTCCGTGGAGGAGGTGCGCGCGGCCGTTCGCCGGGCCAGCGATCATCTGCAGCGCTCCTTGCCTATCAAAGATCCGCTCAAAGATAAGCTCCTGGAACATTCCAAGAGCGCCTGATCCGGGGCTGCTCTGCAGTCCCGCCTCTGTCATCGACAACTAATACAGGAGAGAACAGGAATGATCACACGCGATGACATCCGTGAACTTGCTAATTTTCGATCGCCGGAAGCTTGTGCGGTCACGTTCTACTACCAGCCACAGACGCCGCCGAACAAATCGCACCGCGAAGAAGTCATCATGGTAAAAGACATGATTCGCTGCGCGCTGCGCGACGCTGAAAAGCACCGCAAGAATGGTTCGACGCGCAGCGACCTGGAGAAGATCAGCAACATCGTCGACCCGCTGCATGGAAGCAGCGGCAAGGCGAAAGCGATTTTTGCCTGCGGCAGCCAGGGTTTCTGGCGAGAGTTCGACATCCCCGCTCAGCTGCTGAAACCGAAGCTTGCGGTGAGTCAGCGCTTCCATTTGAAGCCGCTGGCCGCCGTGCTTGACGGAGAGCAGCGGGCCTGCGTGGTGCTGGCCGACCGCACCAAAGCGCGCGTTTTCGAGCTGCTGAACGATGACATTGCCGAGAAAGAGGACTTCATCAACGAGCTAACCCGCCGTGGAAAGAGTGATGGCTGGGGAGGCTACGATGCCGGTCATGCTGAGCGCAAAGTGATGAATGAAGCGGCGCAGCACTTCAAGCTGGTGGCTGACCGAATCGAACAGTATCTTCAACGCGGCGATTGCCAGCATTTGCTGATTGGCTGCCGCGATGACGTGTGGTCCGAAATTGAGCCGCACCTGCAATCTTTCGCGCGACAGCACCTCGCCGGCCGCTTCCGCGTGGACGCGAAAGTGGCATCGCCGGAGCAGGTGAAGCAGATGGCGCGTGAGAAGCTGGCAGATCATCGCAACAGCTGGAAACAGTCGCTGGTACGCGATGTGATCGGTGAAGCGCATCGCAATGGCCGCGGGGCCATCGGGTTGCGCCGCGTGCTGCGCTCGCTGGAGCAGGGCGAGGTGCTGACCTTGCTTCTGGGCTCAAACTTCCGCGCCGCCGGCGTGAAGTGCTACAACTGCGGGCACATGGATCTGCATGTGACATCCACATGCGCCGTTTGCGGGAAGGACAATACCGAGCTGGAGGATATTGGAGACGCGATCGTTGGTCACGCCATCCGCACCGGCGTTGAGCTGACCTATATTCACGATGACGACGAGTTCGATCGCATCGGGCGAATCGCGGCGTTGCTGCGCTTCCGTGCCGATCAGAACCAGAATGCGACAGTCCGGGCCGCCGGCTAGCATCGCGCACCACTCATTCAACAAGGCACAGCTTCGGCTGTGCCCTTCACTTTTGGAGGCTTGATCGTGCGTTTCGGGCTCGTTCTTCTGATGTCAGCTGTCTTATCTCGCGGAGCTTTTGCATCTGAATGTACCGCATATCCAAAGGGGGACTGGAATTTCACCGAGGCATCGGCACTGCAGTTTGAGCAGAAGTGGCTGGATATTTTGACCAGCAAGGACACCGCGGCGTTGGATTGCATGTTAGCGCCGGAGTTCAAAGATACCTCGCGGAAGGGTGCGCTGCGATCGAAGGAGCAGGTGCTGCGGGAGCTAAGTTCGCGTCGTGAGCAGGACCAATACCAACAGAAACTCGCCAGAACTCAGGCTAGTTTGTTTGGCGATACCGCCGTGATACATGGAGTCAATGTCATCTCCGATTCGCAAGGCCACCAGCTCCTGCGGATACGCTTCACGGACGTGCTCCGCTTCGAGAAGGAACACTGGGTCGCGATTGCGGCGCAGGAGACCGACGAGCAACAGCAATCGTCCACACATACAGGCTCGTAGCGCGGAGTCTGGGCGGTGGCGCGCGCCTCTACGCTTGAAAGATGTGCTGCCATCGTTAGCAATCCCGCGGCACGCCCGTCGCACCTGCACATGCTATCCTTCAAGGTTTGCTTTGTGAGGGAGTCGCATGAAGTTTTCACGCCGTGATTTCATCGCTACTACTGCTGCCGCTTCCGCGTCGTTTGCCTTCGATATTCAAGCTCAGGACAAGTCCCAAACAAACCCGGCTCCGTCCAACAGCTCTTCTAAAAAGCCGATCATCATCTGCGCCGCTAACGGCTACAACTATCTTGATCGCGGCTATGCCATGCTGAGCGGCGGTGGCGACACACTCGATGCGGTGATGCAGGTCATCACCGGTCCCGAAGATGATCCCAACGACGATAGTGTGGGGCTGGGCGGTCTGCCGAACGAAGATTGCGTCGTGCAACTTGATGCCTGCTGCATGCACGGGCCGACGCGTATGGCCGGCGCGGTCGCTGCCGTGGAAGAAATCAAGAACGTCTCCCTGCTCTCCAAGGCGGTTATGGAGCACACAGGTCACGTGATGCTGGTCGGCGCCGGAGCGCAGAGGTTCGGCTTCGACTTGGGCTTCGCGCGCGAGAACCTGCTCACCGATCGCTCGCGCAAGATCTGGCTGCTGTGGAAGGAAACCATGTCCGACAAGGACTGGTGGGGACCTGGGTTGGCCAGCCCGAAGTACAAGCTGCCCGATCAAAACACCAAAGAGTCCGAACTTTACGACGAGTTCATGAAGAAGATGGAAGCGCGCGCGGCGAGACTCGGTATTGAGCCGGAGTTTCGCGCCGCAGCCATCCAGCGCGTCTTGCAACCGCCGACAGGGACCATCAACTGCTCAGCCCTGAATGAAAAGGGCGAGATGTCAGGCGCGACGACTACAAGCGGACTCGCATGGAAGATTTCCGGGCGCGCCGGCGATTCGCCCATCATCGGCGCCGGATGCTACTGCGATCAGGATGTAGGATCGGCGGGCGCCACCGGTAATGGCGAGGAGAACATCAAGGTTTGCGGCGCGCACACCATCGTCGAGAACATGCGGCGCGGCATGTCTCCGCAGGAAGCGGGTATGGATGCCCTGAAGCGCATCGTGCGGAATTTCAATGGCGACATGGCAAAGATGCAGTACGTCGATATGAGCTACTACATTCTTCGCAAGGACGGCGCCTTTGCTGGCGTCTGCATGTGGAGCGGCTCGCCGGAACATCCGCGACGCTTTGCGGTACACGACGGCACGAAGCGATACGAGACGGCAGTAGCGCTGTTCCAGGGAAGGTCGATTGGCTGGCCGCCCATGCCCGAGCGAGGCCATCTGGCTCCGGAGCAGAAAAAGTAGTCTGGGTGATCTAAACCGCCACTGTCACGGTAGTCTCGGTGCGCGTCACCGGCCGGTACAGCGTGTCGCGCTCGAAGGGGACGCGTCCGGCTTCGGTGATCAGACGAATGAGTTCCTGCCGCCGCAGTCCCTGCGGGGTCGTCGCGCCGGCGTCGTGATAGATTTTCTCCTCCACCACGGTTCCATCGATATCGTCAGCTCCGAAGCGCAGCGTGATCTGCGCCATCTTCGGCGTCACCATCTGCCAGTACGATTTGATGTGCGGAAAGTTGTCGAGCACCAGCCGGCCGATCGCGATCTGCTTCAGGTCCAGCATACCGGTGGTCGTCGACAGGTGTTGTAGCGGGGTGTTGGCGGGGTGGAACGCCAGCGGAATAAACGTCTGGAAGCCATGCGTGTCGTCTTGCAAAGCGCGCAGCTTTATCAAGTGATCGACGCGGTCTTCGTCATTCTCGACATGCCCGTACAGCATCGTCGCGTTCGACTTCAGCCCAATCTCGTGAGCGGTGCGCGCGATCTCCAGCCACTGGGCGCCATCGATCTTGTGATCGCAGATGATGTGCCGGATCCGGTCAGAGAAGATCTCCGCGCCACCGCCAGGCATGGAGTCGAGGCCGGCTTCCTTGAACTTGATCAGCACCTCGCGCGGCGTCATCTTGCCGATCTTGGAGAAGAATGCGATCTCCACCATGGTGAACGCTTTCAGGTGCACCTGCGGAAAGCGCTCCTTCAGTCCGGCGATGAGATCGACGTAATACCGGAACGGCAAGTCAGCGTGCAGGCCGCCGACAATGTGGAACTCGGTAATCGCTTCGGTGTAGCCGGAGGCGGCGGTGTTCCACACCTCTTCCAGCGCCATAGTGTAGGAGCCAGGCGAGTCTTTCTTCCGCCCGAACGCACACAGCCGGCATGCGGCGACGCAGACGTTTGTGTAATTGATGTGCCGGTTAACGTTGAAATAAGCGATGTCGCCATGCATGCGCTCGCGCACGTGATTGGCCAGCCAGCCAAGCGCCAGAATGTCGCCGGAACGGTAGAGCGCCAGAGCGTCGTCGGCCGTCAGCCGGTCCTGCGCCATCACCTTGTCATGAATTGGACGTAGGCGAGGATCGTCGGCCTGAAAGGGATGTCGTTTGCTGGCGATTGGCGAATCGGGCATCGCTTTAATGATATCCCAGCAGTCCCAGGAAATCACACGCGGAAAGTTACCTTCGCAGCAACTGGTCTCCGGCTATGAAGAAAAGGAACGCCATCGACACCAGCCCATTCATGGTGAAGAAAGCAGCATTCACACGGCTGAGGTCGTCGTGCTTCACCAGGGAGTGCTCGTAGATCAGTAGCAGCGCGACGAACACGACACCCACAATGGCAATCTTGCCTAGACTAAAGGCCACTACCATCCATGCCAGCAGAAGTACCGTCACGAGATGGAACAGCCGCGCGATTCCCAGCGCAGTCCGAATGCCGAATGCTTTGGGCACGGAGTAGATGTTCACCGTGCAGTCGTGGGCGTAGTCCTGGCAGGCATAGAGAATGTCGAATCCGGCGCCCCAGAAGATAACTGCACCCGACAGGATCAGGATTCGTGGATCGAGCGAACCGCGAACGGCGATCCAGGCGGCGGCGGGCGCAATGCCCATCGCCAGTCCCAGGGCCACATGAGACCAGCGCGTGAAGCGCTTGGTGAACGAGTAGAGGAATACAATACCGAGCGCCACTGGTGAGAGATAGAACGCCAGCGGATTCAGCTCATACGCGGCCAGAATCAAGATGGCAGAAGACACCACGACGAACCATGCGACAAACGATCGGCTAAGCTTGCCAGCGGGAAGCGCGCGGATTTTCGTACGCGGATTTGCCGCGTCAATCGTCGCGTCAGCCAGGCGGTTGAACGCCATGGCAGCAGAGCGCGCCGCCACCAGCGCCACGATGATCCAAATGGAGGTATGCAGGTTGGGAATACCGCGTGCCGCCAGCACTGCGCCAGTCAAACCGAAGGGGAGCGTCAGCACGGAATGCTCCCACTTGATCATCTCCAGGGTGGTTCCGATGCTGCGAAAGAGGGCCACAGAGCGATTGTAAATGGGCGACAACCGGCGATCTAGCTCATCCCCTGCGGCAGAGGGCTCCTCGTCCACTGGCGCTCCCACGCGGGTACCGTGACGCGCTCCGCAACCAGCGCGGGCTTACGCGCCCAACATACCACGCGCGTGCCGAACGGCAGATTGATCATCCGCATGACATTACGCTCGCAGTCCAGCAGGAGCACCATGGCGGCATCCGTCCAGTTTGAGGGGCGAACGGAAGCAGCCTTGCGATCGATCGCCTTGGTGAAAATGTTTTTGCCGATCCGCTCAATCACGGCGGGGATAAACCCCGAAGCGACGAAATACGACACGCGCATCACCTCGAAGCCGGCATTGTTCAGCTTCCTCCTCAGCTCGGTCGCGGTGTAACGGCGCCGACTTCCCGACGCTTCGTCCTTCTCGCCCCATAACGAAGGATAGGCAGGCACGGTCAGACACAGCATGGCGCCGTCTTTGAGCACACGCCGCAACCCGCGCAGCGCCGAGAGGTCGTCCGGAACCGTTTGCAGAATATCGCCCGCGACGACCGCATCGAAAGAGTTGGAAGCAAAACCTAACTCCTCCGCACTCGTACAGATAAGATTGGGATGGCCGTGGATCTGCTGGAAGGCGAGCAGGGGCAGTGAGGGATGCGCGTTCAGGCAACGTAACTGAGGCAAAGCCAAAGTGTGCAGCTCGGCCCGCCCGCCGAAATCGAGCACGCGTGCCTTGTGCTTATTATGCAAAGCGTGCGCGACGGCTTCCTGCAAAAGCTTCCGCTGGGCAATGTGCCACCAGGAGGAAGCTTCGCGCCGCAAGCTCTCGAATTCGAACTGCGTTTCCATCGAGCCTGAATACATTCTACGAGACCGCGCCAAATTTAAGCTTTCACGGCTTTAGCAACCGCGGAGCGGAAGTACTCCAATGATCTCTGCAGCCCATCGCGCAACTGGATTCTGGGCTCCCAGCCAAGCAACGCTTTCGCTTTGCTGATGTCGGGCCGGCGCTGCCTGGGATCGTCCTGGGGCAGCGGCTCAAAACGAATCCTGCTGCTCGAACCCGTGATGTCGAGTACGACCTTGGCACATTCGAGGATGGTGAACTCGTTGGGGTTGCCGATATTGACGGGCCCGTGTTCCTCGGAATTCGCCAAAGCCAGAATCCCGGCGATCTCATCGCTCACGTAACAGAAGCTTCGCGTCTGCGAGCCATCGCCGTATACCGTGAGGTCCTCTCCGAGTAACGCCTGCTTCATGAAGTTGGAGATCACGCGCCCGTCGTTCAGTTGCAATCGCGGGCCATAGGTGTTGAAGATTCGAACGATGCGCGTGTCGACCTCGTGGTAGCGGTGATAGGCCATGGTCAGTGCCTCGGCGAAGCGCTTCGACTCGTCATACACCGACCGCGGGCCAATCGGGTTTACATGTCCCCAATAGGTTTCCTTCTGAGGATGCTCCAGGGGATCGCCATAACATTCCGAGGTCGACGCAAGGAAGAACCTGGCGCTGTACTTCTTCGCCACATCCAGGCAATTCATGGTTCCCAGGGAGCCGACCTGTAAGGTCTCGATAGCGTGTTCCAGGTAGTCGACCGGGCTGGCCGGAGAGGCAAAGTGGAAAACATAGTCGACCTTGCCGCAATCGAACGGCGAGCAAACATCCTGCTCTCGGAATTCGAAGCGCGGCTCATTCCGGAGATGGCCGATGTTCTCGAGATTGCCGGTCAGCAGATTGTCGGCGCAAACGATGGAATGGCCATCGGCGAGCAATGCGTCGCACAGATGGGAACCAAGGAAGCCGGCACCGCCTGTCACCAGCACACGCATTGGAATCCTCGGGAGGAGAAGCAATTAGCAATTAGCAATTAGCAATTAGCAATTAGCAATTAGCAATTAGCAATTAGCAATTAGCAATTAGCAATTAATTGCCAGTTACTGCTTTGAGCGTGCCCCGTTCGCGAAGCCGCGCCCGTTGGTCCTCGATGATGCTATTCAGCGAATCCTCCAGCGAAACCCTCGCCCGGTATCCGGTTAGCCGGTTGAGCTTGCTGACATCGGGCACGCGTCGCATCATGTCTTCGAAGCCTTCTTCGTACGCGGTACTGTACGGCACCAGCACGATCCGCGACTTCGAGCCCGTCATCTCCTTGATCTTCGTGGCCAACTCCAGGATAGTGATCTCGTGATCGCTGCCGACGTTGAACACCTGCCCGTTCGCGTCCGGATGGGCGGCCACGGCCACAAGCGCATCGACAGCGTCGTTCACATGAGTAAAACAGCGGCTCTGCGTGCCGTCCCCAAATACGCGTATGTCCGCGTCAGTGAGCGCCTGCACAACGAAGTTTGGAATCACCATGCCATAGCGGCCCGTCTGCCGGGGGCCAACGGTGTTGAACAAACGTGCAATCACCGTAGGGACGTTTTTCTCTTTCCAGTACGCAATGGCCAGGAACTCATCGATGGCCTTCGAGCAGGCGTAACTCCAGCGCGCTTTACTGGTGGCTCCCAGCACCAGATCGTCGTCTTCGCGAAACGGGACCTGCTCCTGCTTGCCATAAACCTCCGAGCTGGATGCGATCAACACACGTTTGCGCTTCACCTCGGCCAACGACAGGACGATCTCGGTACCGCGAATATTGGTCTCAATCGTCCGCACCGGGCTGTCGAGGATCAAGCGCACGCCAACGGCAGCCGCCATGTGGTAGATCACATCGCAGAGATCGACTAACTCAGCCATGAGATGGACGTTGTTCACGCTATCGATGTGGTACAAGAACTCGGGATGGACCTTCAGGTGCTGAATGTTCGCGACCGAGCCGGTGGAGAGGTCGTCGATCACGTAGACTTCATCGCCCATAGCCAGGTGACGTTCTGCTAGATGCGAACCGATGAACCCGGCTCCTCCAGTGATGAGGACCTTCAATAGAATTCCTCCGAATCATTAAGCCTAACGAGCGGGTAAGGCAGAGCGCAAATGGGGAAGCGTTCCCTTCTCGCTCCTGTAAAAACACAACTAATCCTAAGGCCGGGTCTTGGTAATGTCAGGCTCTTTCTCGCGCATGACATGCGGCTCAAGATGGTGCTGGGTCAAATCTTCGCGCAAGCACTCAAACGCTTCCTGCGGTGTATTTGCCCAATGAAAGAGATCGAGGTCCTTGGGTGAGATCGTACCTGCGTCGACCAGCGCCTGAAAGTTGATCACGCGGTCCCAGTAATCCTTGCCATAAATAACTATGCACATGCGCTTGGCCAGCTTCTCCGTTTGCGCAAGCGTGAGCAACTCAAACAGTTCGTCAAAGGTGCCGAACCCTCCCGGAAAAACCACGAGCGCTTTTGACAGGTACGCAAACCACAGCTTGCGCATGAAGAAGTAATGAAACTCGAAGTTCAGGTCGGGCGTGATATACGGGTTGGGCATTTGCTCGAACGGCAGATTGATGTTTAGCCCGATGGTTTTGCCCCCGGCCTCCGAGGCGCCCAGATTCGCTGCTTCCATAATTCCCGGCCCACCGCCGGTGCAGATTACAAAGCGATGGCGCGGCTGGTTAATCGACTTGGTCCACTGCGTGATGAGAAAAGCCAGACGTCGCGCATCTTCGTAATAACGCGCCATCTCGACGTCCGCTCTGGCCAGGCGAATACGCTCTTGCTCTTCCGGCGGCGCAGGAGTGGCCGAACCCGGCTTGTCCAGCAATTGCAGCGCTTCTTCCGCCTGGGAGCGGCTGTGAAAGCGGGCCGAGCCAAAAAATACGATGGTGTCCTGAATGCGCTCGCGGCGAAAGCGCGACAGGGGCTCCTGGTATTCGGCGAGAATTCGCAGGATGCGGCCATCGGGTCCGTTGAGGAACTTCTTGTTCTCGTAGGCAAGCGGCGCACGATTGTGGCGAGGTTGTCCGTCCTTCTTATCAGGCATGCTGTCAGTCAATCTTTCCCGGGCGCCCGCATGTGAGATAGCTGGTTGGCAATCATGCTACGCGATCAATCCGCCGGTTCGCGATAACGAACGGCCTCGGCCACGGCCACCCAGATATCGGCTATGCCCAGGCCGGTGACCAGGCCTCGCACAAAGCCATACCCCAGAAATTCACGCACCTTTGGATAGGCTGCGATCAGGGAGTTGCTGGTCCAGAACGGCGTCCAGGGCGCAACCGTCAGTATGATGCCGATTTCCAGACAGAACAGAACGAAGATGATGAGGAAGATTCGGCGTCTCCAAATCTCCCATCGCCGCGGCCGCGCGTGCGACATCACAAGCACGGGCCCATTTGGCTGTGGCGTTTTAGCGGTTGGCGGTCCTTGATCAAGGTAACTCATGCTGCACTTGGGATCGGGTTCTTGCCTTAGAGTGATGACCTCCTGGCGAGAACGCCTCGCCCGCCCTCACGCTGCACGATTCCCTTACAGCAAGCATACTACGCAGACTGCGGACTCAGCGGTTAATGACGGGTTTGTCATCTCCAGGCGCCTAAAAGTCAGCCGGCGCCGTGCGCCGCGCACATCTTCCGCGGAGTTTACTCACACGCTGAAACGCGCGGCAGATCTGGCCTTCGCTTTTGCAGCCTCCTCTTCTCTATTCTTTGGTGGCGCGTTTGTTTCCAGCGATTGCAGCAAGCGCGTCGAAGCAGCCGCTACTTCGTCGACCGCCCTCAGGAAAGCCGCTTCATTGGCTTTTGATGGCTTGTTAAAGCCGCTGATCTTCCGCACGAACTGGAGAGCGGCCGCTCGCGCTTCAGCGTCGGTAACCGGCGGATCGAAGTTAAAAAGTATTTTGATGTTCCTGCACATTCACAACCTCGCAAGAAGCTCTCGTCGGAGAGATGACTCGGAAGAGCTCCGGATGCTGCTCACTTCTTCTTGGATGTCGGTTGGCGTTGCGACGACGCCGGCTTTGCCTTGGGCGGATGCTCTTCGATATCGCTCAACCGAATAACGGCAGCGGCAGCCGAGTACTGCACCTCATCCTGCTCGTCCTGCAAACCTGAGACGGCGGTGCCCTTCAGCAACGGATCGCCTCGTTTGGCAATGGCGTCATAGGCAGCGGCGCGCACCAGCCATTTCTTTTGCTGAAGTGCGGCGTCCGAGAGCGCCTGTCCGCTCTTGGGATCCGGGTCCTTGGCCAGCGTAAGCGCGGCAGCGGCAAGCACAGGCGACGTATCGTCCTTGGTGAAGAGCTTGAAAGCGGAGTATCCCAGCCCTCCAAAGGGAATAAAACCTATTCCGGCCTGGAATCCCAGGCCTGCCAGCTTCTTCGGGTCGTTCAGCATCTTCTTCTGCTGCTCCGCTAAGCTCTGGCCGCTCTTCTGCTGGCCCGTAAGCACCGCGTAGAAGACGTTATAGCCGCGTTCATCACCGAAGAGAACGAGTGAGTGCGCTGCGCTAAGAATCACGACTACGTCTGTGTCCTGCAATGCGTCGACCAGTTGCGGCGTTGCGCTTTTCGCGGACATCTCTCCGAGCGCCTGCGCAGCCGCCGCCCGCACATCGGGCTTGTCATCTTTCAAGGCAGTAAGCGCGGCGTCGAGGGCCTGCCGGTCGTCGGACAATAATCCCAACTCGAGCACCGCCTTCTTGCGCTTGTCCATATTGGAGTTTGTCAGCCCCTGGTTCAAAACCGCCCACGCTTGCTCCTTCGGTTGCTGGGGAGTCTGCGGTTGAGAGGGTTGTGCGGAGGAGGTTTGCGTCTGAGCAGTGCAGAAAATTCCGCATCCGCATAAGAAAAAAAGAACCACAAGGAAGCGAGCGCGCAGATTCATTCATGACCCTCGGAAGGAAGTTAGCAATTAGCAATTAGCAACAAGTGACTAGCAACCACGACCAGCAATTAACGGCGGGGCAACAAGGCCTTTCGACAATGCGCCTGCTGCCGTTCCTCGCGATCGAAGGCGAGCTCAGGCTGCCAGCGATGGGACCGAAGTTGATTGCTGATTGCTACTTGCTACTTGTTGATTACTTCTTCACAACATCCCACCTGTTTTCGTGGCGAGAATGCTGAGCGCCAGCTCCAGATTCGAGATGGCCTGTTCCAGGTCGGGATGCTTGTCGAGCTGACTCTTCAAGCTGTTGAGAAGACGGTGCGCCTCCGCGACATGTTCAGCAGCTTCGTGTTCCTGCTTAGCGCCTGAGTTTGGTCTACCGCTTTCTGTCATCGTTCACCTTGCAGAACATGTTAACTGCAACCGGGCATCGAAACCACCCCGCAGCTCCGGCGTGTGCATCGACTCGACAAGCTCGGGGGCATACGATGGCCTCAGGTCTCCGAATTGTCCTTTGCACTGCCACGCTTGCTCCAATGACCGGAGCGTGTGCCGTCGGCATTGCGAAGCGCCGAAAGCTCCCACATGCGGCGACAGCGCGTCCATCGCTCTGCGCCAAAGACGTCGTTGTACTTGACGAAGCCGCGAAAATGAATGAACTTCTTTCCGGCGTTGATGGCATCGATGTCGGTTTGTTCCAGCGTTGGCTTCGGAAAGACACCCTGCAACTGAGCCTGGTGCATGCGGTTATCGGGGGTGATGACTTGCGGAATGCTCATCGCCGGCCACCAGTGCGCATCTTCAGTGGGCTCGGGCGACTCGGTGATCTCTACCCGCGCGCACGAACTGGTGACGTAGGCTTCGGTGCCGCCGTATAGAGTGACCCTGTACTCCATCTTCACCGGGCCGGGTTTGGGTGGCCAGTCGAGCGGCAATAGCTCAACGCGCAGATGTCCGCGCTCGCGATTGACGAACAACTCAATGTTTTGCTTGGCCGCTTCGGCGCTCTTCTCGGCGGTCGCCACGGACTTTTCCAGGATGCCCGTCTGCCGTTCCATCTGCAGCGCCTGCCGCTCGATGGCCCGCAGATTTCCCCACAGCAGGAAAACCTGCAGAGCTCCAACCGCTACGAGGAAGAGCGTAAACAACCAGTAGGCGCGATCGCTCCAGTCCTTCGTGACCGATACGGGAGGAAAGTCGCTGATCCTGATGTTGGGTGGAGGCTGGCTCTGAGCTGGTTCATTGCCGGCCGGCTTCCCTGCGGGACTTGCGTTCTGCGCGAGCAGGCTCGTCGCGGAATGACCCGCAGGCTCGCCCGATGCCGCGACCGCCTTCGCGGACACCATATCCGGCGACAGCAGCACCCCGAGCACAACGATCAAGGTGAACGTTCGCATGCGCGACAAATTGTAAAGCATGAATCGGACAGACTCACCGCCGAGATTCTCTAAAAGAACAAAATACTTCCCACGGCGATCGAGTCCGACGTATCTGCATTACCGCTATGTGCCGACGAACGTGTGTGCGTATACTCGGCCACCAGGTTCACCCAGTCCGTCAGCTTGTAGCGTGCTCCCCCGATTTCCGAGGCGTTGTTGCTCACCAGGTCGGGATTGACCTCGCCGGGCGCCAGGCCGAGGTGGCTAAGACCGTAGCTGGCCCCCAAGGTGAGCTTGCCGAAGGTGTACGTTGGCTGAATGTAGTAGCCGTACGAATTGCGCTTCATCCCTGTAGGTGTCACGGCGTCGAAGAACAACCCCGTGGTACCGAGACCCCAACCGTAATAGCCGTAGGCGACAAGGCTGGCTCCGCCAAACGTCAGCTTTCCACCGTAATCGAGACCTGTTCCCTGGGTGCCGCTGCCGGTCGCCAATGCCTGGTTGGGGGTATTGCTCTGCAAGCTCTGCGTGACCACGTTCGTCCAAAGCTTGAGCTTGGCGCGACTCATCTCAGGCGGAGCATACGTCAGCTTGGCTTGCAGCTGTGGAGAGTCGTGGGCGGTCAGATTGCCGGAAAGGCCAGAGAAGTTAACGGCGTCTAAAGGCGTGAAAACGCCGACGGCAGCCTGAAATCCGGAGGCAGTGGGCGACGTGTAAGTGATCTGCGGAATGAAGTCGGTGTAGACGTACCCCAATCCGATTCTCCCCAGCGAAGTATTCGAGGGAGCGATATTGCCTCCGGTACTGCCAACGCCCAGCAGCGAGAAGTCGTTCAGGATGGCCTCCTGCCCGAACAGCCCGATGTCGCGCCCCACCTTGAACGTCCCCATGCGCGATTTACCAACGGTGGCGAATTGCTGGCGGAAGTCGATGCCGGTCGTGCCCAACGCTGCGGGATTGCCCGCCGAGTTCGCGCCTCCAACTCCACTCACGCTATTCAGCCCGGGATAGAAGCCGAACGTGACGCCCACGTCATAGCCCATCTGTTTCGTCGCAAATGCGATGGAGAAATTACCCGGGAGCAGCCCATTGCGCACCGCAGAGGAGTCGGTATTCCCCGTGCTCGCCAATCCTCCTGCGATGTCTGCCGAGGATTTGCTCACCCGGTCGTGATCGTAGAAGCCGTTGATCTCGCCGGAGATGGTAACGTCGACCGATCCGATGTGCATTCCCACGCCTTTGTCCATCATGGTGATGATCCTTGGGTTAGGCTTGGGCGATGGAGTCGTCTGCGCTGCCGGCGTCTCGGCTTCCACTAATTCATGAGGCGGCGCGGCAGGTGCGGCGGGGACACCTCCGATGCGCTGCCGAAGAGCTTCATATTGCTGCTGGCTGATGGCGCCGTTCGCATACAACACCTCGACGAGTTGACTTAAGCCATCGGGACTGGCTGCGGTATAAGTCTGGGCGTGCATCATCGGCGCCAGGCTGAGCAGCAGAGTGAGGATCCACGCCGGCCAAAAAAGGCTGACAAAGCGCTGTGAGATTCGTTCCAGGGACGACTGCTGTTTTCGATTCATCATGATTTCCTTGCTTATGTTTTCTTTGAACTGCAGTGTCCGCCGGCGAAATCCCATTGGCTGCGGGGGGATGCAGTCCCCCTGATCATCCTCGGTTGCGAACCGGTTTGCGGTGACTTGCACTAGGCTTGCGTGTGACGGAGTTCTAAAAAGGGCCGAGGAGTTCCGGGCGCTGGAGAGGCGGCGGCAGCCAAGCGCAGAGGTGAATATCGCGATCCGCAATGCGGCGAGCCCAAAGCAGTAGACCAGGATCGAGGCCAGGTCACTTCGAAATCGAGATCAGAACCGACGCACTTGCTCTGGCTCAGCAGGATAACGACAGGAACAGAATTTCCGTATGCACGAAGAATCTGGATGGGATGGAGGCCCTGGGCAGAGTCGAACTGCCGACCAACGGTTTAGGAAACCGCTGCTCTATCCATCTGAGCTACAGGGCCGAATAGCTGCGGTCTCCTCAGTTTACAAGCTTCGGAGTTTCTTGTGAAAGCTGAGATAGTGCCAATCTATCGCACGCTCGCCGATTCTCAAGCTGTGTGTCCCGCTAGCTGGCTGCGCTCGAATAGTTGATTCCCTCATGCTGCTTACGATCATTGATCCAGTGCAGCAAAGGCGCGGCCATGAACGTGGTGATCAAGGCCATCAGCACCATCATCGAAAAAAGAGTTTGTGACAGCACACCCAGATCAAACCCGACGTTCAGGATCACAAGCTCTACCAGGCCACGGGTGTTCATGAGGACGCCAAGCGTTGCAGACTCCCGCCAACTCATTCCTCCAAAGCGCGCCGACAGCATGGACGGCAGCATCTTGCCGATAATCGCCACGGTAATCAAAAGCGCGCAGGTTAGCCACATCGGCCAGCCATGAATGAGCCCTACGTTCGTGCGCAGGCCGCTGATCGCGAAGAAGAGCGGCAGCAGCATTCCGGTGGTGATGAATTTCAGTTGCTTGCCCAACTCCACCTCGAGTCCCCGCTCGCGCGGAAAAACCACCCCTGCAAAAAACGCGCCAAACAGCGCATGGAATCCAAGCCAGTCTGTGATCAAACTCGACGCGAAAGCATACACGGCGATGAATCCTATGGCTCCCACCGTCATTGTTCGCATTGAGAACCATCGTAGTTGTACTTTCCGCAGCATCGGACGAATGACGAAGAGCATGAGCAATACATAAAGCGGCAAGCCGGTCAGGCGTATCCATGGGCCCACGCCCGTGCCGCCGTGATGCACTAACGAAACGATCACGGCAAGAATGCACCAGGCGCTGATATCGTCCACAGCGGCGCAGGCCAGGGCCAAATTGCCGACCCTCGTGTGCAGCAATTGCCCTTCGGACAGGATTCGGGCCAGCACAGGGAATGCGGTAATGCTCATGGCAGCTCCCATGAACAACGCCAGGTAGACCGTCGGGGTGCCGTTCGCAAGGAGGGGATGCAAGCCGTACGCAACCAGCACGCCGAGGGCGAAAGGCACCGCAATGCTCACGTTGCTGGTGAGGATGACAAATCGGCCGCTATCCCGCACATGTCTGGTGTCAAGTTCAAGTCCAACAATGAACATGAAAAGTACGATTCCAACCTCGCTCAGGAGCGAGAGGATTCCCAAGCTCTGCGGTGGAAACAGGGTCGATGACCAGCTTGGGGCCAGCCATCCCAGGACCGACGGCCCGAGCAGGATTCCTGCGACAATCTCTCCGATCACCGGCGGCTGGTGGATTTTTCGGAATGCGGCGCCGAGCAGCCGGGCAGTCGTGACGATGACGATGACCTGCAACAGCAGTCGCTGGAGTGGAGACATTTGCGAAGCCGCCTACGTGGGTGTCGAGAGCACTCGACGGCCCGGAACAAGATTACACAGGGGAGGCGTCCGCAGGCCACGGCCACGCGCCGAGAGCCTCTTCTGGATGAACGCCGGAACTCCGGCTCACAATTTCGCGAAGCAGCAAGTTCCCGGCGTTTATCGAGCAGGCTGAGACGACCCGTGGCGGGCGGATGTAGCATCAATCAATGCTTAGAAAAACCACCTTTTGAGGGAGTTTCGGGATAAAATTCGTCACGATTCAGCGAAAAGTGTAAGCAAACCACCACAAATCCAGGCAAGGGACTGGGAACCCAGATCCAGATGAGCACGTCCCAAACGGTACAACCGGCTATCCGCAAACAGCCTGCCACCAACCGAGTACCACCGCTGGCGCTGGCGTTGGGCCTCATCGTGCTCCTCGCGTGTTTTGTTTTCCTTCCCATGGTGCAGGCCAATGTGCGGCTGACGTGGTCTTTTCTCGGCGCCGCAGGGGCTCTGTTGATCTTCGGCCTGGTTGAGTGGCGGCTCACCACCAAGGCTGGACGCCACTTGTATTACGAATTCCTCCCCAGGCCGGTGCACTATGTGCAGTTCCTGATGCATTCCTCAATTTATGCGTACTGGGGATGGTATTGGCGGGAGGTTTACCGGGAAGTCCCGCTGATCGTCGCACAAATCGTGTTTGTTTATGCCCTCGATATGCTGGTCTGCTGGTCGAGGCGGGACAAGTGGGTATTGGGATTCGGTCCCTTCCCCATCGTGCTGAGCACGAACCTTTTTCTTTGGTTCAAGCCAGACTGGTTCTTCCTCCAGTTCCTGATGATCACCGTGGGCGTACTTTGCAAGGAGTTCATCACCTGGAACAAGGACGGACGCCGTGCGCATATCTTCAATCCGTCAGCCATCGCGCTCTTCCTGTTTTCCATTGGTCTGATCGTCACTCACAGCACACACATAAGCTGGGGCGAGGAAATTGCGGTCAGCCAGCAGTTGCCACCCTACATTTACCTGGAAATCTTTGGCCTCGGGTTAATCGTTCAAACCCTGTTTTCCGTGACTCTGGTGACGTTGTCGGCTGCTGCCACGCTGTATGCAATGAACCTGGTTTACACCCACGTGACCGGACTTTATTTCTTTGTCGATACCAATATCCCGGCGGCAGTATTCCTGGGCATGCATCTTCTGGTGACCGATCCCGCCACTTCACCGCGAAGAAACGTAGGCAAGATAATCTTCGGCAGCGCGTATGGAGCCATGGTCTTCGGCCTCTATTGGCTGCTGGGCCTGCTGGGCGTGCCGACTTTCTATGACAAGCTTCTCTGCGTGCCGCCTCTCAACCTGACCATCCGCGCCCTGGACCGTGCAAGCGATGCCCTCAGCACACGAGTTCGAGGGCTCGACTGGTCGCCCAAGCGTACCAACTACGCTTTTATGGGAGTGTGGATCTGCCTTTTTGCTGTGATGTATTCGACTGGCTTCCTGGGCGGCCATCATCCTGGCGCGGACACGGAGTTTTGGCGCAACAAATGCTCTGCCGGGAGCGGGGCTGCGTGCCGGGTTTGGGCTTCGTCCATGAACATAGGCTGTTCGCATGGAACCGGGGCCGCATGCCTCGCATTGGCAAATGCGCAAGTGGAGGGGCGCATCACTCCTCGCGATCTTACCCAGGCGGGCAAGAATTTCGCTCACGCCTGCGAGCTGGGTGTGCGCAATGGTTGCTCGGGAATTCTTCAGGTCGCGTCGCAGACGGGTGGCAGCGCTTTCCAAAGCGCCTGCGATGGTGGCGATGCTGAAAGTTGTTTTCTACTAGGATCTCTGTACTTCGCGGGAACGGGAGTTCCCAGGGACCCAACGAAAGCTTTCGCCCTGCTGCAGCACTCCTGCTCTTTAGGATGGTCGCGCGGCTGCGCTGGACTGGCGGAGTGTTATCGTGCCGGAGCAGGTACCCCGGTTGACACCGCCCGCGCGCTCGAGGAGTTCAACAAAGCCTGCGACGACGGAGTCGCCTCCAGCTGCTTCTCCGCCGCATCCATGTATCGCGAACTCAGCGATTTTACGAGATCCGAGAAGCGGTTGAAGCAGGGTTGCCAGCTCAGGACCGTTGTTGCGGACTCGAGTATGGCTTATGCCACGGAGTCTTCCTCAAAGACGATGGCGTTGCCCTCGATCTGCGCTTCGTTGGATCAATGAACTCCTTGCATCGCCATCTCATCAGCTTTTGTCCTTGACGCACCGAAAACCAAGGTGATTGGTACCTGTTGTTACTTCTCCTTTCCCGCGGGTGCCCACGATGTATCGCGAGCAGTACTGATCGGTGCAGAGGAAGGACCCGCCGCGATGGACTTTCTTCGGCTGGTCCGGTTCAGCGGGATCGTACGACGAATCTGGTCCTTTCGGGTTGCGGGCAGCGCCCTCGCCTGATGCGAGCTGCTGATAGTAGTCCGGCCGGTACCAGTCAGATGTCCATTGCCAAACATTCCCGGCCATGTCGTAAAGTCCATAGCCGTTCGGCGGATATTCTGCCACCGGTGCGATTCCTGCATGGCCATCATCGCCGGTGTCATGGTCGGGAAAGTGTCCCTGGTGTGTGTTTGCCATCCACTTGCCATTTGGGCGGAACGAATCTCCCCAAACAAAAGGTTTGCCGGTGAGACCGCCGCGGGCGGCAAACTCCCACTCCGCTTCCGTCGGCAAGCGCTTGCCCGCCCACTTCGCATACGCCTCCGCATCGGCATAGGCGATTTGAACTACGGGATAGTTCTTCTTGCCTTTGATGTCGCTGCCGGGCCCGAGGGGATGGCGCCAGTCTGCTCCCGGCACATAGCTCCACCACTGAAAGTGATCATTCAGCGAAACCGGGTGATCCGGTGGAGAAAACACAACTGAGCCGGCCACGAGATTCTCCGGAGGAGCTGCGGGATAGTCTTCCTGTCGTGGCTTGCGTTCGGCCACGGTTACATACCCGGTCGCTTTGACGAACTCCGCGAACTCGGCATTCGTAACATCCGTCTGGTCCATGAAGAAGCCGTCGACATAGACGCGATGAACCGGACGCGCGTCTTCGGTAGCTTTCATGCCAACTTCGTCCATGTCCGGCGGATCGTTGGCCCCCATCGAGAACTCGCCACCGGGAACCCAGACCATTCCCCTGGGAGCAGCAGCAGGAGCGCGGGAGGAATTAGGTTTCGTCGGCAGAAATACGGCAGCGGGCGGGCCCGGAACCTTGCTGTCCGCAGTTGCCTTGTGGGGATGGAGCCCATAGATAACCCATACGAGGCCGCCTACCGCGACCGCAGCTAATGCCACAAGCGGCCACTTCGCCCTCCTGTCCCTGCTCTGGCCCGTGGGAGAGCCGGTATTCTGATGGCGCTTGCGATCAGTCTGCTTCATCTTCATTTCTCTAGGAGAAGCGATTCCCCGATTCGCGACCTCAGCTGGTTTCTTCTTGCCGCCGCCCTGCGGGACTTATCCTTGACGGCGAATTGCGTCAGGGCTTGTGGAACTGGATGTATTGGGCGACACGATACGCTCGATTACATCGGGAAACAACTGTCATCTGCGGCAAGGGTCCCGAAAGGGCTACAGCCCGACCTCAGGGGTGGGGGCCTGTCCAAAAACGGTTTTCGTTGCATACAGCTGTAGAGCTGAGCTAAAGTACTCAAATCCCTCGACTCTCGTAATACTCCGATCACACTGGCCGAGACAGACACGAGCGCGATATTGCAGCGCACTACCTTTGATGTGAAGGGTAGTTTTATGCCTGGCGATCAGATCTCAAGCAGCGCTAGTTCAGCTGGAGCTTTCATGCCCCGACATCAGGGCTGGTGTTGCATTCTTTTATTGCTGGCCCTTGCGGCGTGTTTGCCGGCCCAAACTACATCGTCCGAAAAAAACGTTCTGTTTCTTTATAGCTTCAGCCGGCGCGATACCTTCGATGCCCTGGAATACCTCAAGGCCACGGTGCGCAGTCGCTTTGCAGGTCCGGTGAACTTTAATGTGGAGTATCTCGATTCCACGCGATTTCGCGTGCCGGGCTATGAGAAGTCACTCAGCGACAACCTGCGCGATGCCTACGCGGGCAGGAAGTTGGACATCGTGGTCGTCGGCGCATTTCCGGCTTTGCGGTTTGCTCTCGACCACCGCGATGAAATGTTCCCCCATGTCCCCATCGTCTTCATATTGCTTGCCCCCGACAGGCTTCCAAAAGGAGCTCTCTGGCCTGGCGTTACAGGGGTCACGATCCCGGTTGACGTCCGCGGAACTATCAATCTGGGCTTGCGACTGAATCCGGGCACAAGGAACATCGCCGTAATTTCGGGGGCCTCGGAATTCGAGCAGTTCTGGTTGAAAGAGATTCGCCGGGAGCTGGCAGACTACAAAGCCACGCTGAACGTAATCGAATTGGTTGGTACTCCGCCTGACCAGTTGCTAAAGACAGTTTCCGCGCTTCCTCCACACACCATCGCCATCTTCGATGTCGTTCCTTCGGAAGCCTCCCAGCCGGTGATGGGTACTTACGAATTGATGTCAGCGGTTGCGAAGCTGCTGCCGACATATTGCATTCACAATTATTGCCTGGACTATGGTGCCATCGGCGGATCGTATCCTGATGCCAATGAACAGATCCTCAATGGAGGACAACTGATCGCAAGGGTTTTGTCCGGCGAAGCTCCGGAGAACATTCCGGTGGTACGCGGGTCCATCGATCGTGCCCAAGTCGACTGGCGGCAGCTTCGCCGCTGGCATATACCGGAATCGCGACTTCCCGCGGGAACGGTTGTCCTGTACCGCCAGCCCTCATTCTGGGAGCGTGACCGGAGATACATCGTGGCCGCCCTAGTGGTGATCCTCGCGCAGTCTCTCCTCATTCTTGCTTTGTTATGGCAGCGGGCGAGAAAGCGGAAGGCAGAAGCTGTCCTCCGCGAAAGCGAGGAACGCTTCCGGGTAATGGCCGACACTACTCCTTCCATGATCTGGATGTGCGACCAGCGCGGCAACATCACGTACCTGAACAGCCGCCGTGCGGAATTCACCGGGCCAAATGCGATTGCCGAATACAGTGACGTCTGGACGAGCTATCTACATCCCGATGATCGAAAAAATGTAATGGACGTGTTTACGGCAGGGGTGAAGGACCGCAAGCCATTCTCCGTGGAATACCGGCTGCGGCGCTGGGACGGCGTCTACCGATGGATCTTCGATGTGGCCTCCCCGCGGCTGAATGGCGACGGAACCTTCGCTGGATTCATTGGTTCGGCCATCGACATCACCGACCAGAAGCTGGCGCAAGAGGCGCTGGAGAATGTCAGCGGCCGCCTGATCGAGGCACAGGAGAAAGAGCGCACCCGAATCGCACGGGACCTGCACGACGACATCTGCCAGCGCCTTGCTCTGCTGTCGATGGAACTGGAGCAGGCGAATCGCAACGGCTCGCCTCCGGCAACAAAGCAACGGCTGGAGCAGATCCGTCAGCATTGTGCGGAGATTGCAGGCGACGTGCAGTCTTTATCGCATCAGCTGCATTCGTCCAAGCTCGATTACTTGGGTATCGTGGCTGCCATACGGGGCTTCTGCAAGGAATTTGAGAAGCAGCATGAGGTGCAAATCGAGTTCAAGGACGAAAGCGTGCCCACGCATTTGTCTAAAGACCTTTCCCTGTGCCTGTTCCGTGTAACCCAGGAAGCGCTGCACAATGCGGTCAAATATAGCGGCGCACCTCAATTCTCGGTAGAGTTACAGGCCAGCGCAAGCGACGTTCAATTGACCGTGAGCGACCGGGGCCGGGGCTTCGACGTGGAAGAGGCAAAAGCGAACCGCGGTTTGGGGCTGGTAAGCATGCAGGAACGAGTTCACCTCGTGCGTGGCCGACTGCTTATTGATTCTCGCCCTGGAGCAGGCACCCGGATCGTCGCTATCGCGCCCTTAACCACAGGGCATGCTGAAGCCTTCGATGACGTGGAAAACGATCAGACCAAAACGGCGACGGGGACGGCATGAAGCGTCCCCGCATTCTGATTGCCGATGACCACGCCATGATCTGCGCCGGTTTTCACAAGCTTCTGGAGCCTGTGTACGAGGTGGTGGGCTCGGTTGGCGACGGGCACGCTCTCCTCAAGGCAGCTGCGGAGTTGCGGCCGGACGTGGTGCTGGCCGATGTCGGCATGCCGCTGCTGAACGGCCTGGATGCGGGACGCGAGTTGAAGCGACTCCTCCCCAACGTGAAGCTGATCTTCCTCACCATGAATCCCGACCCGGATGTGGCCACTGAGGCCCTGCGCATCGGAGCCTCCGGCTATCTGCTCAAGAGCTCGCAACAGGAGGAACTGCTGCTTGCGGTGCATCAAGCGCTTCGCGGGATCTCCTACATCACGCCGCAAATCAAGCGCGCTATGGAGGAGAACTTCATCCGCGATCCTAAATCGGTTGACCGTCCGCGGGAACTCAGCGAGCGCCAGCGCGAGGTGCTCCAGATGCTTGCCGAAGGCCGCTCCATGAAAGAAATCGCGCACGTTCTCAACATTTCGCTCAGGACGGTGCGCTTCCACAAATACCGCGTAATGGAAGAGCTGGGTATACGAACGAATGCTGAGCTGGTGCAATACGCCATCAAACACTCCATCATCTCGCCAATTTGAGGCGCCCCCCGCGAAGTTGTGGCTGGGCGATTTACACCTGTCAGTTGTGACAGTATGCAGCCCCCTGTGGCCGAGCACACAATCACCCGCTAAGCATCCGACGTTTGCGTGGAGCGTATGGGCAGGATACGAGTGTTGCTGGCCGACGATCATGACACGATTCTCGCGCGCGTACGCGTAATCCTGGGGGATGGTTTTGACATCGTCGGCGCCGTGAGTAACGGACGGGATGCGGTCCGCGAAGTACAGCGCCTCGATCCAGATGTTCTGGTAATCGATATATCGATGCCCGTGATTGATGGTCTGCAGGCAGTGGCCCAGCTGCGACGCACGAATCCCAGAACCAAGTTCATCTTTCTGACGGTGCATGAAGATCCTGACTTTGTCGCCGCAGCCTTTTCCGCCGGCGCCTCCGCCTACGTTACGAAATCCCACGTGTCGACCGACCTCATTCCCGCAATCCACGAAGCGCTTGAGGGCCGAAGATATGTCTCGCAGTCAATCCCTTACTAACATTTGCCCGGCCATGCTGCTCGCCATTGGAAATCCTGTAATCCGAACGTAGTGGCGTCTTTGTGCCCCTGTCCGAAGTGACAGTTCCCAATCCAGGTCGCACGTAGTCAAATTTCAGGCAAAGCTCAGAGGGCGGCAGTGGGGTGTTCACCAATAACTCATGGTGTTTGATGGCCTCGCGCCCACGCGCGCGAAGGCTGCACCGAGTTCTTCGGGGAGACTAAAAAAATGCGCGTGCGGGTGCTTTTTCAAGGCTGGACGTTCCTTGTGCTGGTGGCGACGGTTCTGTTTTCATCGGCCGGGATGATGGCCGAAGAAACCATCAGAGGCCGGGTGCTTGGCGGTGGCGCGCCGATCGCGCAATCGACGGTTACGTTATGGGAAGCAGGCGCGGACAAGCCTAAGCAACTAGCTCAGACGAAGACCAGTGACGATGGGCGTTTTGAGCTCCGTGGCAGAGCGCGTGGCAGCGATACTGTCCTTTATCTCATCGCCGCTGGTGGCGCAGCCAAAGCCAAACAGGGCAGCGGTGACAATCCCAACATTGTGTTGCTTAGCGTGCTGGGAATTAAGCCACCGGCTGAAGTCGTGGTCAATGAGCTAACGACGGTAGCTTCGGCCTACACGGCCGCGCGGTTCATAAGCGGCAGCTCGATCTCGGGCAATCCCCTGGGACTGCGCATCGCTGCCGGGAACGCTCCCAACCTCGTGGATCCAACGACGGGCACATGGGGCAAAGTGCTGGTTGATCCCCTCAACAGCACCCAGACTGCGACGCTGGCAACGCTGGATACCCTGGGCTCGTTGCTGACCGCGTCCTTCACGGTTGCCGATGACAACTGGCGGACGAGCTTCTATAAAGCCGCAACCCCGACCGGGAACGCGACTCCAACGAACACGTTAGAAGCCGTAGCCGGAATTGCCCGCCAACCGTGGGCCGCGCCCAAAGACCTCTTTGCTCTCTTTGATCAGGCCTATCCGCAGCCACAGGACGGGGCTCGTCGCGCCGCGCCCTTCGCGCCCTACCTCGTACTGGCTCCGCCCGATTTCGCGCTCGCACTTTGTTTCGCGGGCGGCGGCATGTTCGCCAACGGACGGTTCATGTTCGACAAGGACGGAAACCTGTGGAGTGGGCAAAACTGGATGCCGGGCTCGCAGTCAGGTGTGAACCGCGCCATAGGGGGAGGCGTGGTGAAGATGGCCCCCAACGGAACACCGCTTTCGCCCCCAATCACCGGTTTTAGGGGCATGGGTCTGGACGGAGTTGGCTGGGGCACGCTCGTGACCAATGACCGGGTCTGGATTTCGGGCTTTAACGGAAAGATCTTGGTAATGGATCTGGACGGCCGCCCGGTGAGCGAGAGCGAACTTCCTATTACGAAGGGTCTGTTCGGCTTAATGGGCGTCAACGTCGCAGAAAATGGCGACGTGTGGATCTGCGATGGTCCCGGCAATCAGATGCTGTATTTCCCCGGTGGACGTGTTAACGAAGGGAAGATCGTCAAGGTGACGGGACTGGCGTCTCCCTTCGACGTCATCATTGATCCGCAGAATCGCGTCTGGGTAAGCAATTCGGCATCCGATACCGTGGTGCGATTTCCCGCCAACGATCCGACCAAAGTCGAGACTTTTCACGCCGGCCTGAGCGTTCGCGCTCTCGGGTTGGACCAGAAGGGCAATGTCTGGGTCGCGAGCAACATGTCGCCCGACTTTCCTCCGCCGAAAATGCCTCCGCACGCCACCATTATGCAGCAGTTCAAAATACTGGCCGCGGCTGGCCTCAGCTATCCAAAGCCGACTGGCGTGGTGAACATGATCCAGCCTGACGGGACGCAGCGTGTGCCGGGAGGCTACAACGGAGGCGGGACGTTAGATGCCCCCTGGGGCCTCAACATCGACGGCAACGGCGACGTATGGGTAGGAATGATCAAGAACCGATCCATCGTGCTGCTCGCTGGCGACGATACCAAAGGCCATCCCACAGGCACCAGGGCCGGCGAACTCATTCATCAATTCACCGGCGGCGGTATTCAGATGATCACCGACGTCAACATTGATCCCGCGGGCGACGTTTGGGTCGCCAACAACTGGAATTCGATCGATGCAGCAACGGCCGAGAATCCGGTGTTTGCCACATCGACCTGGGGCGGCGGATCGGGCCTGACCGTGATTTACGGAGTGGCAGGTCCGGTGAAGCCCCCACGTGTGGGTTTGGCGAAATCGTACTAACGTCGAAAATTTTGCGATTAATAGCGAGTTTTGTAATCCAGCCTGAGAAGAAATGCTTGGCTACTGCGATTAGCAGAAGCTTAGTCGGCAATAAGCAAGAAGAGGAGGAAGAGATGGACGTAGGAGTTGGTATTCGAAAACTGGTACTGGGGGCGCTCGCGATTTCTAGCTTCATGCTGTCTGGCGGTGTAGTTCCGAGCTCAGCCCAAAATAGCAAACCAAACATCGTCATGCTGATGACGGACGACACCGGATGGAATGACTTTGGCGCCTATACAGGTGGCGGCATTTTTCTCGGACACCCTACGCCCAATATCGATCGCATGGCCAAGGAAGGCGCGGTTTTCACCAGCTGGTACGGTCAGGCGAGTTGTACGGCCGGCCGCGCCTCGTTCATGACGGGGCGCATTCCGATTCGCTCGGCGCTGTCGATCGTCGTTGCCCCGGGCGACGAGAATTACCTGCGTCCCGAGACCCCGACCATTGCCGAATTCTTTAAGAAGAACGGCTACACAACCTATTTCTCCGGCAAGTGGCATCTGGGGGACAAGCCGGTTGCCTATCCGACGAATCACGGCTTCGATGAGATGAAAGAGTTCGCCGCTTATTACGCCGGCGTCTATTCCTATCCCGATACCTCGAAGTGGTTCCATCCTTGGTTCCCGTCGTATAACCCCGAGTTTGCGAAGATGTATGACTCGGTGGTGAACTCGTACGAGTGGGAAGGTGTGGCCGGCCAACCCGCCAAACAAGTTGCCAATATCACCTACGACTACATGGCGACAATGGATGAGCGCCAGGCTGACTACGCGGTCGCGTACATCAAAGATCATGCCAAGAGCGGCAAGCCGTTCTTCATGGACATCAACTGGATCAAGATGCACAACCCGACCAATGCGGCCCCCGACTTCCGCGGCAAGTCGCATCTCGGCGACTATTCGGATTCACTGATGGAGATGGACGCCGACATCGGTAAGGTTTTGGATGAGATCCGCGCCGATGCTCCCAATACCATCGTTATCCTGACCGCCGATAACGGGGCGTGGCTCGACGCCTATCCCGACGCGGGGACCACCCCGTTCCGCGGCGAGAAAGGTTCGGCATTCGAAGGCGGCTGGCGCGTGCCTGCCATCATGTGGTGGCCGGGACATATTCCTGCCGGCGTGACCTATGGGGAGATGATGTCGCATATCGACTGCTGGTCGACATTGGCTGCGATGTCCGGAATTACGCCTCCTCCGACCGGCGAAATGAAGGACAACAACGGCAAGCCCATTTATTTCGACAGCATGGACAACAGCGCCTATATCCTCGGCAAGGCGCAGCATTCCGCACGCAGATCGTGGATCTACATCAATGGGGAATATCTCAACGCCATTCGTGTCGACATAGCGGGAGATCCCAATGAGCCCTGGTTAAGCATAGCCTGGAAATTCATCTGGACCGCGAAAGATTCCTGGCTCGGCCCAAGCCAGCCTCTGGGCTCGATTCCTGCGGTGTATAACCTCACCATGGACCCGTTCGAGAGATACGACATGATCTTCAACGGAGCTGAAGGTGAAATGAACAATTTGAAGACCTCTCCGGGAAGGTACGCCGGCGAAGATAATGGCTGGTCGGCGGCGCTGTTCTCGGCGACGCTGCTGGACTTTGACAAGACGATCATCAAGTATCCGAACATTCAACGCTACCCAGGTGGAGCTTCCAACGATCTGATACCGGACTTGCAGCATCCCAAGAACCCGGTACCCGCGATCGATCCCAACAACATGCCGAAAGCCGTACCTTCGGCAGACTAGATCGGCTGTGATCGCTCTGGGAAGGGCGTGGGCAACAGCTCACGCCCTTCGTTGTGGGGTCCTTCATATGTTTGTTTTTGAAAACGCCGGGCACGGCTGGCTGTTGAATGTAATGAATTGTAATCGCAAGGTGACATCCGATCGTGCGAAGATAACTGCCCGTATGAACCACGGACATGAACGCTGCTCGTGAGGAGGCAAGAATGCGTAAATTCAACCCCAGCCGCAGAGGTATTAGCAGTTCCTGTTTTCTCTTGTTGGCGTTTTTCCTGAGCTGTATTGTCGTCCCCCTGCATGGCCAGGAGACTGAGGAGTTCGACTCCTACAAGATTCGCGTCTCGGGTTTCTGGTTTTACTCCAACCCTTCGGGGATATTCAGGGCAGCACAGAACGTGGAACGATCGATCTCAACAAGGACCTGGGCTTCAATAGTTATTCCACTTTCAGCGGCAAGCTGGATTGGAAATTCACCCACAAGAACCATCTGTACCTGGTCGGAAGTTCTTTCAACCAGACGCGGCAACATGTGCTGGACCGGACAGTCATGTTCCAGGGTCAGACCTTCGACGTGGGGCTAAGCACGCGTGCTCACCTCAGCGCTCCGTTGATTGCGCCGGGCTACGAGTACGACTTCATCCGGCGCAAGCGCGGGCATCTTGGCGTCGGGGTACAGATCGACCTCTTTGACGCGTCGGCGAGCCTGAGCGCAGCTGCGCAAATTACCCATGATGGTGTACATCACGCTGCGGTATCGGCGAGTTCGTCTCTGGTGGCCCCCATACCGGTTGCAGGGCCCGACGCTCGCTTTTACCTGACGGACTCGCCGCGCCTGTTTGTCGAGGGACAACTGCTCGGAATGTACTTGTTTGGATACGGAAACTTTCTCTCTACGGTTGACGATCTGGGCTTTTCCTTTAACAAGCACATAAGCATAAACGCCGGATATCAGCTTGGTTCCCGTTTGGTTGTGAACAATAAAGCCAGCAGCAACCGCATCGGCGTTCATTTAACCCAGCAAGGGCCGGTGGTCGGAGCGGAAGTGTCGTTCTAGACGCCGGGTAAACATGGAAAGTGCTCTGCATCCTAGAGTTGCGGATCGTGCTTGTGTTGCTGCTTTCGCTGCTGGCCGCGGCTAACGATGTAGTCCATGCGCTCTCGGGTGTCGTCAAGTCGGTGGACAAGGCAAGTAAGACTGTCGTGGTCAAGACGGCCGATGGAACGGAAGAGACAGTTAAGTACACGTCGAAGACAAGCGTCGAAGGCGCCAAGGATGCCGGCAAGGGCGTGGAGAAGGGTTCGGCGGAATCATTTCTAGGCGCTAAGAAAGGAACCAAAGTCACCATTCACTACACCGAGAAGGCCGGACAGAAGACCGCCGTTGGTGTCAAAGAAGTAGTCGATTAGTTAGCGGGATGATGCAGTGGCGGGGGCCGGTCTGAGCACCGGCCCCCGCAACCGCGCTCGGCGACTCTTCGGTCATCCTTTCGGCAATACGTTGGTGGACCTTCCGCACGATGAACGCTTGGCGTTTTGTCGCATCTTCGCACGCACAAGTGCGCGGTTGGGGTGCTCCGACCATGGCGCCTGAGGAGCGGAGGATGTCAGGCCATTTATCAAATCGGCCGTGGGCACTCGCCGCGGTGCTGGTCGCTACATTCCTTCTACCGGGGCCTGTCGCCAAACCCGCGCTTTCCGAAGAGCCTGCCACTTCTCCCACCGTTCAACAGCAAGCCAACACATCCGGTATAACGTTTTCCGCCCCGTACGGCCGCCACACCGATGATCTGGAAGGAATGCTGAAGCGGCGCAACATTCGTGCCTTGGTTCTGATCAATCCCATCGGCTTCTTTTATGACAACGGTCAGCCGATGGGCGTCGACTACCAGGCGCTGAGCGCCTTGGAAACCTTCGTCAACCAGAAATACAAAACGCGCGCCCTTAAGGTGCAGGTCACGTTTATTCCTGTGCGGCCCGACCAGATAGAGGCTGCTCTACAACAAGGGATTGGCGACGTTATTGCATACGCATTGGTGATCACACCCGGCCGGCAGCAGCAAGTCGCCTTCACCGTGCCGCTTCAAGAAAATGTAGATCAGATCGTTGTCAGTGGGCCGAAGTTTGGAAGCGTCTCCAGCCTGGAGGGACTTGGCGGCAAGCAAATCTATTTGAGCCCCCTATTGGCAAGTTACGAAAAGCTTCAGCAGGTGAGCCAGAATCTGCAAAAGGCGGGAAAGCCGCCGATCCTGATCAAGGATGCGGACAAGAACCTGCTCGAAGATGACCTGGTGGAGATGGTGAATTCCGGCATGATCCCCGCTACGGTCACGAGCGCAACACGCGCGAAGCTGTGGGCACAGGTGCTGCCCAATCTCACACCGCATTATGATCTGGTGATCGCCAGCGGCCAGCAAACGGCCTGGGCCGTTCGCAAGAACAGTCCCCAACTCAAGCAACTGCTGGACGAGTTCATCGCTCCGCGTGCGCTGGGAACGTCGTTCGGTAACACCCTCTTACGCCGTTATCTGCAAAATACGCAGTGGGTGAAGAATTCCATCTCGCCGGATGAGATGAAGAAGTTCCAGACGCTGGTCGCATACTTTAAGAAGTACGGCAACGAATACGGTTTCGACTATCTCATGATCGCGGCACAGGGCTATCAGGAGTCGCGGCTCGAGCAGAACAAGCGCGGCCCCGATGGCGCGGTGGGAATCATGCAGGTGATACCGAAGTATGCCGCCGCCCCTCCCATCAGCGTTCCCAATGTAACAACCGCGGAAGACAACATCGAAGCCGGCGTCAAAATGTTGTACCAGATCGAACGTCAGTACTTCAACGATCCCAAAATCGATCGGCTGAACAGGACTCTCATGGCGTTTGCCAGCTACAATGCCGGACCCAATCGCATCGCGCAGCTTCGGCAACAGGCACAGAAACAGGGCCTCGACCCCAACGTGTGGTTCGGCAACGTGGAACTGGTGGTTGCTCAGGACATCGGGCAGGTGACCGTTACCTACGTGGGGAATGTGTACAAATACTTCGTTGCATATCAACTGGCAATGGGGGACCAGGCGCAGAAAACCTCGGGTGCTCAGACCGGTCACTGAGCAATCCGTGCAGACGTTTTCTAAGCGGAAATCATGTGGTGCTTGATCGCGTAGCGCAGCAGTTCGGCGTTGTTTAGTGTCCCAAGTTTTTCCATCATGCTGTACTTATGGAACGCGACCGTTCCCGGGCTGATGTCGAGGGTCGCCGCTATCTGCTTCATCGACTGTCCTTCCGCCAGCAACTGCAATATTTCAACTTGTCGCGGCGTAATGTGTCTGGCTCCCTCCTGAGGCGGCGGCTGCCTGAGCAGGTAGATCATCGTATCCCGTGTGATTCCCGAGGAAAGGAACGACTCTCCGCGCATGACCTTGCGGATGGCTATAAGCAACTCCTCTGCTCCCGCGTGCTTGAGGACATAGCCGGAGGCGCCCCGGCGGAAAGCTTCGGCGGCCAATTCAGGATCGCGATTCATGGTAAGAAACAACAGCTTGACGCCAGGCAGTTTCTGTTTGACTTGCTGGGAGGCGTCCAGTCCATTGAGGTGGGGAAGAGCGATATCGATAATCGCCAGGTCCGGCCTGTGTTCGGCGGCAGCTCGCACCAGTCCGCGGCCATCGGTGACGATGGCAACAACCTGAAACTCCGGCTCCAACATCTTCTGGCAGGCTTCCGCCAGGAGCCTGTGATCATCGGCTATCAGAACTCTTGCGGCTGGTTTGCGGTCCATGGAGGCATCCTCCTGCATAATCTTCGCCAACGTTCTCGCGCGAAAGCCGCACACTTCACTGCGCCACCGTTTGCAGCTCTTGTTGCGATTGAGCTGCCAGGTTGCGACAGCCGACAGTTGCGTCCCAGGTGCAATGCACGTGCGAAGATGTCGTGGGATTACGCTAACCGCAGATATCACCAGCGGCTACTGGCAAAAGTGACAGTCACGCAATTGGTGGAAGTGCCAAGCGTCGTACTAAGCGCCCCTGCTTGCCGCAAAGGCGGCACGCCTCGGCAGCGATGGTTACTGGGCAAGAAGGTGGTGGTGACCTTCGTAACTTGACAGCGCTTCTCTTGTGCCCCAAAACAGTTAGAACTACGTCTTCCAACCGAAAGGGGATGGTATGCAAGGGCTTCTTCCGCTCATCGTCGCATTGCTCGTCGGCATCGTTGGTGGTGCAGTGGTGGTCAACATACTTGTTGGTTCCCGGATCAAGGCCTTGCTGCCTGAGGCACAACGTTCCGAGCAAAACAGTCTTTTTAACCAGCCGTTCTCGTCCAGCAACTATGAAATCGTCCGGCAACGTGATGAGATCCAGGCGCTACGGACGAAGCTGGTCGACTCCAGCACGCAGCTCGACAAAGCCAAGCAGCAGTGCACCCATCTTGAGCAACAGGTGGCGAAGGTCCCGGATTTAGAAAAGGAGATCGCTGAGCTGCAGGCACGGATGCTGGAAGCAACAGGGCAAACCGACCTTTTCAAGCAGGAAACGAAGGCGGCTGAGGCTGAGAAAGAAGAAGCACGCGTGGCGGAGCTTGAGCAGCAAGCGGCGCGCGTACCCGAGCTGGAGGAGTTGGCGGCACGAGTGGCGGAATTCGAGCAGCAGGTGGCGCGCGTGTCCGAGCTTGAGGAGCAACAGAAGACCGACTCTGCTGAGATGGAGCTCCTGAACAAAGAAATCGCGAGCTTAAAGGAAAAGCTGGAGGCGTCTGCGGCAAAGGCCGAGGAACAGCAGAAGGCCGTGGAGAGCCTCGAGGCGGCGAAGAACGGGCTCTCGACAGAGCACGATGAGCTCGTCAAAGAGCGCGATCAGCTGCTGAAGGAGCAAGAGGAGCTCAAGGGGAAGATGGCCGAGTTGACGGCGTCCATCGACGCGGAACGCGAAGAGAAAGCCGAGAAACTCGCGCTCCTGGAACGGGCAAAGGAGCAGCTGGCACATACCCTGCAGTGCCTGACCGGCGAGGTCGTCCACGAGAACGGCGAAGCCGACTCAGCGGAAATGAGTTCCGATCCAGGAGTACTGCCAGGCAACGGCAACGTTCTGGTAGTTGCCGCCAAAGCGGATGTACGTCCCGTTGCTGTAGCTAAACTTTAACGACTGGTGCCGGGAGATCGGCAGGGCAAAGGTGCCGCCGATGCGGGAGCTTGTCTGCGCAGTTTTAGCGTTGCGAATGCCACCCAGGCTGGTGACGCCGCCGAACCAGAAGTTGCCATCCAACGACGCCCACATCCGCCCCTTCTTGCCTATGTCGTAACTCAGATGTCCTTCGAAGGAGCCGATGGGCTCCTCTGTTTGCGGCTTCGGCTTGGGCAGCGCATAGGAGGCGTCATTCAGCGTGTAAAGCCAGACCCCGCCATAGCCGTCCAGAATCCAATTGCCCCATCGCTGTGAATAGCCAATCTCCGGTTTAAACGCCCAGCGATGGATGCTCCAGTTCACAAGCTTCGTCGGATCATACTGACCGGTCGGAGCAACAATCTTCAAGCTGGCGCCCAGAATCCTTTTCTGCTTCCACTTGACGAAGTCCTGCAGCGGCATCGCCGGTCCGCCAATGAGATTGACAGATAATCTTGCCTGGAAATCCAGCAGGCCGGAACGGTAGGCCGACCGTTGTTCGCCGAAGGCTTTTCCCTCGAAGGTTCCAACCGCATAGGGCAGCGAGGCGGTTACGTTGGCCGAATGCCTAAATACGCCGAACGAATGGTAAACGGTGAGTATGGGAACGCTGTACCTGCCCGTGGCATCGGCTATGGGAACTGATCCATTGAAGTTGACGCCGCCGTCATAGAACGACCAGGTTAACGTAACGACATTGGAATTCAGCGGCGTGATGAGATAGGCGCGCGGCGCCAAATCCTGTGCGCGCGCGGTCTGTGCCGCAGACGCCACGATTGCCGCTAACGCCAGCGTGCAGCGGAATGGCAGTCTGAGACGTCGGGAACAGATTGCTCTTTGCGGCGACTCCGCAGCCGAGAAATCACATGGTCCCATGCGGCTTCTGACCTGATAAGTAAACCTCAGTATTGGCCGCGGCGCGACCAAATTCAACTGTTATTAGTACTAATCTGCACCGGCATTATTGCAGGTTAAGACATGCCAAGAAATGGGCAATGTAGTCGCTGTTTCTCAGTGGTGCGAGTGCTCGTGCTCGGCGCCCGGGTGTTGCTGGGGCGAGTGCATCATCTCCTGATGCTCTTCTTCGCTCTCTTTGAAAACCTGCGGAACACCCTGGCTGCCCTTCTCCGGCAGATGACGGAGGAAGCGCACGATGCTCCACATCTCGTCATCTTCCAGAATGCCCTTCCAGCCCGGCATGCCGCTAAAGCGGATTCCGTTTTCGATAATCCACTTCAACTGCCCGTCGTCGTACTTCTGCACGTCCTTATCGTCCAGGTCGAGCACCGGAGGCGACATCTTCGCCGCAAAGGGAACGCCGGTGTTATGGCCGTCCAGTCCATGGCAAACCTGGCAATGATGCTGGAAGTGCTCCATGCCGGTTTTTGCGGTCTCAGGCGTATCAGGCGTTGGATTCGTCCAATCCTTGCCGCCGATCATCATTTTCTTAGCTTCCGTAGCCAGCTTGGTTTCCGCATCGCCGGGAGCAGAGGCCCTGCAGGACAACATTAGAGTCGTAACAACAAGCAGAAGAGTGCAACTACATACCGATCTCATGTTCTCTGTCACAGCTCCGATCTTTGCTGGCGCAGAGGTTTACAGTGTTTGAAGAACGAAGAGGTGGACGGGATCTCCGCCTCCACTCAAGGCAGAGACACCTCTCTCTTCACAGCCAGGGCTAGCTGGGCCGCGAGGGGTCGTTCTTGGGGTGACTCTCCCCAGGGATTGAGGCCCCTACTTGCCCATCGACGACTTAGTGCAGCTCGTTGAGATGTGCTTCATATGCTTTACTTCCAGCATCTGCTGTTGCGAGCCCATCGACGATCCGTTTTGCGACGCTCCGGAAGTCGTGCCCGTGATCTGAACCTCGTGGCCCACATGCTCCGCGAGTTTGGAGGTGTCGCCCGACAGCTGGTAAGTCATTCCTTTCTCATCGGTAAGGGTGTAGCTTCCGTTCGTACCCTGCAGGCAGCCGCGCACCGTCATTGACTTGGACATGGACTGCCCCGAACTCTGGGACATGGACTGGTCCGAGCTCTGTGTGCCACCTGACTGCGGATAACCCTGCTGCGCCTGCAACCAGATGGCGGACGTCAGAAGGACCATAGCAAGCATCAAATTTTTACGCATAGAACTGCTCCTTCGCGGGATGGGATACGCGTCGTTGGCGGGAGGTTGTCCGCCCTTTGACTCACATGGCCGGCGAGGGTGCCGGGCGCGAGTCGGCCGTCTTCTGCTCGGAGGTAATTTCGGCGAAGGTAAACCGCTTACTGAGCCCCTCGTACGGCTTGCCATCGACTTCGATGTATGGGTAGACAAAGTAATTCAGCGGCGGGCCGTCCTGCTTGGGTGAGAGCGTGATGTCGCGACCGGTGGAAACCTGCACGCGATTGGCATCGACGCTACCGAAAAAGTAGTCCGACTTCTCCTTCGCTTTCCAGGCTTCCGAGATGTCGACCGGGACCCAGCCGATGTTGCGCGCGAAGAATTCGGCCCAGCAGTGATAGCCGGCAATGTCGCCATCGGCCTTGCTTTCCGGCAGTGGGAATCCAATGTCGAAACGCGCGGGAATGTCATCGGCGCGCATCATGCCAATGAAGGGCGAGTGGAAGTCAGTGCAGTTGCCGTGCTTGGCGTCGCAGGCCCAGACCGCATCACCGCGTCCCCATCCCGTGCCGGTTTTGTCGTAGCGCATGGTGGAGAAGAGGTAGTCGTAGGCGGATTTAGCTTTGGCAACCGTTCCCGGCTGGCTGCCTGTTACCTGGTTCGCGAGCTCCTTGATCTTGCCGTCGGTTGGAATGAGATTGTCCGGCTGGACATAGCGGTTCATTGACGCGGGGACAACTCCGGGCTTGGTGTCTTTGGTCTTCAGCTGGGCGTAATCGCCACGCGAGTACTCGCGGCGCGTCACTTCGTACTCCAGCACAAAGTCTGCCGTGGCCTGTGTCGGATTGTGAAGTTCGACGTAAAGGATCTGGTTGCCGTATTCCGGCTCTTCACCTAATCGCGTCTGCACCGGCGACTTCACCGTGACCAGGCGCACAGACTGATGCTCATCGCTGCGCGCCACCGGGACCCAGACGCGCACCAGCTTCGTACCGGCGGGAATGTCCTTAACGGTGAAGGCGTAAGTGAAATGAAACTTGCGCGAGGGAGGGCTGAACTTCTGCTTGTCGGGCGTTGAGGTTTGCGCGGTGCACAACGACGTCGCGAACAACACCAGCAAAAGCGAGGTAAGAAGCCGCATTCTCATTGTCTTAGCCCCTGCGCACAATTGGATGTAAGTGGCAACCTGGGCGGCGCGGAAATATTTTAGCGCGCGCCTGCAAGTTTTCCCGCAATGAAAAATCCCACCGCAACCGCGGCAAAACACACGCCGCATCCGAGCGTGATCAGCGGCACCGCAAAGAACCGCCGATTCCATCCTGCACCGACCCTCGCCTGCGTCGGATTGCCGGGATCGTAGCGGATGGCGCAGCGGCTGCCGACGGGAAACTCGGCTGCGCGGCGAGCCGTCGCCTCGTAGTTGGTGCTTTCGAAGCTGGTCAGCTCCGCGGCGACAGGCCGTCCCTCGACAACGTAGACGATCTCCAGCTTGGCGGCGTAGCGCTGTTCGTGCTTGGCCGCGGGCTCGACGGTTACCTCGCTGCGGATCACCTGCGCCTGCCGTACCGGCCACGAGCGCAGCACCTGGATCTGTGCCCAGAAGAACGGAATGCTGAGGATGACAAACAGTCCGCTGACAATGAGGCAGGCCACGCTGAGAAATTGGAAAGTGCCGCGCCGTTGGGAGGTCACAGGCTATTCAACCATAGAGACACAGAGGCTACCGAGCATAACCATCCAGAGGGACGCTTTTGCCTTACTTCATTGTTTCTCGCAATTGATAGAGAGCCTGATCCATTGACTGGAGGCTAATAACACCCGCCCGTGGGTATTCAAGATCGAGTACAACATAAACGGAAGCGGAAACGACCAACGAAAACAACAGCATGTGCACGATGCTGCGCTTCGGCTGACGCGACATTGCGTATCCCGAGAGCATCGCGCCGGCAAATGCCAGCAGTATCAGCAGCGCCAGAATAACCCCCGATGCGTGGGTGCGCGTTGCCATCGTACGAGTGGTAGTGATGTCGATCATCTCATTCAGCGCGGGCAGCATCAGCAGGCACGCATCCGGTTTCGAGTCAGCCCTGCAGGACGCCACCGACCGGGACCAGATGTCGCGCTGCAACTGCTCAGCCTTCTCCAGCGCAGCGTTGGATGCGGCTTGATGCGTGAACTGATCAAATACTTCGATCCGCTTTTCCAGGTAGGAACGAAATAGTTCTCGGATGGCAGGCTGGTCGGATTGGGCAAGCACATCAATGCGCAGATAAGCAGTTCCGATGGCGTTGGCTTCCTGGACAATCTGCGCGCGACGGACAACCAGCCTCTCAGAAGCTCCGCTGAAGGTGAATGCCAGGATCAGGCCAAGCAATCCGAAGACGGCTGCATCCACGGTTCCGATTACCTCAATTGAGGTCTGCGGATCGCTGGACTTTCTTTTTCGACCGATACGGTAGCCAATGTCCATGGCCACCAGCATGGTTAGGAACAAGCATGCTGCTACGATGGTTTCCATCATGTGAGCCGCTCTTTCTCGCCGAGTAGGGCAAGCCCGAAAGGCTTCGTGGTGATTCCTACTTCCCCCTCTCCAGCTCCTTCGCTTCGTCCTCCACCCGTTTCATGCGCTGCAGGATTCGTCCCAGATACCCCAGATACGCCAGCCAAGCCACCACGTACGCCGCCTTAAGGAACGTAATCGAATTCATTGCGCGACTCCTTTCAGCGCCGCCTGCGCGTGGGCGGATTCCAGCGCCTCTTCTTTCCTCTGCAGCTTATATCGCAACCAGATGAACAGCAGGCCCAGCAAAGTGAAGGCCGCCAGGTTAAAGAGGAAGACGCGCGCCATGGCCGGGTCGAGCCCCGAGTTCTCGCCGCCGCCCATTACCGGCGACGGATGCTGCGTGCGGAACCAGCGGATCGACATGTACACGATCGGTACATCGACGAAGCCGAAGATGGCCAGCGTCGCCGCCAGCACCTGCGGCTGGCCGCTGGCTGCGAAGCGCCGCAGCACCAGATAGCTGATGTAGATCAGCTCCAGTACTAGCGTGGTCGTGAGGCGCGCGTCCCATGTCCACCAGATGCCCCACACCGGCCGCGCCCAAAGCGTCCCCTGGATGAGCAGCACGGCGCAGAAGACCACGCCGACCTCCGCCGAGGCGGCCGCCAGAGCGTCGCTCGCCTCGGTGCGCTGCCACAGATACCAGACCGAAGCCACGAAGTTGATGAAGAAGCAGAAGCCCGCCACCCATCCTGACGGCACGTGGTAGTAGAAGATGCGCTGCACGTCGCCCATCGTCCGCTCGGTGGGAGCGACCGCGAGCGCGAGGTAGCTGGTAATGGCGAGCAGCCCCAGCGTAAGAGGAATCGAAATTAATGCAAGTTTCTTCATAGTTGGTTCTTCGCTATTCGCCGTGCGCGATTCGCGTGATCGCCGTTCGCTATTCGCCATTCGCTTTTCGCCAGATGTGGAACACAGTTCGGGCGCATGGCGAACCGCGAATAGCGAATGGCGAAGAACGCTCTTCATTCCGCATTCAACACCGTCTCAAACAACAGCAAGCAGATTACCGTAAACACGACATCGTAAACCGCCAGCATCTTGATCCAGAAATCCGGCGAAGCTTCGCCGGTCAGGATCGACGTGGTCGCGTCGACCATGCCCAGCAGCGCCGGAATCGAAATGGGGAAGAGGATCAGCGGCAGCATGATCTCGCGGCTGCGTGTGCGGATCGACAGCGCAGCAAAGAACGTGCCATTCACCACCAGCGCCCATGTCCCCAGCAACGCTACGACTATCAATTGCCAGACCGGTCCCACCGATCGCAGCTCGTAGAAGATGACGAACAGCGGCGTCATCAGGCATTCCAGCACTACTACAAACAGGAAGTTACCCACCGCCTTGGCGAGGAAGAGCGCATTCGCCGGCGCAGGCGAGACGCGATAGGCGTCCAGCACCTGGTTGCGCAGCTCGCGCGCCCAGGTCTGGTTCAGCGCGACCACCGCCGCGAAGAGGAACGCCACCCAGATCAGCCCGCCCGCGATCAGCCGCGACTCTTCTGCCGTGGGATTGAAGGCGAAGCTGAAGATCACCACCACCAGCAGCGCGAAGAACAGCATGGAGTTGATGGCATCCTTGGAGCGCCACTCCATGCGAACATCTTTGGCCAGCGTCGCGCGCGTTACCGTTGCGGTGCTCATGTGGCGCTTCTCACTTCGGAGCTCGCGCGCCGCAGCTCCTCGCGCGAGACGATCTGTCCCGCTGACATATGCACGAATTCGTCGGCGACGCTTTCCATCAGCTGCGCCTGGTGGGTGACGACGAAGATCGTCTTGCCCTGATCGCGGACCCGGCCGAGCACGGTGGCCATGTCGCGCGCAGAATGGACATCGACGTTGGAGAACGGCTCGTCGAGCAGGATGAGTTCGGGATCGTGAAGCACGGCCCGCGCCAACGACAGTCGCTGCCGCATACCTTGTGAATATTGCCCGACACGCCGCGCGAGATCAGGATCGAGGCCGACGCTCCGCATTGCCGTGCGGCCGACGTTCTCGTCGTAAATGCCATACAGCCCCGCAAAGTACCGCAGGTTCTCCATGCCGCTGAGCTCGTCGTACAGCAGCGGCGCGTGGCCCATATATCCGACGCGGTGAGCGACCTCGCGCACACGCTTCGCTCCAAGCACGGTGCGCGAGCCCTGGCTCGGCTCCATCAGCCCGGCAACGATACGCAGCAGCGTGCTCTTCCCCGCTCCGTTGTCGCCGAGAACGACGTAGAGACGCCTCGCCGCGAAGCTGGCCGAGATTCCGCGCAGGGCAGCGAAGCGGCCAAAGAATTTCACGAGATTATCGAGAACAATAACGGGCAAGTCGGATGTCGAGGTTTCGATCAACGAGGGTCGTTCCCTCATGCGGAGCTCATCAAAACGTAGCGCCGATCTCCAGATCGGCTGTAGCGCGGGTCTCCAGACCCACGCTGGAATTTAACCACGACCCGGCGGCGTGGACGCCACCGCGACAGCCGGTCTGGAGACCGGCGCTACAAATCCCAGCCAAAATGTTCCGCTCACGACTGAGCTCTTTGCGCGGTCGGCGCCGCTCCCGGCTGATCCTGCTTAGGCGCGTATTTCGAGGCGCACTTGGCCTGAATGTTGGTCGCGTGGAAAACCCCATCCCGGCCGAACTTGCCCTCGGCTAGAGCTTGCGCATTGTCGTTGAAGGTGTCGGGAAGAGCTTCCGTTCCGGCGTAGACCACCGGGAGGGTGCGATCCTGCTCCACCAGCAGGAATTCCGCATGAGTTCCCTGGCGCTTGATCGATCCCGGGGCAACATTTCCGGCTACGCGCAGGCGCTTGCTGTAAGCGCCGTCGCCCATGCCGTTCAGCTCTTTGATCGTGACGTAATAGCTCTTACTGTCCTGCACACCGGTATAGGCCAAATAGCCCAAAGCGACCACGATGATCGCGATCACCACACCGAAGCGCACATATCTGCGTCCCTGCTCAGACATCGATAAGTCCCTTCCCCTTCCCCAACTGGACTACGCGGCAGTCGAGCGCCGCACCGAACAGATTAAGCATACCGCTGCTGTGCGCACAATGCCATGTGACTTTAGTCACATACGGCATGACGTCTTTGGGCTAGCGAGACTCTCGAGGAAATTATGCCACGCCGCGGCGGGGGTTGGCTCCGCCCAGACTGGAGTGCAGCAGTTCAATCAGCTCGGAAGGCGGCAGGGGCTTGAGCCGGAAGATGACGGAAAGGCCGTTGTACTCTGCTTCGGCCTCGGCCAGGCCGCTCAGCACGATTACGGGGAGCTCCGGGTTGAACGTGCGAATCTGCCGGACCAACTCCGCCCCCGTGCAGCCGGGCATGAGATGGTCTGTCACCACTGCGCTTATGTGCTGCGGCAGGACGCGAAGTGTGGCCAGTGCGCTCTCCGGCGTGGTGGCCAGGGAGACCCGAAATCCTGCATTGCGCAGCACGGCTTCCCTGATACTGAGTTGTACGGCGTTGTCGTCAACCAGCAGAATCTGGCTCAATCTATTTTTCAGTCCTTGTTCGCCGGCAAATGCGATGCGCTCGCGTGCCTGACACAATCGCACCGGCAATTTTTACCAAACAGCAAAACCAACACAGGCCGCTGCAACTATTTGCAAACAGCCGCCGCAGCGCTCAATGAGAGCGGAGCTACATCAAACTGCTCTGCGGGTCTACTGTTTGATGCAAAAGAACTGCTTGGATTCCTGCAAAATTCCGAACAGGCTGAATTTTATCGCGGGACCATTCTCCGGACTAAGTGGCGATAATGCGGGCGCGGATCTCTTCCTGCGCACGCAGCCAATCCTGCTCCGGGGAACCGCCGCTTCCACCGCGCTCGAGGTAAATCTCATAGGCGCGCCGGCGGATCTGCTCTTCCACGTTGGATGAAACCTGGCCTTGCTTCGGTACTCCTACCGGTGCAGCCACGGACGTTGCAGCTCCGGATTGCGCTGCCGCGCCATTCCCGCTTTCCGCATGTACACCGTTGCCCGCATCCTTCGCGGTCGCGGCCTTGCGAGTGCGTTTCTTTGGCGTTGCACCTTCCTTGTCCTGAGGTGCTTTCGGCATCTTCATTGACTCCTGAACCCTGAAATATTTACACCCTACAGCAACCTCTCAGATTGCGGCCGGTGTACTTCCACTATAACCAATTCCGTTGCGTTTTTGTGACCGGCGCTGTGAATCCTCATGAATTTTCATCAACTCTACATCGGTGATCTGGCACTCATCTCATTGCGTTCTAAGTCACTGCAATTTGCGAGTTTAATAGTGTCCAATAGCTATTAGTCCGCTATCTGCGGAACCAAGTTAGGCACAGTGACGTAGAACAGATTAGGCCGATGTAGGAGAAAGGCTCGTCTCACCACAGAGACACAGAGAAGAAAAAGCTAGGAAAGAACGCTGGATATTCCTCTGTGTCTCTGTGGTGAATCCCGGCCGTCATTTAGCTCGGAACTACATCCATGATGTTCTTCGAAATCCTCCGGCAGATGTTGCGCACACTCTGGGCGCACAAGCTGCGCTCCTTCCTCACGATGTTCGGCATCGCCTGGGGCGTGGGATCGCTGTTGCTGCTGGTGGGACTGGGCGAGGGCTTCCGCTCCGGCAACCGCCGCGAGCTGAAATCGCTGGGCGAAGACATCATGTTCGTCTTCCCCGGCCGCGCGCCCGCGGTGATGGGCAACATGAGCTCGGCGCGCAGCTATAACCTCACCGACGACGACTACCACGCCATCGTCACGGAGGCGCCGCACGTGCTCACCGCCGCACCTGTGCTCTCCCGTCTGGACATTCGCGAGGTCAGTGAGTACGCCAACACCAATGGCGAAGTCAGCGGAGTTCCGCCGCATTACGGCCAGATTCGCTATCTGCCGCTGGCCGCCGGGCGCTGGCTGAATCAGGACGACGAGTCGCAGCGGCGGCTGGTTGCCGTTGTCGGTGACGAGATGCTGAAGAACCTCTTCCCCGGCCGCCCCGCAGTCGGCAACACGATACTGCTGAACGGCATTCGCTTTGAGGTCATCGGGGTGGTAGAGCGCGTTGGCCACGGCGACAACAACTCCACCAACAATCGCGTCTTCCTGCCCTTCAGCACCATGCGCCAATACTTTCCGTTGACCAAAGATGGCCAGGACAACGCGGTCTCGTTCATCAACTACCGGCCTCGCGTCCGCCAGGAGCACGCGATAGCGCGGGAGGAAGTGCGGAAGATCATCGCGCGCAACCATAATTTCGATTGGCATGAGAATGACGCCTTCGAAGACTGGGACACCATCAAGAACTCCGAGACCGTCGGCAAGATCTTCGACGCCATGGACCTCTTCCTCGGCGGCGTCGGAATCGTGACGCTGACCCTGGGCGCCATCGGCATCATCAACATCATGCTGGTGGCGGTGAGCGAGCGCACGCACGAGATCGGACTGCGCAAGGCGCTGGGCGCAACCCGTCTCAGCATCCTGTTGCAGTTCTTCCTGGAAGGCGCATTTCTGACGCTGATGAGCGGCGGCATCGGCATGACCGGAGCGGGGCTGCTGATGTTCCTGATGCGCGGTATGGGTCAGGTACCTGGGTTCGATCCACCCACCATGTCGTTCATGTCGGCCACACTCGCCATCGGATCGCTGGCGACGGCGGGCATCATTGCGGGAATTTATCCCGCACGCAAAGCTGCCATGTTGCAGCCGGTGGAAGCCCTGAGGCAGGAGTAGTTATGTTCAGAGATCTTTGGTCCCAAGCCTACGCTGCCATGCGCTACAACCGGCGCCGCACCGCACTCACCATGCTGGGCATGGCGTGGGGCATCGCGACCGTCGTCCTCCTGCTGGCCTATGGCGCAGGATTCGGCCGCGCCATCGAGACCATCTTCGCCAACTGGGGCACGCGCATCATCGGCGTCTTTCCCGGACGCACCTCGCAACAGGCCGGCGGGCAAAAGGCCGGCACGCAGATCAAGTTCACCATTGAAGATCTTGAGCGCATTCAGTCGGCGGCGCCGCTCGTCAATCGCATCACGCCCGAGGTAGACAAGTCCCTGAGCGTGCAGCACGACGTTCGCACCTACGACTTGCCGGTTCAGGGCAACCGCCCCAGCATCTTCCACATTCTGGCGCTCAACCTCGCGGAGGGCCGCTACTTAAACGAAGATGACGAAGCCTCGCGTGCGCGCGTCACCGTCATCAGCTCCGACGCCAAGCTCAAACTCTTCTCCGGCCAGTACGCGCTCGGCCAGCACATCCGTATTCAGGGCATCAGCTATCAGGTCGTGGGCGTGCTCGCGCCGCACATGCAGGAGGGCGACGACAGCGTCAACAAGACCGTCTACATCCCCTTCAGCGCCATGAGCGACTTCAAGGACACGCACTACCTTGACGGCATCTGGATGTCATACGAAGGCAACGACTACGAACTGGTGGAGAAGCAGGTGCGCGGCGCCCTGGCGCAGCAGTACAACTTCAAGCCTGACGACAAGCGCGCCGTCTTCCTCTTCAACATGATGAAGCAGCTGAAACAGTTCGAGATTATCACCACCGGACTGAAGATATTGCTGGGCTTCATCGGCACGCTGACCCTGGGCATCGGCGGCGTCGGCCTGATGAACATCATGCTGGTGTCGGTGACGCAGCGCACGCGCGAGATCGGTGTCGAGAAGGCGCTCGGCGGCCGCCGTCGCGACATCCTCTTCCAGTTCCTGGCCGAGGCGCTGGCCATTACTTTTGCCGGTGGCATCGCCGGAATTCTGCTTGCGTATGCGGTGGCAATCGGCGTCGGCCGCATTACCTTCTACAGCGCCGTCGCCAAGAATGCCGAGGCGGCCGATATCAGGCTCATCATCAATCCATCCACGGTCGTTGTCGCGACCATCATTCTGACCCTGGTCGGCCTGGTCAGCGGAATGCTGCCCGCGATCAAAGCCTCACGGCTCGATCCCATCGAAGCGCTGCGCTACGAATAACGGGGTTCGAGTTGTGAACGCTTCATGCGCTGGCCGCGACTCCTACATGTCGCTGCAAGAACGCCAGCGTCCTTCGGTTAAACTCCTCGACGTTCTCATACAACGCCGCATGCGAACATCCCTCAAATACCACCAGCTCGGATTGTCGTATCGCTGACTTGATCGGCTCGGCGAAGCGCAGTGACGTCAGCCGATCGTACTGGCCGAGGGTGATCTGTGTCGGCGCCGTGATGCGGCCCAATTGCGCCGAGGCATCGTGCGCAATCACCGCATTGGAATGTTGCAGGAAACATGACAAAGGCTGCGCCGGACGGCTGCGCACGAACTGCGCCAGCGACTGGATGTAATCCGGCCTCGTGGCGTAGAGGTCGGGCGTGAAGCACCAGGGAAAGAGCGCGGAAATCACCATCTCCGGAACGCTGTTCAGAGCTTTGGCCGCCAGTTGCCACCCCTCGACCACGGTTTTGAGGTAGAGATCAGTTTTTGTCCAGCAGCCGTGCAGTGACAACGACTTGACCTTGTCGGGATACTTCGCCCCCATCCACAGGCCGATCCCCGCGCCCAGCGACAGGCCGAAGATGTGCGCGCTTGAGATTCCCATGGCGTGCATGAACGCGGCAACATCGTCGGCGAACAGCTCCGTGGAATAAGCACCTCCAGGTTTGTCGCTTTCTCCCGTCCCGCGCAAATCGACCGAGATGCAGGTGAAGTGCTTGGCGTACTCGGCTACCTGGAAGGCATAACAGGCATTGTCGGCTGCCAGATAGGGAATCAGGATCAGAGGCTCTCCCGATCCCTGCTGCTCATAGTTCAGCTTGATGTCGTTGGCCTGAATCTTAGGCATGGTGTCTCTCCTTTGGAGTTTGTGGGGCCGACGAAGGAGCGACGCTGGCAAGGGTAGTAACGATACTGTTTGCGTTACGTTTTGTTAAGTGATGTTACACCAGGCGTCCAGCCCGAATCCGTAGGGTTTTTGTTCTTATCTAACGAGTACGAGTGGAACTAAGGACGAAAGGATATGAAACGAACGTTATTGTTTGCTTCGCTGCTGGCCTTTGGCCTGGCAGCGGCGGCACAAACCTCAACAAAATCCCAGGCCCAGACCGCATTGCAGACAGGCCAGACCGCGCCGGCAGTCACCAGCAACGGTCCAGTCATCCTCGACTACAAAGGCCAGCTGACGGAATCCGCTGATCCCGTCGAAGCGAAGATCGCACAGCAGGTCCGGCATCAATTGCTGAAGCTGCCGTACTACTCCACGTTTGACGACCTGGAATACGTGGTTCAGGGCCGCACCGTGACCTTGACCGGCTCCGTCACCAGCCTCCATTCGCAGACCCGGCAGGATGCAGCGAACGCGATAAAGCGAATTGAAGGCGTCGACAAGGTGGTCAACAATATTCAGGTGCTGTCGCCGAACTTGTATGACGAACAGGCCCGCGAACGCGTTTTTCGCAGCCTGTCGCGGACGGCCGGATTGTCGCAATACTTCTGGCCGGCATCGCCTGACATCCACATCATCGTGGATCATCAACGCGTTACCTTGAAGGGCATTGTGCACAACGAGGGCGACAAGAACCTGGCCAACATCGCCGCCAATGAGGTGCGCGATGTCTTCCAGGTGAACAACCAGTTGCAGGTCGCGAAGTAAGCGTTCCATACGGGCGACCGAAAGCGGCAGGATTTGTCCCGTCGCTTTTCTTTTTGGTCCTTGCCGCGAAATCGGACCATTCTGGAGTGTCGTGACCGGATATACGTGACTGGCGTCACATGGCACATCACAGGCCAATCCATAGTATGTGGAATGGGAAACTGCAATACTGCGCCGGAAGGCAGCTTCCCGTTGGCCGATGCGGAAGCCGTCCATCTTCGTCAAGGCCGCGGCGGCCGCCGCGGTAGCGATGGTGTTCTTCACCGCGTACGAAGCCCTGACCTCTGTCTTTTTTCCTTATATTGTGGCGTGGCACCACCATTCCCTCAGCATCCTGATGGGCGCCGCTGTCGCGTTCACGGCCACAGTGGCCGTGCAATGGCGCCTGCAAACCGAGCACAATCTTGTCGAGCGCGAGAAAGCTAACTTCGCCGCTGTAATCGAGAATCTGCCCGGCTTGACGGTCACGGTGAACACCAACAACAAGTTCGTACGCTGGAACTCGCGTTTCCAGCAGAGGCTCGGCTATTCCGACGCTGAGCTGGCGCAAATGCCCGCTCAAACGACCATCGCCGAGGACTATCGCGAACTTGTGCCGCAGATCATGGGTCGCGCCTGGACCGAGGGTCATGCAGAAATGGAAGCGGCCTGGGTCACAAAAAGCGGAAAGAGAATTCCCTGTTACCTGACCGGAGTTCGGATTGTTGAAGACAATCAGACGCTGATTCTCAGCGTAGGCATCGACATCAGCGAGCAAAAGCGCGCGGAAGAGAAACTACGGAAAAGTGAGGAGCAGTATCGCAGGCTTCTGAGCAATCTTCCCGACGTCACCTGGACCTCGGACATCAATGGCAAAACCACTTACATCAGCACGAATGTGGAACGGGTACTTGGCTACACCGCCGAAGAAATATGTGAACACGACGAACAGTTGTGGCTCGGCCGCATTCATCCGGCCGATAGCGATCGCGTCATCAGCGGCTACCGGTCGCTTTATGACGGCTGCGTCTTCGACGTCGAGTATCGCATTCGTCACGACGACGGGCGGTGGATATGGGTCCACGATCGCTCACACGCAGACCCATGAGCAGAACGGAGTACGATACGCCGACGGCGTTTTCAGCGACATCACGGAGCGCAAAGAAGCGGAAAAAACTACTTCTCAATTAGTGGCCCTTGTAAGCTCGTCCAGCGACGCCTTCATCGGCAATAGCGCCGATGGCGTCATCCGCTCCTGGAACCCGGCCGCGGCAAAGATGTTTGGCTACCCGGAGGGCGAAGCCATCGGCCAGCACGTCTCCATGCTCGTAGCTCCGGAGCACCTGCAAGAGGTGCCGTGCGTACTCAGCAGGATCGCGCGCGGCGAACCAGTCGAGCGCTTCGACTCCGTCGGCGTCCACAAGGACGGCAGCAGGATCGACCTGTCGCTGGCTGTGTTTCCTGTAGTCGACAAAAACGGCACGGTGCTTGGCATTTCCACCATTGCCACCGACATCAGCCTGCGCAAGCAGGCAGAGAACCAATTGCTGCGTGCGAAGGAGGACGCCGAGGCCGCAGCACGTGCCAAGAGCGAATTCCTGGCCAATATCAGCCATGAGCTGCGCACGCCCATGAACGGTATCCTCGGAATGACTGATCTTGCGCTCGATACTTCCCTCGATGCCGAGCAGCGCGAGTACCTGCTGACGATTAAGACATCGGGCCGCTCATTGCTCGAGCTGATCGAGAAGCTGCTTGACTTTACGCATACGGAGTCGGGAGCTCTAAGGCTGCATGCAGCTGCCTTCGACCTGCCGGAGATGTTGCGGCAGACAATACGTCCTTTCATTTTCCAGGGCCAGCAGGTCGGGTTGCAGGTCGTGTATGAGATCAAGCCGGATGTGCCGGCGATAGTCGTGGGCGACGGAGAACGGCTGCGGCAGGTGCTTGTGAACCTGATTGGCAATGCCGTCAAGTTCACGCATCAGGGCAAAGTCGAGGTGCGGGTCAGCTGCAAATCGTGCACGGCCGAGAGCGCCGAGCTTCTGTTTGCCATCTCCGATACCGGCATCGGAATACCCAAAGACAAACACGCCGCTATCTTCGAACCCTTCACACAAAGCGACGGCAGCTCGACCCGAAAGTATGGCGGCACGGGCTTAGGGCTGGCGGTCTGCTCCAGGCTGGTGGAGCTGATGGGCGGCAAAATCTGGGTGGAAAGCGATCCCGGCCACGGCAGCACCTTCTCCTTCACCGCACGGATGGGATTGGCGCTGCAACCTGATGTCGCGCCTCTACCGCGCTACTCTCTCAAATCGGGCATGATCTGAGGTTGTCTCCGGCGGGAGGCAACAACGCAACCGTCCGTGCATCCAATTGCCAGTAGCCGCGACCACGGCGGCAATTCTCCATCCCAGGAAATCATCATGGCAGAAAACGAAAGCAGAACGTGCGCTCACGAACCGTGCACTTGTACCGTACAGCCCGGCCAGAAATATTGCAGTGACTCCTGTCGCGACGCGGGATCGCGCGAGGTAGAGATCGGGTGTGCTTGCCAGCATCCCAACTGTCTCGCCGCGGTGTAGCACCTTCGCAGCTGCCACCGAACGGTCGATGGAACTAGCTCAGTCGACCTTCGTCCATGTGCTGTCAGGGTTGTACTCCGTCATCGCGCCGGCGATTTTGTCCGTGTCGTTGCCCAGATCCTTCTGGTAAACCACTCCGTCCTGGTCGACGATGAAGGTCATCACCCCGGAGTTGCGATACTCGGCCGGATAGGCGACGAAGGCGAAGCCGCGCGAGAGCTGGCCGTTGACGATGTAATCGTGCGCGCCCCCCTTCGCGGCCGCGCCCTGCCTGGTCAGCATTCGGTAATAGTAGCCGTGGTATGGAGTGGGTTGACCCTGCTTCACTGTGTAGCCTTCTCCGGCCGCCTGTACGAGTAGCGGCCCGATCGGGCTTGGCGGCTGATTGTCACTGGTCTTCCAGTAGAGTCCGTTTTGCTTGCCTTCATCGCTGATGAACTTCAGCGCGTAATGTTTGGCGCTATCCCCATCATGGGGCTCAGAAGCGTATTCTTTTTGTGCCTTAACCAGCGTGTACAGGATCTCGATCGCGTCGTTCTCGTTGCGTCCCACGCGGCGGTAGAGAATCTCCTTCTTTCCTGCTTCCGTATCGAAATACCAGGCACCGCTGCTGTTCTTCACGATGGGAATCGGCAAAGGCCAGTTGTCGGCGCCCACGTACAAGGTCACCGTTCCGTCGGGTTCCAGCAGAACGCGGTGCATCTGGTCATAGCGTCTGACAAAATCGGAGGCGGCGTTGCGGTCGGCAACCTGGTCGCCGCTGTGCAGGATGTCATTGCTGTTGGAGCCGAATATTTCCGTCAGCGCCTGGGCATTGCCCGCCTTCACGGCGTCGTAAAGAGCAAGCACAGCGTCGCCCGGGGAGGCGAAGGTCTTCCCGTTGCTCTGCTGCGCAAAGCCGGTGATCGCGCTCGACAGCAGGATGAACGCCGCCATTATCCATGAGATATTTTTCCCCGCGCCAGAACCCTGCCGGGTGGAATTGAGCCTTGCCGATTGCATCTCCCTGACCTCCTGCCCTCGATTCGAAATCAATGCCGCTTCTGTCTAGCGACGGCGTCCGCCGCCACCCTCGCCGCCGCCGAAGCGACCTCCTCCTCCGGCATTGCCGCCGCCGAAGTTTCCTCCACCGAAGTTCCGTCCCTCCAGGCTCTGCTGCCCACGGGCGCTGTTCAGCTGCGCATTACCGCCGGGACTGTAATTGCCGAAGGCGTTGTTCCCCATGCCGCGGTCCGGTTGCTGGCCGTAACCGCGCGCGCCGTCATTGCGCCAGCCCTGGTTCTGGCCCTGTCCGAAGTTCTGCCGGTTCTGCCCCCCGACATTTTGGTTGAACTTAGGCTCCTGCCCGCGGTTCTGATTGAAATTCGGTTGCTGTCCGCGGTTCTGATTGAAGTTGGGCTGCTCGCCGCGGTTTTGCCCTAAGTTGCCCTGCTGTCCACGGTTCTGACCCAAGTTGCCCTGCTGCCCCCGATTCTGATTGAGGCCGCCCTGCTGCGCGCCGCCGAGGTTCTGGTTCTGCCGGTTCTGATACTGCGGCGCGTCGAGATTCTGATTGAAGTGCGGCGTGCTGTAGTTGCCGCTGTTGAAGTTGTTTGCCCGGTAATTGTTGTTGTTGAAGTTGTTGCGGTTGACGTTATTGGCGTTGTAGTTGTTCCGGTTAACGTTGTTGATGTTCGCGTTGTTCCGGTTGATATTGTTGTAGTTCGCATTGTTGTAGTAATTGTTGCGGTTGACGAAGGTATTTGAGTTGGAAATATACGTGTTGTGGTTGTAGACGACGGTGTTACTGTGCCAGCCACAATTCCACGAATTCCATCCCCACCCGCAGCATCCTCCTCCGCTGATCGCCGCACCCACGGCCACGCCGACTCCGAACGAAATCAGGCTCGTGGCTACCATATCCCCCGTCGAGTATCCCGGGTAGGCGGGCACTGGCGCGCCGTAAACCACCGTCGGATTGTATGTGGGCACGTAGACGACATCAGGCTGCGCGGGCTGGATCACGATCGTCTGCGGCGGTGGCTGCACGATCACCGTCTGCTGCGGTGGCGGCGCCGGTGCATTCGATGACGGCGGCGGTGGTGGCGGCGGCGCGGCTCCCGGCGCCTGGTTCTGTACCGTCACCGTCTGCTGCTGGTTGCTCTTCAGGCTGCCCGACTGCTGCGCGCGCTGCCGCATGACCTGCACAGCGTTCATCACGCTACTGGGATAGTTGTAGTAGGCGTCGCCGAGCGCCGAGGTCCACGACAGGTTCGTTGCCATCTGGTCCAGCACGCTGGAAAACTGTCCCGTCAGGGCCTTGACGCTGGGGTCCCATAACTGATCGTTCACCGCCTGCATCAGTTGCTGGCCTTGCAAACTGGAATTCTGCTTCAGCCAGTTATAGGCGTCAGTCACCTCATTGGGATATGTGGAGGCAGCCAGCACCTGCGCCAGCAGATTGTCGGGGAAGAGCGCGATAGGCGCGACCAGTTGGTAAAGCTGATCGGCGGTGGGCACCGCACTGGTTGTCGCGGGAGCGTGGCCCTGCTGCGCCTGCTGCTGGCCCGACTGCGCCTGCTCCGACTTCTTGCAGCCGTCGAAACCAATCACGCTGAGCGACACGCTGATACTGAGAAAAACGGAGAGAGCCTGCCTGCAGTTTGCCATGAGACCCGTCCTTCGTGCGGTGACGCAAAGTTAGAGCGAGGTAGAGTCGCCTTCGGAACGCGGAACCGATGACGTCAAAATTAGGGAATTGAGACGGGAAAAAGCATACACGGTCTGAAGAGTATGGCAATCCGTAGTTTTTATAGGTCGCGAACTAGTAGTCGGCGACATGTCACAGAGTGCCTGTTGTGCTCGAAGTCTCGGACCGCACGACATCGTGGATAGCCAGGTGTATTCTTGAGCGCCCAGCGCGCCACAATCGTAGCCCAGCACGTGAGTGCTGGGTTGTGAAAGAAGCGCTGGGGAGTCCAGCATGACGACACAAGAATGTGGCTGGATCAGGGTCGATTTCAGGGCGACCGGTTTTGTGCCGTCCCTGACGGACTGGAAAAAGGAGACGAAACTGGTCCCCAGCACTCACGTGCTGGGCTACGATTGTGCCGCCCTTCGGGCTCATGCGCGAGACGAAATACGCCGACTTGTTGTCAAGGTGTGGCTTTGCCGCTATCGATCGCGGCCAGGGCTTGCATCGCAGGGCGCGCTTTCGAGGGTGGCACCTGTAACGGCGAGCGCCAGTCCTTCGCCGAGACGTGCCCCGCCTGTACCCAGGCAATGCGCGTCAACATCGATCCCGCGATGCTGGACGCAGCGGCGATCCTGCGCAGCTTGCAGGATCGGCGCTGGTCGGCGAAGGCGGCTGCTACTCGAAGCGCCAGCGGAATCGGCCCGCTAAGTACGCCGCCAATGCGCGTGAGCAGTCCGTTCGGCCCGCGCCTCAGCGGATCCATCGCAGGCTTCCGGGAGAGCTCGACGTTGATTCCTTCCAGGACCTCGACCGCCGAGCCTCCCATGCCGAGAGTGTTCAACGCAGGATTCTCGTTGCCCATCAGCTCGAGGATCGAGACAGCGGAGTTCAGTCCTGACATGCCGAAATGAATCGGCAACGTCGCCACGTTTGCATTCCACAGCGGAATCACGCTGGCGCCGATCAGCACGCCGGTGTAGTTGGAGAAGGGCAAACCTGCGAGGGCGGAGATCGTCTCCGAAACATTCCCAATCACCTCGATCGCCGCAATGTTAAAGCGACGGTTGAGCATTTCCGCGAAAGCTGCTGCCACGGAAAACGTACCGAAGACGGCAAGTGTCCATGCTCCGACCGACATGGGGCTCTGCGGCTTAAGAATGCGCATCATTCCCAGGAACCGCTCCGGCCGCCCAAGGTCGCAGATCAACAGTCCGGCAGAGCCCAGGGCGCCGGCAGCCGCAAGATAGCGGCAGTCTCGCGCCAGACGATCGTCGTCCCCAAACCAGCGCGCTGCCGCGCCGATCACGGCGGCTGAACCAGCAGCGCCTCCGAGGAAGAAGTAGGGCGGAATCTGCCACGTCCACGGAGGCTCTTTCAGCAGCGGCAGACCGTAGTAGCCGGTCTGGGGCGAGGCCACAGGAAACGGCGCGCCGGCCGGGCGAATTCCGATCGCCTCAACGCGGCCTTTCTTTTCCGCCTCACTGCGGATTTCAAACAGCCTCTGCTCTCGCGCCTCGTCCTTCGACGGTCGATGTATCGGATCGCTCATCGCTTCGCGCTCCCCAGGAAAGCGAAGATGCTGCCAAACAGCAGCAGGCCCGCGGCAACGGCCGAGCCTGTCCAACCGTCTTTCAGGTATTTCGTCGGCACCTCCGGCTTGGGCGGCAGATTGTACTGGCGCGGATCGCCGCGCACGATGAAGAACGCGTGAATGCCGCCGACATTCGTGTCCACGGGATCGTAGAACTCGGCGTCGTGCATGCCGCGGCTCTCCAACTCCTTCATGCGCTCTTCGGCGACGATGTGCAGATGCTCCAGCGGTCCGAACTTGATCGACTCCGTAGGACACGCCTGCGCACAGGCTGGTTGCAACCCAACCTTCTGGCGGTCGTAGCAGAAGGTGCACTTGAAGGCGCGGCCATCGTCCTGGTTGCGCGCCACCACCCCGAAGGGACACGAGACGACGCAATAGCCGCAGCCGTTGCAGACATCAGGCTGAATGAAGACGCCGCCGAACTCGGTGCGGACGATCGCCCCCGTGGGGCAGGCTTCCAGGCAGCCGGCAATTTCGCAGTGCTTGCAGACGTCGGAGGAAAATTCCCACGAGAAGTGATCGCTCGCATTGCCGCCGAAGCCCGGCTCGGGCTTCCCTTCTACGAACTTCACGTGACGCCAGGTGGAGTGGCCGACTGCGCCGGTGTTGTCGTAAGAATTACCTGACCAGTTGAGCCCGTCATCGGCGAGCCCATTCCATTCCTTGCAGGCGACCTCGCACGCCTTGCACCCGATGCACAAGGTCGAGTCGGTCAGAAATCCAGTGGTAGTTGCGCTCATGCACGCTGCTCCAGATGTTCCCGTAATTGTTCCAGCGCCTCAGGCCCGCGACTGCGCCGCCCGGGCTCGATGTCGCAGATCAGCGCCTTGGTCTCCATGATGCGCACGTTCGGCTCCTCGGAGATGGCCAGCAGATCGTTCACGACGTCGCCCGTTGCCGTCCCGTTGTAGCCCCAGTGATAGGGCAGGCCGACCTGGTGCACGGTGCGCCCTTCGACCCACAGCGGCCGCATGCGCGGCGTCACCAGTACGCGAGCTTCGATCAGCGCCCGAGCGGTTGTGATGGTTGCCCAATCCCCGTGCGTCAGCCCTACTTCTCCCGCCAGTTCCGGCGAGACCTCGCAGAACAACTCCGGCTGCAACTCTGCCAGATGCGAGAGCGTGCGCGACATCCCGCCGGCTGTGTGATGCTCCGTCAGGCGATACGTCGAAAGCACGTACGGGAAGCGCTCGTCGCCGGGCCGAGCGTAAGGATTGTCCGGGCGCTCCTTGCGTTGGGCTGCCGGATTGTAAATGCGCTCCGGATAAAGCGGATTGCCGAAGGGCGTCTCCAGCGGCTCGTAATGCGTGGGAAGCGGACCATCCTTCAGGCCGCTGGCGACGAAGATCCACGCCACGCCGTCGGGATGCAGGATGAACGGCTTGTCGCCGGCGATCGCATCCATGCCTTTCGCACCTGGCTTCGGGCGATAATCCGGCGCCTTCGCCTTGTCGAAATCGGGAACGTCGAGGCCGGTCCACTCGCGCTTCTCTTCGTCCCACCAGACCAGCTTCTTGCGCTCGCTCCATGGCTTGCCGTCGGGACGCGCCGACGCGCGGTTGTAAAGGATACGAACGTCGTTCGGCCAGGAGAATCCCCAACCGTGGCCGAGGTAGTCCTGCGGCTCGCGCTGATTGGCCTTGTTGAGCTGCTCCTCGGGATAAATGCCGCAGTAGATCCAGCAGCCGCAGGCTGTGCTGCCGTCCTTCTTCAGCTTCTTGTAGCTCTCCAGTTGTTCGCCCTTGCTGAGATCGCGGCCGTTGATCTCCTTCAACACCTCGGTGACGTTGGGCTCGTCGTGAATGCCGTGCACCCCATACGGCCAGGTCAGAGCGTTCAGCGCAGCATTGCGCGGGCTGGGATCAGCCGCCGCCTTCGCCTTCAACCGACGCGCAAGGTGATGCATGAACCACGTCTCGCTGCGCGCGTCGCCCGGCGGATCGACTGCCTTGGTACGGTATTGAATCAGGCGCTGCGTGTTGGTCTGGCAGCCGTCCTTCTCAGCCGCCCCGGCGGCAGGAAAGAGAAAAACCTCGGTCGCGATTTCTTTCGGATTGAGCTCTCCGCGTCCGACCTCGGGGGAGTTGTACCACCACGAGGCGCTCTCGGTCTCCACCATATCGCGCACCACCAGCCACTTCAGCTTCGCCAGGGCAGAGCGTTGCAGACGCGCGTTCGGAGCGCCGACCGCGGGATTCTGCCCCATGATGAAGAGCCCTTCCATCTTGCCGTCCTTCATGTCAAGCCAGTAGCCGAAGTGCGAATGATCGCCGGTCACGCGCGGCATGTAATCGAAGCACCAGCCGTTTTCTTTGGTTGAATTGTCGCCGTACCAGGCCTTCATCAGGCTGACAAAGTAGCTGTCAAAATTCGACCAAAGACCCGCAGCGGCCTTGTGCTTTTTGATGTAGCTCTTGAAGTCGTTGGCGTCGGCCTCGAAGAAGGGCATCGGCAGATAGCCGGGCAGGATGTCATACAACGTGGGAATATCCGTCGAGCCCTGAATCGACGCGTGTCCGCGCAGGGCGAGGATGCCGCCGCCAGGACGCCCGATGTTACCCAGCAGCATTTGCAGGATCGCCGCCGAGCGAATGATCTGCACGCCCTTCGAGTGCTGCGTCCAACCTACGGCATAGCAGATGGCGCCCGTCCTCTCAGGGCCGGAGGCGTTGCAGAATGCTTCCGCCACTTTGAGGAACAGCTTCTTCGGGACGCCGGCATGCTGTTCGATCAGCTCCGGTGTGTAGCGCGCGAAGTGTTTGCGCAGAACCTGGAAGACACAGCGCGGATGCTCCATCGTGGGATCGGCCTCATACTCGCTCGTCTTCGCCGCTTCGCCACCGCGGTCATTGGGGTGGCCTCCGCCCGCGGGCGAATGCCCCGGCTTCTGGCCGCCTGAGTCCTTCTGCTCCGATCCTTGATAGCGCCACGTATCCGGCCTGTACTTCTTCTTCTCGTCGTCCCATCCGGAGAAGACGCCGTCCAGGTCTTCCGTGTCGCGGAAGTCTTCGCGCAGGACCATGGGCGCGTTGGTGTAGTACTGCACGTATTCGCGGAAATATTTGTCGTTCTCCAGCGCGTAGTGAATCAGGCCGCCGAGGAAGAGAATGTCGGTGCCGGAACGCAGCGGCACCCAGATGTCGGCCATCGCGGAAGTGCGTGTGAAGCGCGGATCGACATGAATGATGGTTGCGCCGCGCTCGCGCGCCTCCATCACCCACTGGAAGCCGACGGGGTGGTTCTCCGCCATCGACGATCCCATGATGAGAATAGCGTCAGCGTTTGCGAGGTCAGTTTGAGCCGTGGTAGCGCCGCCGCGTCCGAAGGATGTGCCCAGACCGGGCACGGTAGAGCTGTGTCATATCCGGGCCTGGTTGCTGATGCAAACCATGCCCAGACCTCCTGTGAAAAGTTTCTTGATGAGGTAGTTCTCTTCGTTGTCGAGGGTTGCGCCGCCGAGATGGGCGACGGCCGTGGTGTGCATCACTTTCTCGCCGTCCTGCTCCTCGATGAAGGTGCGCTGGCGGCTCTCCCACAAACGGTCGGCGACCATGTCCATCGCTCGCTCCAACGGAATCTCCTCCCACTTCGTCGCGTACGGCCGGCGGTATTTCACGGTCATCAATCGGCCGGCATGGGTGTGGAGCTCGTACGTGTCTGCGCCTTTAGGGCAGAGATGTCCGCGCGAGATCGGCGACCCCGGATCGCCTTCGATGGAGATCAGCTCGCCGTCTTTGTGGAAGACCATCTGCCCGCAACCGACGCCGCAATAAGGACAGATGGAGCGGGTGAATTCGGCGTCGTAGTGTTTGGGAAGAAGGGTCTTCGTGCGATGGGTCATCGCCTCCGGGCCAGTGCCGTCTGTGCCGGTGCGGATTTGTTGGATGAAGGGCCAGCTTTGCAGCAGTCCTTTGAGCATTCGAATTCGCCCTCTTTAATTTTTGAGCGGGGTTAAAGCCCCAATATTGCGATGCAAGGTTCGCAGGCCTGAAGACCTGCGCTTCCGCCTGCTGCTACGATGGCCAGCATGACTGCGGCGATGCCAGAGCAGTTCAGGGAGCTCGCGTGTCATCGGGTGCGGAGAATCATATCTCATCGCAGATGGCGTGTAGCGAATGGACGCTCGTGGCGCAGGAGGCCGACCGCCGTTTTTCGACATTTCAGGATTCGCTAATCTCAAATCAATTGACACCGCTCCTTCCTATGCAGGAAAATTTTGTCACTTTGTTTGCCGAGCTCGAACCGCTTTGCTGCCACTCCCCCAAGAGTTTTCAGCATTGACATCCAGCGCCTGTCATTAGAGTCGCCGCTCGGATCGGGATCCAGTAAACACACGTGTGGGTCGCATTTAATTTCTGGAATTCGAGAAGAATCGAGGAGTGTGTCTTGACGAAGAAATCTCTACTTGCCATTGCAGTACTTCTGCTTACTGCCTGCTCAATTTCGCAGGCGCAAACTCTCACAAATCTTGTTCACCAGGCGCCTGATGGGGCGATTATTACCTTCCTGCTGACGGACGGCACGGTTCTCGCCCAGGGCGGCGAGGGTCAGGACTGGTGGAAGCTTACCCCGGACATAAATGGAAGCTACGTCAACGGTACCTGGACGCAGGTGGCCAGCCTGGCTGCCAACTATGATCCTTATGCCATGGCCTCGCAAACCCTGGCCGACGGCCGCGTACTGATCGAAGGCGGCGAGTACAACTTCGGCAACTTTTCGTTTACCAACCTGGGCGCGGTTTACGATCCGGTCGCCAACACATGGACGAATCTGACTCCGCCCTCCGGCTGGGGTTACATTGGCGATTCGCCGTCGACAATTCTTCCCAATGGCCATTTCCTGATCGGCCGTAAGTTCGACATGCAGATGGCTGACCTCGATCCGTCGACCATGACCTGGACGGCGGTTGCTTCCACCGGCAAAGCCGACTGGAACGCCGAAGAAGGCTGGGTACTGATGCCCAACGGCACGGTCCTGACCTGGGACGTGCTGAACAGCCCCCACGCCGAGCACTATGTTCCCTCGTTGCAGCAATGGATTTCGGACGGAAACACAGCTACCGATCTGATGGGCCCGCCGGAAGTCGGCTGCATCCAGTACGGCGGCGGTGAATACTGTCCTCCGGGAGAGACCGGCCCTGGCATTCTGCGCCCGGATGGAACCGTCTACGCCACCGGCGCTACGCCGCAAGGCCAGAACCACGGCCATACGTCGGTCTACCATCCCCCGGCCACCCCGACCGACTCCGGCACCTGGACCGCCGGTCCCGACTTCCCGAATAACGACGATGCCGGCGACAACTTCGCAGCGCTGTTGGTCAACGGCAAGGTACTTGTCGAGGGCAACTCGGGACGCTTTTACGAGTTCGACGGCACCAACCTCACTCCCACCCTGAGCTCGTTTGGCGGCAGCCTGCTGGTGTTGCCGACGGGACAGATACTGGTGGGCGGCTCGCAGGTCTACACCTCGACCGGCAGCTACCTGCAACCGTGGGCTCCGTTTATTCTGACCTGCCCATCGAGCGTCACCCGCGGCCAGAGCTATACCGTCTTCGGCAAGCAGTTCAACGGACTGTCGCAGGCGGCGAATTTCGGTGACGAGTTCGAGACGGCCACCAACTATCCGCTGGTGCGCATCGTCAACAATGCCACCGGACACGTGTTCTACGCCAAGACGCATGACCACAGCACCATGGCGGTCGCCACGAAGTCCATACCGACTTACACCCACTTCGATGTTCCGGCCAACATGGAGACCGGCGCCGGCAAGCTGTATATCGTCACCAACGGCATCCCTTCGCCGCCGTTCAACGTTACCGTGAACTAGGGCGTTGGCTAAACAGACGTAGCGCCGATCTCTAGATCGGCCGTAGCGCGGGTCTCCAGACCCGCGCTTTTTGTTTGTGCCACCCTCAATGCCGGTGGTGCGGCGCGGGCCCTTACAGCAAGGACTTTTCCGTCAATGGTCTCCTGTCACAAATTTATGTGACTCTCGTAACTGCCGCCGCGCACGCTTTCGCGTTTCAATCAGAACAGCAAGTGCTCGCAGGTTGTCGACCGTCACTCCGATCTAGTCACGGTGTCTCCTCCCGAGACCGCGCGACGACGTGTCTTCCCTCCAGCTTACTGGCGCTCGAGGAAATTGGAGAGATCCCTCGAGATGCCGATAAGTGACAGGGCCCCTTCGAGCGTGGACAGGAGCAATCATGGCGACAGAAGCAGTTGCAGCCCCTCCTAACAGCATTGAAACGCGTGTGAGCACCCTCCGCGCCAAACGCGAGCAGATCCAGCAGGGCGGCGGCAAGCAGCGCATCGAAAAACAGCATGCCTCGAAGAAGCTCACCTCGCGCGAGCGCATAGCCAGCCTGGTGGACCGCGACAGCTTCCAGGAGATCGGCATCTTCGCGCGCCATCGTTCGACATACTTCGGCATGGCCGACAAGGAAGTGCCGGCTGACGCGGTGGTAACGGGATGCGCGAAGATCGACGGCCGCACGGTGCATTTGGCCAGCCAGGACTTTACTGTGCTTGGCGGCACGGCAGGCGAGGTCCATTGCGCCAAGATCGTCGACATGATGAAGCTGTCGCTGAAGACGGGTAGCCCGTTCATCTTCATCAACGACTCGGGTGGCGCGCGCGTGCAGGAAGGAATTGACAGCCTCGCCGGATATGCCAGCGTCTTCTACAGCAATGTCATGCTCTCCGGCTCTGTACCACAGATCTCGATCATCTGCGGCCCATGCGCCGGTGGCGCATCGTACAGTCCTGCGCTGACTGACTTCATCATCCAGACGCGCCGCGCGCAGATGTTCATCACCGGACCGCAAGTCATCAAGCAGGTCACGGGCGAGAGCGTGAGCGCCGACCAACTCGGGGGGCCGGCGGCGCAAATGAATCGCTCCGGCGTTGTGCACCTGATCGCTGAAGATGATGAGGGCGCGCTGTTGCTATGCAAGCGCCTGCTGAGTTTTCTGCCCTCCAACAACCTGGAAGATCCGCCGCGGCTGGGCTGCTCGGAGGGGTTGGAGCCGAATCCGGAGCTCAACAGCATCATCCCCGTGGAGCCAAAGATTGCCTACGATGTTCGCGAGGTGGTCCGTCGCATTGTCGATTACCAGGATTTCTTTGAAATACAGCCTGGGTTTGCGCCAAACGCGGTGGTGGGCTTCGCGCGGCTGGAGGGCCGGTCGGTCGGGATCGTGGCCAGCCAACCCTGCGCCGCAGCGGGCGCCCTGGATATCGATGCTTCCGACAAAGTCGCTCGCTTCGTGCGCTTCTGCAATGCCTTCAATGTTCCGCTGCTGACCTTCGTCGATGTGCCGGGCTTCCTGCCCGGCGTGGAGCAGGAGTACGGCGGCATCATTCGTCACGGCGCGAAGGTTCTCTTCGCTTACTCCGCGGCTACAGTACCGAAGATCACGGTAATCCTGCGCAAGGCCTACGGTGGCGCTTATATCGCGATGTGCTGCAAAGACCTGGGGGCCGACCGTGTAGTGGCGTGGCCCACGGCGGAGATCGCGGTCATGGGAGCCGAAGGCGCGGCGGAGATCGTCTTCCGTCATGAGATTGACGCGGCGGAAAATCCTCCGCGAAAGCGTCGGGAGATGATCGACCTTTACCGGAATACCTTCGCCAATCCCTTCGTCGCCGCGGGGCGGCGGCTGGTGGACGACATCATAGAGCCGGCCGATACGCGCCGCTACCTGGCCGAAGCTCTGGACGCGTTGCACACCAAGCGGGAGTTCCGGCCGCCCAAGAAACATGGACTGATTCCGCTATAAACAGCGAGGAGGTGCGTCGTGGCAGGTGTTAGTCTGATTGCCGATGGTCCCCCGCCGGCGGCTGCGGTGGAGACGTCGCAGGGCGTAACGGCAGAGATTGTGGCCGTGATCGAAGCCGCTGCTGCGCAATTTATGGGAAAGCCAGTGCGCATTCTGTCGATCCGGATAATCAATGAACTCAACGACGATTCCAACGTTTGGGCGTCGCAAGGTCGCGACATCATTCAAACGTCGCACAACCTCGTGCAGCGGGGGCATTGAAGCCAGGTTCACCACAGAGGCGCAGAGCCACAGAAGAAAACCGAAAGACGAACCCTCTGTTCTCCGTGTCTCCGTGATGAATGTTTTTTCCGGGGCTCACATTGATTTGCTGAGGTCACGAAGGAGGCGGTTTGAAGCTCAAGATCGTAATTGCAGACAAAGCCTACGAAGTCGATGTTGAAGTCGCGAATGAAGCTGAAATCGATCCTTCCACACCCGTCAGCGCCAGCATTCAATCGGAAGTCCTTCCCACCGCCGGCCAGCCTGACCTCAATACCGATCCCAAGATCATTCGCAGCCCGATTGCCGGCCTGGTCGTACGGGTAAACGCACAGCCCGGGCAACAGGTGCAGGTGCGCGACGTGCTGCTGGTTCTGGAATCGATGAAGATGGAGAGCAACGTTCTGGCCCAGCAAGCTGGTACTATCAAATCGGTTGATGTTACGCCGGGTAGCGCCGTAAAGGTCGGACAAGACCTCATTCATTTCGAATGACGCCCCACCAGGTTGCAGGGGCACTGGTTTCATGGACGTTCTCAAAACTCTGTTTGAGCAGCATTTCGGTTCCCCTGCCGAAGGCGTGCAGCCGCTGCACGGCACACTGGGCGCGTCCGGACGCCGCATCTTCCGCGTAAGCAACTCACAGCACAGCGCGATCGGCATCGTCTACGACTGTCGCGAAGAAAACACGGCGTTCGTGGAATTCTCGCGGCATTTTCGCCGGCATGGGTTGCCGGTGCCGGAGATTTATGTCCAGGACCTCGATCGTGGCGCCTACCTCGAAGAGGACCTTGGCGACACCACCCTGTTTCAGTTTCTCGCCAACCATCGCTCGCATGACAAGGTTTCGGCGGAGGTCGTCGAAACCTATCGCAAGGTGATCGCGTTTCTGCCGCGTTTCCAGGTCGAAGCGGGCCACGATCTGAACTACAGCGTGTGTTATCCGCGGGCCAGCTTCGACCGGCAATCGATTGCCTGGGACCTGAACTATTTCAAGTATTACTTTCTCCGCCTCGCCGGCATCGGCTTCAATGAGCAGGCGCTCGAGGACGACTTCGCGCGCTTCGCCGATTTCCTTCTCACCGCCGACCGCGACTACTTTCTCTTTCGTGACTTTCAATCGCGTAACGTGATGCTGCGTGATGGCAGCCCGTATTTTCTCGACTACCAGGGCGGACGCAAGGGCGCGCTGCAATACGACATCGCTTCCCTGCTCTTCGATGCCAAGGCCGATCTGCCGCCGCAACTGCGGCAACAGCTGCTGGATTACTACCTTGCTCAGCTGGCCGGATTCGTCAATCTGGACCGCAATGCTTTTCTGCGGCATTACTACGCCTACGTCTACGTGCGCATCATGCAGGCGCTGGGTGCTTACGGCTTTCGCGGCTTGTACGAGGGCAAGCCGTTGTTCGTGCAGAGCATCCCCTACGCGCTCAAGAACGTGCGGTGGCTGCTCGCCAACGTCGAGCTTCCCGTCGCATTGCCTGCACTGATGCGCGTATTCAAGGAGATGATTGTTTCGGAGAGGATGCAGGCCGGCTCGCAAAGCGATGCTCTGACGGTGCGCATCTTGAGCTTCTCTTTCCATCGTGGGCTCCCCAAGGACGACGCCGGCCACGGCGGCGGTTTTGTGTTTGACGCGCGCGCTCTGCCCAATCCCGGACGCGAGGAGCGGTTCCGGTCCTTGACCGGGAAGGATGCGCCGGTGATTGAATATCTGGAGGGCGAAGAAAGCGTGCGGCGGTTCTTCGCCAACGTGGTCTCGCTCGTGGATGGGTCAGTCGACACCTATCAGCGGCGCGGATTCAAGAGCCTCAGCGTCGCCTTCGGCTGCACCGGCGGGCAGCATCGCTCGGTATATCTCGCCGAGCAACTGGCGCAGCACTTGCGCGCCCGCGACGGGCTCAACATCCTCTTGAAGCATCGCGAGCTGGAGAGCGTGAACCGATGCGAGCCATGATTCTCGCCGCCGGCCTCGGCACGCGCCTGCGGCCGCTGACCGACGATCGTCCCAAGGCGCTGGTCGAGATCAATGGCCGGACTTTGCTGGAGATCACGCTCGCCCGGCTGCGCAGCTTCGGTATTCGTGAGGTGATCGTCAACGTTCACCACTTCGCCGACATGGTTGTCGACTATCTTGCGGCGAAGAAGAATTTCGAAATGCGCGTTGAAATTTCGCGCGAGAATGTTCTGCTCGACACCGGTGGCGGGATGAAGAAGGCGGCGCCCTTTCTCATGGAAGGCGATGCAGACGAATTCGTCCTGCACAACGTCGATGTCGTCAGCTCGATTGACCTGGATCGAATGCTCGAAGTGCATCGCAAGGCGAACGCCCTTGCCACGCTGGCAGTCCAGCAACGTGCCAGCTCCCGACAGTTGCTGTTCGATGCGGCGCTTCAGTTATGTGGCCGCGAGTCGGAGGGGCTGCCACCCGAGATGGCGAGGAGAGGCGCCAAAACTCAGTCCCTGGCCTTCTGTGGCATTCATGTGATCTCGCGTCGAATCTTCCCTCTGCTGATCGAAGAAGGTGTCTTCTCGATCGTTCCGGCGTATCTGCGTCTTGCCGCCGCAGGCCAGACCATCATCGCTTTCCGCACCGACGAGTATTCCTGGCGTGACCTGGGCACTCTGGAGAACATCCGGCAAGCCGCTCAACCGCTATCTTAGGATTGGCAGGTTGTTTCTACAGTTCAAGGAAGTGCCGAGCTGGAGACGCCGCTATGGTTGTCGTCAGCGTTACGAGATTGAAATCGGCGGCAGTCAGCGTAAGAAAAAGAGGGCAACTTTCGTTGCCCTCTGCGTAATGCAGGTTAAATCTGGTTTTACGGCTCGGGAACAACGTCGCCTTCTACACTCTGCACCGCCGAGCCTCCTACCGAGACACGACCGTCGGTCCAGGTTATGTAAGCACTGTTGTTCAAAGCCGTCGAGTAGTCATAGTCGCCCGCGTAGCAGCTCTGCACAAGCGAGTTGTTCTGCGTGGGTTGGGGAATGACCTGATCGCTGATCGCGAAGTTCGCTCCAAAGGTTGCGCCGTTGTCGTTCGACTGAACGCCAAAGCGCTGATAGCTGCACCCTGGATCGGTTGCCGAGTTGCAGGACGTGGTGGACTGGCGGCGATCATACCAGGAGACCGTCACGGACTGCGGCTGGGTGAATGCGCCGGGGCTGTAGTTTACAGACAGCGAGGGCATCCAGTGGCTCTGGAACTGGTTGGTCTCGGCGTCATTCATCAGGACCGGCGAGGACCAGGTTGAGCCATTGTCGGTGGAGCGGACATAATAAATGTCGCCCGTCGAGAGGGAGCCTTTGGTGGCATAAGCATAGTGAACAACCTCGTTCGGACCAACGCCCGGCTCGCCCCAGCCCATGTGCCGCCAGATCGGATTCATCTTGGCGAAGTAGCTGTTGGAAGCGCAGACGCCGTCGCCCGGTGGGTTGAAGCGCGGACCCATGGTTGCCGAAGTCCAGGTCGCGCCGCCGTCCGTGGAACGATACATCACGTTCTGACGGGTGTTCAGGCCGCCGCCGCCCTCATCCATGGCAGCAACGAATACCGTGCTGGTGAAGATGCTGGGACGCGTCGGTCCGGGAGGCGTGCCGGTGATCTGCACGTCGCGAATGAAGCCGCCGTTCAAGGTCACCGGGGTGCTCCAGGTCGTGCCGTCGTCGGAATGCACAACCTGCAACGCGCCGCCGCCTACGTTGAAGTTGTTAAACGAAATGTACATGCGGCCGTACTTGGAGCTGAAAGGATTGTTATCCACCCACATGGACTCGCGATCATCAGCCGAGTTGTTGTGAGCGCAGGCGCCGGTCGTCCAGGTGATGCTGTCGGTCGACGTCCAAAGGCCAACGCCCTGGCCGCCGCAACCCGTCACCAGGTCGCCCATGAACCACTTGCCCATGCGCAGGTTGTAGACGACGATTGGGTCGCCATAATTGGAGCCATGACCCGAGCAGCCCGGTTCCTCTTCGATGAATGTCGACCCGCCGTCGAGTGAGTACGCGAGGCCACCGTAGCAGCTGGAGCTGCCATAGTTAGCGTTGAAGTTGACAACCACGGTGTTGTCACCAGCGCGCACGCTGTGCCACACCATGCTCTCGCTGCGTGTGCAGGAGTTGCTAGAGTTACAGGTCTTGTTGCTGACGAGGACGTTCGGCGGCACAGGTGCATTGCCGTCAACGTCGCTGCCGCCGTTTTCCGGCGTGCCACCCTGGACCACGCCGCACTGGATCAGCGTCAGGCCGGCACGCATATTATCCTGCTTCAGCAAGTGAAGCGCGGAAATCTGCGAGCAGTCGATACCAGTGGTCGTCTGCTGAGCCTGGGCCGGTTGCTGAAGGATACACACTGCCAGTATCAGAACTGGTAGCGCAAGATACCAGAACGATCTACTTCTGTAGTCTGTCTTCATTTTCTCCTCTCGTTTTACTTACCTTGGCCCGAAGCTTCAGGCCCCGTGCTGGGACTAGGTATTGGAGCGTTCGAAGAAAAATACCCCTCGTCCATCCAAATACCGCTTTCTTTCTTCAACTCACTAAGCTTTTCTTTCAACTTTTCCGACTGCAGCTTCTTTTCGATCTGCGGTGTCATCTCGGCAAGGCTGCGCCGGCTGCGAGACACCAATTGCAGAAGAACAATGGCGTCCGGCGAGTCCGCCAATTCGGTCCACTCCCCGGGGGTATGCATCGCAAAGGCAGACTTCTCCATAGCGTCAGGCAATTCGCCACGCTGAAAGGTGACGGGCTGCGCATCCATGGAAACCGATTCCGGATCCTTGACCAGCTTGGTAGCGTCGCTGCCCGAGTCGTAAGCCTTGCGGAGTGCGGCCGCCATCGCCTTGGCATCCTCCGGACTCAAGCCAGCTGAGTGCGTAGAACCCGCGCCCTTCTTCCACACAAACACCCGGCGCAGGGTTACCACATCGTAGTCGTCACCATGAGCCTTGTAGTACTCGCTGATCTGCTGTGGGGTCGGTTTGGCTTCGTCCCTCAGCCGTCCGAATTCTGCGTTGGAAAGAATCTGCGCGCGGTCGATCGCGAACAAGCGCTGCACTTGCGGCGTCGACTCCAGATTATGTGCCTTCGCCTGCTGCGCCAGCATCAGCAAGGACGCGTAATTGTCGCCCAGTTTCTTGCGGCTGAGTTCGGCAGGCCCCTGCTGCGATTCGAGGTCGGAAATATACTGCTCGAACTGCGCCTCTGTGATCTTCTGGTCTCCTACTTTCAGAATGACGCGGTCGGCCGGAGAGGGTGTTGGAGCCGATGGTGAAGAGGTAGCGCCGGAAGCTATGGTGGCCGAATCACCGCCGGGCGTCTTCTGCGCGTAACAACCGGTCGCCAGTAAACCAACAGTTAAAAAAGGGATTACTGCCTTAGAAACTACGCCCCTGAGCAAAATCATCCGCCTCTCGCCCCTAGTATGCGAAATCGGCGCTTGCCAACCTTCCCTGTTGCAGAGAAGGGCCAATTCCCTGGAAGAGCTCTTCTGAATTTAGTAATTGATCTCGTGCAGTTGATTCCGGTGGGAGACTGAGGTCCCGTTTGGATTCAACCCCGCCGAAGACTAGGTGAGATAGTAGACGAGGTGGACATTTCCGGCAATAAAAATGTTCTTCTTGCTTTGTAAAATCTTGCAGTTAAGTTCGCTGGCAATAGCAGGTTAGTGCCATTCGCGACCGCATGACCATATTCTCACGCGGTGTGAGGTCAATGTCTGTGTCCAGCGCCGAACACAGGCAGTCATTGCGCGCTCAGGGATGGCTGTTCCGCCATGGCCCTTGCCGAAAGCTTTAGCGGAAACGAAAACACAGACCCGGGCGCCGACGGCCCACCTGACTTAGTAGATTCGCGCCAAATTACCGTTCTGCCAGGATCGCCAGCCTGCCTCCCATCTCGGGCCCTTCCGCCTGGAACGGCTCCGGCGAACAGCCTTTGTGCGCGGATCGGAACCGCAGGCCTGCCTTCTCCACGAGGGCGACGAGTTCGGTTGCCGAATACGCCCGAATCCTCGCGGATTTCTGGCCGCTGCCCTTTGGACCGGCCCAGTACCATGTCGCATTCACCGCGCCGGCGATGGGATCGAACACTGGTTCCTCAACGACGAGTGTTCCGTCGTCCATACGCCGCGACGGCTTCGCGCCACGAAGGAAATTGACGACCACCAGGTCGCGGTGCATCGTCTCCACCAGCACCAAGCCACCCGGACGAACCGCCGCGCGCAAATTGCTTAGGATCGCTAGATCGTCATCCTCCCTCCCGTATCCGAGCGAAGAGAAAACGTTGATCGCCACATCAAAGCTGCTCTCTGGAAGCAACTGCCGCAAGTCGTGTCGCAGGTAGCGCAGGCGATCGGGCGCGAGGGCTCCGCGTTCGCTCTCTGCGTGCTTCAGCAAGGCGTCGGATTGATCAACCCCGAGGACGATTGCGCCCCGCTCGGCGAGCGGACGCGAGAGGCGGCCGTATCCGCACGGAGCGTCGAGCACGCGGCTGCCTTCCTGCAATCCAAGCAACTGCCAAAGCCCGTCCACTTCAGCCGCCGTCCGCTCACCCGCAAACCAGCCGCCCCAGAGGCGAATGTAATCACCGTCGAAAAAATCCTTCCACCATTCCGCCATCGCTACCTGCCAGCTGAGCAGTTCTCGTGAAGCACAAGTGTGCCACATATAGTCCCGCTGTCCAGCGCCGCCCCATTTTGAGTTTCGATAGCCGCTTAGTACACTCATCGCATTCTCATGTTCATGCGCAAGCTGATGGGCGTGCTGCGTCTCGCCAGCTCGAAATGCTTCGTATTGATTGCCTTTGGCGTGATGGCCCCGGCGCTCGCCTGGAGCGCGCCTGCGCATGACATTCATGGAGTGGTGAAGGACCGCAGCGGCGCCGTGATTGCGCGCGCACAGGTCATCTTGCACGTGGAAGGTCAGAACTTCGGCCGGGTAACGCAACCCGATGGAACATTCGAGTTCAGCGGAGTCGTGGGCGAGTCGGGCACTGTCGAGGCGAGCGCCCCGGGCTTTGCGACCACCACAGCGGCATGGCGCCCCAGCAGCGACGAGCTCGACATAACGCTTGAGCCTGCGACCGTACAGCAGAGCCTCGACGTCACTTCCACTCGCACTTCGATTCTTCCAACCGGCGTCGACAACGTTGAGTCGCAACCAGATGCGGTGGTCGTCAGCGACAAGCAACTGGAAGAGTGGGGGCCGCTCACGACAGATGACAAGCTGCGTCAGGTGCCCGGATTTCAGCTGTTGCGCCGGTCGGGAAGTCAGACCGCAAATCCGACGTCGCAGGGTGTGTCGCTGCGCGGCTTGGGCGCGAGTGGTGCGAGTCGCGCTCTAGTATTGGTTGACGGCATTCCCATCAATGATCCTTTCGGCGGATGGATCTACTGGGCGCGCGTGCCGCAGTCGTCGCTGAACGAAGTGCAGCTGGTGCCCGGTGGCGTCTCGGCGCTCTACGGCAACGATGCGCTGGGCGGTGTCGTGAATCTCGAGACGAAAACCGCGGTTGAGACCCACGCGAGCGTGGAAGGCTCCTACGGCAATGAGAACTCGCCCTTTGGTTCCGGTTGGGGCGCCCTGCGGTTCGGGCAATGGGATGTCTCGGCGGCGGGCGAGGGATTTAAGACTCAAGGCTACATCGACGTTCCCCAGAGCGTGCGCGGCACAGTCGATGCTCCGGTCAACGTGCAATACGGCAGCGGCAATTTGAAACTCGAGCGGCTGTTTGGCGATCGAGGCCGCATGTTTTTGAACGGCGAGATCTACGGCGAAGACCGCCATAACGGCACGCCGTTGCAGATCAACGACACCACCATTCGCCAGCTGGCCTTCGGCACGGACTACAACAGCCCAACCGCCGGATTGTTCACTCTGCGGCTATACGGAGGGACGCAAAACTACCATCAGACATTTTCGTCGGTGGCCGCGGACCGCGACAGCGAATCTCTGACGAATAGCCAGTACGTTCCGTCGCAACAGATGGGCTTGATTGCGCAGTGGTCGAAGCAAGTCGTCAGCCGCCTGACAATGCTCGCGGGCCTTGATGGAACCTACGACAACGGCGTGAGCCTGGAGACGACATACTTCGGCGGAAATCCCACGGCCAATCTCTCCAATGGTGGCACGCAGGAGGCGCTCGGCGCATTCGTCGAGGGCATCGTGCAGATCACGCCTCGCTGGTCGCTGACCCTGGCCGGGCGCGAAGATTTATGGAGCAACTACGACGGACATTCCTTTCGCTTCCCTACGCACGGCATGCCGAAAATTATTTACTACCCCGACCGCGGCCAGAATGCCTTCGACCCGCGTATCTCCACGTCGTATCGGATCGGCGACCGCTGGGTACTGTACGCGTCGGGATATCGCTCCTTCCGCGCACCAACGTTGAACGAACTCTACCGCTCCTTTCGCGTCGGCAATGTGGTGACGAACGCGAACGCCTTCCTCCGCGCCGAACGCTTCTCCGGCGGCGAAGCAGGCGTGCGTACCACAATGCTGAGCAATCGCGTGTCCATCCATGGGATTTTTTTTGGCGGTGTGGTCGATGATCCAGTGGCGAATGTCACCATCAGTTCGACCCCAAACCTGATCACGCGCATGCGGCAAAATCTGGGACGGACGCAATCGTGGGGATTTCAGCTGGGTACCGACATCCGCTTTACCAACCGAATCACGCTGGCCGCGGGATACCAGTTCATGAACACAACTGTCGCCAGCTATCCCGGTCACCCCTCGCTCGTCGGCAACATGATTCCTCTGGTGCCGCAAAGCATCTTTACCTTTCAGGGAACGTGGGCCGCACCTAAGATGTTCCTGGTGGCGATCCAGGGACGCGCGGAGAGCAACGAGTTCGATGACGACCAGAATCTGTTCCCCTTGGGATCATGCTTCGTGCTGAGCGCGACGGTGTCGCATCCGCTGCCGAAGGGCTTCGACATTTTCTTTCAAGGCGAGAACTTGACGAATGAGGTGTATAACATCGGCAAGACCCCTGTCCCGACGATCGGCCAGCCGATCCTGGTGCGCGGCGGTTTGCGCTGGCACAGCCGGAGATAAACTCGAAGCAACAAATGAGTGGAACGGTTGCAGTTCGCAAATAGGAACTCTTGTTATGAAGCATCGGCTCTTTACTATTTGCTTCATGCCGGGGGGCGCAACTCCAGCCACTGAAGATTTCTATGTTTTGTCATTCCGACCGAAGACATTCGTCGGAGCGGAGGGACCTGCTTTCCGCCGCCAAACCGCAGATCCTCGACTGCGCTCGGGATGACACATCAAAAGGAATTTGCGACGCGGCACAACTAAAGTCGCGCCGTGATACAAAACAAATCAGTTCGTAACTATGCCGGAGCGCTTTCCAATTTCGCTCTCTCCACGCTTCTGCGCGATCTCTTCGCTCGCACTGGCGTTGCTCCATGTTCCCATGTGCTCCGCCCAAACCGAGCAACCCACACGCTCGGCCGAATCCGCCCGCCTGCTCAAGAGCGATCCGCTGCACGTCTTCAGCGAGTCTGTGCAACAACTCTCAGGCAAGGTAACGAAATCCGTTGTGCAGGTCCTTACTACCGGCTTCAGTCTGTCTACCGACGAAGAGAAGAACGACACCGCCTACCTGGAGGCGCAGCGCGGCATCGGCGCAGGTGTTGTGCTATCCGAAGACGGCTACATCGTGACCAACGCGCACGTCATCGAAGGTGCGCGTAAGATCCGCGTCCGCCTGCAAGGCCTCGACAAGCAGACCGCGGAGCAGGTGGACGCAAGCCCGCATGGTCCGATCGAAGCCAAACTCGTCGGTATCGATAAACTCAGCGATCTGGCCGTGCTGAAGATCGACCTGAAGGGCCTGCCGACCCTCGAACTCGCCGACTCCAATGACCTGAAGCAGGGTCAGGTGGTCTTTGCTTTCGGCAGCCCGCTGGGCCTGGAGAACTCGGTCAGCATGGGGGTGGTGAGCGCAACGACGCGGCAGATCGATCCCGACCGTCCCGAGATCTACATTCAAACCGACGCACCCATCAATCCCGGCAACAGCGGCGGACCGCTGGTCGACGTAGACGGCCACATCGTGGGGATCAACACTTTCATCCTCTCCGAGTCGGGCGGCAATGAAGGCCTGGGCTTCGCGATCCCCAGCGACGTGGTGCGCAGTGTCTATGACCAAATTCGCGAAAAAGGGCATGTGAACCGTGGCCAAATCGGTGTTTATCTCCGCACGATCACGCCGGAGTTAGTGGAAGGCCTGCACCTGCCAGCAACCCAAGGCGTGATACTCCAAGATGTCTTGCCGGACTCAACCGCCGAGAAGGCGGGCCTCAAGGTTGGTGACATCGTGGTGAGCGTCGGGGGCAAACGGGTCAGCGACGTCCGGCACTTCGCCGTTGATCTTTACAACTATAAGATTGGCGATAAGGCTGAGCTTGGCGTGCTGCGCAATGGCAAGGTACAAACGGTGAGGGTGACCGTCGCCGAACGTACGGACGATCCTGAGCGCTTCGCCGACATGGTTACCGGGCCGACGAACGTTATCAATCGGCTCGGCATTCTGGCCGTGACCGTCAACGATGAGGTGCGCCCTTCACTCGGCGACCTGCGAATGGCGAGCGGTGTGCTAGTGGCCGCGCGCACTCCCAGCAGCACGCTGCTGGGTGAAGGTCCGCAGCCGGGCGATATCATTCATGCCATCAACGGCTCGCCGGTGCACGACCTTGCCCAACTCAAGCAGGAGTTGCGCCGGATAAAAGCGGGCGATCCTATCGTGCTCCAAATAGAACGCTCAGGCGCGCTGAGCTACCTGGTGCTGGAAACAGAGTAGAGGACCGCGGGCCCTCAGGCCCGCGTCGGAGCTGCGTCCAGTTTCGGCATCTCGATCATTGCAACGCAATCGGTGAGATGTCCACAACAAGATGTGGCGGACGCATTCGGTGAGGCGCCGCTCAACCTTTTTCCGGAGGAATCGTGCGAAGCATACTGTTAACTCTCTTGTTGTGCCTGATCACCTTATCCGCCTTTGCCGTCGACCCTGATGAAGTCACCTACCGCAGCGGCGACGAGACGGTGAAGGCGCTGCTCTACATTCCGAAGGGCAGCGGTCCCTTCCCCGCGCTGGTCGTGATCCACGAATGGTGGGGCCTGAACGACTGGGTCAAGGAGCAGGCCTCCAAGCTGGCTGACGCCGGCTATGCTACGCTGGCCATCGACCTGTATCGCGGCCAGGTGGCCACCACTCCCGACCAGGCGCACGAGATCATGCGCGGCGTACCGGAAGACCGCGCCAATCGTGATTTGCTGGCGGCGACGGCGTACCTGCGCTCCTTGAAAGCCATCAATCCCAAGCGCGTCGGCGCAATCGGATGGTGCATGGGAGGAGGCTATGCACTGGATCTGGCCGTCATCGATCCACACCTGAAGGTCTCGGTTATCAATTACGGACACCTGGCCAGCGACCGCTCCACGCTGCGAAAAATTCACGCCACCATTCTGGGTATCTTCGGGGGCCAGGACCGGGGCATTCCCCTTTCCGACGTCCGGAAATTCGAGAAGCAGATGGAAGCGCTCGACAAATCCACGCAGATTCAGATTTACCCTGACGCGGGCCACGGCTTTGAGAATCCCAACAACAAGGACGGTTACCGCGCCGACGATACCGCCAAGGCGCAGAAAATCACAATGGATTTCCTCGCCAGAAATTTGAAGTGAGATACATCAAGCCAGGCACAAGACGCGCGTTACGTTTCAGCCAGGCGATTCAGCCTCGCGTCAGGCCGCCTTACGTTGCTGGCGCAGCGCGCGAATGCGATCCAGCGTTCCAACGATGGCCTGCGCCTGATTGCGAATGACTCCCAGAAGGTCGTCAGGCAGCTGGCCTTCGCGAATGTACTTGTCATATTGATTCCGCGCGTAGGTGTCGCCGGATTCCATGGAAGAAAGAATCGCGTCATCACCCCCACCCAGGCTGGCCTTCATGCCGGTCCATCCGCGATGAAGCGCTCCGCGCGCGCTTCCAGAGCGGTCCACGTCAGCTTCTCCATAACGAATCGCCTCATTTTCCAGGTCGCCGGCGAAGCGCGCCCGCTCCAGGCAGATCTCGCTCAGCAGCTTCTTCAGTTCGTGGTTCTTGACATGTTCCGCCGCCTCGCGATAGCCGACCTGGCCATCGCGGCTAATTTCGATCAGCTTCTCCAGCGCATTGACGATGTACTTCTGGTCCGGCATAACCCTCCTCCATGCCCTCCGGCGGTTGCAAATCGTTCGCAGTCTTGGATGGCCAGGGAAGCCGCGGGTTTGTATCTGAGCAGTAAGCACGCGGCACTTGACGCAACCAAAGGGATCGGCCTAGCATCTCATAGGCGAATAAATAGCGAAAGTTGAAAGCGCTTCCCGATGCATCCCGCATTGCTCCAGATCGAGGACGAAGAACAGCCGGCATTGGTCGGTATCGCCAGGCTGGCCTCGCAAGGCGAGTCGATCCGCCAAGGCCATCTGGTCGAGTACTTCACCCTGCCGTCGCGCGCCCTGCTGAACCGCTGCACATCCGCGCGCGTGCCCTTCACATGGACCATCAACCCATACCGTGGCTGCGAATTCGCCTGCAAATACTGTTATGCGCGCTACACGCACGAGTTCATGGAGATGCGCGACGGTGTCGACTTTGAGCGCAAGATCTATGTAAAGCAGCAATCGGCATGGCTGCTGCGGCAGGAACTGCGCAAGGTGAAGCGCGGTGAAGAGATCGCCATCGGCACGGCGACCGATCCATATCAGCCCGCGGAGAAGCGCTACGAAGTGACGCGCGGCATTCTGGAAGAGCTAGCCTTACATAATGGGCTTGAGATTGGCATCGTTACCAAGTCGGAGCTGGTAACGCGCGACATTGACCTGCTGAAGCGGGTCAGTGAGCACAATTCCCTTTTCGTGAATCTCACGATCACCACGCTGGATGTGAAGCTGGCACGAATTCTGGAGCCGCGAGCACCCCGTCCCGACCTGCGTCTGGATGCGGTGCGCGAGCTTTGCGCCGCCGGAGTGAAAGCGGGCGTGATCTGCGCTCCCGTGCTCCCCGGCATCACCGATAAGCTGTCGTCGCTCGAAGCCGTGGTTCGCGCGACGAAAGAAGCCGGCGGTAACTACATCTACGCTAACCCGCTTTTCCTGAAGCCATGTTCCGCGAGCGTCTTCCTGCCCTTTCTGGAGAGGGAATTCCCGCAGCTCGTCCTCGAGTATCGCAAGCGCTTCGGCGAGCGTGCCTTCGTGAACAAGGCCTACGCAAAACGCATCTCGGAGCTGATGAAGCGGCTGCGCAGGAAATACGGCATCACGCGCGCGGTGACAGCGCGCAACGAAATCCGTCACGCCACCCTGAACGAAGAGCAGCTGAATCTGTTTTGAGAGACGCGGGTTTTTGTCTGCGAAGGTGTAGAGAGACCAGTGGCTCCGCTACGCCGTTCCCAGGCGCTTCAAAACCGTCTCGCGAAACCCGCGGCTCAACGTCAGCTTGGTTCCGTCGCGCAGCAGGATCGAGTAATCCCCGTACAGCGACGGCCGCAACGTCTTGATCCGGTCGACATTCACCAGCGTGGAGCGGTGCACGCGCAGGAATTGCCGGTGCCCCAGCCGCGATTCGAGTGACGTGATCGTCTCACGCAGGATGTGCGTATTCCCGCCAACATGCAGGCAGACATAGTTCCCCGCCGACTCCGCCCAGTCGATCTCCGCAGGCTTGAGGCAGACAATCTCGCCGTCAGCCTTGATAACGATGCGCTGTGGCGAATTCTGGCGTGAATCGAGCTCGGCGAGCAGATCGAGCACGCGCCGCTGGAACATGGCCTCGGAAGGATGCTGCAGCTGCTTGCGCGCATGGTCCAGCGCCTCCGTCAGGCGCTCCTTCACCACGGGCTTCAACAGGTAGTCGAGCGCATGAATCTCGAATGCCTTCATCGCGTACCGGTCGTACGCAGTAACAAAGATCGTCAGCGGCATCTGCTCGGCGCCCAGAGCGGACACCACGCCGAAGCCATCGGTTTCGGGCATCTGGATATCAAGGAACACCAGGTCGGGCTTCTCGCGCTTGATGGTCGAGATGGCCGACTTGCCGTCGCCGCACTCGGCCACGATCTCGATGTCAGGCTCTTCTTCCAACAGGCTGCGCAGGCGTTCGCGCGCTAAAGCTTCATCATCGCTAAGCAACACTCGAATGGGCATCGGTAGTACGGACCTCCTCAGAATAAGTGCGAAAAGGGATATGGATTTTCACGAGGCAGCCTCCACCCGGGGCATCCTCCAGAAGCATGCGGTGATCGTGGTTATAAAGCTGTTGCAGGCGGGCGCGGGTGTTGCGCAAGCCAACGCCTTCCTGAGGAATCACGCCCCCAAAGCGCGTCAAGCCAAGGCCGTTGTCGGCGATTTCCATCCACAGCTCGTCGAAAACCTGGCGCGTGGTGATGCGCACATGACCCGGCGCGCGGCGCGGCCCGATGCCATGACGGATCGCGTTTTCCACCAGCGGCTGCAGGATCATGTTCGGCACCAGCGCCGACAATGTATTGCCGGCGATGTCCATCTCGACTTCCAGCCGGTCCTGGAAGCGCGTCTGCTGGATGTCGATGTACTTCTGAAGCATCGTGAGCTCGCGGCTGAGCGGGACTTCGTGCACGCCCATCGCGTCGAGCGAGAAGCGCAACAGGTCGGCGAGCTGCAGCGTCATATTTTCCGCGGCAGGTCCGTCGTTGCGCGCTAACGCGGCAATGGAATTCAGCGTGTTGAACAGGAAGTGCGGCTCCAGCTGCGTCTTCAGCATCTCCAGCTGCGCATGTGCCAGTTGCGCTTCGAGCTGAGATGATTGCAACTCGCGCTCGCGATACTTGCCGTAATAATCGATCGCCTGCGTGATCAGCAGGATGTACCAGTAGCGTTGGAAGTCCATGAAGGCGCGCGAGAGCATGTGCGGAAAGAATGGCAGGTGCGCCTCCGGGGTCCATGTGACGTACGGCTCAACCCACACGATGATCGACGCAGCGAAGCAGGTCAGCACAACGCTGGCGGCGAGGTGCAGCGGCAGCACCATCTTCCAGTTGCCGCGCTCGAAGCTGAATCGGCGTGACAGTGCGTAGATGGGAGGAGTGAACACGGACCACACGACCGAGATGGTCATGTACCAGGCGAGCAGTTGCGCCCAGCTCTCCGGACCGCCCACCGACGAAGTGTAGACGTGGGTGCCGGCTGCGCCGAGGAAGGCCAGCAGCGTCCACAGCACAAATCCCACCGCCCAAACGCGGCCCCACTGGCCCAGCGTTTCGAGCATCGGATCACGACGCGCAGACACACTACGGTGCCTGCTGAACTCGGGAGCGAGTTCAGCGCCTGCTGTATGCGCCAACCCTTCGGTCATGGTGAGCTACCTGATTCTGCGTTGAACCCCAAGGAAACGGAGACGAGCTGCACCTACTCAGGGATAGACGAAATTCATGGCCAGATGTTTCCAAAAAATAAACGCCAATCGCAGCCAAAACACGAAGGAGCTATGATGAGTTTGGTTCTCGCCGAGAAGATGTCCAATTGCGGACATTCTGGACACTTTCGAGAGAAATTAACCACAGAGGCACAGAGAACACAGAGAAAGAACAAACAATTCTCTTAACTGCGCGAAATGCACTAGCCGCGGGATCACCTGGCTTCGTCGCAGCACGAAACCACAAACATTCTTCTCTGTGTCTCTGTGGTTAATTATGCTTTGAACTATGCACGAGCTCGGCATCGCCGCCTCCATCCTTGAATCGGTCGGGAAGGAAGCGCAACGCCATCCCGGCGAGCACATCGCCAAGGTCGGGGTTAAGATTGGAGAGCTCTCCGGTGTCGATCGCGACGCGCTGCAGTTCGGCTTCGACGCCCTGGTGAAGGACACTGATCTCGAGCCGCTGACGCTCGAGGTGGAGCTGATCCCTCGGGTGCAACGCTGCGCGAAGTGCGCCTACGAGTTCCGCATGGAAGAATTCGACCCGCGCTGCCCGCTCTGCGGGGAGTTTGCGACAGAGTGCATCAGCGGAGAAGAGCTCGACATCGCCTACATGGAGATAGGCGAATAGGGATGTTATCCGGCTCGGAACGATATTGTTCCGGAATAGGGGTCCTTCGACTCGGTCGCCGCGGCGACCTCGCTCAGGATGACACGTCGTAAGGGCTGACTGCTGAGTGCTGAATGCTGCTCTGATTTGAGGACGAGTGAAGGGCGTAAAACAATGGACCGCATCGCAGTCGAAAAGAAAGTCCTGAACGAAAACCAGCGGCTTGCCGAGCAACTGCGCGAACGCTATCGCCAGAACGGCGTCCTCTGCGTGAACCTCATCAGCGCGCCTGGCTCAGGCAAGACGGCGCTTCTGGAGCGCACCCTGGAGCGCATGGACAAGGGCGCGCGCGTCGCCGTCCTTACGGGCGATCTGCAGACGGAAAACGACGCGCGACGGCTGGCGAAGTTCGGCTTTCCTGTACGTCAGATTGTTACCGGCGGCACCTGCCACCTCGATGCCAAAATGATCGAGCGGCATCTTGAAGACTGGAAGCTGGAAGATCTCGATTTGCTTATTGTGGAGAACGTCGGCAACCTGGTCTGCCCGTCGAGCTACGATCTCGGCGAAGATGCGAAGATCGTTCTCCTCAGCACAACCGAAGGTGAAGACAAACCGCTGAAATATCCGTCAATCTTCTTTAAGTCAGAGCTGATGCTACTGACAAAGATCGACCTTCTCCCTTACGTTCCCTTCCAAGCCGAACTCGCCCGCGAAAACGCCCGCCGCGTCCATCCCAGCATGGAGATCATCGATGTCTCCAGTGTCAGCGGTGAAGGCTTGGATCGCTGGATGGAGTGGCTGCGTGCTCGAGAGCAAACAGCAAAAGCCAAACTCCAGCGCACAACGGCCTGACACGCGCCTTTCACAGCACGAATCTTTATGTGGCATGAAACTTGGTGGCGGACGCCTGGGCTGACATCTCCATAATCTCCTTCCTTGAGTCCGCTGCCCTCATCGCCTAACATGACGGCAGTACGTGCGGCCCAGCTTTTTCGGGTCACGGAGGGCACATGGTCCGCTCGGCCAAACGACTCGCCTTCATCACCCTCTTAGCCGCTTCACTTCTCCCGGCATCACTTCTGGCGCAGCCTGAAACTCAGGCCAAGGAGGAGCCCCAGGGCTATCCGGTCAAAGTCGAAGGGACCGAGATCTTCCGGATTTACGAAGGCATCGGCAACTTTTCTGCAGGAGACCGCGCGGCGGGAGCCTCCGATCGCTTCCGCAAACTCATCTACTCTCCGCAAACCAACCTTGCGAACATCGTGGTCGCCGACTCGCCCTACGGCACCTCGATCATGCTTGGTGAGAACATCCTGCTCGTCATCAGCGATGATGATGCTCGCCACTATCACATCACCCGGCAAGCCCTGGCGCAAGTCCTGGCTGACCGCATTCGAAACACCGTCGCGCAGGCCCGCGAACAACATACCCCGCGCTATCTCATCCGGGCCTGCATCTATGCCGCCGTCACACTCCTTATCTATGTAGCTGTTTGCTGGCTGCTGATACGCGGCACGCGCTGGCTGCTGAAAGTTATCGAAGCGAAAGTGACACGGCTGAAGGGCTTTCGAATTCAGCAATCCCAAATCATGGCGGGCAAGCGCATCGCGGCCATCCTGATGACTGCCGTTCGGTTGCTGCGCATCCTGATGCTGATTTCCCTTACCTGGGTCTTCCTCGCGACCGAGTTCAACTACTTCCCCTGGACACGCGAGCACGGCGAGCAACTGCTCAACTACGTCGTCCGGCCGGTCAGGCTGGTCGGCCTGGCGTTTCTGAATTACGTGCCAAACCTGTTCTATATCGCGGTCATCGTCGCCGTGATGTATTACTTCATAAAGCTTGTCCGGGTTGTGTTGCGAGAAGTGGAACAGGGCAACATCCGCATCTCCGGCTTCTATCCGGAGTGGGCGCAACCCACCTATAAGATCGTCCGCTTCCTGCTGATTGCGTTTACCGCCGTCGTCATCTATCCCTACTTGCCGGGAGAGAACTCTCCCGCCTTCAAGGGCGTCGGCCTCTTTATCGGCGTGCTCTTCTCTTTGGGATCAACTTCCGCCGTTGCGAACGTGGTTGCGGGCGTGATTCTCATCTACACCCGCGGCTTTCGCGTCGGTGACTGGGTAAAGATTGGCGACAACATGGGCGAAGTTATGTCACAAACCATGCTGGCCACGCACATCAAAACCTACAAGAATGAGGAGATCATTATCCCGAATTCCGTGATCCTGAGCAGCTATGTGACGAACTACAGCCTGCTGGCGCAGAACAACGGCTTGATCCTGCACACCTCGGTGACGATCGGCTACGACGCTCCCTGGCGCCAGATTCATTCCCTGCTGATTGAAGCAGCTTTGAAGACAAAGTACGTGCTGCACACCCCTGCGCCGTTTGTCTTGCAGACGGCCCTGCAGGACTCCTATGTGCAGTATGAAATCAATGCTTATACGGACCAGCCAGCGCAGATGGTGAACATTTACGCCGAGCTGCACGCCAACATCCAGGACTGCTTCTATGCCGGGGGTGTGGAGATCATGTCGCCGATCTTCCACGCGCTGCGCGATGGGAATCGCACGGCCATCCCAGACCAGTTCCTGCCCAAGGACTATCGGCCGCGATCATTTCGCATTGAGAGGGACGACTCGGCCGCTGCTGCATCGACTGGTAAGGGATGATGGGGCGGCACCGGCCTTCAACTGGGGCTCCGATCTCCAGAGCCGGGGCACCCGGCAAGCGCGCATTTTGCGCTTGCGCGGTGGAGACTGGCTTTACGTCTATTACATGATCGCCGTCGGCGGCGCTGGTTCGTCAGGGCTGCCGGCGTTGGCCAGCGGCACGCGAATCATCGCAGTAATCAGCACTGCCAACGCGATCAGCGCCATGAAGAACGGCGCGGCCCATTTGATCAGTGTGACGTCGTGTCCGGATCCCACCAGTCCAGCAATGACTAGTCCGCACAGCGCTTCCCCGGCGATCAGGCCCGAGGCGGTCAGCACTCCGGCGTTGTCTACACGCGCTTTCTGAGCATCGTTGTAGCCGCGACGGTCGCGCAGCTTGTCGGTCATCCAGCGCACCACGCCGCCTAGAAAGATGGCGAAGGTAGTGCCCAGTGGCAAATACATCCCGACGGCGAACAGCATCACACTGCGCACTTCTATGAGAATCAAAGCGAAGCCCATCAGGATGCCGACCACGACCAGCGGCCATGCCATGTCGCCGCCGACAATTCCTTTGGAGAGCATCGCCATTAATCCGGCTTGCGGCGCCGGTAGGGCCGAACTGCCGAAGTGATACGCACGGTCAAGAACCGCCAGCGGGAAGAAGAGTACCAGCGAGGCGACGACCACGCCGAGCAGGTCGCCGATTTGCATTTTGGACGGCGTGCCTCCCAGGATGTAGCCGACCTTCAGATCCTGCAACATCTCTCCTGCCACCGCCGACGAGACGCAGATCACGGCGGCAACGCCGAGCACAGCGGCGACACCGCCGCTGCCAGCGACTCCCAACGCGACCATCAGCAGCGCCGCAATCACCAGCGTGCACAGCGTCAGGCCGGAGACGGGATTGTTGGAGGAGCCGATCATGCCCACCAGGTTGCCGGAGACCGCAGCGAAGAAGAAGCCGAGAACGATCATCACAATCGCTGCGCCGATCGCTCCCGAGACAATCTTCGATGTCGTAAGATTTCCGCCGCCGGCGATGAAGTAGTAGTAGAGCGCGATCATGGCCACAAACACGACGGCGATCCCGAGGAAAACCACTTTGGAATTCAGGTCGCGTTCGGTGCGGTTCGTCGCATCATGCGCCGCCGCCGACTTCTTCAAGTCGGAGACAGCGCGTCCGATGCCCACCCCCAACTGCTTGCGCATCTTAAAAAGCGTGTATGAGGCGCCGACCAACATGCCGCCGACGGCGATGGGACGCACGATGGAAAAGTAAATGGCGTTTGCCAGCAGAGTCCACGAGACGGGCTGTCCCGCGGGCAGCCCTGCCTGGAGATAGGGGCCCAGCAGGAAGGTTAGAAGTGGGACCAGCAGTCCCCAGGCGAGCACGCCGCCGGCGAAATTTAGCGACGCCAAGCGTGGGCCGATGATGTATCCCACTCCCAGGTAAGCCGGACTCACATCGGGTGTGGTCAGAATTGACGCGCCGCCAGTAATTGTTGTCGTCACCCCGGGATTGGTGCTGGTCCGCAGCAGCAGCTTCTTGCCCAGCGCGCTGATATTCACCGGGAAGGTGTTGTTCGCCGAAAAAATATTGATTGCTCCCAGCAGGTAAATGAGGCCGCCGAATCCCATGTTCGCGAACAGGATCTTCGCGGCCTTGGAACCTTGCTGCCCGGCCTTGTGAATCTCCGAGGCGGCCACCGACTCAGGGAATGGCAACTCGCGGTCTTCCACCATGACCCGCCGCAGTAACGTGACCAGCAGGATGCCCAGCGTGCCACCAATGATCATCAGCACGACCGAGTTCCAATACTTCTCCGAGGTAAGTCCCGGCCACAGGCCAGCCATCACGAACGCGGGAATCGTGAAGACCGCGCCTGCCGCGACGGACTCGCCGATGGAGCCGACGGTTCGCGCGATGTTCTCTTCCAGCAGCGAACCCTTCATCAGCCGCAGCAGGGCCATACCGATTACCGCTGCCGGATAAGTCGCGGCGATGGTCATGCCGGCCTTCAATCCAAGATAGGCATTGGCCGAGCCGAGTATGCCGGTCATCACCAGCCCGATCAGGACGGCGCGGATGGTAAACTCCGGCATGTCCATGTGGTGGGGCACATAGGGCTTGTGGGCTTGGACTTGTTTGTCAGTGCTGATGGTTGTTGTAGCCATGAATACCTCGCGTGACCTGTGCAGCGCAGCCGCCTGATGAATAAAAGCCGAAGCGCACGTTAGCACGCCAGCCGCACCGGTTACAAGTATAGGACAGCAAGGAGAGCGCGGTGGATTACCTGCTAAAAACAGAGCCTTCGGAATACTCGTTTGCCGACCTGGAGCGCGACAAGCAAACCACCTGGGACGGCGTATCCAATCCTGTCGCGCTGAAGCATCTTCGCAGTATGAAACCCGGCGAGCGCCTCATCATCTACGAGACTGGCGACCACAAGAGCGCCGTCGGTACTGCGTCGGTTGTGTCCGTCGATCCCTCCGACCCGCGCAACCCTGCCGTAAAGATAAAAGTTGGGAAGGCGATTGCGAAAGCAGTCTCGCTTGCCGAGATCAAAAGCAAGCCGCTGTTTGCCGAATCACCACTCGTGCGCCAGGGCCGCCTTTCGGTCGTGCCGTTGACGGCGGCGCAATACAAGTTTCTGACTGGAGAGTGAACGTAAATTCCTGGTGAATCCGCCGCCCGGTACCTTGTCCGGCATTGCACCTTGCATGGTGAAGCACATATACTGTTCTGTCACGGTGCTTCGGGACCGGGCTTAAGGCGAAAACCATCGCTCTCCGGACCCGCTCGCACCGGCGACAGGGCCTCCATGACCGGCTCGGCGGCATGGATTGGAGGGTCGTCTTCAGCAGTGGTGACACTCTAAAGCGAAAGCGACGAGAAACGCCCGCGTGGAAGCGTGTCGCTGCGGTTGTGCCCTCAAGGATCCTTCTCCGTAGTATTTTTTCCGTACTCTTCCCTTCCGATTGCAGAATCTGTTCAACACCCTTAGACAACATCTCTCGAATTCCTGTTTGCGATGAGTGCCTGGCTGCTGTACGTCCGCTTCGCGCGCCACAGTGCGTGGTCTGCGGTGATCGACTCGCCGCGGCCATGCTGCTGATGGGCGACGGCCGATGCCCCAATTGCCGCGATAATCCTCCGGACTTCGAACGCGCCGTCTCGTTCGGCGAATACAAAGAAGGTCTGCGCGGCCTCATTCACCTGTTGAAGTACGAGAGCGTCACTCCGGCGTCCGGACCACTGGGTGAGATGCTGGCGCAGGCGATTACCGGCCTGCTGCACGGCTACGAAGGACCATTCCCCGTCCTCGTCCCGGTTCCGCTGCATAACAACAAGCGCAATTCGCGCGGGTTTAATCAAGCGGAACTGATCGCCCGGGCCGCAGCCAAGCGCCTTCCAGGAAAGCCGGCGGTGGTCTGTGATGGACTGGTTCGGCACCGCGACACCATCTCGCAGGTTGGCCTGAGCCGCGAAGAACGCATCGAAAACATGCGAGATGCTTTTCGCGTCAAACATGCCGGCTCGGTGAACGGCCGTAGTGTCATTCTCGTCGACGATGTGATGACCACGGGTACCACGCTCTCGGAATGCGCCCGCGTGCTGAAGCAGGCAGGTGCGGAAAAAGTCTGTGCAGCCACTGTGGCTCGCGCCTTTGATGGCGCTGATCTGACGGCTGCCGATCCAGGGGAAGAGGAGGAAATCGAGGTGGCGACCACCTCGGTCTAAACAACTCATGTCAATGCAGGGCCATAGCGCAGCGTCGCGATACGGAAAGTCCATAGCCGGCTGTATGCACCACGCCCGGATTGCCGGTGACGAGCCGCCTCAGTGGGCGGCCATGCACGCGCCTGTACTGGTGCTGAATGCCTCCTATGAGCCGATCAACGTCTGTGCTGCCCGTCGCGCCATCATCCTGGTGCTGAAGGGTGTGGCCATGATGGAAGAAGCCAACGGACATGTCCTGCACGCCGCGCGCGTTGCCATGCGCGTGCCCTCCGTAATCCGCCTGCTGGAGTATCGCCGCATCCCGCATCAGACGCGCGCTCTGTCGCGCAAGAACATCTTGCTGCGCGACCGCAACACCTGCCAGTACTGCGGCAAGATCCTCGCCGCGGGGGAGTTGACGCTGGATCATGTGATCCCGCGCTCGCGTGGCGGAGCCTCAACGTGGGAGAACCTAGTCGCCTGCTGCCACACCTGCAATCGCAGGAAGGGCAACATGCTTCCGCACGAGTCCAACATGAAGCTGATGCGTGAGCCGCGCGCCTTCAACCTCCACACCAGCCGCCACAACATGCGCATGATGGGCCGCTCCGATTCGAAGTGGCAGAAGTATCTGTTCTACTGAGGGCCAGAGCTGGCCTTCAGGCCGGCGTCCAAGCGTAAACTCTGTCCGCCGCAAAGCGGGATGGAACTAACTCTACCCAGCGCGGAAAGCGCTGGGTTTTCGCGCAAGGAAGAAAACCTGGTTCGTTAGGGACGGCACTCTCGCCGCATCACTTCCAACGCTGGTACAGGTCCCTTGCATTCCCAACATGTGCATCTAAATACTCACCCGCACTGCCATTTGTCGAATCAACAACTTGTAGACGTCATTTTCGGCCAGTAGTGGAACCTTAACTGCGACGATTTGCGTTTTGTCGCAAGCCTGCATCTCACTATGTGACACCGAGGTGGGCGTGAATTGCCTGCCGATTTCCTGGAGAGTTGATGGCAGACAATTCCTTGGACCTCATCGTCGACTACCTGCGCAACTCAGGTTCTGCTTATTTTCCCCGGTGTCCTGAGATCAAATTTGCACGCGTAGTTGGACACACACCCAAACCGGATCATTACATCTACGAAATCGTGCTCGATTTCGCCGACGGCAGCGAGCGCGTCAACGCGAAGATCTATCGCGGCAGAGGCACTGGCCGGAGCGCACAGGAACTGGCCCGCGATGAGACGCAGAATCTCCAGTTTGCCCACCAAACTGCGGAGCGCCGGAAGTTACAAGGTGTGCCACGGCCGATCGGCGACTTCTCCGAGCTGGGTGCGGTCGTGAGCACCAAAGTCCACGGCCTGCCGCTGCAAAGCATCATCATGAAGGTGGCACTGCTGCCCGATAACGGTAACCACCATGTGCTGGAGATCGCCTCCAGACAGGCCGGCCAGTGGCTGCAGCAGTTTCACAAAGCGACGGCCGGGGTGCCATCCCCTCTGGATAGCAACTCTTTGCTGTCCGAAATGGAAAGACTTTGCGCCAAGGCGCAGAAAGACGGCCTGCCGGCGGAGTCGACCGACGCGATTCTTATCACCGCCAAGAGCGCCTTCAATAAGCAACGGCGCCCCCTTCGCTCATCGGCCAGGCTGCAAGACTTCGTGCCCCTCAATGTGTTAGTCGCCGAGGACGGGGTCGGCTACTGCGAGTTCGCCAGTCTCGCCCGGCAGGGCCACTCGCTGATGGACGCCGCCACCTTCCTGGCCACGGTCGAAGTGTTGGAGAAGTACCCCTTCTGCAATCGCGACATCACCACGCTGGTGCAGGACGCCTTCACCGAAGCCTACGGCGTCAGCTCGCAGGAGCAGGCGCTGCTGGATGCGCTGAAGATGAAAGTACTGTTGCAGATGTTCCTTCAGGGACGGGTCATCAAAGAAAGCGCCGAGCGCAAAAAGGTGATGTGGACAAACGTGATGAAGCGATTTCTGCAGCGCGCGGCAATGCGATCGGCAGCGCGCGTGGCGTGAAAAAGCTGCGAGCTTCGGGCGCGAGCTTCGAGCTATTCGCAATCGCGGGATCGAAACCGGTACGTTCGACAGCTTCTAACAACTTGAAGCCTTGATGCAATCAGCTGACGAGACAGCTCGAAGCTTCACTGCTTCGGCGCAGAACTACCAGTACTCGGCTGCTGTCCATCGCCCCGAGAAATTTCCTGACCATCGTAAGTGATCTTCGACTTCGAGCCGTAGCGCTTATAGTTCTTGTATTTCACGACATAGCGCATCTCGACATCGCCGTTGCTGAAATGCAGGGTGTCTTCGGCGTAGGTGTAGGTGGGGAACCAGTACTTACCGTCGATCTGCTCGCGCCAGGTGGTGTATTTGGGTGAAAGGTTCTCCTTTTCCGGATGCTTGGCATTGTGGACCTGAGGAACCGTCTCGCCATAGGTCTTCACGATCTGATAGTCATGATCGTCCACCCAGATGCGGCCCTGAAAGTATCGCTCGCCATGTTCGATCTGCTTGGGCGCGATGTCGAACACGTACGTGCCAAGCTCGTCTTCCTTCTGCTTGCCGACATAGAGGATTTGATATTTCCCGATCTCGTCGCTGGTAAGGACGAACGGCAGCCGGTGACGGATATCGTCATAGTCGGACTGCGTCATCACAACGCGCTCCAAAGTCGATTGAGGCGCAAAGGTTACCTGCTCGATGCGCTTACCGCTGTCGTCGAAGAGAATGTCGCTCACCTGACGGTATTGACCGTCAATGGTGTTGCCATCCAGCGTCTGTATCGTGACATCCTGTGTGTACGTGTACTGTTCGCGCGCGACTTTGAACTGCTTTTCCTTGGCCGCAAACCTCTGGATGATTTCGTCGACGGTGATGCCCGTCGGCTGCGAAGGATCGAGCTTCCCCTCGCCGCGGTCGCCGGCCAGCGCGGGGAGTGTCAAACATACGGTCAATAAAGACAAAAAGACTGGTTGGAGCAAGGAGCGGTTGAAGCGGTACCTCATGGATCACCTTTCTTAATATTGTAGTCGATGCAGGGCGATGCATTCGCCCCTTACCCGAAAAGCAGATCCTCGTCGGCCTGAAGGTCCCTTCGTGGAGAACTATGGATGGCCTACCAGAAAAACCAGCGTGCACGGGCCTTTACTCATCATGTGCGCGCATCACACACTTGGGTGACATCTGTTTGACGTACCACCGTGCTGGCCGTTTACCATGAGCTACAGTGCAGATAGCTGACTCCAAGCAACGAATTGGCATCATCAATGCCCTTCGTGCCTTTGCGGCGCTTGCCGTCGCGTGGGGGCACTTCGTCGCCGGGCAGGGAAAATATCTCGGCCTTTCCGGAAAATACGGCTATCTTGGCGTCGAGATCTTCTTCGTCATCTCCGGATTCGTCATTCCCTGGAGCCTCTACCGCTCGCGTTATATTCTTCGCGACTATCCGCGCTTCCTGCTGAAACGCAACGTGCGCTTGTATCCGCCATACCTGGCATCGATCGCGATCACGATTCTCGCCACGAATTTCATCCTTGTCCCGCTCTTCCACATTCCGAGGCTGACCACCACCGGCCGCGATCTGCTGCTGCACTTCGGCTATCTCAACGATCTGGCGCATGTGCGCTGGATCAATGTCGTCTACTGGACGCTGGCCATTGAGTTTCAGTGGTATCTGCTGATCGGATTAAGCGTGCCGCTGCTGGCCAGCAGTCGGCGTCTGCTGCGCTTCGCCGCGACATCACTGATGATGCTGGCATATTTCACGGTGTATTGGGACAGGCTGGTGTTTCACTACCTGCCGATATTTCTGATCGGCGTCTTCGTCTTCCAGTACCGTGCTGAGATCATCGAATGGCGCGAGATGCTCGGCCTGATTGTGGTGATGGTGCTTTCAATGCACCGTGTCTCAGGCTGGCTTGTTCCTCTTGTTTCAGTGCCTACAGGCTTACTGATTGCGTTCTCTACGCTCCAGAGCCGCCGCATGGACCGCGTCGGCGACGTGAGCTACTCGTTGTACTTGCTACACCTGCCCATCGGCGTCAGCGTGATCGGGTTTCTTTCGCACTGGCTGCCGTACTCGAGTTATTACATCGGAATACTGGACGTCATCGGCATCGCCGCCTCCATGTGGGCGGCGTGGATCATGTACCAGTTCATCGAAAAGCCGTCGCAGGAGATGTCGTCCGCGATCCGCTTTGCACGCCGCACACCCAAGCCACAACCGGAGCCTGCCATCGCCGCTGCGGCAGACGGAGCGCATTGACCGCGCCTCCATAGCGCCCTATCATCAAGCATCCGCGCTACAGAGCTCCGCCATGATGGAGACGATCTCGCACTACCGCATCCTTGCCCAGCTCGGCGGAGGCGGCATGGGTGTCGTGTACAAAGCCGAGGACACCCGGCTGGGACGCTTTGTCGCGATCAAGTTTCTTCCTGATGACGTTGCGCGTGACCCGGTCGCACTGGAGCGTTTCCGCCGCGAAGCGCGTGCGGCGTCAGCTCTCAACCATCCGAATATCTGCACCATCCACGACATTGGCGAAGAAGACGGCCGCGCGTTCATGGTGATGGAGCTGCTCGAAGGCGCGACCCTGAAGCATCGCATTGCGGGCGAACCGCTCGACATTGAGTTAGTGCTGGACCTGGGCACCGAGATCGCCGACGCGCTTGAGGCGGCACACGACAAAGGCATCATCCATCGCGACATCAAGCCTGCCAACATCTTCGTCACCGAACGCGGCCACGCCAAGCTCCTCGACTTCGGCCTCGCCAAGATGACCGTCAAGGGTTCCGGCGAGACGCAGACGGCGATGGCAGCTTCGGATGCGCACCTGACCAGTCCTGGCACGGTGCCGGGAACGACTGCCTACATGTCACCGGAACAGCTACGCGGGAAAGAGCTCGACGCGCGCACTGATCTTTTCTCCTTCGGCACCGTCCTTTACGAGATGACGACCGGCAGGATGCCCTTCGAAGGCGACACGTCGGGCGAGATTTCCAGCGCGATCCTGCGTGACGAGCCCACACCGCCATCGCGCATGAATCCCGAACTACCGGCGGAGTTGGAAGGGGTGATTCGCCGAGCGCTGGAGAAAGATCGCAACCTGCGTTATCAGCACGCTTCCGATATGCGCGCGGAGCTGCAACGATTGCGGCGCGACACGGGCAGCGGACCGCATGCCGGCACGAGCACGGGAGGCGACAGTGCCTCACACCGCCGGCAGTCCGCAGAGCAGCGTGCTGCGGCGATGCGCAGACTGCCGCTGACGGTAATGCTGCTGCTGGTCATGGCGGGGGCTGCGGTGGCTGCATTCTGGTTCGCGCGCTCCCATCATTCATCCATGAAGCCGGAACCGGCGCACACCACCGTCGCCGTACTTCCCTTCCAGAACGCCAGCGACGACCAATCGCACGATTACTTACGTCTGGCGATACCGGACCAGGTTACGACCGACCTGAGCTATTCCCCTTCTTTGGCATTGCGGCCGGCCAGCCTGACGCAGCGCTACACCGCGCAAACCGATCCGAAAACCGCCGGCAAGGAATTGGGCGTCAGCAAGATTGTTACCGGGCAGTATCTGCGCGAAGGCGACCGCTGGCACATCACCTTGGAATTAGTTGATGTCGACCAGAACCAGATCATGTGGCGTGATTCTTTCGACGCGCAGATCGGCACCCCAATCGAGATGCAGGAGCGCTTGTCGCAAGCGGTGCGGGAGCGCTTGCTGCCGGCTCTGGGTAGTTCGCCGACAAACCGGCCTGCCGCTACCGCAAGCAATCCCCAGGCATACGACCTGTTTCTGCGCGCCCTCGCCATACCGCGCGACGATCCGAAATTCACCAAGCAGGCCATTCGCTTGCTCGAGCAGGTCACGGTGTTGGATCCACAGTACGCAGCAGGTTGGTACCAGCTCGGCGTCCGCTATTACGATGACGTCGACTACGGTGGCGGTGACGACGCCGAGTACCAGCATGCCATCGAATCCACCGCGCACGCCGTGGCGCTCGATCCGGACTTCATTCAAGCGCAGCGCGGGTTGGCGATCATGAAAGCCGAGTCGCACCAGATCACGGATGCCTGGGAACAAGCACGACTACTGCTTCGCAAGTGGCCCAACGACTCCGACTCGCACTTCGCCATGGCCTATGTGCTGCGCTATGTAGGGTTGTCGGAGGAATCTGCGCGCGAATGCGAGACGGCAGTTCGTCTCGATCCCACCAATCTCTTCCTGCGCACCTGCGGAATTCCTTACGTGCAGATGGCGGATTGGAAGCGCGCGGGAGAGCTCTTCCAGCAGTTTGACACAGGTACAGCCTCGTCAGGCTGGCTCATAGGCGACCTCCTGATGCGCCAGGGCCGTAAACAGGAAGCGCTGCAGCGATACCGCAACTTGCCGCCGAATGCAGCGCGCGAGGTGGCCATTGCGTGCGCCCAGGGAGAAATGCTGCCTGCCGATAACGCCAACGTCACGGCTCAGTTTGATACAAGCATGAGGGTGCGCGATCCGGAACAGAAGGTGTGGAACGCCACGCGCCTGGCCGGATGTGGACATCCTGAGTTAGGCATTCGCCTGCTGCGGACCGCGATTGGGCAAAACTACTGCGCACCTGACGTGCTTCGCACCGATCCTCTGCTGGAGAAAGTTCGCGCGCTTCCCGACTATCCCGCCCTACTCCAGTCAGCTGAGGAATGTCAGCAGCAGTTCATCGACTATCGCAAAAGCCACGGAGGGCAATAGACGCTGCGCTAATGGTGCTGCCATGAAAATGCCGCCCATGTCGATGAGCATTACCGACTGGAACGAAGTTATTGCCACAGAGCATCCCGGTGAGCGCGGAGTCGCGTTGTGGAGGACGCGCACTTTTGGCGATCTGCGCGTCCGCATGGTCGAGTACTCGCCCGGCTACGTTGCCGACCATTGGTGCAGCAAAGGCCACGTGATTCTGTGCCTGCGCGGGTCGCTCCACATGTCCCTGAAGGATGGAAAGAAGTTCGAGTTAAGTGCAGGCCAAAGCTACCACGTCGGCGATGGCGATCCGCCACATCGCTCAGAAGCGCCGGACGGCGCGACCCTGTTCATTGTCGACTGAATGTGCGAGACGGCCCATTTGTGAGCAGGCCGCCGCTGCCACCCCTGGCGCGCTCAGAGCACTTTGGTTTTCCTGCTGTTAAACTAACCAGTTTTTGGCGCGCTTCTCTTTCTTTTCCTTAACGCCGCCTCGGAGACTTACATGCTACGTCGTCTTATCTTCTTTCTAATTTCTTGCTCGCTCTTTGTCTCTGCCCAGACAAAACGTCCCTTCACCTTCGAAGACATGATGCAGCTCAAGCGCATCGGCGAGCCCATCGTTTCGCCTGACGGGAAGTGGGTCGCGTTCAGCGCCGTGGATGTCGATCTGGAAGCGAACTCGAAGACGCCGCACCTGTGGATCGTGCCGATCGCAGGAGGCGATGCGCGGCGACTCACCCCCGCGGATGGGAAAGGCGAGGATCGCATCCGCTTCGCTCCCGATGGCAAGCGCGTGCTGTTCGAATCGTCCAAGGACGGCAGCTCGCAGATCTACGTGCAGAACTTCGACACCTCAAGCGGGACCTTGACTGGCGAGCCGCGCCAGATCACTCACCTTTCGACCGAGGCCTCGGGCGGCATCTGGTCGCCGGACGGAAAGTTCATCCTCTTCGTTTCCTCCGTCTGGCCTGACTGCCCCGACGACGGCTGCAACAAAATGAAGGACGAAGAGCAAGCCAAATCGAAGGTCAAGGCGAAGGTCTTCACGCAACTGATGTTTCGCCATTGGACCAGCTACTTCGACGGCAAGTACAACCACCTGTTCATCATGCAAACCGGCGGCTGTATTCACACTGGGATCGAGGGAGGCGGGGTAGGCGGTAACGGTCTAGGGTGTATTCCACGCGATCTCACTCCCGGCGCGCATGATGTCCCGCCCTTCTCGCTAGGCGGCCAGGACCAGTACTCGTTCTCGCCCGACGGCAAGGAGATCGCCTACACCAGCAACATCGACGAAGTGCGGGCGACGAGCACCAACAGCGACATCTTCGTCTTGCCCCTAACAGGCGGCACGGCGAAGAAGATCACCACCAATCCCGGCAGCGACTCGACGCCGATGTATTCGCCCGACGGCAAGTACATCGCCTATCGCTCGCAGCTGCGCGGCGGCTACGAGAGCGACCGCTTCCGCCTGATGCTCTACGAGCGCGCCACCGGCAAGATCACCGACATGACCCCGAAGTTCGACCGCTGGGTCGAGTCAGTGGCGTGGTCGCCGGACTCGAGGACGATCTACTTCACGGCAGAGAATGAAGGCGAAGCGCCGATCTACGCGATTGTCGTCACGACGGAGAATCCCTGGCCCCGAGAGCTGATCGGCGGATTCAATGACAGTCCTACGCCGGCGCCAGATGGCAAGACGTTAGTTCTCGATCGAATGTCGATTGCCGCGCCGAACGAGATCTACAGCTCCGATGTCGGTCAGCCGTTGGTCTCAGCCTGTGCGCAATCCGGTGTCCAGGCCCACGAGAGTGCGCACTCCTATAGCGTCAACGAATGCATGCTGTATCCCGCGCAGCCGGTTACGAAGCTGAACGACCATGTGCTCTCGCAAGTCCAGATGCAGCCGCTCGAAGCGTATTGGTTCACCGGCGCGCTGAAAGAAAAAGTCCAGGGCTTCCTCGTCAAGCCGCCCAACTTCGATCCCACTAAGAAATACCCCGTGAAGTACCTCATCCACGGCGGTCCCGAGGGTGCATGGGGTGACGACTGGACTTATCGCTGGAACGCCCAGCTCTTCGCCGCCAGCGGCTACGTCGTCGTCATGGTCAACTTCCACGGCTCAACCGGCTACGGGCAGAAGTTCATTGACGCCATCAACGGCAATTGGGGCGGCCCGCCGTATCAGGACCTGATGCTTGGGCTCGACTACGCCGAGCAGCACTACTCCTTCATCGACAAGAACCGCGAGTGCGCGCTGGGCGCCAGCTACGGCGGCTACGCCGTCAACTGGATCGAAGGCCATACCACGCGCTTCAAGTGCATGGTCTCGCACGACGGCATGTTCAACACCCAATCCGCCTACAGCACCACCGAAGAGCTCTGGTTCAACGAGTGGGAGTTCAAAGGCACGCCGTGGACGAACCGCGACCTCTACAACAAATGGTCGCCGCAGATGTTCGCGACGAAGTTCAAGACGCCGCTGCTCGTCGTCCACGGCCAGCTCGATTACCGCCTCGACGTCTCCGAAGGCTTCCAGCTCTTCACCACATTGCAGCGCCTGAAGATTCCGTCGAAGATGCTCTACTTCCCCGACGAAGGCCACTGGGTCCTGAAGCCGCAGAACAGCCGCCTCTGGTACAAGACGGTGAATGACTGGGTGGACGAGTGGACGAAAGCTGCGGGGCAGTTCGATTGAAGCGGTGGCCTATAGCCGGTGATATCGACGTGTTGCAAGATGGCTTTAGCCACGGTTGGGGTTAAATCCCAGATTGCTAATTGGACGTATTCGGCGCGGGCGAAGCCAGGTTTTCTACATCGTGCCTAGTCCGCCCGGAATGTTTACCCATCACAGCACCTTTACCGACCGGGTCCTATACTGAAAGCATCCGTTCCTAGGTAAAGGAGTTGCTTGATGGTCACCTTCGCAGAACCCACTGCTCTTATGCAAGATACAGTTGTTCGCCCTCCGAAGCGGCTGTTGTATGGCCCCGGTCCGGGTCAGGTGCATCCCCGGGTGTATCAGGCGATGGCCCAACCCATTGTCGGTCACCTCGACGCTTACTTCTTCCAGATCTCCAGCGAAATTCAACAACTGCTGCGCACGGTCTTCGGCACGAAGAATGAGATGACCTTCCTGATCTCGGCCACCGGCAGCGGTGGCATGGAGACCGCGATCAGCAATTTTGTAACTGACGGAACCAAAGTCGTCTCGTTCGCCAACGGCTACTTCTGCGATCGTCAGAGCGAGATGGCCCGCCGGCACGGAGGCAATGTAGTTCGCTTCGAGAAGCCCTGGGGCGAGGTCTTCAGCGATGAGGAAGCCGCCGAGTTCATTCGCCGCGAGAAGCCGCAGGTTGTCACTTACGTTCAGGCGGAGACCTCTGCCGGCGCCTTCCAACGCGGCGAAGCTATCTGCAAGGCCGCCCATGAAGTGGGCGCGCTGGTCATCGCTGACGTAGTGACCTCGCTCGGCGCAATGCCGGTCGAAATCGACAAAACGGGAATCGACATCGCCTACAGCTGCTCGCAGAAAGGGTTGAGCTGTCCGCCGGGATTGGCGCCGCTCACTATCTCACCGCGCGCCATGGACTGGCTCAAGACCCGCACCGCGCCCAATCGCTCGTGGTACTTCGACATCAACCTCATCGCCGATTACCTGGTGAAGTCGCATCGCTACCATCACACCGCGTCGGCAACCATGTTCTACGCGCTGCGTGAGGGCCTTGCGCTCATCGAAGAAGAAGGTCTCGAGAACCGCTGGGAGCGCCATCGCAAGGCGCATCTGGAGTTCGTGCGCCAGATCGAAGCGATGGGACTCGAGATGCTGGTGCCGCCGCAGAACCGCATCTGGAACCTCAATACGCCGAAGGTGCCTCAGGGAATCGACGATGCGCAGGTGCGCGCCACCCTGCTCAAGGAAAACGGCATCGAGATCGCGGGCGGCTTCGGACCTTTGGCGGGCAAGGTCTTCCGCGTAGGCCTGATGGGACCATTAGCGACCCCCGAAAGCGTCTCCAATTTCATCGAGTGCTTCGGAAGCGCCCTGCGCAAAGCGGGCTACAAGAAGTAGATTGTTTCAATCTGTTGAACGAACCGCTCCCAGTCGCTGACCTTTGCGGCGATTGGGAGCATCGTCGTTTGGCGAAAAGCAAAGGCGCGAGTGTTAAGCGGAAGCCCTGAAGCTAAAAACCCACCCAAGTAAGGGTGGACTTGGGTGGGAACCTGCACAGAGGAAGCGGCGCATTAAACCGACTCCCTGTTATCGCAGGTAGCAAGATTATGCCCTACGTTCGCGCTGGATTGTGGCGTCTTTTCTTGGGTTTGTCAATCCCGTTTACAGATAGTTAATAGCCTAGTGCCAATTGCACCTGCATGAAAGTGCCATTGGGCGCCGACGTGGCCTGGTGTCCGCCATCACAGACAAGTTTTAGGGTCGGAGCTACCGTGATGAGTACTGAAGAGGAGGGTTTATGGCCGCGCCCTGGGCACATCGCTTCGCGCAACGCACGAAAACCGCCAAAAGCTCCGCAATCCGCGAGCTGTTAAAGATCACGCAGCGCCCTGAGGTCATCTCGTTTGCCGGCGGCCTGCCCGCCCCTGAGGTCTTTCCCGTGGCGCGCTTCCAGGAAGCATGCCAGCGGGTCTTGCAGACCCAGGCATCCACCGCACTGCAGTATGGTCCCACGGAAGGATATCTTCCGCTGCGCGAACTCATTGTCGCCCACATGGTGCGGTACGGCATCCTCGCCAACGTCGACAATGTGTTGATCACCTCCGGTTCGCAGCAGGCGCTCGATCTCATCGCCAAGTTGCTCATCAATCGCGGCGATCGCGTTCTGGTTGAATCGCCTACCTATCTCGGCGCGCTGCAGGCCTTCGACTTGATGGGCGCGGAGTACGTTACCGTGCCCACCGATCATGCCGGAATGCAGACCTGCAACATGGAGCAGGCGCTGCGCTCAGGGCCGAAGTTCATGTACATCCTGCCCAACTTTCAGAACCCTAGCGGCGTCACGCTCTCACGGCCGCGGCGTGATCAGCTGGTGGCCCTCTCCGACAAGTACGGCATTCCGATCGTGGAAGATGATCCTTACGGGCAGCTCCGATATGAGGGCGAGCACGTTTCACCGCTTGTGGTGCTGGACCGCACGAATCTTGCGCGCGACAAAGAATACAAGCTGGGCAACGTAATCTACCTCAGCACCTTTTCGAAGGTCCTCGCCCCAGGCCTGCGTGTCGCATGGATTGTGGCGCCTCCTGACGTCATTGCGAAGCTGGTGCAGTTGAAGCAAAGCACCGACCTCCACACCAGCACCTTCGCTCAGATGGTCACCTACGAAGCCGCGCGCGATGGCTTCATTGACGAACACGTAAAGCTGATCCGCGCCACGTACAAAGAACGCCGCGATGCCATGCTGGCGGCTTTGCATGACTTCTTCCCGCCGGAAGTATCCTGGACATATCCGCAGGGTGGGCTATTCCTGTGGGTTACCATGCCCCCAGGTATAGATTCGTCACGTCTGCTGGAAATGGCGTTGCGCCAAAACGTCGCGTTCGTTCCCGGCGATCCGTTCTTCCCCAACGGCGACGGCGGTTCGCACATGCGGCTCAACTTCTCCAACGCACAGCCAGAGCAGATACGGGAAGGCATACGGCGGCTCTCGATCGCCGTCGCGCATGAGCTGGAACATCGCACCGCGGAAGTGATGGTGTAAAAGATCTCGTTTGCGTCCGGCTTCATTGCTTGCTGGAAAACCTCGCAGCGGTGGGTGCCCCGCTCACAGCCGGACTTTGGCCAGGGCGAGGCAGTTCGCCGCCGGCCCGTTCCTTTTGACCCTTATTTGCTGGTTGCAGCTTTTTCCTGCGCGATTCGACTCTTCACAATTCTCCTGATCAGCTTGGTAGGCAGTGGCTTGTGCAAAGGAAAGTGAATGGTCCCCTTGGAGGTGGAGAAGTTCTTCAGTTCGTCCCTGAATGCGTCAATTACTGCGGCGGTTGGAAACAGGCTACAGTGATCCGCGAACGCCGCAAACCAGACCAGTACTTTGTCTCCCCTGAAGGCGGGAATGCCGTAACTGATGGTCTCTATCGCGTCGGTGGGCACAGCGGAACGAATCGTCGCGCGCAGCTTCAGAAACCTGCCGCGCGCAGCTTGCGGGATTCTCGCAATGTACTCCTCCACATTGCGTGGAGCGGGGCGCTGCTTTGCTGAGGCGCCCGCTCTTGCGGTCGTCGTTTTCCTCGCGCGGGTCAAATCTTATACTGTCTCGGCCAGAGACATAACCAGTTCCCTCTCCCGCGGGCCATCCAGTTCAACCAGAACGACGCGTTGCCAGGTACCGAGCAAAAGCAGACCCGCTTCCACGGCGAGGCTGGCGGAGGTTCCAATCATTGCGGAGAGGATATGGTCGGGCACGTGCTCAGGATTATGTTCATGGCGATAGTCAAGCTTGGGCACCATGATCTCGAAGGCGTCGAGCATATCGAGATCGGTCCCGGGATCGAGATCGGCCGTGGTGAGCGCGGCAGTGGTGTGCAGCAGATTCAGGTGGCATATACCAGTCTTATCGGCATAGTGCTTCCACAGGATCGCTTCCAGCTTCTGCGTGATGTCGATGACCTCGCGCTTCTTGTGCGTTTTGATCGTAAGACGATGCATCGCTCACCTATTCTTTCGGCGTGAACAGCTCCAGGCGAACGCGCCACGTCACCGACTCGCCAGGCTGGAGCAGCACCATTCCATTGTCCAGGTTTCCCCAATTCCTGTTGTAAGGATCAGGTAAATTGAACTGCGGCTCGATAGCAACAAAATTCTTGTCCGGCGGTGCGTACACCTGGATGGACTTGATCTTCGGGGTCAGCGTGATCAGCCGCAATCCATATTTCGCCGCCGGATCGATCAACTCCGTAACCGTTTTTCCCTGGTCGTAATCGAGAACGGAATAGTTGTCGTCGAGATAGATTTTGTCCAGCGCCTGGCCGCCCGGCGCTGAGAAGTCATAGTCGGTCCCCTTCACCGGTACGCGCCGCCCGGTGGGAAAGGAATCGTCGTAGTTATTCATCACCGCACGGGTTTCACTCGGCAGATGCAGCCGTACCTCCTGACGATCGCCGCCGGGCAGCACGAAATACGGATGCCAGCCGATACCCATGGGAAGCAGCCGAGGCCCGACATTCTTGGCGGTCACCGTCATCTCAAAAGCGTCGTGACTCAGTACGGTCTGGACTTCCACATCGGTGTCCGAGAGCCAGTGGCCATCGAAGTTGCCGGCGCGCAAAGTCGCGGTGACCGCCGAATCCTGCGCGCCGTTTCGGGTTATCACGTCCTGGAAATGCGAGTGCTGCATCAACCCATGAATGGCGTGCCTCTCCGCGCCGGGTTTGTTGCCGCTCCAGTTCGCGGGGAGGACCACTTTCCTTCCGGCGACAATTGCAGTTACGGTTTTTCCGTCCGGCGCGACATCGCCGCGGATGCGGTTCGCAAAGGGCAGCAGAATGGCGCCACCAAACTTGAATACCTGGTTGCCGAACTCGTCGTTGCCTTTGTCGAGCAAATGTCCGGCCTCCTCCAGGGGAGGAGCGTTTAATACGTTGATCTCTCCTTTGCCGGGCAGGTAGGCCTTGATCTGGAGAACGTCCATGCCGCGTCCCGGCAGGATGATTGCCTGTAAGAACTGCGGCTTGCTCTTGTCGGTGACGGCGGGACGCTGCAGAATGACAGGCGGCGCTCCGCCTATCGTGAATCCCGGCGCTCCCGTTGGCTGGTTTTGTCTCCCGGGCGCGTCCGGAAGAGCTTGCTGTCCCGTCGTCTGCCCTGCGGCCGCGGTCAAGGCCAGAAGGAGGACAAACTCTGCGGACCGCGCCAGTCTGGCCGTAAACCTTACAAGTTTGTTCGCCTTATCAAAATTGAAGTGTTGATCTGCAACACATTTCCACCGCCGTTGTGTTTGCATTAGCACACGCATGATCTACACTCGATCCTGCAAATACCTTGATTTGCCTGCACAAAACTGAATTCTGTGCTTCATGCCGGGGTGCTTTGATCGCGGTTGAAATTCCCTAAGTGTGGCATGTTCTTCTTCACTTAGCAGAACGGTTTTCTTATCGACGGTAACCTATTCCTCGTCATTCCCAAACTGACAACCTTTACACAACTTCATTGAACGTAACACGCGAACCGTCGCGCATGTACTTAGAATTAGATTGCAGCAGAGGTCGAGCGCCATGGTGACGGCCAGAGAAAGCGCAGTCCGCGCCGGTCCGGATCGACATTCGATAACCCGGCCGCTATTCGCGACATGGCTCCTTATAGTCGTGGCTCTTCTGACGCAGTTAGCGTTCTCGCAATCGACCACACCTGCTGCCGCACGGACCGCTACCGCGCAGAATGCTGCCGAGATCATCCAGCATGAGGAGACAACGACCTTCAAAGTGAGGGTCAATCTGGTCGAAGTTCGCGTGGTTGTGCGTGATGCGAAGGGCCATGCCGTCGATAACCTGAAGCAGGACGACTTCCAGCTATTCGACAATGGCAAGCCCCAGATCATCAGCAAGTTCAGCGTCGAGCGGGCCACCGACAAGCCCACCGTCCATTCCGAACCCGCGGCCACAGTGCCGGATGAAACCGCTGCACCCATAGCGGTACAGCCGGTAATGGCGAAGCGCTTCGTCGCCTATCTGTTCGACGACATGCACCTCCGCTTCGCCGATCTGTCGCAGACCAGGAACGCCGCCGTTAAGCATTTGCAGTCGCTTGGCCCCGAAGACCGCGCCGGCGTCTTTACGACTTCAGGGCAAGGCCCACAGGACTTCACGACTGACCGCGCGCAACTTATTGCCGCCATGAATCGTATCGTGCCGCGTTCACGGGAGTCGCAGCAATACGATTGCCCGTACATTACGTACTACCAGGCCGACCTGATCATCAATCAACATGATGTTTTTATGCAGCAGAGGGCCTTAGACGATGCCATGAAATGCACGCTTCTGGGCGGAGGTGGAGGCACTAAACTAAACGATCCAGCGAACGGTCCGGAGCAGAAGCTCGCCATGATTGTGAACTCGGCATCGCGCCGCGAGCTCGAGATCGGTGATAGCCAGGTACGGCTTGTGCTTTCCACCATCCAGGGGCTGGTGCGCCGTATGGCGGAGCTGCCGGGCCAACGTACGATCGTGCTGGTCTCGCCCGGCTTCTTCATGACGGGCAACGGCGATTTGCAATGGAGAGAGTCGGAGGTAATGGAGCGGGCCGTACATGCGATCGCCGTCATCAACACGCTTGATGCGCGCGGTCTCTACACCCCCATGCCCGACGTGAGCGTAACCAGGCAGCCTAACGTTTCGAATGCGGGCCGTATCCTGCAGTACCAAATTGCGGAGCAAGACATCAACCAGAATGTTCTCGCCGAGCTTGCCGATGCTACCGGCGGAACATTCTTCCGCAACAATAACGATTTCGAAGAGGGATTCCGCCGGCTGGCAGCGCCCCCGGAAGTTTCTTACCTGCTGGCATTCTCGCCGCAGAACCTGAAGTTCGATGGCAAGTATCACAAGCTGAAGGTCACGCTCAAATCGCCGGCCGATGGCGCGGTCCAGGCCCGCAAAGGCTACTACGCTCCCAGCGCAGCCGTCGATGCTTCCGCGCAAGCTAGGCGGGCGATCGAAGACGCTGTCTTCTCGCAGAAAGAAGTTCGCGAGATACCGCTTGAGCTGCATACCCAGTTCTTCAAGTCCGACGAAAACGATGCGAAACTCTCGGTAGTCGCGCGTCTCGACGTGCGGCATGTCCACTTTCGCAAGGCGGACGGCAGGAACAATAACGATGTCACCGTAGTCTCAGCCTTGTTCGACCGGAATGGGAATTTTGTGATGGGAAATCAGAAGGTTGTGCAGATGCATTTAAAGGCCGACACTCTGGCGCGGCTGAACTCCGGGATCACACTGAAGAGCAGCTTTGACGTGAAACCCGGAAGCTATATTGTTCGATTGGTCGTGCGCGATGAAGATGGACAACTCGCGGCGCAGAATAAGGCAGTGGAAATCCCGTAAAACGAGGTAATGAGATGAAGTGTCAGGGTTGGCTATCCGCGGCGTTAGTTCTCCTCTCGGCTGGTTCGGCGAGCCAGGCACAGCAAGCGGAGCCGCAAGCTGCGCCCGGTTCCATACCCACTGTCACCACGGAGACACGACTTGTTCTCGTCGATACGGTCGTGACGGACAAGAAGGGCAACTATATCCGCGACCTCAGCCAAAAGGACTTCAAGGTTTTCGAGGACGGCAAGGAGCAGCCCATCAAGAGCTTCTCGTCTGAGACCGGCGCGTCATCGCCGACCGTTAATCAGAAGCATTATCTCGTCCTTTTCTTCGATGACTCCACCATGAGCGTGGCCGATCAGGGATTCGTCCCGCAAGGCGGCCTTGCAGTTCCTGGACAGCAATACCGGCGCAGATCGCTATATCGCGGTGGTCGATTTCAACGGCACGCTGCGGGTCTCGCAGAACTTCACCACCGATGCCGCGCGCCTGAAACAGGCGGCACAGAACGTGAAGTTCTCGGCAGTTTCACCGATAGCGGAGGGGAACGGCATCCCCCAGTTGCCCGACATGGCAGCGAACTTTGGCGCACGCACCATGCTGCTGGCCTTGCGCGACATGGCCAAGAGCTTGTCTGGCGTTCCCGGACGCAAGACCGTGGTCCTGCTGTCTTCCGGCTTTCCTTACAATCCCGCTGATGCCGTGATGCAAGCCGAAGTCACCGCGGCAATCGCCGCGTGCAATAAGGCGAATGTCGCGATCTATGCCATCGATGTTCGCGGCGTCGGCACGATCACGGAAGCCGTGCCGGTGAGGCAATTTCCCGACTCCGAGTCAGGCTTGCTAACGCCGGCCACGCTGTATCTGAGCGATGACAGCGATACCAACGGCAGTACCACGGAAGGCGCCGTTGTCTACAGCGACGATAGGCCGGCACGCCTGGTCTATGTCCAGCGCGGTGGTGGTGGCGGCGGGCGTCCCGGTGGCGGAGGACGTCCGGGTGGCGGCACAACGGGAGGCTCAAGAGGCACGAGCAGTTCCACGGTTCGCGCACCTGGAACATCCACATCAGCGATCGTTGGGGTGATTACTCCGTATAGCCAGGCGAGCAACATCTTGCCGACGATTTCCAACGGAAGCCAGAACCAACAAATCCTCTACCTGCTGGCGGAGGGCACGGGCGGATTTGTCATCGTGAATTCGAACGATCTGCTGGGAGGAATTCAGAGGATCGCGCAGGAGCAGAACCAGTATTACGTGTTGAGCTACACCCCTCCGGAATCGGCTGAAGGTACCTGCCACACCCTGCACGTAAAGGTCGCGCGCGATAACACAGTCGTGCGCTCCCGCAGCGGATACTGCAACGCTCGTCCCACAGACCTGCTCGCGGGCAAGCCCATCGAGAAGCAACTTGAGACGCAGGCCACCGGCGCGCAGGCGGGCAATGTGGCCGCGACCATGCTGGCCCCGTATTTCTACACCTCACCGAATGTCGCGCGCGTGAACCTGGCAATCGAGATTCCGCCCAGTGCGATCAAGTTCTCGAAAGAAAAAGGCAAGCAGCACGCCGAGATCAATGTCCTTGGGCTCGCTTACAAGCCTGACGGCTCCATCGCCGCGCGCTTCAGCGACAACGTCGAGTTCAATTTCAACAGCAAAGACGAGCTGGAGGAATTCCAGAAACGACCTTACCGCTACGAGGACCAGTTTGAAATCGCCGCGGGACAATACCAGCTGAAGGTTGCCTTCAGCTCAGATGGAGAGAGCCTCGGCAAGCTGCAGATGCCACTGACGGTCGACCCGTATGACGCTAAGAAGCTCTCGATGAGCACAGTTGCGCTCAGCAAAGAGCTGCGCCCGTTGAATCAGGCGGGCACCTCGCTCGATGCTGTCTTGCTGGAAGATCATGTTCCGCTTGTGACGCAAGGAATGCAGATCGTGCCGGCCGGAACGGGCAACTTCAAGAAAAGCGATATGGCCGTCTTCTACGTCGAGGTCTACGAGCCGCTGCTGACCAGCGAGAATCCGCCAAAAGTCGGCATCCAGATGCTGGTGGTTGATAGCAAGACAGGCGAAAAGAAGGTCGAGACCGGCGGTCCGGTTCCGACGGCGAAAGCAGGAGATCCTGTCGTGCCGATCGGCTTGCGTTTGCCTCTCGACAAACTCCCGCCGGGATCCTACAAGCTGGAAGTGAAGGCGTTGGATTCGGCTGGAAACTCCACGCCCGTCCGCACGGCTGATTTTGTTGTCGAGTGATTGATCTGCCGGCGGCTATTACATTACTGCCAGCTCGGCAGTTCCAATCTTGCGCGTAACCGCCTGCTTTCGGCGCTCCGCTAAAGCTGACTGGATGAACGTCACCTCGCGGCCGAGCATCTCGGTGGCTTCGCGGCACAGGTCGGTCTGCTCGCGCATGAGGCGCAGGAACTCTTCTGCCGAGACATGCACGGCATCAAGCTCCGTCAGGGCTGTCGCCGTCAGGCTGTAGGGATGTCCCGTGAAGGTCGATGGCAACCCCAGCACTGATCCGGCCGAAAACATACGGTCCAGCTTCGGCAAGCCCTTCACGCTCATGCACGCCTTGCCCTTCACCACAAGAAAGACGCCGGTGTTGTCGGCTTCTTCGCGAAATAGGGTTTGGGTGGGAGAAAAACGTTCTTTACGGCCAGCGGCCTCGAGGCTGCTCTTCAGCGCTGGAGAGGCCTTCAGGATATTGCAGCGGGCGCCTACGTGTGTCATGGGACTCTTATGCCAAAATCGCGTACACCCTTGCTGTGACTCGAATCACACTGAAGTGTGAGCGATGGGCCGCGCTTCCCTGGAGCGCCCGGGTTGACAGTCTCTAGCCCACAGATTACATTGCACTTCGCGAGTTGCGCTCTTCCCCCAGTGCTCAGCCGTGGGAACTCAATCCCAATCACTGCCATCGGAGACATTCGTGAAACTACATAAGCTGTCACGTTTAGCCTGGCTCCCGGCCATTTTCTTGAGCATGACCTTACAGGGTTGGTCGTCTCAGGCCGGCAGCAAAATCGCTTCCCGTGTCCTCTCAGAAACCGCGAATGGCGGCACGACGGAAGCTCTCGTGGTGCTCACGCGCCAAGCCGATCTCAGTCCTGCTTACAATCTCGTCACCAAAGCCGAGAAGGGCCGCTTCGTGTACGACACGCTGCGTGCGGTGGCGAACTCAACGCAGGGTCCGATCCTCAATCTGCTTCGGCAACGCGGCGTGCCGTATCAGTCGTTCTACATCGTAAACATGATCAAAGTGAGCGGCGACCGCAATCTCATGGAGACGCTCGCGGCTCGAGCGGACGTGGCGCACATCGACGCCAACCCTCACGTGCGTACTGCTCTGCCCTCGGCCGGGCAGGATGACGCCAACTATCAAGCTCCAGGAGTTGAGTGGAACATTCAGCGTGTGAAGGCGCCGGATGTGTGGGCGCTTGGCTTCCGTGGCGAGGGCCGGGTCGTCGCGGGGGCGGACACGGGTGTGCAGTGGGACCATCCCGCGCTGAAGAACCAGTATCGAGGCTGGAACGGACAGCAGGCTGACCACGACTTCAACTGGGACGACGCCGTCGACCACACCACTGCTCCGTTTGATCCTCACGGCCACGGAACGTTTACTGCGAGCGAGATGGTTGGCGACGACGGTCAAGGCAATCAGATCGGCGTGGCGCCGGGAGCGAGATGGATTGCCTGCCGCAACATGGACGCTGGCGGTAACGGCTCGCCCGCGCGTTACACGGAGTGCTTCCAGTTCATGATCGCGCCGTGGCCCATTAACCAACCGAATCAAGGCGATCCCAGCAAGGCGCCGGATTCGGTGAACAACTCGTGGATCTGCCCGCAGAGCGAAGGCTGCAACTTCGATACGCTGCAGAGCATTGTCGATGCAGTACGGGCGGCCGGTATTTATCCGGTGATGGCCGCCGGCAATGACGGTCCGGCTTGCTCCACCATTGAGTATCCGCCTGCGATCTACGCTAGTTCCGTGACGGTAGGCGCAACGGACTCGAACAACAACATCGCCAGCTTCAGCAGCCGCGGGCCTGTAACCGTGGACGGCAGCCATCGCACGAAGCCGAATCTCTCTGCTCCCGGAGTCAACATCCGCGGAGCAGTGCCGGGCAACGGATATCAGTCAGGCTGGTCGGGAACTTCGATGGCGGCGCCGCATGTTGCGGGTGGTCTTGCGCTGTTGTGGCAGGCAAAACCGACTCTGATCGGCGACGTAGGCCAGACGGAGTCAGTGATGGAACGTGCGGCGCAACGTTTGTCGACGCTGCAAGCCACTGGCACCTGCCGCGGGCCATCACCGTTGCAGGATAACACCTTTGGCTGGGGACTTCTGAACCTGCTCCAGGCGGTGCAGTCGCACTAGGCATATCCGATAAGCGAGAGTGGCGCCTTCATAGCCACTCTCGCTACCCCATGGCATGGATTGCAGGTTAATAGTGTTCTCGCGCTCTATTCATGCTCATGGGTCTCGGCGTTAGAAGAGAACTTCTCACCTTGTCCAGGTTCGGCCCTTAATATTGGCGGGAAATCCGAAATGCACTTCTACGAATGATCAAAAAACACTTTTGAATATTGCCACCGGGCACGAATCTAGCGGGAGATTATCGCTGGACAGTAGTGTGGTTCTGTAGTACGCTCTCGCTCAAAAATTCCCTCATTGATTAACTAAAACTCTGTTCTGGCAGTCCTGCTCCGGTAAGAGGAGCGTTGCACCGTGCGCCCATGCCCTTCGTCCTGTCTGCTCATGAACCGCAAAGCCTTTGCGCGCCTAATCGTCCGGCGGCTGGCCTTCTTGAGTATTGCGATCGAGTAACAGGTAGAGCCCCCTAACTGGACCGTTGGCAAACGGCCTTAATCGCAAGCTCTTGAATGACGAGCTAGCCTGAGGAGATGAGCCGTGAAACGTACTATTCACACGCTAAGGAAGGCGGCCGTCCGCGCGTCGTTGTTGGGTTTATTAATGTTCTCCGCCTGCTCCTTGTGTTGGGCTGAACCGAAGACGTGCGGGGCGAACGGGCCCGAGACGCTCAATCCCTACGGTGATCTTCAGAACAATTACAAGACTGATCTTGTCGTCATGGGTCAATGCGACGTCAACGGAACTCCCACTACAGGCGACACCCTGCTTTACGTCTTTCACAACGTAAACGTCATCGGCGGCGGATCGCTCATCTTCCATGACGACCACAGCATCGACTTCTACGCCGAATCGATCCTTGTTCAAGGCACGTTTGCCGGGATGCCTCCCAACGCGACGCTGCTTCCCGGAAAATTGATCGCGGTATCGACAACCATGGGTTATCGTCCGCAGATCAGCCAGGGTTCCGGCGCACTGCCGTTCAAGAAAAATCTTACGTTTCACCTTTGGGGAGCGCCCAATGATCTGGGTATCCCGTGTGTAGGAAATCCGCAGCCTGAGGGCTCGCCGTGCGGCATTCCCGACCCGCTTTGGAAGGCGAATACTTTGATGGCGGATGATCTGGCGATGAATCCGCCGCCGCCGCCGCCGCTGCCCAAGAATGACAGTAAGAACCCGTGCAAGTCTGTAACGGGATACAAAGTAGTACTTCCCAGCGACGATTGCTTCTATCAGTACGAAGTTCAAGGTCAAGCGGACGGAGGTGGCGTTACTTATTTCGGTCACAAAGTACTCGCGGTCTCTTTTGGTGGCGTGTTGCAGCTGTTCGGATCGGAGAGCGTGAGCTATCTGCAACAGGGGCAGACGTGCATGCCGAAGGTGCCGGGTACGGAATGCAACCCAGCTTTCACTGGCACCAGTTGGGTACGGCTGGTCGCAGTCGATCCGACCGACAACAAGAAGATCACGTTGAGCAAGGCCGTGGACTGGAAAGCGGGCGACCACATCGTGGTAACTCCCACGGACTATTTGCCCTCGCACGCTGAAGTGCGAACGCTCGCGCAGGATGCGAACAACGGCCCCAACATTGTCCTGACCAGCGCGTTTACCTACGAGCATCGCACCACAACGTATTCCCTTTCCGATTTGCCGGCCGGTATCGGACCTGTGAACGATCCCAACACCGACGTCATGAACGCGGTTGAGACCCGCGCCGCGGTTGGCTTGCTGGACAGAAACATCCGCATTGTTTCCGAGGGGGACCTTCCTTCCAAGCCGTTCTCCGTAGATCCCGGCAATCCCGACAACTACTTCGGTGGGCATACGATTGTGCGGCAGGGCTTCGCCGGCTACCAGGTGCAGGGCGTCGAGTTCTATCAGCTTGGCCAGGGTGGCGCGAAGGGCCGCTATTCGGTGCACTTCCACATGGTGCGCAGGGTACCTCAGCCGGTTGCCACCGGCGCCGACCCCACTCCCGAGCCGCTCAACTATCTGAAGGACTGTTCCATCTGGGATTCCATGACGCGATGGGTCACGCTGCACGCCACCGAGGGAATGTACCTGGCGCGCAATGTAGGCTACGCCTCGATCGGGCACGGCTTCTACCTGGAAGACGCGACCGAAATCAACAACAAGATTTACGCCAACCTTGGCGTACTGGCGCGGGCCGCCATCGTGGACACGGTGCACAATCCGCGACAGGTCCCCGGCATTCTCGCCGACAACCAGCCGGTCGATCCTTCCCTCCACAACATGGATTACATGCCCTTTCGCTCCGACTATAACCATCCCAGCGTGTTTTGGATCACCAACGGGTGGAATGATTTCGAGTACAACTTCGCAGCCGGTGCGGCCACCTGCGGCGCCTGTTATTGGTGGCTGCCGACCGGCGTGAGCGGCCCGTCGCAGTATCAGTATTGGGACGGTTACGCTTCGCAGCAGATTGTTCAGAATCCTCCCTCATATGGGCCCACCAACTACAATCGCGCCGGAATCACTCCGTTGGACAAATTTGTCGGCAATTCCTGCGTGGCGGCTACGTCTTCCTTCCAGATGAACGGGCAGACGGCGGAATGCCTGGGAATGACACCGTCAGGGACGGACAAGCTCTCGGCCGTGACCTCAACGGCCCCTCCCGGACCGCCGGGAAACAATCTGCCGAACCAGCCATTCAACGTCTTTTACCCAGTCGTCGCGGAGTTGCATAATCCAACCCTTTGCACGGCCAAGGACAACAATTGCGCGGTGAACCTGGATCCCTGCGACGGTGGAGATTTCTTCGGCACCTGCGCGGTGACTATCCTGGACCACTACACCACCTCCTTTAATTACGCCCAGACAAACTTTGCCGCCGTCTGGCTGCGAAAAGGCTGGGACCTGGTTTCCAACAGCGCGGTTACCGATGCCCAGAGCGGCGGTCTCAACTTCGTCACCGGCGGAGGCTACACCCGCGCGGATGTCAGCCTGGGTGAATGGCTGGTGGCGCGTAACACCGTGCTGATCGGTCACACCCAGGGCGATGAGAAAGGTAATTACACCAACCCTTATGCAGAAGACGTGGGGCCCTTCAATGAGGATACCGCCGCCCTGGGTCTTAGCTGCGATAACACCAGCAGCCAGGCGCGCAATTATTGCGCCTACGGCGATGGAGGAGTGAGTTTCAATCTGCCCACTTACCCCGGCCAAAAATTGCTTAACATCTACGACGGGCCTTCGCACCAGGCGAATAACGCTTACATCGCGATCAATCAATCCAAAATCTCTGACTGCTCGGCCAGCTCCGGTGGGGACTGCCGTAATAGCAAGGTGCCGCTCGCTTGGAATCTGGGGGTTTTGCAGGCTCCCAAGGAGCAGGCTTCTTACTGCTACCTGCCGAATGCTGCCATCGGGTGGAAACAACCCAACGGCTTTTACTATCCTCCAGCTTTTCACTCCCGCAACTTATGGTTCAAGAACGTCGACATCCGCCACTTTGTGGTCGAGCCTCTATTTGAGCCCGTAAGGCCCGGCCAATACGACCCGTTTATTCAGGATCAAGTTGGGGTGAACAATCGCTACTGCACGCACAGCGTCGACATGTTCAGCAAATCCTTTAACAACATCGACCGCCAGACGGTGCTGAATGACGATGATGGAACGTTGACTGGATTATTGGGAAAGCAAGGCGGAACCACCCGCCCCTCCATATCGATTAATGAGGACGATTACTTTAATGCCCCGGAAACCAAACCGGAGTGCCTGTCTGATGTCGGTGTCCTACCCAGCAGTCCTCCGAGCCTCAAAGGTACTGCCCGGACCAGTCCTTACGAATGGTTGAGCACGGCCATGATCGCCGATTGCGCCATCACTCAGCGGGGGGACTACAGGTGCTTTAATCCGGCCGACCTGGAGATGAAATGGGCGACGAACTGCGGGACTAACACCTGCCGCGGTGTCCCCCTTTACCGCGAGTACCTGACGGATAAGGAAAATGACAACAACACACGGCCGCAGATTCGCATGATGGGACAAGGCAACGGCCAGCGCAGCACGCTGTCGATCAACCACGGGGCCTATTACATCGACACAACCCAAAATTGCACTTCGCAGGGAGGCTGTCCAAAGTGCGTCGAGATTGATCCCAACAACAAGAACCACTGCCTGAAGTTTGACCCCGCCAATATTTGGAATCCGACCATTTTCCTGGGCGGACACACCTACTACGTTTACTTGATCTATGCCACTGCCACCACAAAGCAGTCGTACGATATCTATGCCCCCGACTCGAGTCTAGGGGAACTCAACGTGCAGTCGGTCAAGGTCGATCCCAACAGCTACTCAACCACGCCGGTTACAGGAAGTAGCTGGGCAACAGCCAGCTACAACAATCCGATTCTGCACGTAGACGTGGATCTTACCGCCTTTGGGGATGCCTTCAAGAAGAGCAAGCTGGCGTTCTGCCGGCCAAAAAGTTACTGCACACAAAAGGCCGATGGAAGTTGCGGATGCAAGGATCCGAACGGCTGCAATGACGCCGATTGTGCCTGGGGACCGAGTGATATCGATTGCCCCACCGATAACAACAACCCTAACGTGATGAACTGCTTCGGCTTCAGCTTTGTCATGCCTCAGAACTATCACGCTCCGGCTACGCCGCTGCCGCCTCCCAACGATTTGTTTAAGACCTACACGCAGGGCGATCCTTACTTCAACGACGTCAAGTTTGCGAACGGGATGAGCTTCCCGAACGATGTTTGTAAGTACCCGCCCCAGTGAGACAGGCTTGGGCCTCATTCATCGGGGACGATCGCCCATGATCATCCCCGCTTTCTTTTGTCTCCCGCACGCATGATCCGGAGGGCCATCGCGAGATCGGCCTTCGACAAGTTTTCCTGTGCCGCCCAACTCCAGGTAATTCGATTACATCTAAGCCAAAGTAAGAGCTTATCTGCAGTCTCAGACGCAGTACTCCAATACCAGTTAAATTCATGATGCCCATTTCACAGCAAACCGGCTCCATCGACCTCGACGCCCTGTTGCATCTCACCCTTGCTCCGGATAAATCGCCGGCGGCACTTCAGCACGTTACTTCGCTGAGCGACGCCGACCGCACGCGACTGCTTTCGCTCGCGCAGTCCAATCACGTTGTGATGCGCGCCTTCCAGACCGTACGGTCTCAAACATCGGACCCAAAGCTTCTCGAATGGACGCGCACCATCCTGACGGAAGAGCAACAGCGCATCGGCAACGCGCTGACCTTCCTGCATCACATTTGCGATGAGCTGGAGCGCGGCGGCTGCGCCACGACCGTGATGAAGTCGCTGGATCACTGGCCGGATCTGGGTAGCGACCTCGACCTATATACGACCGCTGACGAGCGACAGGTTGTGCATGTGATGTTGAACCGGCTGGGAGCGCATATTGAGTCGCGCAGCTGGGGCGATCGTCTGGCGAACAAATGGAACTTCGCTATTCCCGGCCTGCCGGAATCGGTGGAAGTTCACGCTCAACGCCTCGGGCAAACCGGCGAGCACATGGCGATGGCCAAGCGTTTTGTCACTCGCCGTGTGCCGAAGACCGTCAACGGCTTAACCTTCCTCGTACCTGCGCCTGAGGAGCGTGTCATTGTTGCAACCTTGCAACGCATGTATCGGCACTTCTACTTCCGCGTCTGCGACATTGTGAATACGGCCGGATTGCTCGATGCAGAGCAGCTTGATTTCGGCGAACTGAAGAAGGCTGCCGATCTCGGCGGTGTGTGGCCCGGCGTCGCGACGTACTTGAAGATCGTCCGCGATTTTGTCGCTGAATACCGTGACAAAGCTGCCGAATTGCCAAAGCAGGTATTGGACGCTGCACGCTTCGGACGCGAAGTAATCTTCGCGCGCGGCAAGTTTCTGCGCGTCCCGATCGTCCCCAACGGCGCGGACCTTTACACGCGTCAGGTGACCTACACAGCTCTTCGCGGCGATGTTCCAGCGACGCTGCGCCTCTCCCTTCTTCCTTACCTCGCTTCGGCCGCCGCTGTCGCATTCCGGCTCACGGGAAGCGACAAAGGAATCTGGTGAGACAAGTCGGCACCGTAACCCGGCAGATTTGCTGAAGCCTCTCCCTAATGCCCCGCATCTACGTCGCTTGTAATGTGGATGAGCGAAATGCTTTTGTGACCTTCGCGGACCGCTCGATTGGCACTCTTGTGCCAAGTTCGCAAGTTAGCAACTCATTTGCCAAGAATTCCTCTCATTCCGCTTGATGTTTTGGGGTTGGAATTGATAATAGAGGCATTGACGTGTGGGTGAGTCCGTTGCGACTTCTTCGCACGGTGTTGTAACAATTTGTTGTTACAAAAGATCGCTGCGCCGTGAGAGTTTTCACCCCTATCGCTCGCACCCTCGATTGCTACACTCTTCGTCTGCCTGCGCCGCACTTTCCGAGTGCAACTAAATCAGTCAATTACAAGCAATTAAACATAATTTCACTCGAAGAAGAGGAAGGTTAAAACATGCCGGTCACTCGCATCGATTTCCCTATTGACCAATTGACAGCTCCTCGTACCGAGGAGGAAATCCAACGCAAGCTCGCCCAGGAGCGTGCCCGGCTGGCGAGCATGATGGGGCTGGACTCGGGTCCGGTCCGCCACTTCAAACGTCCCGTCGAGCGGTCTTTCGGCGCGGAGGAGCGGGGCAAGGTCACCATCCTCTTCGGCGGCCTGACCTGGAAGCATGAGCGAGTGATCCAGGCGGTCTTCCAGGGTTGCGGCTATAACTGCGAAGTCATGCCCGTGCCGAACGTCTCGGCCTTCCAGATCGGCAAGGAGTACGGCAACAACGGGCAGTGTAATCCCACGTACTTCACCGTCGGCAACCTGGTGCAGCATCTCCAGAGCCTTGAAGCACAGGGCCTGAGCAAGCAGGAGATCTGCGATAAGTACATCTTCTTTACGGCGGGATCCTGCGGCCCGTGCCGCTTCGGCATGTACGAGGCCGAGTATCGCCTGGCATTGCAGAATGCCGGCTTCGATGGCTTCCGCGTTCTGCTCTTCCAGCAGAACGACGGCGTGAAGGCGGCCTCGGGTGAAGCGGGGCTGAAGTTCACCGTCGACTTCGGCTTGGGCATGTTTAACGCGCTCAACCTCGGCGACATCATGAACGAGATGATCTACCGCATCCGTCCTTATGAAGTTGAAAAGGGCAAGACGGATGAGATCTTCCAGCAGTCGGTTGACACGCTCTGCGCCATGCTGCGCGAGCGCAAGCCCTTCGAAGATCACGAAGATCTGCCCGAGTGGATCGCGAAGAAGATTCGCCCCAACAAGGGTAAGAAGTGGGAGCTTTGGGTCAACTCGCTGGGCAAGGTGCGCGAGCAACTCTACGGCCATCCGTACAAAGATGGTCTGGCAGCGGTTCGCGAGCAGCTCAACACGATTGAGGTCGATCGCCTGCGCGTGAAGCCGGTGGTGAAAATCATTGGCGAGTTCTGGGCGCAGATCACCGAAGGCGACGGCAACTTCCACATGTTCGAATTCCTGGAGCGCGAAGGCGCGCAGGTGCTGGTTGAGCCCATCGGTACGTGGGTGATGTACATGATGTACCAGGTGAAGGCCCGTGCTGCCGCACGCCGCTCGCTGGACGCTCCCTACAAGCACGTGAAGTGGTACGAGTTGCAGAAGAAGCTGAAGAACGAGCTCAAGTTCCGGCAGAAGCAGTGGATGATCGGCGTTGGGGAGCGCATCTACGCGCGGCAGTATCAGCGCGTGGTGGAAGGGCTGGGCAACATCGCGCATGAACTCGTCGACCAGAAGATGATGGCCGATATGGCCGATCCCTTCTACAACCAGTTCGCGCGCGGTGGCGAAGGTCACCTCGAAGTCGGCAAGAACGTTTATTACACCAAGAACCACCTCTGCCACATGGTGCTGGCGCTGAAGCCCTTCGGCTGCATGCCGTCGTCTCAGTCGGATGGGGTTCAGTCTGGAGTGGCAAATCATTTCAAGGAGATGATCTTCCTGCCGATCGAAACCTCCGGTGAAGGCGAGATCAACGCCCACAGCCGCGTGCAGATGGCTCTCGGCGAGGCGAAGGTCAAGGCCCGCATGGAGTTCGACCAGGTCCTGAAGTCAACCGGCAAACGGCTGGACGACTTCAAGGAGTACGTCGCGGAGCATCCCGAGCTGCGAAACGTCTTCTATCCCGTGCCGCATCGTCACGGTTACGCAGGCGTGGCGGCACAGTTCGTGATGCACATCAACGATCTGATGAACGGCAAGACGCGCATGAAGAGCCTGCCGGCAATTCCGGCCCGCAGACTCGCAGCCGCTGCCGCATAGGGCGCAGCCGGCGTCACAGCTGCGGCAAAAAGAAAGAACAGCAGAGCAGGCCTGCGGCTTGACTCAGGGTTCAGCCGAAGGCCCAGCCATAGAAGAAAGGAAGATTTCGCGGAATGCCCGAAGTGCAGACACCTGAAGGGGTACAGGCCGCCCCTACCTATCGTCTAGATGTCCAACTTCACGAGCTTTTGATGAAGCCGCCGGAGACGCCGCGCTTGCTTCCTCCGCCGAAGGACGGCAAGGAGCAGACGCTGCCGACGCCGGTATTTCCGCAGCATCCGGAGCTGATGAACGCTGCCGACGAGGATTTCTTCCCCAAGAACGGCAACCGCCGCTCATGGTCCACCAAGCACATCATTCGCGCCATGCGCGGATGGGCCGTGCCGTGGATCCGCTCGCGCGTTCTGCCGGGCGACTTCCACCCGATCATCGCCTACCTGTTCAACGAGTGGAAGTGCAACCTCGACTGCCATTACTGCTGGGCCTTCGATAACAGCGTGCGCGGCATGACCGAGGACGTCGCCAAGCGTTCGCTTGACTGGCTCCGCGACTCCGGCGCCGGTGTGCTGGCGTTGATGGGCGGAGAGCCGCTGCTGCGGCCCGACTTCGCGCACAAGATCATTTACTACGCCGCGAAGAAGGGCTTCTGGGTATATCTGCCGACCAACGGCCGCCTGATGCGCGAGCCGGTGATCGACAAGGTCGCGGACGCCGGAGTCGGCGTGGTCAACCTTGCGGTTGATGCCTGGGATGACGTTCCGGGCCGCGGACTGCCCAAGGCAATGGTTCCGATCCGCAAGTACTTCGACTATCTCGTCAAGAAGCAGTACAAGTACGGCTACTCGGTGTTTCTGAACATCAACATCTGCGCCAACAACATGGATGATGTCCGGCAGTTGACGGAGCTGGCGCACGACAACGGCATCGCCACCGACTACCACATCTGCGAATCGCCGATGACCGAGCAGCCGCATTTCAAGCATCTGTACACGAACCCGACCTTCATCCGCGAGGAGCACCATCCGCAAGTCGCTGAGCTGATCGACTGGTTGATCGAAAAGCAGAAGTCGGGCTATCACATGGTGAATTCAGTAGAGCGCCTGGCACAGATGAAGAACTTCATCCACGGCGACCTGCACGACTGGGGATGCCGCGCCGGACACAATACGCTGATCGTGCGCGTGGATGGCACGCTCGCGCCGTGCTTCCCCATGTACTCCGCGGGATACGACTGGGGCACCATTGAGAATCACAAGTTCGACACCACGCAGTTGAAAGAAATGAAGAAGGAGTGCCAGAAGAGCTGCTTCTCGACGCTGAACCACATCCTTGCCTGGTGCTACAACGACAAGCGCGTGATCGAGTGGTTGTTCCGGCAGGCGAAACACGGGTTCCGCAGAGTCGAAGGCAACTTCGGCGACGCGTAGGCCCCATAAGGGCGACATAAGATAGCGCAGCGGGGCTTCAACCCCGCGCACGAACCAAGCGGGCAAAGACCCGCACATCACGGAGGCTTCGTGAGTCATTCTCACCAACACGGATCATCCAGCCCCGGTTGCTGTGACAACCCGAATCCCAAGGTTGACGTCGCACTCGACTCCCTAACGAATTCTGCGCCCGCTGAGACTTCCCTGCCCGCCCGCGTCCTCGCCAAGTCGCGCGAGGTTGCCGCGCAATCCGGCCACAAGGCCGTCTACACCGTCGGCATGGACGTCGGCTCGACCACGGTTAAATCCGTCGTCGTCGAAACCGAAACCGACAAGATGATCTGGCAGGACTACCAGCGTCACGAGACTAAGCAACCGGAAAAGCTGCTTGAATTCCTGAAGCGCATGGAGAGCGAGGTCGGCATCGCCCCACACAATTGCCGGATCTTCATCACCGGCTCCGGCGGTGGCGCGCTGGCAAATTTGATCGGCGCAAAATTCGTACAGGAAGTCACGGCGGTCTCGCTCGCGGTTGAGAAGCTGCACCCCGAAGTGAATTCCGTTATCGAGCTCGGCGGTCAGGACGCGAAAATCATCGTCTTCAAGGAAGACGAGAATACCGGCCGCAAGAAGAAAATCCCGTCAATGAATGACAAATGCGCCGGCGGTACGGGCGCGGTCATCGACAAGATCAACGCCAAGCTGAAAATTCCTGCCGAGGAGCTCTGCGATCAGGGCTATACCGGCATCAAGCTGCATCCCGTCGCCGGCAAGTGCGGCGTCTTCGCCGAGACCGACATCAACGGCCTGCAGAAGCAAGGCATCCCGCCCGATCAGCTGATGGCGTCGCTCTTCGACGCGATCGTTCTCCAGAACCTGACGGTGCTGACCCGCGGCCATACATTGCGGCCCCATGTGCTGCTGCTGGGCGGCCCCAACAGTTTCATCCGCGGCATGAAGGAGGCGTGGCAGTTGAACATTCCGCGCACCTGGGAAGAGCGCAAGGTGCAATTGCCCGAAGGCGCGAAGCCGGAAGAGCTGATCAAGGTTCCTGACAACGCGCAGTACTTCGCCGCCCTGGGCGCGGTCGAGTTCGGCAAGGATGAAGAGCCGGAAGTCGGCATCTACATGGGCACCGAGTGCCTCGAGGACTACATCTCCGTCGGCCGCATGGCTGAGAAGTCAAAGTCAGGCGCGGCCGGCCTGAGCACTTCGCCGGAAGAACTGGCGGGCTTCAAAGACAAATATCGCGTGCCGAAATTCATCGGCGCGAAGTTCGCGCCGGGCGAGGTCGTGCGCGGCTTTGTCGGACTCGACGGCGGCTCGACTTCTACGAAGGCAGTGCTGCTCTCTGAAGACGGCACCGTGATGTGCAAGGCCTATCAGCTTTCCGGCGGGAACCCCATCCAGGACACCATCGACATGTTCGTAGCGCTGCGGCAACAGGTGGAGTCGCAGGGCGCGTCATTGGAAGTGATGGGCGTGGGCACCACCGGTTATGCGAAAGACGTCCTCAAAGATGTGCTGAAGGCCGACGTGGCGCTGGTGGAGACCGTCGCGCACACCGAGTCGGCGATGAAGTTTTACAAAGACCCGCACGTCATCGTCGACGTCGGCGGGCAGGACATCAAGCTCATCATCCTGAAGGACGGGCGTGTCAAAGACTTCAAGCTGAACACGCAGTGTTCGGCCGGCAACGGCTACTTCCTGCAAGGCACGGCGGAGTCGCTCGGCTACAAGGTCGAGGAGTACGCCGACATCGCGTTTTCCGCCGGAACCATGCCCGTCTTCGGCTACGGCTGCGCTGTCTTCATGCAGTCGGACATTGTGAACTTCCAGCGCCAGGGCTGGCGCGGTGAAGAGATTCTCGCCGGTCTGGCGAACGTTCTGCCGAAGAACATCTTCCTGTACGTCGCCGGCATTCCCAACCTCGCCAAGCTAGGATCGAAGTTCATCCTCCAGGGCGGCACGCAGAAGAACCTTGCTGCCGTGAAGTCCGAGGTTGACTTCATCAACTCCCACTTCCACGGCGTCGGCCATGAGCCGGAAGTCATCGTCCACGAGCACTGCGGCGAGTCGGGCGCCATCGGCGCGGGCGTCGAAGCCATCCGCATCTACAAGAACGGCCATCGCACCAGCTTTATTGGCCTGGACGCGGTCCAGAAGATCGGCTACAAGACCACGCGCAACGAAGACACGCGCTGCTATTTCTGCAAGAACAACTGCCTGCGCACCTTCATCGACGTGAATGTCGGCGACATGAAGAACGAGCACCTCGAGCCCGCCTCCCCGCTGCCGGTCTTCAAGTCGAAGGTTCCGCTCGCAGCCGGCGAGCGCCGCCTGATCATCTCCACCTGCGAAAAGGGCCAGGTGGAAGACGTCAACGCGATGCGTGGAATCAAAGCCGGCCTCGACGCGGTGAAGAAAGCGAATCCCAACTTCGTGGACATCGCCGCGAATGAAGTCTGGCGTTCGCGCAATCCGCAAAAAGTTGCAGACCCGCTGCCGACGCCCGGCCGCTGGGATTTCGGTAAGGCGAAGGCAGCCGTACAGCATCGCGTTGAGCTGATGAACAAGCGCAAGACGATGCGCGTCGGCATGCCGCGCGTGCTGAACATGTATCTCTACGCGCCCATGTTTAGCGCCTATCTCGAGAGCGTTGGCCTTGAGCCGGAGAACCTCATCTACTCCGAGTTTACCGGCCAGGAGATGTATCGTCAGGGAGCGGGCCGCGGCGCCATCGATCCGTGCTTCCCGTCGAAGATCGGTATCCCGCACGTCTACAACCTGATCTTCCAGAAGCACGTTAAGAAGCCGCTCGACGTCATCTTCTTCCCCATGATCGACACGTTGCATCAGGGACTGAAGAATTGCAGCGGCTCGAATGCGTGCCCCACGGTGACGGCGACGCCCAACGCCGTGAAGGCCGCCTTCACCAAAGAGAGCGACGTCTTCAAGGACAACGGCATTCAGTATCTCGATCCCATCCTGAACATCGACGACAGGAAGGTGTTCGGGCTGCAGATGTTCCAGACGTGGGCGCCGGTCCTCGGCCTAAGCGAAGAAGAGAACGACCGCGCGATTGAAGCCGCATACAAGGCCTTCGAGGACTTCGACCTCAGCCAGCGCAAGCGGGCGCGCGAGGTGCTCGACACATTGGAACGTGAGAACCGCCTCGGCATCGTGATGTTGGGTCGCGTCTATCACCACGATCCCGGCCTGAACCACGAGATCATGGAGGAGTTCCAGAAGCTCGGCTACCCCGTTTTCTCGCAGAGCTTCCTGCCCACTGACGAAGACCTGATGGATCGGCTCTTCGGCGAAGAAGTGCGCTCCGGAGCGATCACGCATGCGCTCGACATTCGCGACGTGTGGAAGAACGCCTACTCGGCCAGCACGAACACGAAGATCTGGGCGGCGAAGTTTACCGCGCGTCATCCCAACCTGGTGGCGCTGGAGATCTCGAACTTCAAGTGCGGGCACGATGCGCCCATCTACAGCGTGATTGAGGACATCATCGAGAAATCGGGTACGCCCTACTTCTCGTTCAAGGACCTGGACGAGAACAAACCGACGGGCTCGATCAAGATTCGCGTGGAGACGATCGACTACTTCCTGAAGCGCTATCGCGAGGACCTGCTGAAGAAGGCCGAGTCGGCGAAGAAGCTGGAAGAGCAACTTGCCGAATACGAGCGTCAGTTGCGCATGAGTCTGACGCACAAGTCGGTGGCGCAAGAGGCTGAGGTAATTCCCTTCCCGCAGCCGATGGACGAACCGCAGGCCGCAACCGCGTCGGGAGATGATTAGAAGCAATTAGCAATTAGCAATTAGCAATTAGCCGTTAGCTGCTAGCGGTCAAACGACAGACGGAGCTCGAAGCGCGGCGCCCTTGCCGTACACTGGACGTAACTCAGGCCACGATTTCATGCCACTCACTAGCGACACCAAGAAGGTCATGTTCGAAATCTACCGCGAGGCGGACTACGGCGGCCGCTACCACGTCGTGTACTTCACCGAACTCGGCGAGCACGACAAGGAAACCGAGATCGAGAAGGCCATGCGCGGGCAGCACGTCTTTGACGGTTTCCTGCTGCACCGCGAACGCAACGAGGCTAAGCAGGTCGTCGACCAGATCCTCGAGCGCCTGAATCGCGGCGAGCAGGTCGACGAGGCCGCCATCCGCGAAAGCCTGCAGCAGTATCTCGCCTGATTTTGCTCCCACTAAAGCCGCTTTCCACAAACAGGTGCCGCTGACCCGAGTGTGGGAGGCCAATGCCGTCCCTACGGGACTTAGTGAACCAGTTCCAGCCAAGCCAGGGCTCCGCTTCGCCCATCCTGGGCTAAACTGTCTTCGCGCCTACGGCGCTCGATCTTCGACACTCGCACTTGCATGTCGAAGTCCTACATCGATCCTGACAAACTCCGAACGACCGCTTAAGCGCGTACAGTGGCGAGTCATAACATCGGGTCACCAGACCGGTGCCTCCCGAGCGTCTAGTTTCAATCCGCTGCGATACCCGAGCACACCGCCGCTCGCTCCGGAACCTCGATCAGCCTCCGAGAGCTCACATCGTAGATATACCCGTAGACCGCGATGTTGTCCGGTACGAGCGGATGCTCGCGGATGCGCTGCACATCGTCTCGCACACTTTGCGCCTGGTCGCGAATGGTGAGCCAGTCGATGAACTCTCCCTCGCGCGATCCCGGACCGTGCCCCACGTCCTGAAACCCCTTCTCCGTCAGCTCGGCCGTTTCCAGGCTGTTGGCCAGCAGCCCGCGGATCACTTCATTGGTAAAGAACTCCATGCCGCAATTCGTGTGATGGATCACGAACCACTCGCGCGTGCCCAGAAGTTTGTAGGAAATCACCAGCGAACGGATGGCGTCATCGCTGGCGCGCCCGCCGGCATTGCGGATGACATGCGCATCGCCCTCCGCCAATCCGGCAAACTTCGCCGGATCGAGCCGCGCGTCCATGCACGTGAGTATCGCGAAGTGACGCGCCGGCGGCATGACTAGCTTGGCTTTCTCGCCAAAGGTGGACACATAGTTCTGGTTAGCTGCGAGGACTTCCTGAAGAATGTTGCTCATAACTTGCTCCTTGCGGGTTCGGAGAGGAAAGGGATGCGCGCCTGCAGCGACACAGCGGCAGCGCGAGTATCGAATCAGAGCTGTATGGGATTGGCCGCCAACGCAGAAGTGCGTTTAGCGGCAGTTACAGATGCAACAGAGCTGGAGGCAGGAATTCATACGACGTGGAAAAGATGATAGTCATAACGCGGTGCGCCCGTCAAGCGACGAGCAAGTCCAAGAGCAGCTTCGCTTTCTTAATTACGCATGCGATCGAGAAGAGCTCCACTGGCATCCAGCAGCGAGATCTCCACCTGTGGCGCACCCACCGCATGGGTCGAGCAGCTCAGGCAGGGGTCGTAGGCACGCACGAGAGCCGAGACGCGATTGAGCATTCCCTCTTCTAGCTTGTCGCCCGTAATGAAGTGCTCCGCCACCTGGCGTACACCGTTGCTGATGGCACGGTTGTTGTGGCCGGTCGCGACAATGAGGTTCGCCCAAACGATTGCGCCGTTGTCGTCGACTTTGTAGTGATGGATGAGCGTGCCCCGCGGGGCTTCGATCATGCCGACGCCTTCGAGCGAGTTGACTCCAGCCTCAGCGCGAACAAGAGTGTCGAGAGCATCAGGGGTTTGCAGCAGTGTCTGCAGGCGCTCGAGGGCATAGGTGATCTCGATGAGCCGCGCGTAGTGGTACAGGAAGGAGCTGTGCGCGATGCGGCCAAAGCGCTGGCGGAATTCCTGGAGCTCGGCATCGGCGCGCGGCGTGCCCATCTTATCGGAAACGTTGATGCGGGCCAGCGCGCCGACGCGGTAGATTCCCTCCGGCCAGCCTTGCGGCTTGTAGAACGGGGCTTTCAGGTAGGAGTCGCTGACCGTCGCTTCGCCGATAAACTTCGCATAGTCCTCGGCCGCAATGTCGTCGTGCACGATGCCGGAATCCGGCCAGCGCAGGCGCAGCTTGCCGTCGTAGAGCTGAATGTTGCCCGCGTCGTCGACCAGGCCCGCGTACATCGTCGGACCCGAACCGAAGTTCGCGATCTCTTCCTTGAACGAATCGAGCGCGCCCTTGAAGATGCCGAGCGTCTTCTCGGTCGTGGCAAGCGCCTGAGGAATTGCCGCCAGGAAGCGATCACGCGCCTGGGCGGTCATTGGAGACCTCACGCCGCCAGGCACGATCCACGAGGGATGCACGCGCTCCTCAGCCAGGCCTTCGATCACCAGCAGGCCAAACTTGCGCAGTTCGATGCCGGCGCGCACCAGCTCGGGATTGGCTTCGATCAGGCCTGCGACATTGCGCGTCGCGGGATCGTGGTCCATACCGAGCAGGATGTCGGGCGCGGAGAGATAGAAGAAGCTCAGCGCGTGCGACTGGACCACTTGCGCGCAATGGATGATCTCGCGCAGCAGCCGGGCAGCGGGCGGAATGCGCACGGCCATGATCGCGTCGCAAGCTTTCGAGGCGGCCAGCTGATGGCTGATAGGGCAGATGCCGCAGATGCGCGAGGTAATACCCGGCATTTCATAATAGGGTCGGCCTTCGACAAACTTCTCGAAGCCGCGCACCTGCGTGACCTGAAACTTTGTGTCGGCCACTTTGCCGGCATCGTCCAGCTGGATGGTGATCTTCGCGTGGCCTTCGATGCGGCTTACTGGCTCAATCGTGATGCGCTTCATTGCCGCTCCCTTTGCTTGGGTCCGATCGAAATTCAATTCACCACAGAGGCACAAAGACACAGAGTTACATCTTCATTTTGTTCTTTATCTTTCCTGATTTCGTCCGTCTCTTCTCGTCCTTCTTCTCTGTGTCCTCTGTGTCTCTGTGGTTAATCTTCCTGCCCCTCGTGTTACAAGTCCTTCGCTCACCCAAACTTAATCTTCTGGGTGGCGTCCGTCTTCCGGCCCTCGATCACACTGTTCAGCAGCGCTCCAATCACCTTCGTCTGCGGCGGGCAGCCGGGCAGGCAAACGTCAACCTTCACAAAGTCCTGCGCCGGGCGCGCCTGCTTCGACAGTTGCGGCAGTCCATCGTGCGGAACGCAGGCGTCGGCATCGGCGCCATCCACGTAAACCCGCTGCAGCAGCCTGTTCACGGGAACGACATTGCGCAGCCCCGGCACATTGCCGGTAACGGCACAATCTCCCAGCGAGACGAGTACCTTGGAGCGGGAGCGAATCTCGCGCAGCCGCTCGACATCTTCCTGGGTGCTGATGGCGCCTTCGACAAGCGTGACATCGACATCTTCGGGAAACTCCTGCGCGTCGACCAGCGGGCCGTAGACGATGTCGACTTTCCGCACGATGGGGATCAGCGCGGCATCGAGGTCGAGCAGCGACATGTGGCAGCCCGAGCAGCCATCCAGCCAAACCGTAGCCAGCTTCAGCTTCTTCATACCTGGGCTCCTCCGTTGTGGGGCGCCTTTGCGCGATGGCGGGCCAGCGAGGTGAGGGCGACGGTCGAGCGCGTCATCTCTTCGACCGCTTTGCCCTTCGCGGCCAGCGCCCCGGTCGGACATGCCTTGACGCACTTGCCGCAGTCGGTGCAATTGGTTGATTCGCCCCAGTGCTGGTTCAAGTCGGAGACGATACGGGCGTTGATGCCGCGCGCGATCATCTCCCACACGTGTGCGCCCTCAATCTCGGCGCAGGTGCGCACACATCGCGTGCACAGGATGCACCGGTTGTGGTCGATGACGAAGCGTGGATGCGAAGCGTCAACCGGCAGGCGCGGGAAGTTGTAAGCGAAGCGCACGCTGGTGATCCCCATGTTGTACGCCATGTCCTGGAGTTCGCAGTGGCCATTGGCGACGCAGACGGCGCAGACGTGATTGCGCTCGACGAGCAGCAGCTCAATCGTCATCCGGCGATAGCGCGACAGCCGCGGCGAGTTGGTGATCACCGACATGCCATCCTGCACCGGCGTGGTGCAGGCGGGAAACAGGCGGTCGATGCCTGACACTTCCACCATGCACAACCGGCACGCGCCCACGGGAGTGAGGCCCTCGAGGAAACACAGGGTGGGGATGGACTTTCCGCTGGCGCGCGCAGCCTCGAGCACGGTCTGCCCCTCGAGCGCGTTCACCAGCTCGCCATCGATACGCAACGAGATTTTCTTTTGCGGCAAGGAAAACCTCCTATCGTGTAACCGCCACAGTGGCATCGCAGCGCAGGCAGCGGCAGCACTCGTCGTGCGTCTCTTCCGCCGAGAGGCTCTGCACTACCTCTTCAAAGGTGCTCGCACGTTGCAAGGGCGCGAGCGTCCGTGCATGATGACGCCGGCTCTCGCTCGGCTCCTTGGGCGGCGTCTGCGCATACTTCATCGGCCGGAAGAGCATCTCCCAGCGCTTGCTGTCCATCAGGTGCTCGTCGATAGACTGTGCCGCGCGCTTGCCGTAGGACATCGCACCCGAGACATTGGAGGCGCCGGTTACGACATCGCCACCGGCAAAGAAACGCGGCCGGCTCGTCTGCAACGTGAAGTGATTTACTTCAATCCTGCTGCCGCCCTTGATCTCCATGCCTGAGGACTCGGCAAATTCGAGATCGGCGGTCTCCCCCACGGCAAGGATGATGGAGTCGCACTCGAAGCGCTGCACCTCATCGGTGAGGATGGGTTTGCGCCGTCCGGAGCGGTCATACTCGCCCAGTCGCGTCTTCACCACTTCCAGAGCCCGTACATTGTCTTTGGCGTCGCCGATGATGCGGTGCGGCGCCGAAAGGAAGACGATCTTCGCTCCCTCTTCTTCTGCCGCCGCGGTTTCTTCTTCAATGGCCGGCATGTCTTTGCGCTCGCGACGGTAAACAACCGTGACGCTTGCTCCCAGCCGCCGTGCCGTACGGGCGGAATCGATAGCGGCGTTGCCACCGCCGATCACCACAACTTTGCGGCCCAGAGCAGGAGCGTCGCCTTTGCCCACCGCTTCCAGGAACGGCAATGCGGGAAAGACTCCTTTCAGCTCGCAGCCGGGCAAGCTCATCGACGACTCTTTCCACGTGCCAATTGCCAGGCATACTGCGTCGAACTGCTCATCCAATTCGCTCAGCGAAATGTCGGTTCCGAGGCGCGTGTTGAGGACGAACTTCACACCCAGCCGCTCGATCAGCTCAATCTCCCGACTCACCACCGGCTTAGGCAGGCGATACTCAGGGAGCGCGTAACGCAACATGCCGCCGGCTTCGGCGAGCGCGTCGAAGACGGTCACGTCATGCCCGAAGAGAGCCAGGTAGAACGCAGCCGTCAGCCCCGCCGGGCCTGCGCCGACGACGGCGACCTTGCGGCCAGTACCTTCCAGCTTGCGCGCGAGCACGCGCGTGACCGCCTCCTCAAATTGGTCGCCCATCAGGATGTAGTCGCCGATGAAGCGATGGACCTCGCGCATGTTTACCGGCTCGTCCACGGTCTGGCGCCGGCAGCGATGCGCGCAGGGATGCTGGCAGACGCGGCCGGTCGAGCACGGCAGCGGGTTGTCCATGATGATGGACTCGAACGCCTCCTCGATCTGCCCTTCCTTGTAGAGCTGGAGGAAACGAGGAATGTTCATGTGCAGCGGACAGCTGTTCTCGCAGGGCGCCAGCGCCAGCTCGGTGCACGTGCCGGCAACGCAACGGTGGGAGATGATGTGGTCTTCGAACTCCTGGCGGAAGTGCCGCATCGTGGTCAGCACCGGATTCGGCGCGGTCTGACCCAGCCCGCAGAGCGAGCAGTCGCGAATGTAGCGGCTCAGCTCGTCCAGGCGCTCCAGGTGCTCCATGCCGCCTGCGCCTTCGGTGATGCGGTTCAGGATGCGCAGGCACTTGTTCAAGCCCACACGACAGGGGATGCACTTGCCGCACGACTCGGAGTTGGTGAACTCGACGAAGTAGCGGGCGACGTCGACCATGCAGTTGTCTTCGTCCATCACCACCATGCCGCCTGAGCCCATGATGGAGCCCAGCTGTCCGAGGCTCTCGTAGTCGACGGGCGTCTCGAACATCTCGCTGGGGATGCAGCCGCCCGAAGGACCGCCGGTCTGCACGGCCTTGATGGCGCGGCCGTCGATTCCGCCTCCGCCGATGTCGTAGATGAAGGTCTTGATCGGTGTACCCATCGGCATCTCGACCAGGCCGCTGTTATGGACCTTGCCGACCAGCGAAAAGACCTTCGTGCCCGAACTCTTGGCGCTGCCGGTTTCCGCAAACCATCCCGGGCCCTTGGTGATGATGGGCGCGATGTTGTACCAGGTCTCGACGTTATTAATGTTGCTGGGCTTGCCCCACAAACCTTTCTGCGCAGGAAATGGTGGCCGTGGCCGAGGACGTCCGGCTTCACCTTCAAGGGATGCGATCAGCGCCGTCTCTTCGCCACAGACAAACGCACCCGCTCCTTCTACCAGCTCAATATCAAAGTTGAATCCGCGGCCAAGGATGTTGTTGCCGAGCAGGCCAAAGTCGCGTGCCTGCTCGAGCGCGCGGTTCAGCCGATGGACAGCCAGGGGATACTCGGCGCGAACGTAGATGATGCCCTGCGTCGCGCCCATCACGTAGCCGCCGATGATCATGCCTTCCAGCAGCGCGTGAGGATCGCTCTCGATCTCATTGCGATTCATGTACGCGCCGGGATCGCCTTCGTCGGCGTTGCAGATGATGAATTTTTCGTCGGCAACCGCCTTGCGCAGGAACTCCCACTTGTTGCCGGTGAGGAAGCCTGCGCCACCGCGACCGCGCAACTTGGCAGCCTTCACCTGCTCGATGACGGTTTCGGGCTTCTCATCGATCAGCGTCTTGTAGAGCGCCTGATAGCCGCCGACCGCGATGTATTCCTCGACATCGTCGGGGTTGATGAGGCCGCAGTTGCGCAGCACGATCTTCTTCTGGCCCTTGAAGAACGGGACATCGCTCCACAGCGGCACTTCGGGATGGCCGTGGCCGTAGCGAATGGTTCCGGTGATGTGGTCCCACTCCTCGACTTTGCAGTAAAGCAGTTCGGAAGGAAAGTTGCCGCTATTGATGCTGTTAATGATTCGCCCCGCATCGTTAGCTTGCACGCGATGGAGGATGAGCAGGGGCTTTCCCGGCACGTAGACGTTGACCAGCGGCTCCTCATAGCAGGCGCCGAAGCAGCCGACGTTGGCCAGGTACATCTCGGTGCCGCTGCGCTCCAGCACTTCAGCGAAGGCGTGATACAAACCTTCCGCTCCGTTGCCGCGTCCGCAGGTACCCATGCCGACGGCGATGCGCGGAACCTGGGGGACCAGTCTCGCCAGCCCGGCTTCGCGGACGGCATTAAATACGCCAATGTCCTCAATGCGCGGCATCAGTCATTCTCCCGTTCCAGCGCGCGGACCTCGCGTTGCAGGCTTCGCTCGTTGACGTGACCGCAGATGCGATGATTGATCTCGACCACCGGGGCCAGCGCACATTGCCCGAAGCACGCCACGGTCCGCAGTGTGAACTTCTTGTCAGGAGTAGTCAGCGTCAGCTTGTCGGCCTCGCCCTCCTCTTCCTCGATACCGAGGCCGAGCTCAAAGCGCAGACTCTCCAGCAGTGCACGCGAGTTGCGCGTGTGGCATGCCGTGCCGCGGCAGATGCAGATGGTGTTGTCGCCCTGGGGCTCGAGATTGAAGAGCGCGTAAAAGGTCGCAACGCTGTAAAGCCGCGAGAGCGGTATGTCGAGCTTCTCGGCGATATAGCGCAGCGTTTCGCCGGAGAGATACTTGTGCGGGTTCCAGTCCTGCACCGCCTCCAGGATGCCGAGCAACTCACCGGGACGGCCGCTGTTCTTGGCTATGACTTGATCAATGAACGCCTGCTCGGCGCTATCGAGGGGAATCTGGGCAGTTGCCATGTGCCTGGCGCTCCTTTCTCCGATAGAGACCAGCACGTAGGAGGGTCCGCAGCGCACCGCCGGCTCAATGGCGGTCGGAGAGTCATCTCCCGTTGCCCTTTGGCCCTCTTGCTACGCTTACAATTTCACTTTGATAGGCGGAAGATCAGTAACGTGCATCACGTCGCGGGGTGATTCACGATATCGAAATGGGATGACTGCGTGTTTGGGAAGAGTGCTACGTGGCAGTGCTCGCCACTCCCGTTACTCCGCATGTCGGCGCGGCACGCGCTTGGAGAGATTGCAAAGCGTCTCGTAGACGACCGTATCCGAGCAGCGCGCCAAGTCCCAGGCGGTGAGCTGCTGGTTGCCGCTGCGGCCGATGAGGACGACTTCGTCTCCAATCGAAGCGCCAGACACGCGCGTTACATCGATCAGCGTAAGGTCCATCGAGACGCGGCCGACGATGGGAGCGCGCTGTCCGCGCAGCAACACCTCGCCATGGCCGACGGAGGGATGAATGTGACAGAGGGCGGGATCGTGTCCGTTGCGGACGGAAACCTTGCGCGAAAGACCGTCACCGTATCCTACCGAGACCGCCGCGATGCGCGCGGGGGCGGGCGTGATGTAGGAGCCGCCATATCCCAGGGCTTGCCCCGCACCGACGTCACGCAGACTGAGCACGCGCGTTTTCCACGACAGCGCTGGTTTCAGCGGCATTCGAGGAACATCGCTCACGAGTGAGCCGTCGCGGCGCTGCAGGGCGTACTCGTATCCGTAGAGCACAAGGCCGGGGCGCACGAAATTGTGCCAGGTATCGGGACGGCCTTCGACCGCGCCGCTGTTTGCCAGGTGACGCAGCGGAGGGTGGAGTCCGTATCCTGCAAGTGTGCGCAACGCGGATGAATAGCGCTCGACCTGGCGCGCGGTGTCTTCATCGTCGAGGATCTCCGAGGATGCGAGATGACTGAAGACACCTTCCAGTTCAACTTGCGGCTGACGCTTCATGGCTTCCGCGAATGACTCGAGTTCGGCCAGCGGGATTCCCAGACGCGCCATGCCGGTGTCGATCTTGAGATGAATCGCCGCTTTTTGCGTCAGATTAAGGCGATCTGCGGCGCGCGCGAGTGCCTGTGCCTGCTCAAGACGAAAAACCGCGGGCGTGAGCGAATGCCGCAGCGCTTCTTCCTCTTCGCCGGGATAAAGACCGCAGAGGATGAGGATGCGTCCGGTGATGCCGCACTGACGCAACAGAATGCCTTCGTCGGTAGAGGTGACTCCGAACCATTTCGCGCCGGCCTGCTCGAGCGCGGGCGCGCACTCCTCCACGCCATGGCCGTAGGCGTTGCACTTCACGACGGCACAGATAGTGACATCGCGGCCGACATGTTCCTGCACTACGCGGAAGTTGTGGCGCAGAGCGGAGAGGGAAACTTCAGCCCAGTTGGGACGGGTTTCGATGCGGGAAGATGTGGAAATTGTCGCCAAACTTTGATGATACAAGTAACCCGGATTCGGTGACAGCGACGTGCCGAAAAGGAAACTTGGTTGTTAATGGAAATTGTGATCAGCAGATGCTGAGCACAGAAGGCGACGCGAGCGCCGAAAGGCGTACTCCACCCTCAGCAGGCCCCTTGCTACCCCAAAAAATCCGAATTTCCGCGGCAACCGCTTCAAACACGAGGCTGGCGATGGTCATCCTACTAGGTGAAAGCGCTAGCATTTCGGGCTCGGAAGGGAGGTTCTCATGGCAGACGTGGTGCGCACGGATACGCCACAACGGGATGTTCAGTATCCCACGGACTTTGCCCACACCAGCGATACAACCAAAGAGAGCGGCCGGGGCCAGACAGCCCGCCCGGCAACCACCGTCAATCCCTCGCTGAACCGCTCGGCTGAGGCTGTGGGCCGCGGCCTGGGCAGCGCGGTCGCCGGAGTGAGACGGCTTCCGCAGCAGCTGCGCTCGCGCATTCATCTGGTCGGTGAAAATGCTGCTTCGAAGTTTGCCGAGCTTCGCGGGGCCGCTGAAACGAAAGCCGCCAACCTGCGGGATGCAGCCGAAGTAGGCTTGCTGGAGCTGGCGGACAAGGCGGCAGCTTATACGTCGGCAGCGGGTACCCGCCGCGGAAGCCGCATGCAGAGGCTTCGCCGGGTGGCGATGTGCCGGGTGGATTCGCTTCGCTACGAAGCGCGTCGCGGCGTGGCGGCCTTGACCGCCTGGCAACCGGAAGATCCGCTTCGCGTTCTGCTGGTCGGCGCCAGTGCCGGCTTCGCCTTGGGAGTGATTCTGAGAGCTTGGAGGGGAAACCGTGGCTAACGGATATACCAAACCGATTACTGAAGTAATTGAAGAGTTGAAGGAGGAGCTGAAGGAATTCGTGGCCACCCGGCTTGCAATGTTACGCTCCGAGCTCAATGAGAAGTACCAATCCCTCAAAACGGCGGCTCCCGTCTTGAGCATTGGCATAGCACTTTTGGGCACCGCGTGGCTGCTGTTCACCGGCTTCCTTGTCACCATCATTGCCCAGGCTTTCGCGCCCAATCCATGGAATTACGCGATCTCTTTCATCCTGGTCACCGTCGTGTACGCCGTTGTAGGCGGGCTTGCGGCGTATTTGGCCTGGAGGCAGCTGAAGCAAAAGGGCGTCAAGCCGGAGCGCACGATCCGAGTCCTGCAACAGGACCGCATCTGGTTGCAAACAGAGGGGAAATCACAGATATGAGCAGCGCAGTCGTAAATCACTTGCCTACGGAACTGCTGGAACAACGCGCCGCCGAACAGCGCGAGCGTATTCACAATTCGGTGGACGAGTTGAAGTCGTCTCTGCGGGAAACCGTGCGCGAGCACCTCGACGTGAGGAAGTATGCGCGCGAGCATATCTGGGGGCTTCTGGCGGTGGGTACGCTGGTCGCCATGGTCAGCGGCTACGGCTTAGCCGGAATGTTTTCCCGCCGATAACGTAATGCAGCGCCTGGCAGCCCTTGTTCAAGCCACGAGCGCAATATTGCGTCATTTTTTGAAACTGCCACTTAAGAGCTATTCCATATTTCTCCGTCCGTGGTATCTTTCCAACCTGGCCACCCGTAACCCGTGTTAAGAGCTGGTAACGTCTCTGTGCCGGTTACCTTAGCTCTGTGTAGTACCCGGGTAAAAAATGACGAAGCCAAGTTCAGGAAAGGTTTCGTAACCCCCTATGATCAACGTGATCATCGCTGACCATCAGGCGATTTTTCGTGCGGGCGTTGCTAAGGTTCTGGCGGTGGAAGAAGACCTGCGCATCGTAGGTCAGCCGCCCACACCCGAAGCGATCCTCAATGCGCTAGATAAACTTCGTCCGCGTGTGGTAATCCTGTCGACCGGTTTCCTGTCCTTCCTACCTGAAATCCAGGAAATCGCGCGTCGGCGGCAGATTGCCGTGCTCATCATCTGTGACAACAACGAAAATGCCTCCGACTACATGCGCATGGGCGTGCAGGGCGTAATCTACCGCTCAGCCAGCGGTAACCTGGTAGTCGAGGCAGTGCGGCGGCTGGCCCAGGGCCAGTCGTTCCTGCAAGGGCCGAATCCGTCGGAAGCCGAGATTAACGAGGACCTGGTAGGAGCGCGCGTGCGCCAGCGCCTTTCTGACCGGGAACTGCGCATCATTGCTGCCATTGTGCAGGGCTACAAGAACCGCGAGATCGCGGAGCAGCTCTTCACCAGCGAGCAAGTAGTGAAGAACGCGCTGCGTAATATCTTCGACAAGATCGGCGTCTCGGACCGCCTGGAGTTAGCGCTCTTCGTCGTGCACCACCGGATCCTGGCGCAAGCCACGGCTTCCATCCCGCTGATTCCCGCGCGCGCGCATGCCGCTGTGGCTGCGGCGGCGAAGGGGCGGATGGAAATCGGAGTGCGGGCAAGCGTCGTGCACTGAAAGCCCGAACGCGATCGACGGGCTATAGCAGGATAGGCAGTTTCCCTTGTGCCGATCGAGGACCGATCGGAGGTGACGGGCTTGGAGCACTGCAGAAGTGCAGCGCCCCAAGCCTGTTTGGACTTTAGAAGCGCCACTGCCGTCGCGAGAATCACGGGAACTACACGGGCATGAGCGTTCAACGCGGCGAGCCGGACCTACGTTGTGGCGTGGTCGCTCGTCTTTAACAGCTCATTCACAATGGTGACCAGTTCGTCGGGATTGACTGGCTTTTCCAGGTAGAGGTCCGCCAGGGGCTCGGCGGCCTGGAAGGCTTCCGCGACATATCCGGAGACCACGACCACTGGCATGGTGGAGTGCGTCTTGGCAGCCTGCACAATGGCGCGGCCGTTAGCGTCTCCCAGGCGCCAGTCGGTAACCACGGCGTCGTAATTGTTCTGCTCGATCTTCTCAATAGCATCGCGCGCAGAGGTCGACGGTGTCACCTGGTGTCCGGCGGCCTCAAGAATGGCACACTTCAGAGACACGATGTTCGGTTCGTCATCCACGCAGAGGATCTTGGCCATAACGCGTCGAAGGTCGGAAGCTCAGGGTGGAGATACCGCGTTCAGAACAAAACAGATGATTGCAGCCCGGCCACTTCCAACTCGCCCGCTATTGTTCACGCCGCTGTCTCTCTTGTCAAATGCCCCGAAACCTTAGTTCCTCAAGTACTTCACTATTTTAGACGTTGTAACTCACGATAGGCTTCGCTGCGCGAGAGGCCGAATTCCCTGGCGGCCTGCTTGAGGGCCGCTTTCTCGTCGAGCTTTGCCGAAGCGACGAGCTCCAGAACTCGCTGCGCGACATTCTTGCTTGCGGCAGGCGACTGGGCCGATTCGTCGGCTTTGCCGATCAGCAGCGTGATCTCGCCGCGCACTTCACCGCGCTTGTCCAGTTGCTGCAGCACGTCCTCGGCGCGACCGCGCAGGAATTCTTCGTGCAGCTTTGTCACTTCGCGGGCCACCACGACGTGACGGCCGGGGCCGAGGACATCAACAACGTCGCGTATTGCCTCGATAAGGCGATGCGGGGCCTCGTAGAAGATCTGCGTCCTCGGTGAGTTGAGGATTGCCTCCAGTGCCGTACGCCGCGCGCCTGATTTTGGGGGCAGGAATCCGCCAAAGCGGAATGAATCGGTCGGCAGGCCGCTGGCCACCAACGCCGAGACAAAAGCCGCGGCGCCCGGAACCGGCACAATGGGGATGTGATGGCGGATAGCGAGCGTAACCAGCCGGTATCCGGGATCGCTGATGCCAGGCATGCCGGCATCGCTGACGACCGCGACGTTGTCTCCACCCTCCAGGTGGACGACAATTTCGGCGGCGCGCGTCAGTTCGTTGTGCTCGTGGTAGCTGATCGTGGGTTTGTCGATGCCGTAATGGCTTAGCAGCTTGGCCGTCTGCCGCGTGTCCTCGCAGGCGATCAGGTCGACTTCCTTCAGCACGCGCAACGCGCGCAGGGTGATGTCCTCGAGGTTGCCGATGGGTGTGCCGACCAGATAGAGCGTCCCTGGAGTCGAGGGCTCGGCGCCGCGGCTTGAACTAGCCTTCACCACGGGCAAAGTTTAGCACCGGCGGTAGCGCGGGTCTCCAGACCCACGCTTCCCGCACTCGCTCTCGTATTCTCACGACGCGACACGCCGGCGTGGACGCCGGCGCTACGAAGCCATGTAATGCTGCGACGCACAGCTGCCGATTACCGACTCAGGTTCATGCCAGCCGTGACTGGAGGTCTTGTGCGCTACTTGTCGTTTGCGCTTCTCGTTGTCTGCCCGCTCTTCGCCCAAAACGACGCGAGGACGCCCCAGAAATCCCAGAATGCAATGGGGATGTTCTACGTCGACGGCATCATCTACCAGTACTCGGTTGGGAAGGACGCGATTGTGGTAGCGGCGGCGCATTCCGCCATCAATCGCAAGTTCGCTGCCGTAAAGGTGCGCGTTTACAACACAGGCCAGCAATCGCTCACCATAAAGCCGACAGATGTACGGCTGGAGGATGGAGCGGGACGTGTGGTCGCAGCCGTGTCGGGCACCGACCTGGCGACAAAGATGCGCAAGCCATACAACATGGCGCGCTATGGAGTGAATGCTGTCGCGGGCAGCGATCCGGAGATGCCGATCACCAGCGATATGGCTCCCCAGATGCTGGAAATGATGCGAACCATGATGGCGCGCAGCAATGGCGGAGTGATGCCTGGCGGCAAGAACCTGCTTTACACCGACACGCCGGGAGAACTTGAAACCGGCCGTGAGTCGGAGCGCGCTCCCGAATGCGACCTGGTCTGCCGCCTTCGCAACCGCGAGGCTGTGGGCGCCTACGCATTGGTGCAACTGCAGCGGCAAACGTCACCGGATGCCGTCGAGCAGTTTGCGTTCCTCGCTAACACCGTGCCGCCGCACGCCAATGCCGGAGGCGTAGTCTTCTACCCGCTCGGCAAACTTACGGAGAGCGGATCGAGCAATGGCAAGAAAGTTCGCCGCGCTCAGCTCACCGTCATCGTGGAGGAAGAAACCTTTCGCTTTGAACTGCCGGTGGAATAGTCGCCCCAGCCTCTCGCCCAAGGGCGCCGGGGACGATGCGTCACCGCCGCATCTCACGCGATAGCTAGTTCTGACAACTGCCTTCCTACGCGAATGCCGTCTCCTCGTACGTGCCGTAGACCTCGCGCAGGGCGTCGCAGATTTCGCCCACGGTCGCGTAGGCCTTCACTGCATCGATGATGAAGGGCATGGTGTTCACCGGCGAGATCTGGGCGTTCGCGGCGGCTTTGGGTTGCTCGGCAGCGGCTTTCTTCAGGGCATCGAGGCGGCGGCGCACTTCGTCGTTCGAGCGTCGCGCCCGCAGCGCGTTCAGCTTCTTCGTCTGCGCCTGCGCGACTTCCTCGCCGATGTAGAGAATGTTCGGCGCAGGCTCTTCCACCACGAACTCGTTTGCGCCAACAGTGATTTTCTCGCGCGCTTCCGTGGCGCGCTGGAACTGGTAGCTGGCCTCGCCGATCTCCTTCTGCGGATAGCCCTTCTCGATCGCCGCCACCATGCCGCCCATGGCATCGAGCTTGCCGAAGTAATCGAACGCTCCGTTCTCCATGTCGAGCGTGAGGCGCTCGACGAAGTACGAGCCGCCCAGCGGGTCGACGGTGTTGGCTACGCCCGACTCGTACGCGATGATCTGCTGCGTGCGCAGCGCGATGCGCACCGCTTCTTCAGTGGGCAGCGCCAGCGCTTCGTCGTAGCTGTCGGTGTGCAGCGACTGCGTTCCGCCCAGCACGCCGGCCAGCGCCTGGATGGCAACGCGCGCAATGTTGTTCATCGGCTGCTGCGCAGTCAGTGACACGCCCGCCGTCTGCGTGTGGAAGCGCATCAGCCAGGTGCGCTGGTTCTTGGCGCCGAAGCGGTCCTTCATCAGCCGGTACCAGATTTTGCGCGCGGCACGGTACTTGGCGATTTCCTCGAAGAAGTCGTTATGCGCGTTGAAGAAGAAGCTGAGGCGCGGGCCGAACTCGTCGACATCAAGGCCGCGGCGGCGCGCCCACTCCACGTACTCGACGCCGTCGTAGATGGTGAATGCCAGCTCCTGGAGCGCGGTCGAGCCGGCTTCGCGAATGTGGTAGCCCGAGATGGAAATCGTGTTGAAGCGCGGCGTGAACTTCGAGCCGAACTCGAAGGTGTCGATCACCAGCCGCATCGACGGCGCCGGAGGGTAGATGTATTCCTTCTGGGCTATGTACTCTTTAAGAATGTCATTCTGAATGGTGCCGGAAATTTTCTTCCAGTCGGCACCCTGCTTCTCGGCGACTGCGAGATACATCGCCCACAGGATCGACGCAGGCGAGTTGATGGTCATGGAGACGGTGGTCTTTTCCAGATCGATGCCGTCGAAGAGGATCTCCATGTCCTCGAGCGAATCGATGGCGACGCCGCACTTTCCGACCTCGCCCTCGCTGAAGGGATGATCGCTGTCGTAACCCATCAGCGTGGGCAGATCGAAGGCGACGGACAGGCCGTGGCCGCCGTGCTCCAGCAGATACTTGTAGCGCTGGTTCGTCTCCTCGGGCGAGGCGAAGCCGGAGAACTGGCGCATGGTCCACATCTTGCCGCGATAGCCGGAGGCATGAATGCCACGCGTGAACGGCGGCTGGCCGGGATAATTGAGGTACTTGTCGTTGCTCCAGTCTTCGGGTAAGTCGGCTTGCGTATACAGCCTGCGAATGGGAACGCCGGAAATCGTGGTGAAGCGCGCGTGGCCTTCCTCGTCCACATTGACGCCTGTGGGCGCGCCGATCGGGCGCTCCGCAGCCTTCTCCAGCGTCGGCGCGAGCGTCTTCTCCGCCCACTCTTTTTCGGACGCGGAGGGATGGCGTCCCTCGAACACATCGGTGACCGGCGATTCGGTTACAGTTTTCCCGTTGGTTTTGCGGCTGTTGGCCATGAGCACACCTGTACGTATTAAGACGAACCTTCCATGCTAGTGGATGCGCGCGGATGGGGCAAGACGGGCTTAGGAGACGTCGAAGAAATTGGCCGCGTATTCAAACTGGATGTTGAATTGCGAAAAAAACCCGTCCTGCCCGAGCAATCCCATCCCGACATGCTCAAGGGTTTCGCAGAAGCCTGCGTACAACGGGAATGTAATCGGAGATTCGTCCGGCCTGCCGTTCCAGATGTTCGCTTGCACGGTCCCGAAATAAGCGATCTGCCCGTGCTCAGACGTACCAGTGAATACATAGGCATTAGGATTGGGAATGGCAATTCCTAATTGCGGTGCCAGTGAAGCCGGGAACAAACAGTTGTCCGCACCGGAATCAACGATCGCGAAGGTGGCGATCGACAATCCCCTGTTTTCTAGCGTAAATCGTCAAGATCGGCCGGGTTATCGATTGCCGGTCAGGAAACGCAGCGTCCGGTTTGGCAGGAAAGACTGCGTATGGGAAACGCATTGGTCACTAGAGGATCAGCGAACTGATCGGGGGAACCTTCATGACGATCGGGTGCTCTTCACCCTTTTCGTGTGCCTTCTCGATCGCTTCCGACAAAGTCTTACCGGTTGCCACGATCCTGTCCTGTCCGCTGGAAAGGGCAATCCACTCCCCAATCGGAGCATCCTTCAAAACGCCGGTCAAGTCCAAAGGCGACACGTTACCGTCCTCCACTGCGATCCATCTCTATTTTACCGCGGGTAGAAAAATCTACTCTTTACCGCTTGCACCTGCCTGGTCCTACTGCGGCAACACCTCCATCTGCATCTGCTGAGGCGCCGCTTGCGGCGGCGGCGGCGGATTTTGCTGTTGTGGTTGTGGCTGTTGCGGCGTTCGCGGTTGCGGCGCCATCGTCGGCCCGGTCTCGGGACCGCCTGGCCCGAGCTGAATCAGGTGCGGTGTGGTGAGCTCGTTCGGGCCGCTCGCCGGCACGACGCCTGGCACGTTCGGCTCGTGCTTGATCTTGCCGCTCTGGGCATCGGTGAGATCGATCCCGAGCCGCGCGAGCGTCTCAGCCGTCGACAGATCCAGCTGTACCTTGGACTTCTCATAGTTCGTTGCCGCAGCCAGAACATTCGACTCCGCCTGCGTCATGTTGCTCGACGCCTGCAGCACGAGCGTGCTGGTGGAGGCGCCCATCACCAGCTTCTTCTGCTCGGCGTCGAGGCTCTGTGCCGCGTAGTCGCGCGCCGAGATCGCCGCCTGCAGCGCCACCCAGTTCTGTTGCAAGGCAAACTGCGCCTGCCGCACCTGCAGCATGATGGTGTTCTCGGCCTGTAGCAGGCTCAACTGCGCCTGGCGGTATTCCAGATCGTTGCGCACCTGGTCGGCCTGCACCTGGCGATCCCGCAGCGGGATGTTAATGTTCACGCCAACGCCTTTATCGGGCGAGCTGCTGTTGAACAAGTTGCTGAATGCGCCCGAGTAGCTCGTCGGAAAGCCGGGCGGAGCGCAACGCGTCGGATCGGTGCATAAAGGATTGGTCGGCCCCGCCAGCGCCGAGGCGCCGTAGAACGCGTAGAGATCGACGGTGGGCAGCAGCTGGTTGCGGATCGATTTCCGCGTGACCAGGCTGTTGGTAAGGTTTAACCGCGCGGTGAGTATCTCCGGGCGCTGCTTCAACGCCTCGGCAAGCAGATCGTCAATCGACCCAACCTCGTATTCTGTCGTGGTGCTCAGCGTATCCGTGGGAATCACGGGCGCGACGGCCAGCATCGGATCGGCCATGTTGCGCGTGATGGCATTCTTCATCAGCAGCTGTTGCAACTGAAGCGCGACCTGCGCTGCAATGAGGTTCTGCTTGGCTGTGGCCACGGCGCTCTGCGACTGCACGACCGTAAGCGGCGCGAGCGTTCCGGCCGCCACCTGCTTTTGATTGTCGGAAAGCGTTTTGTTGGCGAGGTCCAGCGCGCGCTGCTGCACATTGACATTTTCGTAGGCATTGACCAGGTCCCAGTAGATGTTCTCAATCTGCGAGACCGTGGTGATGATCTGGTTGCGGAAGGTGACCTCGGAGATCATCTTGTTGTTGCGCGCAATGCGGATCCAGCGCAGGTTAGGATCGAAGCCGAAGCCTTGCAGCAAATGTTGCCGCAGCTCGAACTGGAAGCTTGGAGTCAGAGATGGATTCAACGTGTTGAACAGGGCGTTGGACGAATTACGCGTGTTGTTGAAGCCCGCCGTCATCAACGTCCCGCTGGAGAAGCCCTGCGAGTAGAGGAAATTGGCGTTTGTGGTGTTCTGATAAAGCGTGTTGGTTCCCGTGATGATGGTGTTTGACTCGGGAATAATGGCGCGCTGAAAGTTCACGGTGCCGGTGATGACCGGATCGTAGTTGTCAATCGGCGGGCCTTCGCCCTGGGTGGAGGCGACGATGCCCGCCGCTCCAGCGCCTGCGCCGCCCACGCCAATCTGCGTTCCGCCCACACCGCCGCCGGTCGCGCCCGTGGTCGAGGTCCCTGTGCCGCCAGCTGAGGTGGTGCCGGTCGTGCCGCCGGGAGTGCCTTGCACCAGCCCGGCATTCACGCCCAGCGCTACCGCGCCCGATGAGGTGCGCAGGATGTCGGTATCGGCAATCGAGAGGTTGTAGCGCTGGATGCCGACATCGAGGTTGTTCTCCAAGGCAAGCGTAATCGCGTCGTTGATCGACAGATACATCTTGCCGTCGCGCAGGATTTGGTCGACGTGCGCCGAATTGGAGACGCGTACCGGTGCGACCTCGCGTTCGCCATAGATGACGAAGGGGTTCGGCCACTGATGCTTGCCGTGGGTGTAATCCTGCTCCGAGTACGGATGCGCGTTGCGCTGCGGGGCCGGCGCCTGCGGAAGCGGCTTCAACGTCGAGGCCTGCGGGCTGGTCTGCTGCGCATTGGCGCCGGACTCGGGATTTTGTTGCGGCGGTCCGCTCGCTTGCGGTGCGCTTGGCTGCGATGCCGCCTGCGGCGCGCTCTGCGGTTGCGATGTGTCCTGCGCGAGGACCACACAGGAGACCATACCTGTCAACAGCAGCAACGTAATGACCCGGACGCGATTGATATTCGGACGAGAAACGGACATTCTTGCACTCCTGAAAAGGACGCTAAGAGTTCTTCATGCCTTTGCGGCACCTTGCTGTCGCCTGAATCACCCTAACAAGGGCAACGCAGGAATCTTGCTGGGGCACGGACAGATTTGAGACAGTTGGCGGAGATTCAGTCTCAAGATATCGTCGCAGGGATGGAGTAATCTCAAGCTCGTACCGTGCAGAAGAGCCAGTATAGCTGACGCGAGATGCGGGCAAGTGGATGCTTTACATAGCTTTACACTGCTTAACGAATCGAAAAGATTGGCGGCGAGCGCGCCTTTTGAAGCAGCGCTGAGCGGTTGATAGTGGGAGTCATTCCGAGGCCAGCTTCAGCATGGTGAGGGGCGCATCGGCTATTTATGTCGTCCATCCCGAGGATAGTCGCGGCGACCGACGAGAGTCTGCTTTTCGCGGGCGTTGGTGCCAATCAGACGAACCGCAGATCCCTCGGCTATGCTCGGGATGACAAGTCCATGGCGGATCCCTCGACTATGCTCGGATGACAGGAACATTGCGGGAAGCTGATTGTCGCGCAACCTGAAAATCACGCTGGCCTACGACGGCTCGGAGTTTCACGGATGGCAAATCCAGCCGGGACTGCGCACCGTGCAGGGCACGCTCGCCGATTGCCTCAATCGCCTGACTGGCGAAGACGTCCTGCCACAGGGCTCGGGACGCACCGACGCGGGAGTTCACGCGCTGGCTCAGGTCGCGTCCGTTCAACTGGAGAGTCCGATCCCCGAGCGCAATCTCGTCGTCGCGCTCAATGACGTGCTCCCGCCTTCGATTCGAGTGAATTCCGTTGAAGTCGTGCCCGACAGCTTTCATGCGCGCCACTCGGCGAAGGCCAAGACCTACCGCTACCGCATCTATCGCGGCGACATCTGTCCGCCATTTCTGGCGCGATACGTCCATCACGACCCGTATCCGATGGACGAAGCGGCGGTGATCCGCGCCGCCGATCATGTTGTCGGCACGCACGACTTTACGTCGTTCGCCGCCTCCGATCCCGATCGCAGCACTCGCACGGCGGAAGGCGCGGAAGCAGATGCCTCTTCCCATTCTGGAAAGATCACCAACATCCGCACGATTCATTCTTCGCAATGGGCGCGCACCAAAGAGGAGTTGATCTACACTGTGCGAGGAGACGGCTTCCTGCACCACATGGTGCGGAATCTGATGGGAACATTTCTGCTCGTCGGCAAGGGATCGCTGAGTGTCGGCGACGTGCCAACTATTCTGGAAGCCCGCAACCGCAGTGCCGCCGGACCCACGGCAGCCGCTTGCGGCCTGTATCTGGTGAGCGTGGAGTATTAAATTGTAGCGCCGGACTCCAGTCCGGCTGTTGCGCCGGTCTCCAGACCGGCAATTCGTCTCCCACGCGAGTCACAGGTTTTGCATAACGAAGGTGCCGGCGTGGAGGCCGCCACCACAGCCGGTCTGGAGACCGGCGCTACACAGATACCACGATGGCAACCGAACCAACAATCGCCGGCCCGGCAATGCTTGTTACCACCAATCCCGCGACTGGCGAGGTCCTCGCCGAGCTGCCTTGCGCCACACCAGCTGAAGTTCGCAGCGCCGTTGAACGCGCGAAGGCAGCGCAACCGCGATGGCAGGTGACGCCGGTGCGTGAGCGTATTGCCCTTCTTCGCCGCTTTCAGCGGCTGCTGCACGAGCACCGCAATGCCGTCGCGCAACTGATCTGCCGCGAAGTTGGCAAGCCCGCCGCCGAGGCGCTCGCGACCGAAGTGCTCGTCGTCCTCGACGCAACCGAGTTCTGCATTCGCCACGCCTACGACTTCCTTCGCGAACGGCCGCTGCCGCACGGCAATATCCTGATGAACATTAAGCGCGGCATGCTGGTGCGCGAACCCTACGGGGTAATCGGCATCATCGCCCCCTGGAACTATCCGTTCTCAACCCCGGCAATCGAGACCGTTGGCGCGCTGGTAACCGGCAACGCGGTCGTGCTCAAGCCTTCCGAGCTTACTCCCCTGATTGCTTTGGAGCTGGAACGTCTGCTGTGCGACGCCGGCCTGCACGGCGACCTGATGCAGGTCGTCGTGGGCGAGGGGCCGACGGGAGCGGCCCTGGTGGAATCGCCTGTCGACAAGCTCATATTCACTGGCAGTGTCGGCACGGGAAGGCGGGTCGCGGAGGCCGCCGCGCGACGACTGGTGCCGGTGGTGCTGGAGTTGGGCGGCAAGGACCCGATGATCGTGCTCGACGACGCTGATCTGGAGATCGCGACCAGCGGGGCGCTGTGGGGCGCTTTCATGAACGCCGGTCAGACATGCCTCTCGGTGGAGCGCTGTTATGTACACCGCAGCCTCTACGAACCATTCATCGCCAAGTGTCGCGAGAAGATCGAGAATCTGCGCGTCGGCAATGGGCTCGATTCCGAAGCGGAGGTTGGCCCGATGATCCACGAGCGCCAGCTCAAGATTGTCGAAGAACACGTGAACGAAGCGGTGCAACGCGGCGCGCGCCTGCTGACCGGAGGAAAGCGCCTGACCGGGATCGGTCCGAACTACTATGCTCCCACGCTGCTGGCCGACGTGACCAACGATATGCGCATCATGCAGGAGGAGACTTTCGGGCCCGTGCTGCCGGTCGCGCTATTCGACAGTGACGAGGAAGCGATCCGGCTCGCCAACGACAGCGACTTTGGGCTGGCCGCCAGCGTCTGGACCACGGACCGAAAGCGCGGGTTAGAAATCGCCGCGCAGCTCAAGGCAGGCACCGTGATGCTCAATGACGTGATCTCGTCTTTCGGGATCGCCGATGCTCCGCATGGCGGCTTCAAGCACAGCGGCATCGGCCGCACGCACGGCGAGCTGGGACTGCAGGAGATGGTGCAGGTGAAGTACGTGAACGTAGACCTTCTTCCGCGTGTGCCAAAGCCGTGGTGGTTCGGCTACGGTCAGCGCTATCAGCAGCAGATGGACGGGCTGGTAAATTTCCTGTTTGGGGGCAGCTGGATGGCAAAATTGAGGGGTGGTCTACGATCGACCGGCCTGATGCGCCGACCCAAAATCTAGAGGCGGAGGTCCATCAGGCTGCGTCGCGGTGACGGGTCCCGTTCCTGAATTGCGTCCGCTCCATCCGGCGCTGCACACGACGGATGAGCACGTCAGCCAGATCGAGGTATCGACGAACCAACCCAGTCGGCTCGCTTCCATTCTGAACTTCATTCTCGGGCGGGCTGACGATCTTCTGCCACGGTCTGGCCTGACGCTGTTTACTCCCCATTTTGAGTCGGCCCCAGATCATCAGCGCTAACTCCAGATCGCAAGAGTGCTTGTTTGTTAGATGGCCAGTTTTCGATTCGGTTTGCCCGCAAAATTCCTGCTGCAAATTTGCGATGGACGCCATATTTGGTCACGATATTGCACTGTTGGCACCCGGCAAGGGATACTTGCCAACATGGCCGAGGCGCCGCAAAAGCCACTTCCGCAACTTGCAAAGCATAAGATCAAGTACAAGATGCCGTTTCAGCGTGCCTGCAACGAAAAAGACGAGAAGGGCAAGCTGTGCGGTGGCCATCTGAAGCGCTGGTTTTACCTGGCCGACGTCCTGGAACAAGCCTGCGGCGATGTTCGCCAGACCTTTGGCGATAAAGCCGAAATCTACCGCTGCGAACACTGTCGCACACTGTATTTGCCCAGCGACGAAGAGCCGCGCGGACGTAACGTCGCAGGCATGGGGAAGCCATCAGTGTTCGGCCTGACAGTCGCCCCCAAGTCCTCCGAAGAAGAAAAACAGAAGCAATAGGCCCGGTTGGGGGATAATTGGGGTTGATGCAGGGTGGAACTCCGCTAAAGCGCGGGGAGAAGTGGGGTAAACTGCCCGCCGGAAGGCGTACTCCATCCTCAATAGCTTGACAGGGCCGTCTATTAATCATCCGGCGCGTGGGGCGTCGGGAACGGGGTGCAAAACTAAGTGTCCGCCAACGTCTCTGATCTGATTTACGACTGGAACACCATCTACGCCAAGTCGATGATCCCGGCAGGCCGCGTTCTGCTGAACGACGAGTCCCTGCGCGACGGCCTGCAGTCGCCCTCCGTGCGCGATCCTTCCATCGAGGAGAAGGTCGAGATCCTCCACCTGATGGAAGCCGTCGGGATCAATATGCTCGACATCGGCTTGCCCGGCGCCGGCCCGCGCGCGCAGGCGCACTGCGAAGCTCTGGCGAACGAAATCGGCCGCGCCAAGATGAAGATCAAGCCGAACTGCGCGGCCCGCACCCATCAGAACGACATCCGCCCCGTTGCCGAGGTCGTGGAGAAGACGGGAGTGCCGGTTGAGGTTGCGACTTTCATTGGATCCAGCCCCATCCGCCGATATACCGAAGACTGGACGGACGACTTCCTGCTGCGCACCACGGAAAACGCGGTGAAGTATGCGGTATCGCTCGGCCTGGACGTGATGTACGTTACGGAGGACACGACACGTTGCGATCCGGAAACCATCAAGCGGCTTTACAGTACAGCGATTCGCCACGGCGCGAAGGCCATTGTGATCTGCGATACAACTGGCCATGCGACGCCTATGGGCGTGGTCGCGCTGATGCACTTCGTGATCAACGAGGTCGTGAAGCCGTCGGGCGAGAACATTCGCGTCGAGTGGCATGGCCACTGCGATCGCGGCCTGGCAGTTGCGAACTCGATCGCGGCGCTGGTCGCGGGGGCAGAGGTTGTGCATGCGACCGCATGCGGTATCGGTGAGCGCGTCGGCAACACGCAGATGGACCAGATGCTGGTGAATCTGAAGCTGCTTGGCATCGAGCCGTGGAAAAGCCAGGACCTGACCAAGTTGAAGGAGTATTGCGACGCCGTTTCCAAGGCGACGGGTATTCCTATTCCAAAAAACTACCCCGTGGTTGGCGACGATGCTTTCCGAACCGGCACCGGCGTCCACGCCGCGGCTGTGATCAAGGCCTATCGCAAGAACGATGTCATGCTGGCCAACAGCATCTACTCCGGCGTGCCCTCGCACTTTTTCGGGATGGAGCAGATCATCGAGATCGGCCCCATGAGTGGCAAGTCCAACGTTCAGTTCTGGCTGGAGCGCCATGGGATTCCCGTGACCGATGAACTCGTGGAGCGCATCTACCAGCGCGCGAAGGACTCCGACCGCATGCTGACCGACGATGAGATCAAGGAATGCACGGAGTCGGCGAATGGAGTGCGGTCGGAGATTGCGTCGTAGATGCCCCGGCCCCGCTTGCGAGAACAGATTCTTTAGATAGATTGCCATCCCGAGCGGAGCGAGATCGATCGCGTAGCGATCGGACTCGCGCAGCCGAGGGACCTGCTTTTCGCCCGCAGGCGCTAAGGCCCTTGTTTTTCAGGTATTGGTGCTGCGGCACGGCTGAAGCCGCGCCCTGACACGAACCCTTGACGATCTGACCCGTCCTCTCTTCTCTCCGCCTTCCCTCGCGTATTACCATGAATCATCCATGGGCCCCGGCTCGCCAGTTCGACTTGCCCCCGCAGAGACGCTCTCCACGAGCGAGTCGCGGGGCGTCCGCTCGGCGCAGCAGCAGGTTTCACGTATTGCCGAGCTTCGACGGTTGCATGACGCGTTTGCCTGGTTCCGCGCGCACGCCCGCGAGTTGGAAGATTTGCAGGTCGAAGTCACAGCCATTCCCGCTCCGCCCTGGGGTGAAGCGGCACGCAGCGCGTGGCTGGCCGAGCGCTTCGCCGCTGTCGGCTTGAGCGACGTTCATCGCGACGAGTTGGGCAACGTCATTGGCATCCGTCCGGGCACCGATCCTGCCGCTCCCTTCATCGCGCTGAGCGCGCACATCGACACCGTATTTCCCGCCGGCACGCCGATCGTTGTGCGCCGCGACACCGACAAGCTCTACGGCCCCGGCATCTCCGACAATTCTTCCGGCATCGTCGCTCTGCTGGGCCTCGCCAAGGCAATGGAATCTGCCGGACTGGCGAACACTGCGCCGCTGCTCTTCATCGGCGACGTGGGCGAGGAGGGTGAAGGCGATCTGCGCGGTATGCGGCACATCTATCAGCAGCCGCGATGGTCGGCGACGATTGCTTCGCTGGTCGTGCTGGACGGCGCCGGCAGCGACACGATCATCGCCGAAGGCCTGGGCAGCCGCCGCTACGAAATCGTCGTCCGCGGACAGGGCGGCCATTCCTGGAGTGACTTCGGCGTGGCCAATCCTATCGTGGCGCTGGCGCGCATCATTGACCGCTTCACGCGCACGCCCGTTCCGGTTTCGCCCAAGACGACCTACAACATCGGCATCATTAACGGCGGAACCTCGGTGAACTCCATCCCTGAGTCGGCGACGATGCGCGTCGACACGCGCTCGGCCTCAGTAGATGAGCTCGACCGGCTGGAGCGCGCGCTGCACGAATCGGTCGATCACGTGATTCCGGAGATCACCGGCCGTAAGAAGCAGGAGTTGCTGACTGCCGAAGTACGGGTTATCGGCAACCGTCCCGCCGCGGACCTGCCCGCCGACTCGCAGCTCCTGAAGACGATTCGGGCGGTCGACGCGCAACTCGGCAACGCGGCACGCATTCAGCGGGCGTCAACCGATGCGAACATTCCGCTGTCGCTGGGAAGAGAAGCCATCGCCATCGGCGCGGGCGGAAGCGGCGGTGGGGCCCACACAATTCACGAATGGTACGATCCTGCTGGGCGCGATCTCGGCTTGAAACGCATTCTGCTGCTCGCTCTGGCGCTGTGCGGAGTGGGCGAAGAATGAAGGTGCTGCTGTTATTGCTGTTCCCACTCATGACAATCAATGTAAGTCGCCCCGGCAATTCCTCCTCGACCAGCGACGCGCCCGATGTCATCTTCCTCAACGGCGACATCTACACCCAATCCACTCCTGCTCGCGCGCAGGCGATGGCCGTGCGCAACGGTCGCATCGTTGCCATCGGGTCTAACGACGAGATCCGCAAGCTGAAACGCGATCACACGGAGGTCGTCGATCTCGGCGGGCACTTCGTGATGCCGGGCTTCAACGACGCGCACCTGCATTTTGCGCGCGGTGGCCGCGAGATGTTGCAGGTGGACCTGGTCGGCGTGAAGTCGCTGGCCGAGATGCAGCAGCGCATCGCCGAGCACGCGAAGACGACTCCACCGCAGGATTGGATCATCGGCGACGGCTGGGACCACACGCTCTGGCCCGGCGAGAAGCTACCCACGCGACAGGACATCGATGCGGTCACAGGCGACCATCCCGCCTACTTCTCGCGTGTCGATGGCCACATCGCGGTGGCGAACACGGCTGCGCTGAAGGCCGCCGGAATGCTGGCGAAGGTTCCCGATCCTCCGGGCGGCAAGATCGATCGCGATGCGAACGGTACAGCCACAGGCATCGTGCGGGAAACAGCGCGTGGAATGATGATCGCCACCGCTCCTCGCCCATCGCTATCCTTGCGCCGACACGGAATCGAACTGGCCATGCGGGATGCCGCGCGCTGGGGCCTCACCTCCATCCAGGACAATTCCGATTGGGAAGACTTCCTCGTCTTCCAGGACCTGGAGCGCGAAGGTAAGCTGACTGTGCGCATCAGCGAGTGGATCATGTTCAACCAGCCGCTCGATCTGCTGCAGAAGCATCGCGCCGAGCATGCCGCCGAAGACCTGATGCTGCACACGGCGATGCTCAAGGCCTTCATGGACGGCTCGCTCGGCTCGCGCACCGCGTCGCTGTTCGCGCCGTACTCCGATGATCCCGGCAACTCCGGCATACCGCAATACGATCAGCCGACGCTGAACCGCATGACCGCGGAGCGCTCGGCGGCGGGATTTCAGCTGGGTTTCCATGCCATCGGCGATCGCGCAGCGCAGATGGCACTCGACGCCTTCGCTGAAGCCAAGCGCGATGCCCGTCAGAACAATCGCACCCGCGATTTTCGCTTCCGCATCGAGCACGCGCAGGTCATCGCGCCCAATCAGATTGCGCAGTTCAAGCGGCTTGGCGTGATCGCGTCGGTACAGCCGTGCCATCTGCTTACTGACATGAACTGGGTGGTGGAGCGCATCGGCCCCGAGCGCGCGAAAACGTCGTATCCATGGAAGTCATTTCTAGACGCAGGTGTGCCACTTGCGTTCGGCACCGATTTTCCCGTCGAGCCGATGAATCCATTCCGTGGAATTTACGCCGCAGTCACGCGCAAGAACGAAGCCGGGACGAAGGAATTCTATCCCGAGCAGAAGCTGTGCATCGAGCAGGCGCTCGCCGCATACACGACTGGCGCTGCTTACGCGCAATTCGCCGAGAGAGACAAAGGCACGCTCGCGCCGGGAATGTTGGCGGATTTCGTAGTGTTGGATCGCGATCTGACGAAGGTCGCGCCGGCGGAGATTCTGAAGACGCAGGTGGTGCGCACGGTGGTCGGGGGGAAAACCGTCTACGAAGAAGGTAAATGACAATGGGGTAAGGCGATCCTGCTGCCGCGGAGAAGCCGCAGATCCCTCGCTGGGCTCGGGATGACAAATCTGTGGGAGCTCGCTGGCTCGGGATGACAAGTTGTCGTGAAGGTGAGATCAGCAGCGAAAGGCGGCAGGAAGCCGCAACGAGGCATCGAGCGCGCGCATCACACCTGTGCATGTTGGTGACCAATCGTGTCGCCCGGTCGTCTAACGCTTGAGAACCGGTAGTGATTCCCCTCACATCACAGTGAAAAGCGGCGACTGTATAATTTCTGTTTGGGCTTTGTCAGCCGGAGGACAGTGAATGGATTCGCAAGTTTCAGGTTTCAGGCAAAGGTTCAGGGCCAATCGCTTTGCCTCAACCGTGGTTATCCTGGCGACACTCTCGCTAGGCATTCTGATTGGCACGCTCGTCTCGGGAGCGGTAAAGGGCAAAGAGCAGAATTCCTCCAGCGACGCTACGCCGCTGAAAGTCCCTTCGCCGGTGCAGATGTCGAACCAGTTTTCCAGCATCGCACGCGAGCTTGAGCCGTCGGTTGTCAATATCAATACCGAGACCACGATGCGAAATCCGCACCGCCGCATGACTCCTCCGGGCCAGGATGAAGGCCCCCCCGGTGGCGGTGATGAAGACAACCCGTTCCAGGACTTCTTCAACCGCTTCTTCGGTGGCCAGCCGGGTCAGGGCGGCCAGGGCGGCGGGGGTGGGCAGTTCAACACTCCCGACCTGCGCGAGCGCTCGCTGGGCTCCGGGGTGATCGTCGACCCAAAGGGCTACATCCTCACCAATAATCACGTCGTCGACAAAGCTGACAAGATCCGCGTCAACCTGATGGGCGATCCGGAGACTGTAACCTATACGGCCACCGTGGTCGGCACCGATGCCGAAACCGATCTGGCGGTAATCAAAATTGACGCCAAGAAACCGCTGCCCGCGGCCAAGCTCGGCAACTCCGACAGCATGAATGTAGGCGACTGGGTGCTGGCTATCGGCAGCCCCTTCGGCCTGAATGAAACGGTGACCGCCGGCATCGTTTCCGCGATCGGCCGCAATATCGTCCCGAATCGTCAATTCGAATCGTTCATTCAAACCGACGCCGCCATCAACCCCGGTAATTCCGGCGGCCCGCTGGTCAACATGAACGGCGAAGTCATCGGCATCAATACCGCCATTTACACCAGCGGCGGCGGCTACCAGGGTGTCGGCTTTGCGATGCCGTCCAATACCGTCGTCAACGTCTATAACCAGCTGATCGGACCCGAGCATAAGGTCTCGCGCGGTTCCATCGGCGTGCAATTCAATGCCGTCCCGAATCCAGCGGTCGCACGCGTCTATGGCGTCAACAGCGGCGTCACCATCGCCAGCATCACTCCGAATGGTCCCGCCGAGAAGGCCGGACTCAAGACCGGCGACACGATCGTCTCGGTTAACGGAAAGCCGGTGAAGAATGGTGACGAACTGGTGGCCGACATCTCCGCCCTGAAGCCGGGTGCAAACGCCAAGATCGGCTACATTCGCAACGGCAAGGAGCAGACAGCCGAGGTCACGATTGCCGACCGCTCCAAGCTGTTCGCCAGCCGCCTCAGTGGCGAGGAGCAGCAGGGCGAGGAAGGCCAGCCACAGGAGAGCAAGTTCGGTGTTACCGTGCACAACATCACGCCGGACATGGCAAACCGTTATCAGTTGCCGAACAGCAAGGGCGTGATCGTGCAGGACGTGAAGCCCGACGGCTTCGGCGATACGGCCGGTCTGAGCCGCGGCGATGTCATCCTTGAGATCAACAAGCAGCCGGTCAATAACGAGGACGACTTCCACCGCATCGAGACGCAGACCAAGAGCGGTCAGGACGTGGTCTTCCTGGTGCGGCCGCGCGGCACGCGCGACAACTCCACCGTGTTCATGGGAGGCACCCTGCCGTAGCCGGTAGCGCCGATCTCCAGATCGGCCGAATTGGGGGCCTCCAGGCCCCCAATTCATCGCCGCCGCGACGCGCCAGCAATCCCGCCAGCGGCATCCGGCATCAGAAGACACCATTCCCGCGGGGTTTATCCCATTCTGGGAAGCGGGGTTCCATTCTGGGCACCGGGGTACCTTTTGTTGTTCCCAAATTGGCGGAGCCTTATTTACAATGGGCGCTTATTTGCAACTCTATGAATTTCTAGCAGAGAGGTGGTCGTTGCCTATCAGGAAAACTACACTCCAAAGTGCCAGCATTGCTCTGCTGTTGTTGGCCTTTGCCGGATGGAGCTCGGCAAGCACGACAACCCAATCCAAAACCAAGCACGCCAAAGCTTCCAGCACGCATCATAGTTCGGCCAGCCATCATTCCTCCAAGCGTGCTAAGAAAACGGCCCACTCCCGCGGACAGCGCAGCATCGACGAACAAAGGACGATCGCCATCCAGAACGCGCTGATCCGCGAGCATTACCTCAGCGGTCAGCCCACGGGCGTCTGGGACCAGGCGTCGAAGGAAGCCATGCTCCGCTATCAGGCGGACAACGGCTGGCAGACGAAGATCACCCCCGACTCCCGCGCCCTGATCAAGCTGGGCCTTGGGCCCGACCACAGCGGCCTGCTCAACCCGGAGACGGCGAACATCCCGTCGCCACATGAGCTGGGCGTCGACAGCGCAACTCAGCCGGGCGGCGCATCGGACAACCAGTAGCACTGGAAAATTTCAAGCAGTCGAGGCGCGGGAAACCGCGCCTTTGCCTTTTCGGGCCCTAGTCTGGCCAGGCCTGCAGGCAGCCCTACCATCTCCGTCCCGCATCTCACCTTCGGCACACCGACATGCGTCTTGCCCGATTCCTCAGCTTCCTGATGTTGCTTGGCGGCTGCCTTCTAGTCGCCTCGGACCTTCGTCAGATTGGCATCGTCAACCTGCCCGGCTCGCCGGGATTCGGGGAATCTGCCTTCGCCAATGGCATGCTTCTGCTCACTCACCCGGGCGCTTCCGCGGTCGACGTTTTCGATCCCACAAAGCGTCGCGTCATCGCGCAAATCACCGGATTGCAAGCGCCGCGCTCCATCGCCGTCGATGAGCAGGGCGGCAAGGTTTACGTTGCCGATCACGGCAGCAACTCCATTGCGGTGATTACCACGAATGGCTGGAAGGTCGTCGACTCGATCGCGCTGCCCGATTCTCCCGACGCTTTGCTGCTCGATGCTCCTGACAATCTTTACTGGGCCGATGCGGAGAACGGTACTGTGTCACGGCTCGACTTGCATACGAAACAGAATGTTGTCCAGGTCGATATTCAAGGTACGCCCCGCAGTCTAGCCTTCGACAACGAGGGCAAGCTGCTGTTTGTCACCGAGCAGGACCAGCACCAGATCGCGGTGCTCGATCCGCAGCTGAAGATCGCGAGGCGCTTACCGCTGAATGGCTCGCAACCCACCAGTCTGATTTACGATCCGCAGAGCCACGAACTGTATGTGGCAGTGCGTTCGGCGGTGCTGGCGATCAGCCCTGACACAGGCGCCGAGATCGATCGGGTGACGGCTCCCGCAGGCGTTGATACTTTGTGGCTTGATTCCGACTCGCGCACCCTGTATGCCGCCAGCGAGGGCTCGTTGCTGGTAATGTCCGCGAAGGGCCGGCTCGCGGCAACCGACACTATCCCCATGCAAGTGAAAGGGCACACCGTCGCGTATGACCCGGCAAAGCGTCTCGTACTCGTACCCGGTGGCCGCGAAGGCAAGTCGAAGCTGCTGATCCTGCGCCCCATGAATCCCAACGCCCAGCCCGGCACGATGGAAGACACCCAGGCATCCGTGCGATAGCAAAACTGGATGGAGTACCGCTTCAGGGATGCGTTGCCTGATCGACGCGTTCGCGGCCGCCAAGGCGAGTGCCGCACATTGCACTCGTCCCGCGCACGCGGGACGACTCAGCGTAGCCCAGGACGCAGTCCTGGGGTACGCGTCCAAAGAATTACGGTTGTCCCGGCAGGGACACGGACCGCGGCAGCGGTGATTGCTCGCGACCCAGCCTCTCTAGTCTCTAGCGTCCGTGACTGAAGACCTCTACCCCAGATACGCCCGCGCCATCGGCCGCCACCATGGCCAATCGTGATAACTGCGATCGCCCCACACGTACAGTTCATGGCGGATCCCGCGCCCGCGCATGATGCCGGCCATGCGCTCGTTATCGTTCCAGCACATGTCCCACTCGCCCGTCGAGAGCACGGTGCGAATGTGGTTGTACCGCCAACCATCGGTGCAGTTGGCAAGATAGTCGGGAGGATTGTTGAAGTAGACGTCTTCGCTGTACCAGCCGTCGACAAACTTCTTGATGTCGTACGCCCCGCCCATGCAGACGCAGTCGGTAACTTTGTCGGGATGCCGCATAGCGAAGTTCAGCGCGTGATATGCCCCAAAGCTGCACCCGGTAACGATCGTCCGCGGATTCCAGTTTCTGTTCCACATCAGCGGCAGCACGTCGTTCAGGATGTAGTGCTCGTATGCGAGGTGCCGCTGCACGCGCCAGTAGGGATGCGCCCACTTGTTATACCAGCTCTCGCCGTCGACGCTATCAACGCAGTAGATCTGCAGCCAGCCGTTGTCCAGGCGATCGGCCAGCGCGGCGACCATCTTGTTGTCTTCGTATTCGTAGAAGCGCCCTTGCGATGTGGGAAAGACGAGGACCTTCGGGCCGTCATGCCCGAAGACCAGCAAGTCCATGTCGCGGTTGAGGTCCTTCGACCACCAACGGTGGAATTCACGATTCACTTTATGTATGCCTCGGGAAGAGAGATTTTATGGAGCTCACACAGGTGTCTGGTACTCTAGAGCGGCTTCATTCAGGCGGAATGAAACTGTCCAGGAGCCACAATTCTACAGGATGGCAACCGATCCGATGAACCTGCCCGACGCTCCCATCGCAGACCAGGGTTTCTACGTCACTCACTTCCTCACTGTGAAGGACCAGGGCAGGTCCAAAGAGTTTTATGCCGGAGTCCTCGGCGGCATGGTGGTTAGAGAAGAAAATCCCTGTTACATCAAGCTCGCCAATTCCTGGATCATTCTGAACTCGGGCGGCGGCCCGACGCCGGACAAGCCTGAGGTCTTCCTCGAGCCTCCACGCGATCTCAATACCTTCAACAGCTTTCTCAACTTGCGTGTCGCCGACATCCGCACTTGCTATGAGCAGTGGAAGGCGAAGGGCGCCGTGTTTCTGACCGAGCCGCTCGACAATCACGGCCGCGAGACCCGGTGTTATATGCGCGATCCCGACGGCTACATCATTGAGGTGGGGCAGTACACTCAGGCGGCAATCGACGCCTTCAGGAAATACGCGGAAAGCAAGAACAGCCGATCCAAGTAACACAGAACGCAGGAGACGTATCCAATTCCGAGCCCTTCAAAATCCAAATCCACTTCGAAAAAGGATAACCGCGCCACAACCATGTCTACTCCGTCGATGAGCCCAGCGTCTGCCGCCGTGGCAGGCGATCTGAAGTCCCGTCTGCGCCTGCACCAGCAGTTTCCATCGAAGGTCGAGGACGCCACCCACGACTTCATCGTCTACCTGCCGCCGATGTATGACGAGCAGCCCGACCGCCGATTCCCCGTTCTCTACATGCAGGACGGGCAGAACCTGTTTGATCCAGAGACCTCCTTCGTGAAGGGCAATTGCTGGCGGATGGGCGAGACCGCCGACGCGTTGACCGTCGCCGGCGAGATCGAGCCGTTGATCATCGTCGGCATCTACAACACTGGCAAGCATCGCATCGACGAATACACGCCGGTGGAGGACAAGCGTCTGGGCGGCGGACAAGCTGACACCTACGGGCAGATGCTGGTCGAAGAGCTAAAGCCCTTCGTCGATCACAGCTATCGCACACTGCCGGGCGAGGCGAATTGCGGACTGGGCGGCTCCTCGCTCGGAGGGCTGGTGACACTTTATCTGGGACTGCGCTACACCTGGCTCTTCAGCAAGCTGGCGGTGATGTCGCCCTCGGTGTGGTGGCGCAATCGCGCGATCCTGAAGACCGTTTCCAAGATCCCACGCAAGCCGAATCTGAACATCTGGCTGGACATCGGGACCAAAGAAGGCGACCGGGCCCTTCCCGATGCTCGCGCACTCAACGTGGCCCTGGTAAAGAAGGGATGGGTGGAAGGCAAGGACCTGCGATATCTCGAAGTGGAAGGCGCCGGGCACAATGAGACCGCCTGGGCCGCGCGTGTCGGCCCGATGCTGAAGTTCCTCTTTCCGTCGAAGTGATACGGGTTGGCTGGCTATTGACGGCCTGAGGTCGCTAGCATCAGTGTTGCATCGGCGATGTGTGGGCCAGGAGAGCGGCGACAGTATTTTGTACCGATACCCTGGGCGTCCACATCTCGCATCCGTTGCTTTTGGTGAGATCAACGAAAGGAGTCGCCATGCCAGCGCAACGAGTCTACGTTCTGGTCGAACTCACAGTTCACGATGGCAAGTTCTCTGACTTCGCAAGCATCGCGCAAGAGATGACCGCGGGCACTGAGAAGGAACCCGGCACGCTCGGTTATGAATGGCATCTGAGCCGCGATCGCAAGCTTTGCCGCCTCCTTGAGACGTACGCCGACGCGAACGCTTTACTCACGCACTTCAAGGGCGCCGTCGTGCAGCAGCTTGTCCCGCGGGCGTTGGAGTTCGCGGGCGTCGATCGCTTCGAGGTCTACGGCGATCCCGGGGCGGAAGCAACCGCGATGCTGGCGAACTTCGGCGCGCAGATCTTCGACCGCTGGCAAGGGCTTGATCGCTAATGCCGCGATGTAAACCGCTTGCGTGTGAAACTACGCCGCGTCATTGTTTCGGAGTGGTATCTTTCCACGTCAGACTGAACAAAGGCTCGCCCGACTGCTGCACCGAGATGTGGTTCTGCCCAACCGAGACACGCTCGTGCTTATTCGGCTTCACTCGCAGGTCGGCTTCAAACGACGGCAGGTGCGCGCGATGCTCTCCGTAGATGGAGCTCGTCGCGTACGCCTCCGGGACCGGCGGCCCGGCCTGGCTGTCGAGCACCGCATTCATGATCGCTTCCGACGCGCCTGACTTCTTCAAATGAATCATTGCGGCGGGAGTCGCGGCCAGCGGCGCGCGCGACATGCGGATCTCGCGCACGATCACGCTCTCCGGCAGGCCGGCACGAATCATCTTGACGATATCGGCGTTGGTGATGGCTCCTTCTTCAGCGGCTTGCGCGAAACACAGTGCGGAGAAGCCCGCCAACACAATCAACACGAGAGCGAAACGAAAAAGGGAATTGCCGCGCATGAACTTCCTCCACAACCGCCCGGATCGCCGGCTAACCAATATTGGAAACGCGAACAGAACCCCGCGTTGGCAGCCTGCGACTATTGAACGCCAATGCCAGGCGAACTTGCAAAATAATTTTGCCTCGAGCTGCGAAGTTTCGACAGAGCGTCTGAGTGCGGGGTGCCCCACTCATTCGATCTTTTCGAATGAGTGGGTTAATGTTGGAGCGCATGCTTTTCCGTATTGCGCTGTTTGCAATCTGTGGTGCCGCTATGGTCGCGCAACAGCCCTCGCCGCCTCGCCCGCCGGCGCTGATTCCCCAGAGTAGCGGTACTACGAATAACCTCATTGCCGTCAGCCCGGTAAACGACCGCGTCGTCTGGGCATCGGGACGCAACGGGACGTTCACCCTCACCACCGACGGCGGACAGACGTGGAAAGCCGGCGTGGTGAAGGGCGCCGAGGCCCTCGAGTTCCGCGACGTGCAAGGCGTAAGCGACAAGATCGCGTACCTGCTTTCCGTAGGCAAGGACGCGGGCGACTTCCGCATCTACAAAACCGAAGACGGCGGCGCGAACTGGACGATGCAGTTTAAGAACAAGCTGGCCGGAGCATTTTACGACTGCTTCGCGTTTTGGACGCCGCAGCGCGGCATTGCGGTCAGCGATTCAGTTAACGGCGTCTTTCCCAATCTGCGGACCATCGATGGCAAGGCCTGGCGAAGCATCAACGAGAACATGCCGGCTGCCCTTCAAGGAGAAGGCTCATTCGCCTCGAGCGGCACCTGTGCCGCAACCCAGGGTGAGCACAACGGGTGGATTGCCACCGGCAACGGACCGACGGCGCGGATTCTCACAACGAGTAATGGAGGGGATACGTGGGTCGCATACAACACTTCCCTGCTGAGCACGTCGGGAGCAGGAGCTTTCACTCTCGCGTTTCGCGATGCGCAGAATGGCATGGTTGGCGGCGGCGACTTGAATCCTAAGAACCCTGATCACGCGGCTACGGCCGTCTCGCGCGATGGCGGCAAAACATGGTCGCTAACCACTCACCCGCCAGTGACCGGCGCGATTTACGGACTCAGTTACGCGACCGGCGCCGCATCCCATAACCTGAACGGCCAAACGCACACTCGTACCGTTGTCATCACAGCCAATGACGGCGGAACTGCCTGGTCCCCCGACGAAGGAACGACGTGGTACAAATTCCCGGACGTGAGTGGCTACTGGGGCGTGGCCTTCGCCAATCCGCGAGCAGGATGGCTAGTGGGAACGAAAGGAAGGATATTGAGAATCACCTTTGAAACTGGGAACTAGCAAGTTCACTCGGAAACCTTCTCGCCCAATTGCAGCAGGTTTTGCCTGAGAGCGGCAAGGGCTACGAAAATCTTCTGCTTCACGGCTTCGTCCTTGATGGCGCCTTCTTGAAGAAAGCCTAGAGCAGTGTCATAAGCTCTGCGGGCGTTCTTACGATTTCGGCTCAGCTTCTCGGTGTCGCGAGCGTCGAGCGCCAGCTTCGCGAACGTTATGCCGCTCTCGATCTCGATCAGGATGAAATCTTCTTTATTCCGCTCGAACTTCTCTCGTAGATCCGCATACGATTCCATAGCGGCTTAGATGCGGATTTGATAAACGAGAGGCCCGGGGCACGGTGTCGCGGCGAATCGCAGAATTGTGGGGATAAGGAAGAGTGAAGCCCACATCCTCAGCGGCCCTGTGTGGCACGGCTGAAGCCTTTCATTACCCCTGCATGAGATGGCTTCTAATTGCTAATCTCTAGCTGCTAATTGCTAATTGCTTCTCCGCGTAGTGCGACTCGATGTAGTCGTTGAGGATCTTGATGAACTCGGCGACGATATGATCGCCTTTGAGCGTAGTCATCAGGCGGCCATCGACGTACACCGGCGCCTTGGGCTCTTCGAAGGTTCCCGGCAGCGAGATGCCGAGGTTGGAGTGCTTCGATTCGCCCGGGCCGTTGACGACGCAGCCCATCACTGCGACCTTCATCTCTTCCACGCCGGCGTAGCGCGACTTCCACTGTGGCATCTGCTCGCGCAGATAGCTCTGGATTTGCTCTGCCATCTCCTGAAAGAAGGTGCTTGTGGTGCGGCCGCAACCGGGGCAGGCTGTCACTTGCGGGGTGAAGCTGCGAATGCCCATTGATTGCAGAATCTGCTGCGCGACTGTAACCTCTTCGGTGCGATCGCCGTTCGGCGCAGGAGTAAGCGAGACACGGATGGTATCGCCGATGCCTTCCTGCATGAGCACGCCGAGCGCGGCGGTCGAGCTGACGATTCCCTTCGCGCCCATGCCGGCTTCCGTCAAGCCGAGGTGCAGCGGATATTCGCAACGCTGCGCCAGTTCGCGGTAGACGTCAATCAGGTCCTGCACGCCGCTGACCTTGGCGCTGAGGATGATCTGCTCACGCCGCATGCCATGAGCGACCGCGATCTCAGCCGAGCGCAACGCGCTCTGCACCATCGCTTCCATAGTGACGTCGCGCGCGTCTTTGGGTTCGTGGAGTCTGGAATTTTCGTCCATTAACCGCGTCAGCAGCGCCTGGTCGAGTGAGCCCCAGTTGACACCGATGCGCACCGGCTTGTCATTCTCAATGGCCACGTCGATCATCGCCAGGAAGTTGTTGTCGTCTTTCTTCCCAATAGAAACATTGCCGGGATTAATGCGGTACTTGGCTAGCCCACGCGCGCAGTCGGGATACTTCTTCAGCAGAATGTGCCCGTTGTAGTGGAAGTCGCCGATGATCGGCACCGGCGTGCCAAGCTTCTCCAGGCCGTCAACAATGTACGGCACAGCTTTCGCGGCTGCGTCGTTGTTGACGGTGACGCGCACGATCTCGGAGCCGGCGCGAGCCAGCGCCATGCATTGGCGGATAGTGCCGTCGATGTCGGCGGTGTCGGTGTTCGTCATGGACTGCACCACAACTGGTGCATCTCCGCCGACGCGCACGCCGCCAACTGTGGCCTGATAACTCTTCCTGCGCTGAATTTGAGCCATAAGGAGGTCTATAGAAAGTTTAACATGCTGAATCCCACCCCTCTGACCGCCGGCATCGTACAAGGTTTGACGGCGGCGGACGTTGACAACGGAACTATCATGTTAGCCCTGTATCCGTGGGGTGGACGATGAGCAGACACATCGGGGCCCTCTTTCTTTTCATGCTGTTCGTAGCCATCGTGACGTTTCCATGCAGAGCGCAAACCATCTACAGCAATGGCCCCATCGACGGCAACACCGACGCCTGGACCATCAGCTTTGGCACGTTCATCGTCAGTGACACGTTCCAGGTGGCAAACAATAACACCGAAATCACCGGCTTCACCATGGCGGACTGGTTGACACCCGGCAGCCTGCTCGGCACGGCGGAACTGTCTATCACCACTGGCGAAGCCGGCGGTACAAGCTACTTTGACCAGATCGTCGACTTCACGCAGGGCAGCTGTACCTTAAATGCTTTCGGATACAACGTCTGCAACGAGACCACCACGTTCAATGGACCCGAGCTGAATGCCGGAACCTACTGGATCAACATCCAAAACGCCAGTACCACGGGCGATCCCGCTTACTGGGACGAGAACTCCGGCGCGGCGTCCGCTTCGGAGAACACCGTGGGATCGATCCCTTCGGAATCGTTCACGGTGTTTGGCGGGCAAAGCGGTACTACAACACCCGAACCCGGTACGTTCATGATGTTTGGCTCTGGGTTGTTGGGCTTGGCTTGGCTGCTGCGGGGAAGATCCTAAGAACGATATTGTTGTGCGCTCAGCTTCGCGGCAACACGGGAACAGCCGCCCGGGCGGGCGGCTGCTAATCCCGAAAAATTACGGCGGCGAGCGTCGCCTCAGTGCGGGACGCGGCAGCACAAACGCGCTCCAATCGCCACGGGCTGAAGTTCCCTGTTACGCGTGCAGCTCGTCTTCTCCGTCGTCTCTTGTCGCGCAGATCTGCGCTCACGCTCGATCATGCCGCTTACCTCCAGAATCATGGTCAGCAACGGCCCCAAAGCTGTCTCTCCCCGGGGCATCGCGATGCCTGACGCAGTCGGATCCTCGTTGCCTGCTTCACAGTCAGCGCCCAGGCGCCCCACGATTGCTGCAAGCCGGCGTTCTCTCATCATCAGTATCAGCTTCAGGAACGGGCGATAGATTCTCGGCTCCGGTAATCCTTCCTGGCGACTCATGACTTCACCTCACTTCGGCCACGGCGCTTACTGAAGCACGCCGGCCATACCCCCTCATCCTGCCAGCTGATCGGTGATCCAGCTCGTCTTAGCCAGCATGGGATCCAGCAGCCGCTCGCGCTGCACTTGTATTTCACGGACCAGGCGCGACATGCACCCGTGCAGGATGCAGCCGGCCAGTGCCTCAGCATTCATCGGCTGCGGCGGCGCCAGGTTTCCACCCATCATGCGCGGCTGCAGATAGTTAAAGGCGCGAAACAACAACTGCGTGGCGTCGTAAAGCTCTTGTAGGTCGTTCATCGCTTGCTCTCCTGCTGAACGTAGGTCGTTCATCGCTTGCTCTCCTGCTGAACTATGCTGCGGAGTTTGCGACAGACCTCACCGAATCACAATGCTTTGCCAGTGTATTGCGAGTGACTTGCCAGTGATCGGGTAACACACAGAAATGTAAGTTGTTAGCTCACAGCAGCGTGGAGCATGTCGGCAAGAAAACGGCCGCTTCTTCGAGCGGCCGTCCTTGCTCAGGTTGTAGCCATATCGCCTACAGGCTAATCAGCTTGCGGGCCAGCATGCCGGCCAACCCCAAAGCGCCGGTTCCGAGCATTACAGTTCCGGGGCCGGAGCTCGAAGGCTGAGGTGCGGAAGGGCCGGCCGGCGGGTCAACCACGTCGAAAGCCTCGGAGGGAATCGTCCCGACCGCGTTTTCGAACGCCAGCGACGAACCGCCGCTTTCGCACCAGTAGACCGGGTCGCCGTTGCTCGCTTGCGCATTTGACAGCTTCAGGTAATACGTCCCTGCGGGCAATGCGATACCGGGAAACGAAAATCCCTGCTTGCATCCGGTGGTCGAGCAGTCTCCACCTTCGTAGGTTGCCGCCGCGGTCCCGCTCCCCCACACTCGGTTGAAGGTGGGGCCAAGAGTGAAGATGGTCCATTCGACTTTGTTCAATGTGTCGCCCGGGAACATGACCACCCAGACATCGACGTGGTCCACGTTCGCAGGACCCGATAACGTAAACGAGTCTGCGACCGTGTATCCAAAGTCGATTGTCCAGGCGTCATTGCCGTCGGGCAAGCCGTTGTTGTAGACAACGGTAGTTCCAGCCATTGCTGTGGCCTGGCCCGCAATCACCACCATGGTAGCGAGCAGGCAGAGCGCCGCCGACTTCATAACTGACTTCATTGTGACCTCCTTTTGGTCAGGGGTTATGGCGGTCCTCCGTGCGCCCCGCCTACTGCTGTCGTGAGACCACTACTGCCGATCCCGGGGACCGGTCCCAAATCCCTTGAAACTGCGCTGGAGTATGGGTGCGGAGTACACGCGGGACAATGCATCCGAGGTGGATTGGCTATGTTCCCCTAAAGTCCTGCTAAGTGATTGCAGCGGCAGGCCATACATGAAATTACAAACTGGACGTTCGTCGATCTGATGGGGTTACTTGGCGGAAAAACTCTGCTTCGCACGCTATTGGAAGTGTCACCCTCGTGGTGTTACACTTCGCGCAAACGCTCTCAGAGTCAAACGCTCCTGGAAAGGTGCCCCCTTGGAAGGCCAACTGAAAGATAGCCTCCGAGCGCGCGTCCGGATTGGTACGTTCGACCTCGATCTGAAGGCGGGCGAGCTGTACCAGGATGGCCAGAAGGTTCGTCTGCAGGAACAACCTTTCCAGGTCCTGCTCATGCTAATCGAGCGAGCAGGCAGGGTCGTCAGCCGCGAAGAAATCCAGAACAAGCTTTGGCCCAACGACACCGTGGTCGAGTTCGATCACGGTATCAACACCGCCATCAAGAAACTCCGCATTGCCCTGAAGGATTCGGCGGACAAGCCCCGCTACGTGGAAACCGTGGCACGGCGGGGATACCGGCTGATTGCCCCTGTCGAGTGGCCTTCAGCCCCCAGCAGCGCCGCCTCCGATCCCACAACCGGAATCGCGACGGGCGATGCCCCTGTGGCGGCGAGGCCGCAACTGGAATCGGGAGTCCTGGTCGGTCGAGTCGTCTCCCACTATCGTGTGCTGAACATCATTGGCGGCGGTGGCATGGGAGTGGTTTATCGCGCCGAGGACCTCAAACTCGGCCGCGCCGTAGCCTTGAAGTTCATCCCGGAAGAGTTGAGCAGTGATCCCATCGCGCTGGCACGCTTCGAGCGCGAGGCGCGCACGGCTTCGGCGTTAAATCATCCCAACATCTGCACCATTCACGAAATCGAAGAGCATGAAGGGCGTCCTTTCCTCGTTTTGGAGTATCTGGAAGGTCAGACCCTGCGAAACCTGATCTCGCTGGCTGCCATCGGCTCGCCGCTGGAGCGCTCGTCCAAATCGCTCCTTACGCAGGAGAAGGTGCTCGCACTTGGCATTCAAATCAGCGAGGGACTCGATGCAGCCCATCAGAAGGGGATCGTGCATCGCGACATCAAGCCGGCAAATATCTTCGTTACCCGCGAAGGACAGGTGAAGATCCTCGATTTCGGACTGGCGAAGCTGATCACCGAGAAGCGCGAAACCGCTGGCGAAGGCGTTCCCGTCGCGGCCACGGAGCCGGCTGAGCCCACCCGCGCCGATCTGGATGCGAACCTCACCCGGGCCGGAGCGTCGATTGGAACGGCCGGCTACATGTCGCCGGAGCAATTGCAGGGCAATAAGCTCGATTCGCGCACCGACCTGTTCTGCTTCGGCCTGGTGTTGTATGAGATGGTCACCGGACGAAGGGCGTTCAACGGAACCACTCGCGAGGGCCTTCGCAATGCGATTCTGTACGACAACCCCACGCCGGTGCGCCAACTCAATGCCGCGATCTGGCCGCAGATGGAAGGCGTCATCAGTAAATGCCTCCAGAAGGACCGTCAACAGCGTTACCAGCACGCCTCGGAGATAGGAAGCGATCTCAAGCGCCTGCGCCGCGAATTGAGCCGTGGACTGCTGGGCCGAAACGCCATCCTCGACAATGCTGCGGCTACCAGGAAAGTTGCCGCCTCTCCCGCGTCCGCTAAAGCGGACAGCCGGGCAGCGACCTCGCGACAATGGCTCGCCTGGGCAACTACCGCTGTACTTCTTCTCGTGATGGCGGGCTCTGGCCTGTGGTATTGGCAATCGCGCCACCCCAAGCCTCTTACCAGTAAAGACACCATCATGCTCGCCGACTTCATCAATTCCACCGGCGATACGGTGTTCGATGATGCTTTGAAAACGGCGCTGGGAATTCAGCTGGAACAGTCGCCATTCCTGAACGTCTTGTCCGACACCAAGGTGAAAGAAACCTTGAGCCTGATGAATCGTCCGGCGAACCAGCGCCTGACGCCGGAGGTCGCGCGCGAAGTTTGTCTGCGTACCGGTACGCAGGCGCTTCTGCAGGGATCGATTGCCGCCGTGGGCAAACACTATCTGATCGGGCTCAAGGCCATCGATTGTCAGATAGGCAACACCCTGGCAAGCGCCGAAGCCGAGGCCGAGAACCAGGATGACGTGTTGAAGGCGGTCAACCAGGTCGGCAACGAGTTGCGCGGTAAGTTGGGTGAGTCGCTGGCCTCGGTTGCGAAATTCAATAAGCCGTTGGAAGAAGCGACGACCTCATCGCTGGAAGCCTTGCAGGCCTTTACGCGAGGCGTGCAACTCCGTCCTCGCGAGAGCATCGCCATTCCCTACCTTGAAAGGGCCGTGGAACTGGATCCGACTTTCGCCCGCGCATACTCTGTCCTCGGCGCGGCCTACTTCAACCTTGAACAGCACGATGCGGCGGTTCGCAATATCAAGAAGGCTTATGAATTGCGCGACCGGGTGAGCGATCGGGAGCAGATGGAGATCGACGGGGCATACTACGGCCTGGTCTCAGGCGAGCTGCAGAAGACGGTTGAAACCTATAAGGGATGGATCCAGAGCTACCCAAATAGCTACCAACCGTATGCCGCGTTGGGATTCTACGATGTGCGTTTAGGAAAATACGACGAAGCCGCCATGGCGATGGAACAGGAGTCTCGCCTCGCACCCGGTGCCGGCCCCTACGTGAACTCTAATCTGCTGCTCGTGTATGTTGTGCAGGGCCGGCTGGCTGAGGCGCAGGCAATCTACGATCGAGCGCAGCCACAGGACCTCGATGACCCCTCCCTGATTGAAAGCAGATATCTGCTCGCGTTCCTGCAAGGAAACCAGACGGTCATGGAGCTGCAACTCGCTACAGCGAGCGGTAAAGCGGGCATTGAAGACCGCATGTTATCTATTCAGGCCGATACCGAGACCTACCACGGACGAATCGCCAAAGGCCGCGATTACGCAAACCGAGCGGTTGAGTCGGCGCAGCGGGCTGGATCGAACGAATCAGCAGCGTCGTGGAAGGCGCTGGATGCGCTGCGTGAAGCCGAGGTGGGCAATGCGTCACAAGCGCGCAAGAAGGTCAGCGACGCGCTCTCGCTTAATCCGAGCAGGCATGTGCAGACGCTTAGCGCGCTGGCCCTGGCGCGTAGCGGTGATGCCGCCCAGGCTCGCAAGCTGGCCGATAGACTGAATCAGGAATATCCACTCGACACGACTATCCAGTACTATTGGCTGCCTTCGATTGCTGCGGCCATTGCTCTGGGACAGCACGCGCCGGAACAGGCCATCAGCGCCCTGCAAGGAACATTGAACTACGAGCTTGGCTGGCAGCCGCCATTCGAGCTGGGCCCGCTCTATCCGGCGTACATGCGCGGATTGGCCTATCTGCAAGCCAGGCAGGCGCGGGCGGCTGCTGCCGAGTTTACGAAGATGCTGGACCATCCCGGTGTGACTGGGAACTTCGTTCTTGGGGCGCTGGCGCGGTTGCAACTGGCACGCGCGCAGGCAATGATGGATGACAAAGCCGCAGCACAGCAGTCGTATCGAAACTTCCTTGAGTTGTGGAAAGATGCGGATCCGGACCTGGCCCTGCTGCAGCAAGCCAGGCGAGAGTCAGCAGCCTTGGCCGCGTCCTAAAACGCCTAGCGCGACAATTTTTTCGCGCTCCTTAATTCCCGAAAATACCTGGCCTTCTTCCGCACGTAGCCGGCGTAGATCACGTTCAGCCGCCAGCACAGCGCCCCATGTAGAAATCCGCCTCGCACAATCTCCCGATAGAAGAATGTCCACATCGGATTCAGCACTTCGTTGAGCCGGCTTCTCCGCCACGCCGTGTTCTCGTAGTCCAGATAATGCTGCGCGCTCAAGCGCGCGTAACGGTCCATCGTCTCGGCGAACTGCGCGATGTCCGTGTAGGCATAGTGCAGCATGTCATTCTTCAGCCGCTTCACTTTACCCCCGAGCTTGATCGACTCGTGAACGACGCGCGGCTGGAAGCGGCCTTTGCCTTTGCGAATCAGGCGCAGCTGGGCGTCGGGATAGAAGCCGCCACCGCGGACAGGTGTATCGCCGATGTATAGAACGCGTGGGATTTTGAACCCGGCGATGTCATCGGGCACGCCGCGTTCTAGCAACTCGCGGATCTCGTTTGCGAGTGCTGGCGTGAGCACCTCGTCAGCGTCGAGGCTAAGAATCCATTCGCCGGATGCGAGATCGATCGCCTTGTTTTTCTGCTCGGCGTAGCCCAGCCAATCCTGATGATAGAAACACACGCCGAAGCTCTTGGCGATCTCGGGGGTGCGGTCAGTCGAACCGCTGTCAAGGAATACGATTTCGTCGGCGATGTCTTTGACGGCCGCGAGGACGCGAGCGATGGTTCGCTCTTCATTCTGCGCAACGATCGTGACGGAGAGCGGCGGGCCGACGGTTTTGCTTGGCATGGATTGCGCAGAAGTATAGTCGAAGGCACTCGGCGAGATGTTCTGATCGATCAATTTGACCCTGGGTGCTGGGTTCTGGCCATCTGTTGGCCAGGGCGCGCCGTTCACCGAGCCGACTCGTCATCCTTCATAGCTCTTGCGCCCAACCAGACCCTTCACAAACGAACTGACCTCATGCCGGAAGCGCTCTTTGCGCAGATAGCTGTCGCTCTTTACCCAATTCATTTGCAGGCTCATGCGCTTGCCTTCGAACGGCTTGTGCCCATGCCAGGAGCGGTCGCTGCGCTTGAAGATGATGAGGCTGCCCATGGTCGGCGGAACTTCCGCGACGTAGTCTTCCAGATTCTTCGAGCGCAACAGGCGCAGCCGTCCTCCGCTGTTCTCCCAATCAGGATTCAGATACAGCAGCACGGTGATGAGCTTGTCTTTCGAATCGGTATGGATTCCACCATCCGAGCCGCCATCACAACGCCCGCGCACGGTGAGCATCGTCGGATACTGGCTGAGATCCATGGAGAACTTCGCGCCCACAGCAGCGGCAAAATCCTGGCCGAGGAGTTCAGCCGTCAGCTCCTTGAATGCCGGTCCGTAGGCTAAGCGCGAGAGCGGGAAACTGCCGGTCTTCTCAATGCGCGGAAAATCCTGCACGATCGCGGGCTTGCAGGTCGCTTCAAGAACGTCGTCGACCAGCAAATACTCGAATGGCTCGGAATGGAATTCCGCCGCCGCGAGCTTGGAAAGGTTAAGCATAGCTGTAGCGCCCGTCCCCCGACCGGCTTAGCGGGGACGTCCATGTCCCCGCTCTTACGCATTCGACGCACTCATGTGCGCAGTTTCCACTACACGGAATGCAGCGCGGGTCTGGAGATCGGCGCTACTCCTATCGCACCACCGTTGCGCCTTTGCTCTGAAACACAATCCCAGCTTCCGTCAGACCGTCGACCAGGGCCTGAAATACTTCTTCCGGCCGCACACGCTTCATACATTCATCCGTGCCGAGTGGACAAACCCGTTTATGGCACGGCTGGCACGCCAGTTCGCCCTCGGTCGAAAACAGCTTGATATGCGGGCTGCCGATCGGCGGTGTACGGCGATAGCCGGTCGGCCCGTAAATTCCCACCAGCACCGGCACGCGCATCGCGCCCGCGATGTGCAACGGCGCGCTGTCGGAGCCGACAGCAGCCTGCACGCGCTCGTACAGGGCATACATCTCGGGAATGGGCAGCTTACCGAAGAGATTGCACACCCGGCCTGCAATCTGCGACGCCGAAAAGCCGCGCAGAATGCGCTCTCCTACGGCAGCATCCGAAGGCGCGCCCTGCACGATTAGATTTAAGTCAGTTTCGGCCAGCAGCTGCGCGATAAGCGCCGTCCAGTACTCCTCCGGCCAATGCTTGCTGACCCACTGCGTAGCGGGAGCCATCGCTACCACCGGAGCGCTGGAGGAAAACGCGCCATCCAGCAGTTCGCTCAGCCGCTGTCTCACGGCATTAGGTACGCGTGGCGGCTCAATCGTGTAGCGCACATCAGCCGCGCCGATGTTGTGCGCCAGGTACGCCATGTGCTCGAGGTGGCAAATTGCGGGATCGAAGTACTGTCCGCGGCGCAGATGCCGTTCGGTGTAGAACATGCTGCTGAACTCGCGCCCGTGGCGGAAACCGATGCGGCGTTTCACGCCGGCGAGGTACGGTAAGAGTGCTGTCTTGAACAGCCCTTGCGCATCGATGGAAACGTCGTAATGAACCGATCGTACTTCGTCAACAAACGCGCGAAACTCACGCGCGGCT
>DATFSK010000067.1:0-2721 GCA_035262645.1 Terriglobales bacterium
ACCGGCGCAGGAGCCAGGTGGCGCAGATCATGATCTTCGCAGCAATGGGCGGATTAGTGATCCTGTTTGCCTCGTTCAGCTTCCGGCCTTCGGCGTTCATGTACGTATTTACGGGCGGCAGCGCGCGGTTCTGGTTTACGACGGAAGGGTTGCGCAGGTTCTGCTCGTCGCCGGCGAACGCGGGGATCCTGGTGGCGGCGGCGGTGGCGCTGGTGGTTTATTTCAGCAGCCGGCCCAGCCGCTATTTCGGCAACACGACGCCGCTGATTATTGCGGCGGTGCTCTTTCCGATCTACACGACGCAAGTGGTCAGCGTGCCGTGGGTCTGGGCGCTGCCGTTCCTCTTCACCTTCATCGGCGGCGTCTTCGCCGACATCCTGGAGAGCCGCCAGCGAAAGCTGTTTCTTTGGCTGGGCGCCGCCATCCTGATTACCCAGGCGGCGCTTTGTTGGACGAGCCTCGCGGGACTTACGCTCTGAGGACAGTGCACGTTACGGGTCGGAGGAAAAAAATCGCATCTAATGATTTGACAGCCCATTTACGCTGTTGCTGACACTGCTGAGGCTGCCTTAACTGATGAAGCGTCGTACGATCTGCTATCTGCTTGCCCTCCTCCTGCTGGCTTCCCTCCTTCCACTTAACGGCTGCCGCGGAGGCGTGAAGGCGCTGTGGGCGAAGTTCCACCACCGCCGCGCGAAGTCTAAGGAAAATACAACGGACTACGCCGACACGCTTGCTTCGTTGGCGAGCGGGAAGAAGCTCGCGATCCTGCGCTGGTCGAACTACTCGGAGTTTCAGCCGCAGGTGCAGCAGTTCTACGACGGCCGCAACTATGAGCTGGCGTGGACACGGAATGGTCTGCCGACGGAATCTGCGACCGCACTGATGCAGCGCTTTGCGGATGCTGGGCAGAAGGGACTTGTTCCCGCCGACTATGACGGCGACCGCTGGCCGCAGCGCGTGCAACGGCTTCAGCAGATCAATAAGACAAACGACACGTCCGACCAGGCGGAGAACGATATTGCGCAGTTCGATGTTGCGATGACTGTTGCCCTCACGCGCTATCTTTCCGATATTCATCTGGGCCGCGTCAATCCGCAGTCGCTGAATTTTGATATCGATGTGCCGAGCCGGCGGGCGAAGTTCGACATTCCGGATTTAATTGATGGCAACTTCGTTGACGCGGATGCAGGCGAGATCGCCGACCAGGTGGCGAAGCTCGAACCACAGAACCCGCTGTACCAGGAGACGGAGAAAACGCTGCCGAAGTATCTGGAGCTTGCGCAGCAGCAGAAGACCAATCCGCCGCAGAGTTTGCCTGACGTCGAAAAGCCCGTGGGCAAAGGCGAGAGTTATCCCGCGGTTGCGGCCCTGTGGAGCCGCTTGCAGTTGGAGGGCGACGCGCCTTCTGATGCCGCTGCGCCGACACGCTACGACTCGGAAGTCGTCAAAGCGGTGAAGAGTTTTCAGGTGCGCTACGGGCTCCTCGACGACGGACGATTGGGTAGCGGCACCATCGAAGCGATGAATGTGCCGATGAGCGAGCGGGTGCAGCAGATCGACGACTCGCTGGAGCGCTGGCGCTGGCTGCCGGATAACTTCCAGCAACCGCGCGTGATGGTGAACCTGCCGGAGTTCCTTGTGCGGGCGTATGACGACGATCACACGCTTGCCTTCAAGATGAAGATCGTCGACGGTGAGGCGAAGGGCAATCACGACACGCCGATGTTTGTGCGCACGATGCGCTTCATGATCTTCCGGCCTTATTGGAATGTGCCGGTCTCGATCATCAAGAAGGAGCTGGTGAATCATCTCGGTGGCGCAGCGGGCGCGGCGTATATGGCGAAGAATGACTACGAGGTAGTGAAGGGCGATGGCACTCCTGTAACCGGGTGGACCGTGAATGACCTGGTGCATGCGCGCTACGGTGTGCGACAGAGGCCCGGGCCGAAGAACTCGCTTGGGCTGGTGAAGTTCATGTTCCCGAATGAGTACGACGTCTATATGCACTCGACGCCGGAGATGAACCTGTTCAACCTCGCGCGCCGCGACAAATCGCACGGATGCATTCGGTTGAACGATGCGGAGAAGATGGCGAACTGGGTGCTCGACGGACAGGACCCGTGGGATGAGGACTCGATTCACGAGGCGATGTTCGGGCCGGATGACGGCACCCAGCCGAAGGACAACAGGCAGGTTGGGCTGAAGACGCCGCTGCCCGTGAGCATCACCTACTTGACGGCAAATGCAGACGAAGATGGGACGATGCACTTCTTCAAGGACATCTACGGCTACGACAAGCAGCTTGAGGACGCGCTGACCAAAGGCCGGCCGTACGAACAGACACCCATCAAGATCAATCCGAAGCTGACGCCGGGCGAGACGGAGTAGCGGCGGCTTCGGCGCGAGCGCGCTTCATCATGTCCTCGAGCCGCTGGCCACGCTTTTGAGTGAAGTTGCGCGTGGTGATTTCAAGCCTTTCGATGCGGTCAAGGCGGAAGGTGCGGAAGTCATCGCGGCGCTCGTCCCAGGCGGCCAGCGTCCAGACTCCGGACCAGAATGCGAGGGCGAGAGGGCGCACGGTACGCTGCTCGGCGCGCGAGGCGTCTTCATTCAGGCGCGTGTAGCTGAACTCGAGCACCGTGCGGCTGAGGCAGGCGGCGTGGAGTTGATCGAGCAGCTTGCGATGCGCCATCGGCATCTTGTAGCCGGGAGCGTAGA
>DATFSK010000068.1:0-19065 GCA_035262645.1 Terriglobales bacterium
CCACGTTCTCCACATAAGCGTCGAAGTTGCACGGGCGAGCTTTCCATTGTCATGTGACCTGCCCAGCATCAGAATCCACGGGCGCTGTGGCCACGTCCCAACCCTGATGCGAACCAAGATTTTTGCCGGTGGAAGTCAGCGGAAGCCGAGAAAAACCATTCTCAGCGGAAGGGTTCACTCTAATGAGGTGTAGATGGAATTGTAGCTGTCAGGGCACCCAGCTTCTTCATAGTTCAATAAAATGCAACGAGCACCTTGCAACACGTTCAATATCAATCAACTGCGACCTACAATTTTCAGGAAATTTCAATATGAGTTGGAATCCGCCTTGGGCGCAGGGGGTCGGAGGTTCAAATCCTCTCGCCCCGACCAAACAAAGGAATTCCCCTCAGCTACCGCGGCATTGTTGCCTAACCGCATCTACAGCATCCACACAAAACCATAATTGGACGGCACCGTGATGCCCACTAAATCGCCTGCCGATGCGACCTGCACAGTCAATGGCGACGCGCGGACGTCGTCATCGAGGTTTTCTGTCCAGGTGCCTGCCTTCGGAAAGGGAAGCCGAATCGTATCCGCCTGACCGGAGAAGTTCAGAACTACCATCGCATACTGTTCTGCGGACGAAGGAGTAGCCGCCGCGTGGCGGTGATAAGCGATTATCTGCGTGCCTTGTAATGACTGTTGCCAGTAGTAGAAGGATTCGCGGCTTCGAAGAGCGGGGTTGGTACGGCGCAGCTGACCTAGGCGGCGGTAAAGTCGAATCAGTGGCTGACCGAAGTCATCATAGAAATATTCCCAGTGAGTATCGCGGCGCAAACCTATTCTGGCAGAGCCATCACCGGGAAGGTTATAGTCATCGGCGAACTCCTCACCTTCCCAAAGCATTGGTATACCCTGCGAGGTATATAAGGCGATAGCGAGCGGCTGAAGCTTCCAATAATGGCTGCGGTCGCCTGGAGAAAAGGCGCCACTGCCAGTCGTGCCGGCAAAGACTATCAGGTGACTATGATCGTGGGAGTTTAAATATTGAAATGGCGCCACCGGCATTTCTATAGGATTACCCCCGCTGTCTACTACAGTTTTCGTACCGGGATAGCGATTGTTGAAGAACGGATCAAGAGTGTGCGCAAGGCCGTCAGAAGGTGCATTTCCGGCAACAATATATTCGGCAGTATCTAAGAGATCATTTTGCCAGGCGCAGCTGGTATAGGTATTACGCAGAACAATAGGGGCTATTCCCAGGGCCTCAGCACATTGAATAATGCGGCTGTAGCTGCTGGCAGCAGTAACAAATCTTCCAAAGCCGAAAGAATATCTGTAAGTATCGTAGGCTAGTTTTGCATAGCCGGTATCGGTTGGACTCTGATAGAGATCTGTCACCTCGTCATAGCGAAATCCATCGACATGATATTCGTCCAGCCATCGGCGGTTCGAAGCTGCGAAGTATTCCTGCGTAAATACCTGCGAGAAGTCTGTAACTGGGCCGAATAGACCCATGGCTCCAATCATGGGGCTGCTCACATTGGGCGCTCCTACAGTCGCGTTTACGTTGTCATAAACCAGCTTATAGGCAAATGAAGGATCTACGTGCTGATACACGACGTCGAGAATCACCCCCATACTGTGACTATGGCAGGCATTGACTAGCCTTTGCAGGCCATCGGGTCCGCCAAGATGAGCGCTCGGTGAGAAATAGTGCAAAGGTCCATAGCCCCAGTCGAAATCCAGCTTCACGCTGGTGACCGGCATTAGTTCCAGACAGTTAACGCCTAAGCTCTGAAGGTACTCAAGGCGATCGATGACTCCATCGAAGGTATCGTTGAACTGTTCGGTATCCAGTTCATAAACGATAAGGTCATCCAGTTCCGGCGTGCGGTAAGCATCGTCCGTCCATTGAAACGACGCAGGAGTACGAGAGAGGACGAAGGCCGAGAGCTGTCCAACATCAGTTTGGCGCGCGAACGGATCTGTGAACCAGCGCGTGATGAGCTGGCGCTGGCCGCCAGCGGGAGTCCACCAGAGCTGGTAGCGGTAGAGATAGATCCCTTCCGACCCGAAGTTCGTACCCGCAATGGGGCCAATGGATACGCTGCCCGACCACAAATCAAGTGGATGGTTCTGATTCCAGGTAAGCGATACGTCCTTGGTTGGAACCGCCGGATTGAAGCGATCTTGCGTGTGAATGATGCGCACGACAACATCAAAACCATCAGCTCCGCGGATTCCGGGCAGGTAGACGCCGAAGCTGACAGAAAAACCGCCGGGAGTTACGGAAGGGAAAGCACCAACTTCAGAAAGATCGATCATGGCCGCGACCTTTTGAGCAACAATGATAGCGCCGTTTTCTCCCTGCTGATCAGGCGCAAAAGTGCTGTTTAGTTGGACGTCGGCTGGTTAACGTCCTTGGCAACCACGCGCGCGGGATTGCCCATGACCAGACAATATGGCGGGATATCGCTAACGACGACACTGTTCACACCGACGATGGCGCCCTCGCCGACCGTGACACCCTTCATGATGAATGAGCCCTGCCCGATGCGAGCGTGATGCTTGATGCGGACGGGCTTCACCTCCTCCGGGCGCGGCGGGAGGTCCGCAATGCGCTCCGCCGTGTCGCGGGGATGGGCGTCGGTGTCCATGAAGCGCGCGCCGGAGGCGACGGTGACGTCATCTTCCAGCACGACTTCTTTATTCACGAGGAAGACAACGTCGTCGGCTATGGTGACCCGGTTGCCGAGAATGAGCGTGGGATCGTCGAAGATGCGGCCGCTGAAGATGCCGATCTTTCCCAGGATGCGCACGTGGTCACCGATGTGGATCCTGGTTGCGCCGTTGACGTAGGGCATCTTCCAGACCTGGAAGCCTTTTCCTGCGGAAACGCAGCGGCCGCGGAAGAACGGCTCGCGAAGGAAGAAGCTGAAGAGCCAGCCCGCAGAAAACGACAGTCCCTGCAGAATGTCGTATCCGAAATTCAAGAACGGGCGCAGAAAGCCCGGCAGCGGAAGAGCGCCTGGGCGGCGACGGCGCGCGGAGCCCGGCTCGCCGCGATAGGCAAGGGGCTGAACGGGATGCGGCTTTGGCTGCGCGCTCATCGAGAATCCATCACTTCTTTTTCGCGGACACCATATACACCGACCCGGCACAGCGCAGCAGAGGAACCGAACACAATGGCTCCAGGGCCGCGACTACGCGCTGGTCAAGTTTCGGAAAGCGGTCCAAAGGATAAACAAACAGGTTCGAGTATCGCTGGCGCAGGGGAACGAATCCGTACTGCCGCAGCAGGGCACGATATTTCCACGGTACACACAGGTTGCGGTGCACGGCGGACTTGGCGCTCGCGGCCGCCACTGGCCGTCCGATCAAACGCTTGAGGCCACGCCAAAGCGGCCGAATCGTAGCACCAGTCAAAACGAAGGTGACGTTGTACAGGCTGATCGCGCTGGGAATGGCAAAGATCGCAAGCCCGCCCGGGCGTAGCACGCGATGGATTTCCGCCAGCGCGAGGTTGTACTCGTGCAGGAACTCGAAGACGCCGAGGCAGACGACGTGGTCCATCGACTGGTTGGCGAAAGGCAGGTGCTCGACATCAGCGCGGCAGAAGTGGACTTCAGGATGATCCGCAAAGCGCTGCCGTGCGAATTCCAGCATGCGGGGTGCGAGATCGATTCCGACCACGGAGAACTGGCGCGCGCGATAGCCGGGGATGTCACCGCCGGCGGCGCAGCCGATGTCGAGGATGCGACCGCGCTGGCCCGCGAGCATGGAATGGACGATCGCCAGTTGCGCGCGAAAGTACGGCGTGCGCTCGCGCTCGGTCGCATAGTGATCGGCGCAGTCTTCAAAGACCTCGGTGACCTGCTGCTTTTCCTTGTCCAACAGCTGTGAGTCGCCCATTTCAAATGCCGTCGAAGTCGCCTGCGGTTAACTGCCAGCCGTCGGCAGGCAGACGCGAGGCGTCTAGCCGATCGCTCAGGAATCGTATCGCCAAGTGCAGATGTGGCCGCACCGGAGCCGCGCAGGCGCGCTTCAGCAGGCGATGTCCAGCGGACGAGGCGCTCGACTGCACCGTCCAAGTGTAGACCACCTGTACATCGTCGGCGAGCAGGGAATCGACGGCAGTTCGCAAGAGCGCGGAGGCGGCATCAGAATCCTGGGGCAACGTGAACAGGTCGATGACGTAGGCGATCGGCTCGGACGGGCTGGCAAAGGTGACGACGTATCCGACGGGGTGGGCGTCGCGGCGTGCGACCCAGATCTGGTATGGAGTTGGGCCATCGACGTAACGCCAATTCATGTATGACGTGTCTCTGCTTAAAGTGAACGCATACTGTTCGCGGGCCGATTGCCAGAGTATGTCGTTTTCCGCACCAAACCGAGTTGCCCGTTCTACTTTTACAGACGCTGGGCGAGATGGCAGCAGGGATTCCCTCGCCAGCCAGTCCAGGCCGAGGGCTCGTGGCAGGGAAGCGGGCCAGCCGGTCTTGCGATGCACCAGGCTGCTGGGCACGAAGTAGCGGCGCTCGTCGATCTTTCGCGCTTCGATGAAATTCAAGCCAGGCGTGAGGATGCGGAAGGAGCTTTCATTGGGTCGAACATAGGCGAAGGCAGCGCCGCGACGAGCCGCTTCCTCGCAGACGAGATTAATGACAGCGGAAAATAGTCCGCGCTTGCGGTATGCGGGATCGGTGATGAAGTCACCGAGTTCGTAGGCAATGACCGTGTCGTCGCCGAGCTTCACTCGTTTAGGTACGCCGGCGGCCAGACTGACGATCTTTGCGCCGTCTACCGCCACCCCGACCGCGGCTTCGCCCGCCGGATTGGTGAAGTATTTCCAGTGACAGAATTCGGTTACGGTGCGGCCAGGGTACCGCTCGGGAAATTGCGGGCCGGCGACGAGCGGGAGTAGGCGGCCGATCTGTTCGAGATCGTCCGAACCGGCGAGGCGGGTTGGGACCGTGGTGCAGGTGGACATTGTTATCAGAGAGCTCGGGTCGGGAGACCCACGCTACGGCCGCTCTGGAGAGCGACGCTACGCTCGCTACCCTAGCAGATTCGTGTGCTGGCTTCTAGTATGCATACCCCGCGCAGCGGGCGAGCGCGGCTTGCAGGCGGAAACGCGCCGGCGGATTCGTCGCGGGGTCAACCCGGCGGATGTCGTAGGGGTCCGTCTGATCGAGAAGATTTACCCCTCCATAGAAGGAGAACGCAACGCGGTATTTCGCCTCGCGAAGCGCGGCCTGGGTCGCTGCGGAGAAGGTGTCGCGCAGGCCGACGGGATAGGAGAAGGCATTGACGCTGGTCCCGAGCTTCGATTCGAGGAGCGCCTTTGAAGTGAGCAGTTCTTCGAGCTGCTTCGGCTCGGGAAGCTTCGCCAGGATCTCGTGGCTGTGCGTGTGCGAGCCGATGGCCATTCCTCCGCGCGCCATGGCTTGCGCATTCTCCCACGTCATGAAGCATTGGCCTGACTCGTCAGGCGTGGATTCGAAGCGCTCCATCAGCATGGAGATGAAGGCTTCCGTGTCGCCTACCTGCTCCAGCTTGTAGATCCAGAGGACCTGCTCGATGACCTTGAGAACGCCGTCGCGTTCGAGGTCGAACTCGCGCGGCGAGGGATGATCAAGGCGCACCATGCGTTTGCGGCTGCGCTTGATGATGGAGGCGATGCGGTCCCACCAGGTGAGGCGATTGGTGCCAATGTAGCTGGTTGGCAGAAAGAATGTGCCCTGCACGCCATGCGCCGCGAGCACGGGAAACGCTCCGGTGTAGTTGTCGATGTAGCCGTCGTCAAAGGTGATGAGTGCGGTAGCGTGGCCGTTCTTCTTCCTGCCGGCCAGCAGGTCGATGACTTCGTCAACCGTGGCGACGTGGAAGTGGCGTTTGAGGAAGCGGACTTGCTCGTCGAACTGTTCGATGGTGGCGGAGAAGAGGTCGGTGTCGTAGGGGCAGTCGTCGGGATTGCCGATGCGATGGTAGTTGAGCACCCAGAGGACGGGCTTGGCGGGAAGTGTGGTGATGAGCGCGGTGAGGCCGCTTCGCGCGCTGATTTTCGCCGCCAGGTCACGTCGGGAAGCCATGGGATAGGACATTTTATCGAACTTAAGTCGGAAGTGAGCTCAGGCGTCCGAGCGATCGTTCGTGGCAGAGGGAAGCTGGCATAGCAGGCAGACTTCGGATATGCTCGCAGCCATGCCGCGTATTCGTATTTGCCCGGTCTGCGAACAAAGCCTAACCACGGCATCAAACGCAATGCGCCGTCACGCGGAAGACATGCACGCCGCTATTGCCTCCCTCCAAACTGACTTGTCGGAAGAGCAAGTGGATGAATACAAGATCAAGCTCATCGCGTCGTTCAACGATGCACAAACAGCATGGGATGCGTACCGCGCACATCTCAGGGAACACGGCATCCTGCCTGTAATAGCGCCGTCAACGCAACGGTAGAACACTCCGTCGGCTGGTGAATAGGTTGGTAGAGCGGTGACAGCGATTGCGACGTGCCAGCCGGCACCACTACCGATGATGGCTTACCTCGTCGACGATGCCGGCCAGTTGGTTGACTTGCGCGATGGCGTTGAAGTTTCGTTGGAACCAGTCGCTGAAGGGCACAGGCGCAGTGGAGAGGCGCAGATACTCGAGCAATTTTCTGTCGGCCGATTGCTGGTCGTCAGTTGGGTAGAGACAGCGGTAGGCAATACCTGAACTTTGCAGTATGCGCTCGACCGCAGAGTCCCGCGGGACGACTGCCAGCACAGGACGGCCGATGCAGATGTATTCGAAGAGCTTGCCGGGGACCTGAACATCCGTTTGCGGCTGGACGAGCAGGAGGCCGTCAGCCTCTTCCAATACGCGAAGCGCCTCGCTTCGAGGGACGGCCGGGCGCAACTCCAACCAGCCTTCGTTTTGCGCCTGCTGATAGGGCGGAGTCGTGAGCCCGACTTTCGCGTCGAAGTCGCCGATCAGCCGAATGCTTGCGGTGAGTGCTTCGGGCGCGCCGGTGGCGCGCAGGCGTGACAGAGACTCGATCAGGATTTGCGGGCTCCTGCCGTGATAGAGTCCGCCGGCGTGGACTATGAGCTTTCGTTGGCGATCCGGGATGTCGCGTGCGCGGGGCGCCTCGTCGGGATCGAAGCCGTTGTAGATCACTTGAAGCTTGGCGGAGGCCGACGGATAACGTTTTCGCCACATATCGGCGGCGCCGTCCACGTTGGCAACCACCGTGCTCGCGCGGCGGAAGACGCTCGACTCGAGGCGGCGGTTCCAGAACTGCATCCAGCCCGAGACGTGCGCTTCGCCCATGCCGATGCCGAGCGGATCGCGGAAGTCGGCGATCCAGGGGATTCGCTCGCGCATGCTAACGAGCAAGCCGGTCAGGAGGGCGCCGAGCGGCGGGTAGGTCGAGAAGAGGACAAATCTGTCGCGCGGATTGTTCCGCATGATGTTGCGACAGAGCGCCGCCGCCTTCAGCGACCACATGATGCCAATATGGCCGGGGAACATCAGTTTGCGAACAAGTAACTCTTCGTAGGCGCGAAACGACATCGCCTGGCCGGGTTCGCCCTCCCACACGGCGCGCAGTTCGTCGTGGATAACGTGGACGTCATTGTTGGCGATCTCCTGCGGCGAAGCGGTGATCACGTGACAGGTGTAGCCGAGGCGCTTGAGGTGCTTGTAGAAGCGGAAGGGGCGGAGCGCTCCCATCTCCGGACCGGGAGGGAAGTGGTACGCGATCAGGATTACGTGAGGCTTCGTTGTCGCCACGTGGAAGCAACAGACTAGCAGACGCGCATTCGGGAATGAGGACTAAAGTAAGCAGCTTATCTCGACTAACCACCCGCTTCCATTTATGTTGAAACAGGGGATTGCATCGGATGGCGGAGACAGCGACCAGGCCGGCACCGCGCTTGTCGGTGCAGATGTTCTGGCTGACGGCCTCGAAGTTTGTGGCCGCGGCGCTGAACATCGCTTTGCCGGTTCTGCTCGTTCGCCTGCTGCCGCAAACTGAGTACGGCATCCTGAAGCAGGCGTTTCTCTTCATCTCCACGGTCACGACAGTTGCTACGCTCGGCGTCGGCACCAGCGCGTTCTACTTCATGCCACGTCATCCAGAGCGCGGCGGGCAGATCGCGCTCAACATCCTCATCTATAACTTTGTTGCGGGATGGATTCCCCTGATCGCGGTGGTGCTCTATCCCCAGTCGTTGCGCTTCCTCTTCAAGTCCGACGCGCTGGTGCCGTTGGCGGCGCTGCTCGGGTTCCTGGTGCTGCTGACGCTGACCTCCAGCCTGGTGCAGCAGATCCCGGTGGCCATGCAGGATGTGCGCTACTCCACCATCTTCATTGTGGGGACGCAGATTGCGCGCGTGGTGCTGTTCGCAGCGGCAGCGTTATGGTTCCGCTCGGTGAAGAGCCTGCTGATTGCGGCGTTGTTGAACCAGCTGCTGTCGATTGTCATTCTCTTCTGGTATGTGGACGTGCGCTTTCCGCGCTTCTGGATGCACTTCGACTGGGAGTTCTTCAAGGAGCAGCTGGCCTACGCGCTGCCGTATGGCGCCGTTGGCATGCTGTGGGTGATCCAGAAAGATTTGGACAACTACTTCGTCAGCCACTCGCTGGGGCCGAAGGATTTTGCGATTTACGCCGTCGGGTGGGTGGATGTGCCGCTGCTCACTCTGGCCCTTGAATCGGTGGTCTCGGTGATGCAGATTCGTGTCAGCAGCCTTCAGAAGGATGATCGCAAGGAAGACATCCGCAGGGTCACGGCGGCAGCAACGAACCAGCTGGCCGCGCTGCAGTTTCCCATGTTCGCAATGTTATTTGTCGCCGGGCATGACCTGATCGTGCTGCTCTACACGAGGACGTACGAGGCCAGCGCGAACATCTTCCTCGTCAGCCTCAGCCTGCTCATTCTGGGAGTCTTTCTGCTCGACCCCATCATCCGCGCCTATAAAGAGGTGCGGAATTTCCTGCTCGGCGTGCGCATCGTGATCTTCATTGCGCTGTTCTGCACGTTGGGGCCGGCGATTCGCCACTTCGGGATGATCGGCGCGGCGGTGAGCACGGTGACGTGGCAGGTGATCGAGCGAATCCTGATCGCCTGGTGCGCGGTACGGGTGGTCGACGCGAGCGTTCACGACCTGCCGCTTTATAAGGATCTCTTCAAGGTCACCGCCGTGACGGTGGTTGCGGGAGTATTTGCGTACACCGTGCGGAATCTTATCGCGCCGCGGCTGCTGATCGCACGGATCCTGGCCGTCGGCATGTGCGTCAGCGCGATTTATCTGCCTGCGCTGTTCCTGTTGCGCCTGCCCGGATGGGAGTTGCTGACGAAGGAACGGATCTCCTCCTTCGTCCGGTCAACCCTGGGTAGGCTGGGCTTCAATATGGCGTAATCTTCTCGCGGATTGATTCCATGCGCGCTCTTATCGTTCTCGCTTTCGTGTTTGCGCTTGTTCCTTCAGGACTCGCGCAGGATTGGAAGCAGGTGCACAAGAAGGACGAAGCGAAGTGGGCGAAGGCCACCGGGCTTGATCCAGCGGCGATTCACAAGATGTGGCGGGCGGCATCGCAGACTTCCGACGAGAGCGAGGACGACTCGCGGATTGCGAACATCGATCTCGATGGGCTGGCCGAGCGCCATGATGTGATGCTGGTGACTTACGCCGGCGAGAAGAACTGCCTCGCGATCACGGTGTTCCGGCAATTGGGGGAGACCCAGTTCTCGAAGGTGTGGTCGCTACAGCAGGGGCCGGACGGGAAAGGCTTCTGCGACACGTCATTCGGAAGCGCCAAGGCCGAGGCATTGCATGGAGCGGTGCTGGTGCGCTCGCCTCGGGCGACGAGCGATGGGGCGGACACGGTGTACTCCTATCAGTGGAACGGGATCAGCTATCGCATGAGCGGCCAGAAGCAGGTTCAGTGAATGGAAGTCGCCGGAAGGTTCGCTAAGAGCCATATTACGACTCTCATCACCGCTCTCGTCTTCCGCCCATGCTAGTCTTTCAAAAAGGATCACGACCATGACTACCAGCATTGCTACCAAGAAGGGCGACACCGGTCAGACCAGCCTCGTCAGCGGCGTTCGCGTCTCCAAGTCCTCCATTCGCGTCGAAGCCTATGGCACCGTCGATGAGCTGAACTCTTCAATGGGCTTCGCCCGCTCGATCTGCGAGGACGCGAACCTTCGTGAGCGCACGAAAGCCATTCAGCGCGACCTCTTCCATGTCGGCTCGGCATTGGCAACTCCTCCGGAGAAGCGCAAAGGCGAGGCGCCGCTCACGGCTGCCATGGTCGATGCGCTGACCGATCAGGTACACGAACTCGAGGCGATCCCGGGCATGCTCTCCGACTGGTCGATTCCCGGCGAGCATACCGCGGCGGCGGCGTTCGACATCGCGCGTACGGTGTGCCGTCGCGCCGAGCGCTGCGTCGTGCGGTTGATCGACTCCGGCGAAACAGTGGATGAAAATGCGCTGCCATACCTCAATCGCCTATCCGATCTGCTGTGGCTCTTCGGCCGCAAGCTGGAACTCGAGGCCGGTGTCAATGCGTCGCTACGGCAGGAGAATGAGAAGAGCGGCCCGCGCTGGTCCCGCGCCTGGTGACCGCCGCTGCGAATCTACCAACGAGACGAACCCATGCCCGCTCGTGCCTTGATGATCGGTGGTACTGCCTCGCACGTAGGCAAGAGCTGGATGGCCACGGCGATCTGCCGCTCGCTTCATCGCAACGGCATTCGCGTCGCTCCCTTCAAAGCGCAGAATATGTCCAACAACTCCTACCCGTGTCCGGGAGGAGGCGAGATCGGGCGCGCACAGGTCGCGCAAGCCGAAGCCTGCGGACTGACGCCGTCGCCCGACATGAATCCCATCCTGCTGAAGCCCTCGGCCGATGCGACCAGCCAGGTTGTGGTGCAGGGCGCGGTCTGGAAGAACCTACGAGCTGGAGACTACTGCCGCGATCACGATTTTCTACTCGGCAAAGTTGACGAATCCTACGCGCGACTCTCGTCGCAATACGACTTCATCGTTGTCGAAGGCGCAGGCAGCATCGCCGAGTTGAATCTCCGGCAGACGGACCTGGTGAACATCGGCCTGGCGCGCCACCTGAACATCCCCGTCCTGCTGGTCGGCGATATCGATCGCGGCGGGGTCTTCGCATCGATCTACGGAACCATCGCGCTGCTCGATCCCGAAGAAGCGTTTCTCGTCCGCGCCTTCGCTGTGAATCGCTTTCGCGGCGATCCTCGCCTTTTCAGCGACGCCGTAGGCATTCTCGAAGAGAAGACGAACAAGCCGTGCATCGGGGTGTTCCCATACGTCGACGACCTGCCGCTCGACGAAGAAGACAGCGTCGCCCTCGATCACTGGCAACCGTTGCCGGAGGGCGCGCTCTCTATCGCAATCCTCCAGTTTCCCTGCGTCTCCAATCTCACCGACTTCCAGAACCTGGGCAGCGCGCTCTGGCTTCAGCGCCCCCGTGCGCCGGCAATTCGACCTCGTGATTCTTCCTGGCAGCAAAAACACCGTTTTCGACTTGCAATGGATGCGCGCGCAGCACTTCGATCGCTGGCTCGAAGAACAGCACGCCGGCAGCGCGCATATTCTCGGCATTTGCGGCGGATACCAGATGCTGGGCGAGAGCATTGACGACCCTCACCACGTCGAATGCGTGGAGGATGCCGTCGCCGGGCTGGGACTGCTTCCGGTTCGTACCACTCTTCAGCGGGAGAAGGTCACGCAATGCGTCACGGCCGCAACTCCGAAAGGCCGCACGTTCGCCGCCTACGAAATCCATATGGGCGAAACGGCGCGTCCCGCGGATGCCGAACCCTTCGCGCAAATCAACGGCCGCCCCGAAGGCATCCGCCACGGCCGCTGCTGCGGCACTTACCTGCACGGCGCGCTGGAGAATCCGGTTGTGCTGGAAGACTGGCTCGGGTATCGCGCGCCTGATCCTGCGAATCGCGGCCAACTCTACGACCGCCTCGCCGACTGGTTCGAGCGCTGGGTCGACCAGGCAACTTTCGAACGTCTCTTCCTTAGGTGACCGCCGTCACCGCGCTGCTGCACGTGGGCGAGTAGGCTTTCGCTGCGTCCTTCTTCTGACAAGCGGCAGCTGGCCCCAGAACTGCACTAACTCTGCGACGAATTTCCCAAAGCGGGAAAGCAGTTCCAGATTTTCTCGGCAAGACACAAAACTTATTTGACTTGTTAAGGTTCGCGCCGGAACATCGGATTGCTGGGCGTATCATATGATGAATTGCTGCGCTCCACGCTCGCATCGCCACTGCCCGTCGACCACGGTTTCCCTTTTTTCCTGTTTCGATCCTGAAATTTTCAACCGCAACCCTCAATTGAACTCATGGAGAAATGTGTACTCATGACAGACCTAAAAAAGCTGCATAAAGCGATCGTCGAAGGCGACGCTAAGACGGCGGTTGAGGTCACCAAGGCTGCTCTCGCGGAGGGAGCCAAGCCTTTGGACCTCATCCAGAACTTCATGATTCCCGCGATGGATGAAGTCGGGAAGCTCTTCGAAGAAGAAGAGTATTTCGTTCCCGAACTGCTGCTTTCCGGCAGGGCCATGCGCGGCGCATTCGATCTGATCCGTCCTCTCATGGCGGCTCAGGGCGTACAACCCACCGGCCGTGTGGTGATCGGCACCGTTCAGGGCGACCTGCACGACATCGGCAAGAACCTCGTGGCTGCCATGCTGGAAGGCGCGGGATTCGAAGTCACCGATCTTGGCGCTGATGTGGCCCCCGAGAAGTTTGTCGAGGCCGTGAAGGCCAAGAACGCCAACATCGTGGCCTTCTCCGCCATGTTGACGGTAACCATGCCGAAGATGCAGACCACCATCGAGGCATTGAAGGCCGCCGGCCTTCGCAACCAGGTGAAGGTCATGGTCGGTGGCGCTCCCATCAGCCAGGCCTATTGCGATCAGATCGGCGCCGACGCCTATAGCGACACCGCTTCCGGCGCAGCCGCGATTGCTCGCGAAATCGTCGTTAACCAGAAAGTCAGCGCCCAGTTCGCAGAAAAGGGCGAGAAAACGCTGGCGGGCATTGCCGCCGCCGGAAAGGGGACGAAATGAGCAAAGAAAAGATCTTCCGCAACCTTGCCGTGTCCGGCCCGCAGGATCTGATCTTTGGGTTCGCTCCCAAGCCGGTCAAGTGCGGCTTCGATCTCACCATCGGAGCTGGAACCGTATTTCCCGAAGTCAACTTCACCCTGCCCGTAATGGACGTCAGCACCAAGACCTGGCCTGAAGTCATTGCCCATTACGAAGAAATGGCCACCAACATCCTGAAGCGTGCCGTCGCCATGAAGGTTCCCGGCATCGTTCTGGAATTCGAACAGCTGCCGCAGATGACCGAAACTCCCGAGTGGGGCGCCGAAATCACCGCCCTGCTGGAGCGGCACCTGAAGCAGAACTATGAGAAGTACGGCCTGCGGGGCGCTGCCCGCATCACCCCGGCCGACATCCGCGGCCCGGCTGGCGTCAAGGGCGTAAAGCCGGTTATGCGCCATGGCGAGCTGTGGGAGAAGCTGAACCGCTCCTTTGATCTTTGCATTGCGGCCGGTGGCGACCTGATCTCCATCGAGTCCATCGGTGCGAAGGAAGTCCACGACGAAGGCCTAATGTTCGGCGACGTTCGCGCCATCGTGTTTGCGCTGGGCGTCCTGGCTTGCCGCGATATGACCTGGCTGTGGAGCCAGATCGTCGACAAGTGCGAGAAGAGTGGCCACTCTGTGCCCGCCGGCGACACCGCCTGCGGTTTCGCCAACACCTCCATGGTGCTGGCGTATCAGAAGCTGCTGCCCGACGTCGTCGCGGCGGTCGATCGTGCCATGGCCGGCGTTCGTACCCTGAAGGCCGTCGAGTGCGGCGCCAAGGGTCCGTCGAAGGACTGCGGCTACGAGAACCCGATCGTGAAGGCCATCAGCGGCATTCCGATCTCGCAGGAAGGCAAGTCGGCTACCTGCGCGCACTTCAGCCATGTCGGCAACATGTCCTCAACCATGTGCGACCTGTGGAGCAATGAGTCGGTGCAGAACATCCGTCTGCTCTCCGGCAATGCTCCCGAGGCCTACACCGAGTTGCTGGCCTATGACGTCAGGCTGATGAACATCGCCAACGAGAAGAAGCAGGGCAAGATCTTCCAGAGCTGGATGATCGAGTCCGATCAGAACGTTAGCGCAATCGGCACGATACTCGCACCTGAGTCCGTGTACACGATCGCGAAGGCGATCGTTGCCGAAGAGACCGATTACCTCCGCACCGTCGCTGCCGGCAAGGCCGCTCTGGACATCATCCAGAAGTCTGTCGACAAGAAGAACCTCAACCTCGGCAAGAAGGAACTCCAGTGGCTCGAACGGCTGCACAAAGAGTTCGCCAACCTGCCGAAGGACGAGAACGTCCTGGCTGAGGAAATCTTCGGCACCATGGGTCATCTGTTCGATCCGGAGTGCTACGGCCTGAAGGTTGCCGCCGCTGCTGCGAAGTAGCCCGGCACTTGTTTTAACGCTACCGATCGGCGCTGTTCCCATCCCCCAGGGAGCAGCGCCTTCGGCGGCAAAGTCCGGTTGGAGATGTTGAAGACCGGTAAATAAGGACGTGAAGTTCATCGATCACAGCAGCATGTGCGGCCCGACACCGTGCCTGCTGCCTTTTTGTTTCAGACTAGCGGGTGGCCCGGGTCTGGTTGTTTCGCGACCTGAGCGAGAAGGTGCGCAGCTGCCGCACAGGTTCTCATCCATAAATCCTCAGAGGTGGTAATCCCATGCCGAACGACACGAACATCTCCAACAAAGTCCGCATCGAACTCGTTCCCCTCGGAGCCATCTTCGAGGTCGAACGCGGCACGCTGCTGCAAGGCCTGCTCAGCAGCCACGGCATGGAATTCCCCTGCGGCGGTCTGGGCACCTGCGGCGGATGCCGGGTGCAGGTCCTCGAAGGCCACGTCGAGCCCACGCCCGAAGAGCAGGACCTCCTCCCGCGCGAGGAACTGCTGGAAGGCTGGCGCATGGCCTGCTACATCCGCGCCGAAACGCCGCTGAAGCTCAAGATCGAGCAATGGACCATGCCGATCCTGGTGGATGACACGCACCTCGCGCACACCCGCCGCACCGGCCTGGCCATCGCCATCGATCTCGGCACTACAACGATCGTTGCCCAGTTGCTCGACCTTGCCACCGGCAAGCTGCTCGGCTTCCGCACCGCGCTCAACCCGCAGGCCGTGCAGGGCGCCGACGTCATGAGCCGCGTGCGCTTCGCGTTCTCCAGCAATGAGCTCACGCCCCTGATCCAGAACTTCCTCGGTGACATGGTGCACGACCTGGCGTCGGGCCGCGAAGCGGAAGTCGAGGAGATCGTCCTCGTCGGCAACACCGTAATGCATCATCTGTTCTGCGGCATTGACACCGAACCGCTTTCGCATGTGCCCTTCGCCTCGCCGAAGCTGGGCGAGCAGCGCTTCACCCCGGCTCAGCTGAACTGGCACTTCCCCGAATCTGCGGTCATCCGCTTCCTGCCGTGCATCGGCGGCTTCGTTGGGGCGGACATTCTCGCGGGCATCGTCGCCGTCGGGCTGCACACCAGCGACAAGTTGCGGGCGCTCATTGATCTCGGCACCAACGGCGAAATCTCGCTTGGCAACCGCGACCGCATCCTTTGCGCCTCCACCGCCGCCGGCAGCGCCTTCGAGGCCGGTTCCATCAAGATGGGCATGCGCGCCTCCACCGGAGCCATTTCGCGCGTCTTCCTCAACGGCCATGGCAACGGCAAGGGGATGGAATGCATGGTGGTCGGCGACTCCGAGCCGCGCGGCATCTGCGGCAGTGGCCTGGTCGATGCGGTTGCCGCCGGATTGAATGCCGACATCATTGCGCCGCGCGGCCGCTTCAACAACGGCTCGAAGGAATTTCCGCTCGCCGGAATCGTCAAGCTCTGGCAGTCGGACGTGCGCGAGTTGCAACTGGCGAAGGCCGCCATCGCCTCCGGCATGCGTATCCTGCTCGACCGCTGGGGCGCAAGCATCGACGAGGTCGAAGAAGTCTACCTCTCCGGCGCCTTCGGAAATTATGTTCGCGCGGAAAGCGCCATCCGTATCGGCTTGCTCGAAACTTCGGTCGATCGCCTCACTGCCGCAGGCAACACCGCCCTGCGCGGCGCGAAAATGTTGATCGGCGCCGAGAGCTTCCCCGTGCTCGACATGATCGAGCACGTCGGTCTCGCTTCCGACCCGAACTTCCAGGACCGCTTCGTCGACTGCATGGCCTTTCCCGACGCCGAAACCGCCGCCAGCCGCGAGGCTCGCGTCGAAGAGACGGCCGCGGTGTAGCCATGCGCCTGTTGCTTATCGGCTGCGGCCTGCTGGTGCGCGAGTTGAGCGATGCGATCGTTCATTCGCCCCACCTGGTGGATGCGAAGTTCCTGCCGGCCGGCCTGCACGACTCCGGTGCGAAATCCATGCGCCAGCGCCTCCAGCAGGAAATCGACGCCACCGACTGCTCCTGCTACGACGCGATCGTTCTCGGCTACGCTCTTTGTGGAATGGGAACGGCTGGCCTAAAGGCGCCAGCCATCCCTCTGGTCGTGCCTCGGGCGCACGATTGCATCACCCTGCTGATGGGCAGCCGCGAAAAATATGGGGAACACTTCAAGGCAAACTCCGGTGTTTACTTCCGCTCGGTCGCCTGGGTGGAGCGCGCCGGACAGATGCACGAGCAGCTCTTCGCCGGCGGACTCAGTCAGGACCGCGAAGCCCTGATCGCTAAGTACGGCGAAGAAGCCGGTCAGTACCTGTACGAAGAAGCCACGCGCTATCACCGCTCCTACAGCAAGCTGACCTACATCCGCACTGCGTCGGAATTCGATGACGCCTGCGCGGAGCAGGCGCAAACCGAGGCCCGCGAGAAGAACTGGACTTACGAAGAAGTTTGCGGCGATCTGAACTTGTTTCGCCGCCTCCTGTCCGGCGACTGGACCTTCGACTTCCTGATGGTTCCACCGGGCAGCACAATCGCGGCCACCTACAACGACGACATAGTCGAAGCGAAGGCCTAATGTCGCCGTCGGTAGCGCCGATCCCCAGAACCTGCCCTGAGCTTGCCGAAGGGTCGGCTGTCGCGCAGGTCTCCAGACCCGCGCTCCCCAACTACGACCAACCCATGCCTCGCAAAGGTCGCCCAGCACTGGCGGCGCTGACGCCGGCGTACCAGCCGCGCTGTAGCGCGCCGCTCCAACGGCCAGCGCCTTCTGTACAATTGCCTTTGAATTTCCCGGCGGAGCACCCCATGGCCTGTCCCTTCTTCCTGCCCGAGCAGCGACTCTATTCCGACTGGCCATTTCCGCAACGCCTGCCGCTCGGCGCTGGATGGTCCGGCACCTGCACCGCTCCAGATCATCACGGTGCGCGTCCAAGCGAACAGGAGCTCACGGCCGGCTGCAACCTCGGCTACGCGAAGCATTGCAACCGTCTTCCGCAGGAGCGCCACGCCGACGCCGTCCGCTTCGCGATCGGTGAAGAGCGCGATGGTCTGCTGCATATCCTGTTTGTCTGCGAGCTCGCCTATCTTCCCGCATCTCACGGTGAGTTGCTCTATGAGAAGGCGCAGAAAAGCTGGATCAAGGCGCACGAAGACGCCCGCATCCAGCGCATGGCCGAATGCTACCTGCAGGCGCAGATGGAGCGACGCGCAGACTTGAAACTCGAAGCTTGAAACTGCTATGGAAAAGAACGACGGTAGTTTGCGACCCAGGCCGATGAGCGAATCCAAGTCCGAGATGATTCAGCTCGTCCTGCCCAACGACACCAACCCGCTCGGCGCGCTGCTCGGTGGACGCCTGATGCACTGGATCGATCTCGCAGGCGCGCTCGCGGCGCATCGCCACTCCCATTCCTACGCCGTTACCGCCTCCATGGATCACATCGACTTCCTCGTGCCTGTTCACGTAGGCGACATGGTCATCCTGCAGTCGACGGTCAACCGCGTCTTCCACACCTCGATGGAGGTCGGCGTCAAAGTGCTGGTTGAGAACTACATTTCCGGCACTCGCCAGAAAGTTGCCACTGCATATCTAACCTTTGTCGCTGTCGACCGTCATGGAAGGAAGTTGCAGGTAGCGCCGGTCATTCCCGAGACGGAAGACGACAAACGGCGTTACGAGGGCGCGTTGCGGCGTCGCGAAGCCTCCCGCATGGAGCGCGAGCGCAGGGCCGCGGCGAGGAGGTAAGTGTTGCGTCATTGGACTGCGGTACTCGCAGTGCTGCTCGGTCTGTTTTCTATCGAACTTCTGGCCCAGCAGAAAGAAACTGAACAGAAATCCCAGCCGGCCGCCGAGCAGACCGTGGAAAAGTCTGCCAAGCTGGGCTCCACCACCGAATCCACCAAGCCAGCCGAGACCCAGCAGAAAGAAACTCCTCCCGTCGTCACCCACCACGAGATCCACATCGGCGGGCGCGTCCTGCGCTATACGGCGACCACCGGCCTCCTGCCCATCCGCAACGCGGAGAACGACGAGATCGAGGCCAACATCTTCTTCATCGCCTACACGCTGGACAACGCCGGCCCCAATCGGCCGCTGATGTTCTCCTTCAACGGCGGGCCCGGCTCGGCGTCGGTGTGGCTGCATCTGGGGGCCATCGGCCCGCGCCGCGTGAAGATGTTGCCCGACGGCAGCATGCCGCCGCCGCCATTCGAGCTCATCGACAACCAGCAGAGCTGGCTCGACCAGACCGACCTCGTCTTCATCGATCCCGTCGGCACCGGCTACAGCCGTGCCACCAAGAAGGACTTCGCAAAGAAATTCTTCGGCCTGAAGGGTGATATCTCCTCCGTCGGCGAGTTCATCCGCCTCTACCTGACTCGCTATCAGCGCTGGACTTCGCCGCTGTTTCTGGTCGGCGAGAGCTATGGGACAACTCGCGCCGCCGGCCTCAGCGGCTATCTCATCGACAAGGGCATCGCCCTCAGCGGCGTTGTCCTGGTGTCGTCGGTGTTGAATTTTGAGACCCTGGGATACGCGCCGGGCAACGAGCAGCCTTACGTTCTGTTCTTA
>DATFSK010000069.1:0-2022 GCA_035262645.1 Terriglobales bacterium
GGAAGGCGCAGCTCCGTGTGCACTCCGCCTTTCCAGTGAATGGTGAGGATAATCTCGCCCGCCGCGCCATCTACGTCGACAATCACTTCTTCGATTAGCGTCCTGACAATCCGTTTCTTCAGGCGCATGTCGGCGCCGTGATCATACCAAACGGCTTCTAAATTCGCGGCGAGCTCTTCAAACTCCTGCCGGGTTGGCCTACTAGGCTGAGCTTGGCCATGCTGCTGTGCGGCGATCCTGAGTTCGATCTCCCGCACTCGTTCCAGCGCCAGGTTCCATCGGCGTTCGAGTTCTTCCGTGACCAATCGATTCTCAGGATCCGCAGCGTCGAACTGCCGCTGCGCACGCTGCGCGATATAACGGGCTGCTTCCACGTCGCGCTGCAAGGCCTCCAATACTTCGTCCTGGCGGCGAATTTCTTCTTCGCTGGCCTGGACGGCCGCTTCTACCGCCGCCGGCTGCACGGCCTTGAGCACTTCTCTTCCGATCGCTTGGTCCACAGGGATGCCACCGAACGCAATACAACGCGCCTCGCCGTTGTCGAGCCACCCACGATTGCACGTGTAGCGCAGCACATCGTGGCCGTTGCCAGTGTATCGCACGGTCAGCTTACGGCCACATCGCCGGCAGCGCAGCAGGCCGGCGAGCATGCCCGGTCCCTTCTTGACCGCCCCAGGTAATCCCGGAATGTTCTCTTGGATCGCTCGCTGAATTCGCTCGAACTCCTCCCCACTCACATAACCTTCGTGAGCGTTCGGAATCAAGGCCAGCCATTGATGGCGAGGTTTACGACGCCAGTAGTGACGCGCTTCGCCATTTTCGTAGCGCAGCAACTGTTCGGTCTTCCCATAGGTATACGTACCGGCATAAACCGGATGGGTCAGCATTCGATACATCGATCGATAGGCCGGGCGGCGCCACAAAACCTCCCCACGCGACGTGTGTGTCGGAACTTGTAAGCCATGCTCGAGGAACCAGAGCAAGGTCTGACGCACCGTCCCAAGCTCGGAAAACTTGCGAAAGACCAGATGGATCGCCTGTTGCACGCGACGATCAGGATTCTTTTCCAACCGCTGATCCTCGGTCTTCAGATATCCCACCGGTGCGGCAGGGACCAACTCTCCGCGCCGGGCTTTCTCCATTCTGGCCTCGACCGAGCGCTGCCGCAGCAGATCCAGTTCGTATTCGTTGAGACTGCCCTTCAGTCCAAGCAGCAGCCGGTCGTTGCTCTGTCGCGGTGCGTACACGGTTTCTTGATCAATCAGCACCGTATCCACCACCCGACAGACTTCCACCAGTTTTTGCCACTCCCGGCTGTTGCGCGCAAACCGGGAGACTTCTCGTGCCGCCACCGCACCGACATGGCCCAGACAGACTTCCGACACCATACGCTCGAATCCCGCGCGCAGGACGGTTCCGGCAGCCGATCGGCCCAAGTCTTCGTCCACGACCTCAATCTCGCGCCATCCAAGCTGGCGCAGTCGCTCTTGCATGGCGTATTGCAGCTTTTGACTCTCCAAATTGTGAGCTGCCTGGTAAGCCGACGATTGGCGAACGTAAAGAATCGCTTTGCGGCTCAGATGTTGGGGCCGGATCTTGTCACTCATCTTCGACCACCCCCTCCGCGCTGCAGGATCTCCCGGCGTGCTCCCACAGCATGCGTGCCAACAGCTTCACGGTTTTCTCGTTCACTTCCCTCGACAACACCGGACTCGGGAGCGGTATCTGGAATAAATTGAGCTGAGCATCTCTCGCTTTCGACTGCACTGCCATCAGCACCTCCTGGACTCCAGGATGACTGATGAAGATCTACCAGAAGCGTCTTCAGGTCGCGCAGGGCTTGGCAGCAGACAAGGGGTCTGTCGCGCAGTTCCATCCTCACGCAGACGTGCACATCAAACATCCATTGCGGAATCTCGAGGACTGGGAATCCACGCGCGTCGTCTACTCGGCAACGCAACAGCGGCGGGCCATTTCGAATCCCGATTGCTTTCACAAACACTCGCTGCCCGCTCCAAGGAT
>DATFSK010000070.1:0-2150 GCA_035262645.1 Terriglobales bacterium
AAATACATGGCAGACAAAGCACTGAAGCAATATCTCTTTGCCAGCGACTTCGATCAGACATTGACCTTCAACGATTCCGGGTATGTGCTGAGCGAACTGGTCGGCATTCCCACCGACGAGTTCGAGCGCAAGGCGCGCGGCATGGCCAAGCTCAACCTGGTGCAACAGGGCGCGGAGCTAGCTTATCTGTTGCTGCATGATCCCGAATTCCGCTCCCGCGTGCGCAAAGAACATCTCTATGAGGTGGGCAAGCGCATCCGTTTGAAAGAAAACATCGAACTGCTCTCCCAGATTCTTAACAACGGAATTGAAGGTTATCACTTCGATTTCTACGTGCTCTCGGCGGCGCCGGTGGAAGTGATCAGCTCGGCGCTGGAGGGCGTCGTCCCGCCCAGCCACATCTACGGCACCGAATTCCGCTACACCGAGACGGGCGAAATCGACAGCATCGTGCGCGCCACGGCGGGTTACGGCAAAGTCGCCGTGCTTGACCAGTTGCAGGCGGAGCACAAGATCGGCCCCGATCACATCATCTACAGTGGCGACGGCAGTTCCGACCTGCACGTCATGTTGCATGTCAACGTGCGCGATGGTTACACCATCGCCGTCTCCGGCGCCAAACACATCTCGCAAGTCGCCAAGCGAACCGTTATCAGCACCAACGCGCTCGCCGTGCTGGCCCCGATCCTTGAGGAAGTCGTCGGCTGGTCGCGCCTGCGGATTCGTAACTTCTTCGAGTCTTACGGTTTGCTGATCCAGGAGTGGGACCGCGTACGCACCGACTGGCTGACCATGCGTCCCACCGACGCTCGCATGGCCGAGGCCGCCACCGCCGAGTAAGACAGTTCACGCGCGGGACGGGCACCCCGCCCGTCCCGCCCTGTACAACTCACGCAGGGACCGCCCCCGCCCGAACGGCCGTCGAGGTTTTCGCTGTTTGCCCTAGTGGTCAGGATTAACCATTGCGGCGATAATATTCCCGTGCTGCGCGACAAAAACCTCATCCCCCTCTCTCACCAACATCAGCACGCGCTCGCGCTCTGCGTGCGCATCGATCGCGGAACGCAAAGCGAAAACACCGCAGTTGAACCCTGGCTGGCAGAGATCCAACAGATCTTCGAGCAGGAAATCGAGGTTCACTTCTCCGCCGAAGAGAGAGTCCTGTTCCCCGCGGCAGAGCAATTACCTGATCTCGGAGCCCTGGTCCGCGAACTGCGCGACGAGCACCGGAGCCTGCGTGACTTTTTCTCCCGCGCCTCCACACGCACACTCGACCAGCCCGGGCTGCGGGAGTTCGCCGCGAGCCTTTCGCGGCACATCCGGAAGGAAGAACGCCAGCTCTTTGAAGGGCTGCAGCAACACCTGAGCGCACAGCAACTGGCAGCCATGGGAAGCCAGCTGGACCAGGAACTGGCGGCAGCCTCCAAGGCCTGCCTCCTGCCGAACGAGACGACCCGGCTGCGCGCAAAGTAGTACCCATTTTGGGAAAGACAGCGATGGAGGACGTCTATCCCCGCCCGTCCCGACAGGGTCTATCCTTGAATCCTCGGTTGCCGTACCTTCATCTAGCCATTGTGATTCAAGACAACGTACTTCCGATTTCTGATTCTTCTGGTGCCACGGTGCAACCCGCGCGCGCTGGCACGCGCGATGATGTCGCTTTGCTCGACGCCTATTCGAACGCGGTAGTCAGCGCCGCCGAAAAGGTCAGCCGCTCGGTGGTCAAAATTGATGTCACGCAGACCGCCGGACGCAGCCGCTCCGGCGAACCGCGCGAGCGGCAGGGCGGCGGCTCAGGCTTTATCTTCACGCCCGATGGCCTACTCCTCACCAACAGCCACGTGGTGCACGGCGCACACCGCATTGACGTTTCCCTTGCCGACGGCCGACGCTTCCCGGCTTCGGTGATCGGCGACGATCCCGCGACCGACCTCGCAGTTATCCGCATTGACGCGCCGCAACTCGCGCCCGCCACCCTGGGCGACTCGCAGAAGCTGCGCGTGGGACAGCTGGCCATCGCGATCGGTAACCCTTATGGCTTTCAGTACACCGTCACAGCGGGCGTAGTGAGCGCGCTCGGCCGCTCGCTGCGTTCCTACTCCGGGCGGCTGATTGACGACGTGATCCAGACCGACGCCTCTCTCAATCCC
>DATFSK010000071.1:0-23597 GCA_035262645.1 Terriglobales bacterium
TACGGCGTGATTTCGAACGCTACTCCCAATCCCCACGACCCCCCAGAGGACGCGGTACCGTACAGGTTTCCGTTGGCGTCGAAGACGAGATTGCTATAGGGATACGCGCCGTCGCTGGCCCCGGTGAAGTCGTGCAGCGAGGTGTACGTCCAACTGCCATTGGATTGACTCAGCTTGAAGACAGCGCCGAAGCCGAATGCGCCATCCTGCAAGGTGGTGCCATAAAGATTGCCGGCCGCATCCATCACCAGATTACCGACCGGACCGGTGATGACGTTGCTGTTGTTCGGCCCTTGCAGGCTGTACAGCAGGCTATAGCTCCAACTACCGTTCGAGTTCGTCAACTTGAAGACGGTGCCGCCGTTGCGTGCGCCTCCGGTGCCTGTCGCGCCGTAAAGATTGCCGGCTTCGTCAAAGATAACTCCCGCTACCGGGTAGGAGCCGTCAGCGCCGTTGGTGAAATCGTACAGATCGGATTCCATCCAACCCAGTCCCGACTGCGTCAGCTGATAGATCGATCCGAAGCTGTTGGTGCCGCCGTTAAAGGTGGTGCCGTAAAGATTCTCGGCGTGATCGGCGCTCACGCTGCTACCGGGATAGCCGTAGGGATGAAAGAGAATCAACTCCTGCCAGCCGCCTCCGTTGAGTTGATAAACCACACCGCCATTGTTCAGGCTGCCGCTGTTGGTGGCGCCATCGAGATTGCCGTCGGTATCGAAGAGCACCGCACCGACAGGGCCTGCGCCGTCGCCTCCATCGAAGCGATGGATGACGGTTTCCGTCCAGGGACAAGAGACGCTACGGCAAAAGGTCGCGGGAGGTTGGAGCTTGAAGACGGTGCCGCAGCCGTTGCCGCGGCAGGCGCCGCCTCCGTAGTAGGTGCTGCCGTACATGGCGCCATCGGGGCCAAAGACGACGTTCGCCGTGCCCGGATTCGCTCCGTCATTACCGCCGTTGAAGTTGTACAGCGAGGTCGAGACCCATACGGAGTTGCGTTTCGTCAGCTTGTACACGAGGCCGCAGCCGCCGGCGCCGCAGTTTTGACCCGCGTTGCCGCCGAAGTTCGCCAGACCGTAGAGATTTCCGGCGTGATCGAAGGTGAGGCCGCCCATTGGCGAGGCGCCGTCGGCTCCGCCGGCAAAGCTATGGATGACGGCGTAGGACTGGGCATGCGCAGCTTCGGTGGCAAGAGCGGCAAGGGTCAGCACAAGCGCCAGTGCACCCGCCAGAACTGCGAGACGCCGACGATGGGGCGGGAACTTCGGCAACATCGCGCGCTGCCGCAGTTGCAGACGATGGATCCGCCATCTGCGGTGAACCATTCCCGACAGTGGAGAAACACTAAGGGATTCTTCGTGACAAGCTGAATTGTAATGCTGTACCACGGCTGCCATCCTTCTTACCTATCCGAAAACTCTATTGCAAAGCAGGCCCTGCTAACAACCCCAATATGCAAAACCGGGCCGGGATGCAGGCGAAACAAGCCACTGATAACAAGCCGCTAACAACCGGCTCACTGCGCCTGGGTGGCAGCAACAATCATCAGCACCGCAATCGCCACAGCGGCAATCGTCACCCAGAAATCAATTCCGCCGACCCTCCACTTCGCCTGCTCGGCATGGATGTGCATGGCCCTCCTTTTGCGAAGTGGCATTCTGATCGGAAAAAGCCGGGAGCGCCAAATCCCAAACCGTGGACCAAGCGCTCCCTTTGGGGACGAACTCGAGTACGCGCGACCGCCGACGACAAACAGTTTCCGCCGTGGCTGTTCTTCGACCGGGGCCAGAGGTACGATCGGCAGCACGCCATGCGTCTTGTGTTTGCGAAAGGCGTCAAAGGCCTCCGGACGAATTCGCAGGTTTTGCAAGATCCCTCCTCCCTGCAAAATTGCCACAAGATCATCTCTCGGAGACCATGTCGCCGTGGGCTGAGCGAGGCTCCGCGCTGTTACCTATTTCCTCCTCGCCGCAAGAGAAGTCAAATTAATTGCACCTTACGGTCTAATTGACTGTTAAAAAATGCGTTATGTCACACATGAGAGCGCCGGGCCGGGCGGATTGTGGTAACATTTTGGGCTGTCATGGCCCCTGCTGCGTCGGCCAGCCCGCTCTCATCCGACAATCTGCGGCGGGAAGGCGGCGCTACCTTAATTCGCTTCGGCCCTTACGAGGTCAACCTCGAGTCAGGCGATCTGCGCAAGTTTGGTTACAAGATCAAGCTCCAGCCGAAATCGTTTCTGGTATTGCAGGCGCTGGTGGAAGCGCCCGGCGAGATCGTTACGCGCGAAGAGTTGAAATCGCGGCTGTGGCTGGAGAAAACGTTTGTCGAGTTCGAATCCAGCCTGAATGTCGCAGTGCGACGTCTGCGGGAAGCGCTGAGCGATGAGGCGCAGGACCCGACGTACATTGAAACGATTCCGCGACATGGTTACCGATTTGTGGGCACCCTGGAGGCGGCACCGGTCGAAGAGCTGCAGCCGGTGCTGGTGGAGGCAAGCGCTCCATCCGCGGCCCAAATGCCGCAGCTGGTTCCGCCCGCGCCGGCGCGGATTGCCCCCTGGCGTTCCTGGAAACTTCTTGCCCCGGCATTGGCGCTTCTGGTCATCGTGGCGATGGGGCTGCTGTGGTGGAAGCGAGCGGCGTTTGCTCCTTCCGCGCCGGTTGCGTCTTCGATTGCGGTCTTGCCGTTTGCAGACATGAGCCCGGAGAAGAACCAGCAGTACTTCTCCGACGGACTCGCTGAAGAACTTTTGAACCATCTGGCAAAGACCCCGGGATTGCGCGTGGCGGCGCGGACGTCCTCCTTCCAGTTCCGCGACAAGAGCGCCGACCTGCGGGACATCGCCAGGAAGCTGGACGTTGCCACGGTCCTCGAGGGGAGCGTTCGCAAGGAAGGCAACCGGGTGCGGATCTCGGCTGAGCTGGTGAAGGCGGCGGATGGCTTCCAGCTGTGGTCAGGCACCTATGACCGCGATCTGAACGACGTCTTCGCGGTGCAGGATGACATAGCGCGCGCCATCAGCGGCGAGCTCAGGCTTCGACTGCTGAAAGGGCATGGCAGCGACCTCCCACAACGTGGGATCAGCTCCGACGCCTACAACGCGTATCTGCAAGGCCGCTACTTCTACGAGCGCCGCACGCACGACGATCTCAACCAGGCCTACAACTATTTCCGGCAGGCGGTGAAGCTCGATCCCAACTATGCGCGGGCGTGGTCGGCGCTGGCGTGGGTGTTGATTGCGCGCGCTGAAAACGCCGAGGGCGCGGGATTTGAGGAAGGTTATCGCGAAGCTCGTGCCGCCGCCGAGAAGGCGCTGCACGTGGATCCGGGATTGGCGGAGGCGCAGGCAGCGATTGGCCGCATCAAGCGCAGCTATGACTGGGATTGGGCGGGCGCGGATGCGGCCTTCCAGAAAGCGTTGGCGCTGGAGCCCCAGAATTCCGTCGTGCTGCTGGGAGCTTCGAGCCTGGAGGCCAGCCTCGGCAAGTTTGATGAAGCGGTGGCGCTGAACCGGCGGGCGGTCGACATCGATCCGCTGAGCGTGGTGGCGCACGTTTCGCTGGGGATGCACGCCTACTATGCGGGACATGAAGAGGTGGCGATCGACGCCTTCCAGAAGGCGCTGGCGATTACGCCCGATGGCCCCGAGGCGCATTACCTGCTGGGGTTGGTGTATCTGGCGCGGTCGCAGCCGCAGCAGGCTTTGGCCGAGTTCGAGAAGAATCCGCAAAACGGCCAGCGCACGGTGGGAGAAGCTCTTGCATACAGCGCACTGGCGCGAAAGAGCGATGCGGATGCAGCTTTGCAACAGCTCGTCAGCCAGTATCGCGAGCAGGCGGCGTATCAGATCGCGGAGGTGTACGCCTTCCGCGGCGAGGCTGATCGCGCCTTCCAGTGGCTGGAAATCGCGCGCCTTCACAAAGACGCAGGGTTGGCGGCGATCAAGGGCGATCCCCTGCTGAAGAACCTCTTCCATGATCCGCGGTATGCGGAGTTCCTGAAGAAGATGGGATTGCCGGCGTAAGCGATCGTTCCCTTCCCTTGACAATGGCTGCGCCTGGCGAACATACTTCCGTTCGATTTATCGGGTAACAGGTTTGAAGATGGGAGGCACGGATTCCGCTTACAGGCGCGACTGGAGGCGTGCTCCACCCGGAAAGCTCCGGATCATTCCCGTGGCGGCGGTGATCGCATGAAGAAGAAAGCAGCGAAGAAGAAGAAGGCAGTCAGCAAGAAGAGGCCTGCCGTAAAGAAGAGGGCGGCGCCGGCATCCTCGAAACGCAGTGCTGCAAAGAGGGCACGCGGGTCTGCCGCGCCAGCCCGGGTTGCGGGGAAGCAGGCTGCTCCCACCCAGGACGAAGGCAAGCTTACCTTCAACCACGCGATGATCTACACCAAGGACGTCGGGCGCGGAATGCAGTTCTATCGCGAGTGGCTGGGATTCAAACTGATCGAAGATTTTCGCTTTGAGGGCAAGTCTGTCTACGCTCGCCTGCGCGCGCCCGGCGGCGACGGGACGATCGCGCTGCACCAGGCTGGCCCGGGGGCTTCGATCGCCAGTGAGGGTGTTCGCCTCTACTTCGAGATTCGCGATCTCGACAACTTCTGCCGCGGGCTGCAAAAGCGCGGATTCTATTTCACGCAGCTGCCGACGATGATGCCCTGGGGCTGGCGGCATGCGTATCTCAACGATCCTGACGGACATGAGATCAGCCTGTACTGGGCGGGCGAGAACCGTATGAAGAAGACGGTGATGAAGGCGGCGCGGGAGGCGAGTAAAGGCAGTGGCTAAAAAAAAGCAGTCCCTCGCGTCGAAAGAGCGTTCGGGGTTGGAAGAACAAAATCGGCACGATGACAGTGTGTGCTTGGGAGCTGTCCGTCCCTACGGGACCAACAATTTTTTGCTACTCGACCCAGGACTCCGCTTCGCTCCGTCCTGGGCTAAGCTCTTCGCCGCGCCTACGGCGCTCGATTTTCGACGCTCGAAATCCATTGCCGAAGTCGTAAGGTAGTTCTCACGCGGACTCTAAAGTCGTGTCCTGACATGAAGCTCCGCCAACGCAACTTTTTAGCAGCCTCCCAAGTCGTGTCTGACACGTAGCTCCGCCAACACAACTTTTCAGCAGCCTCTCAAGGTCGTGTCTGACAGGGAACGATAGCCGACTCACTTTGTCAGTAACCCATACGTCGTGCCGGACGCAAAGCCAGAGCGACGAAAGCGAGTTCCGTCCACTAGCCACTAACCACTAGTCACTAGCCACTGCCTTTTCATCACAGTTGACCCCGCTTCCCACGCGGCCTACCATACGGCCAAGCGGAACCGAGGTTCGCGCATGGTGGTCGGCGAGACAGTCTCCCACTATCACATCGTGGGGAAACTCGGCGGTGGTGGCATGGGGCTGGTTTATGACGCCGAAGACACCCGTCTGGGCCGGCACGTCGCGCTGAAATTCATTCCCGAAAATCTGGTCAACGACCGCAAGGCGCTGGAGCGCTTCGAACGCGAGGCCCGCGCCGCCTCGCAGCTGAACCATCCCGGCATCTGCACCATTTACGACATCGAGGACATGAACGGGCAGCCCTTCATCGTCATGGAGAAGCTGGAGGGCGTCAGCCTGAAGGACCGTCTGCGCGGCGAGCCGATGGACGTCGAAGAGATCCTCGACATTGCCATCCAGGTAGCCGACGCGCTCGCGGCGTGTCACGCGAAGGGCATCATCCATCGCGATATCAAGCCGGCGAACATCTTCATCACCCATAGCGGCCAGGTAAAGATTCTCGATTTCGGACTGGTGAAGCTGTCGCCCGACATGTGGCATGGCGACCCGAAAGCGGTAGAAGATCTCTCGATCTCCGGCGACATCTTCGGCACGGCGGTGTACATGTCGCCGGAGCAGGCGCGCGGCGAGGAGCTCGATCCGCGCACCGATCTGTTCTCGCTCGGAGTTGTGCTGTACCAGATGGCAACGGGGCAGAAACCGTTTGCGGGCAGCAACTCGGTGACAACGTTGGAGGCCGTGCTCAATAAGAAGCCGACGTCACCCCTGAAGCTGAATCCCAGGATGCCGCCCGATCTGGAGGGCATCATCGGGCGCGCCATGGAGAAGAACCGCGGCAACCGCTATCCCGACGCGCTGGCGATGAAAGCGGACCTCCAGGCCCTCAAACGAGAGACCGATCCGGAGCTGACGAAGAGCGGCAAGATCCGCTCTCCATTCCCCTATCGCATCGCGACCAGCACCTTCCAGACGACCAGCCGGTGGCAGACCTATCTGCTGGTGGCGGTGAGCGCGGTGCTGATCATGGTGCTGACGCTGGCGGGGATGTGGTGGTACAAGCATCGGCCTGGAGAAGCAGGAGCGAGGAACACGATCGCCGTGCTGCCGCTGCAAAACATGAATGGCGACATCAGCGTGGACTTCCTGCGTTTCGCTCTGGCCGACGAGATTGCGAATGTTCTTACCTACACCCGCGCGCTGGACGTGCGGCCGTCATCGCTCACCCAGAAGTATTCGGGGCACGATGTGGAACCGGAGAAGGTCGGACGGCAGCTGCATGTCGCCACCGTGCTGACTGGGCACTTTGTGAAAGAAGGCGAGAACCTGCTGGTCACCCTGGAAGCCATTGACGTACACGACGACCGCCTGCTGTGGCAGAGCAGCTTTACCGCGCCGTCGCAGGACCTGATCGCTCTGCAATCCAACATGGCGGCACAGTTGAAACAAGGCCTGCTGCCGAACCTGGGAGTTACGGGCGGGACGCTGGCCACCGGGTCGCGTCCGAAGAACTCCCAGGCCTACGACCTGTACCTGCACGCGCTGGCGCTGCCGCACGATCCCGGACCTAATAAGGATGCGATTGCCGTGCTGCAAAGCGTGGTGCAGATGGACCCGGACTACGCTCCGGCATGGCAGGAGCTGGGGCTGCGCGCGTACTACGACGCGACGTACTCTACGGGTGGCGAGGCGATGTTCCAGCTTTCCAACCAGGCATGCGACCGCGCGGTGCAGCTGGATCCGAACCTGACGATTGCCGCCGGGCAGTTGATTACGAACCGGGTTGAGCGCGGGGAATTGGGCAAGGCCTACGAAGCCGCGCAGGCGCTGGTGAAGCGCCGTCCTGACAGCGCCCAGGCGCACTTCGTGATGAGCTACGTGTTTCGCTATGCGGGCATGCTGGAGGAGGCGACGAACGAGTGCAATAACGCGCTGGCGCTCGATCCTTCGAATTATATTTTCCGCTCGTGCACGTGGCCCTTCATGGAGCTGGGAAAGTTTGATCGCGCGGCAGACTTCATTCGCCTGGATGCCGGCTCCGAGTGGGCGGCCTATGTGACGCCATCGTTGCTGCTGCGCGAGGGCAAGATTGCCGACGCGCGCGAGGCAGTGAAGCGCATGCCGACTGCGCCGCGATATCATCGCGACCTGCTGGAGTCGTGCCTTGGGCTGAAGCCGGCGTCGGAACTGGACCGCATTGCCGAGCAGTCGAAGACAAATTACCCGAGCGATCCCGATCCCGAGACCTGGTATTACGAAGGCGTGCTGTTTGCGTACTGCGGCAAGAAGGAAGCGGCGGTGCACCTGCTGGAAAGCGCGATCCAGAACAACTACTGCTCGTATTCGAATCTGCTGAGCGACCCACTGCTGGAGAAATTCCGCTCCGATCCGGACATCGACAAGCTGCTGACGGCGGCCAGGGAATGCCAGGAAGCGGTGCGGGGAGTGAACGCGCAGTAGCCCCTCATATCACCGCCTTAATTTAGAATCGCAGCGCGATGGGTTCTGATGCCGAGCAGATGGTGGCCCGATACGTGCGCAGGCGGTCTGGCCTCTATCGCCTGCTGCATGCGCCGCGTCTGTTCATTCATAACCGGAGAGAAAGGTTGCTGCCCGCTGCGGAGGGTGTGAAGTTGTTTATGGGTGGCGCCGGTGGTGAGGTACTGCCTGGCTTCATCAATGTAGACGTACAGAGTTTTCCCGGCGTGGATGTTGTGTCGGACGTGCAGGCGCTGCCGTTCGGTTGCGGAACCATAGCGGCGATCGAGTGCGACGCCGTTCTGGAGCATGTGGCCGATCCGGAGAGGGCGGTAAGCGAGATGGTGCGAGTGCTGCGGCCGGGCGGATTTCTGCACGTCATCGTTCCGTTCTGTCACCCGTTTCATGGGTACCCCTCGGATTATCATCGCTGGACCGTCACCGGATTGCGCGAGCTATTTGCGTCCCAGGGCTGCGAGGTCATTGATGCCGGCATAAGAACGGGGCCCACCGCGACGCTGCTGGCCATGATGTGCGAGTACGCAAAGCTGGTAGGTGGGAAGGTCGGATATGCATTGGCCGCGTGGATTCTGTGGCCGTTGCGATATCTGGATGTTTGGCTGAATCGGAAGGCGAACGCGTATGTGTTGGGGAATCATCTGTATGCGTTGGTGCAGAAAAAGTGATGTTCCGTCTGCCCGTCCGGAGACCGGCGCCCCGCCCCGTTTCGTGCTATAATCATAGTTGCTCATCGGCGCACAATCTCCTGATTTTGCAATGAGTTGCAAGGAATTCGGCGGGCCCGCAACGCATCGCGGCGACGCCCGATCTGTGCCCGCAAATCGGGGTTTGACGTCGGTTAGACGCGCTCACTTGAAAACATCAAAGGGGTGCGGCACGCGAAGTTTTAGGAAGGAACAAGCTAATAGCCAGGGGCTAAAAGCTGAGAGCTAAGAGCCAAGCATGCCTGACGATCCCAAAGAACAACTACCGTTAGACAACATCGGCCCGGGGGCGGCCAACGTGCAGCCCGTCAACATTGAAGAGGAGATGCGGCGCTCGTATCTCGACTATTCGATGTCGGTGATCATCGGGCGCGCGCTGCCCGACATTCGCGACGGACTGAAGCCCGTCCATCGCCGCATTCTCTACGCGATGCACGACATGGGCGTGCTGCACAATCGCAAGCACATGAAGTGCGCCGGTGTGGTCGGCGAGTGTCTGAAGAAGTATCACCCGCATGGCGACACCGCGGTGTATGACGCGCTGGTGCGGCTGGCGCAGCCGTGGAACCTGCGCTATCCGCTGATTGATGGGCAGGGCAACTTCGGCTCGGTCGATGGCGACTCGCCCGCGGCGTATCGATACACAGAGTCACGCCTGACCGAGATTGCCGAGGAGTTACTGGCGGACATCGACAAGGACACCGTCGACTTCGTCGCGAACTTCGACGACACGACGGTCGAGCCGATGGTGCTGCCGACGCGGATTCCGAACCTCATCATCAACGGTTCGGACGGCATCGCGGTGGGTATGGCGACGAAGATTCCGCCACACAACCTGACCGAGATCGTCAACGCGGCCATTACGCTGGTCAACGAACCTCGCGCTACCCTGGCCGACGTCATGAAGCACGTGCAGGGGCCCGACTTCCCTACCGGCGGCTACATTCACGGGCGCGCCGGAATCGTGGAAGCCTATCGCACCGGACGCGGGCGCTTCATCATGCGCGCTAAGGCTGCGATCGAGCACCTGACGAAGGACAGGGACGCGATCGTGGTCACCGAAATTCCCTACCAGGTCAACAAGGCGAACCTGGTCAAGCGCATCGCCGAGTTGGTCAATAACAAGGTCATTGACGACATCAGCGACGTGCGCGACGAGAGCGATCGCGAGGGCATGCGCATCGTAGTCGAACTCAAGCGGGGCACAGAGCCGCAGATCGTGCTCAATCAGCTCTTCAAGCATACCTCCATGCAGGAGAGCTTCAGCATGATCTTCCTGGCCGTGGTGAACGGCCAGCCGAAAGAGACGGGACTGGTGCAGGCCATCCAGTACTTCGTCGATCACCGCATCGACGTGGTACGGCGTCGCACTTCGTACCTGCTGATGAAGGCGCGGGAACGCGAGCACGTGCTCGAGGGCTACCAGGTTGCGCTGGATCGCGTCGACGACGTGATCCGCATCATCCGCGGCAGCGAGAACCGCGGTGAAGCGCGCACCAACCTGGTCGAGTACTTCACCGGCAAGACGGTGAATGTCTCGGAAGGCAAGTCGGGCAAGAAGGCGTCGCTGAAAGGAGTCTCGCCGTCGCAGCTGACGAAGCCCTTCGATACAGTGCAGGCGGATGCGATCCTCGAGTTGCAGCTGCATCGGCTGACGCGGCTGTCGATTGACGAAATCCTGAAGGAGTTGGGCGAAGTTCGCGAGCGCATTGCCGAGTACGAAAGCATTCTCGGCAGCGAGAAGAAGTTGCGCGGCGTGATCGTGAAGGAACTGGAAGAGATTAAGAAGAAGTACGGCGACGCGCGGCGCACCGAGATCCAGGACGAAGCGATCGAGCTGAATCTGGAAGACCTGATCGCCGACGAGCAGATGGCGGTGACGGTGACGCATTCGGGATACATGAAGCGCACCTCGATTTCGACTTATCGCCAGCAGCGGCGCGGCGGCACCGGGCGCAAGGGCATGAGCACGCGCGAAGAGGATTTCGTCGAGCATATGTTCGTCGCCTCCACGCACGACTACATACTCGTCTTCACCAACAAGGGCCGCGTCTACTGGCTGAAGGTGTATGAGATTCCCGAGCTGAGCGCCGCGGGCAAGGGCAAGGCCATCGCGAACCTGGTGTCGCTGCAGCCGGGCGAGACGATGCGCGCGATGCTGACTATCCGCGATCTGGAAGAGGAGAACCGTTACGTCTTCTTCGCGACCAGAAATGGCACGGTAAAGAAAACGCCGCTCAAGGACTTCAGCAATGTGCGCTCCAGCGGCATCAATGCGATCGGGATCGACAACGACGACGAGCTGGTGTCGGTGCGTTGCACGGACGGTCAGCAGATCATCTTCCTGGCCACGCATGACGGCAAGGCCATCCGCTTCGACGAGGACGACGTGCGGCCGATGGGGCGCGCGGCATACGGCGTCCGCGGCATGAACCTCGAACGTGGCGACTGCATTGTCGGCATGGCGGTCACGCCGAAGGAGCGCAAGAAAGCCAAAGACGGCGAGGCCGAGTCCAACCTCATACTTTCTGTGACCGAGCAGGGGTATGGGAAGCGCACCGATGTCGATGAGTATCGCTTGACCGGCCGCGGCGGCAAAGGCGTGATCAACGTAAAGACGACTGGCCGCAACGGCAAAGTGGTCTCGATCATGCTGGTGAATGAGCAGTCGGAGGTGATGGTGATCAGCCAGTTCGGCAAGATCATCCGCATCGACACGACGACGGTGCGCGAGTGTGGACGCTCATCGCAGGGCGTGCGGCTGCTGCATATGGAAGAGGGCGACCGGCTAGCGGCCGCGTCGATCATCCCGCCGGAGGAGACGGAAGAGAACGGCGGCGAGACGGGAACGCTGGTGCAGTAGAAAAGACCCACCCAGGTAAAGGAGGCTTGGGTGGGGCCAACCAGGCTTTATCGGATCACGTGGATTCGGACTCCCAGCGTCAGTTTATTCCACGCTTTCTCAGTCGTGTAAACGCTTGCCTTGTGGGATATCGCGAGTGCTAGACATGCGCGGTCCCCTAATGAAAGGCCGAGGTGCCGTGTCAATGCAACCAAGGTGCCCGCCAGTTTTGCCTGCTCCTCAGTGAATGAGATCGCCTCCTTGATTGGGGCTGTTGCGTCCTCCCAGGCGTCATCAGGCGGCCATCCTCGGCTAACCAGCTTGGCCTGCACTTCAGCAAGGTTAACAGTACTGCAGACGGCCTGGTTCAGCACCTTTGGTGTCAATCTCTCCCATCCCCGCTCTCGTCCGATGAGAGCGAGGACGGCGGAGGCATCCAAGACCACACTATTCATTCTTGGCCGCCTCGCGGCGCTCCGCCAATAACTCGCTTGCTAGAGAAGTTCCTGGCTTTAAATACTTCCGCGCGCGCTCCTGAGCGCGCTGAATGCGCTGTTGTTGGGTTGTAATGCGCAACTCATTGTCCTGAACCCGCAGCACGACCTCGTCTCCGACTTCGATTCCGAGAGCCTTGCGGAATGCTGCAGGAATGACAATTCGCCCATTCTCGTTCACTCGCATCCGGGTTTCTGAATTCATGGCAGTCCTTGCTATATATGACAGTAGTCTAACATAGTGTCATACTTTCGGATCTTTTCCAAAAAAATAATGCCCACCCAAGAAATATGTCTTGAGTGAGCAATGAGCCGATGGCCCAATAGGATCCAAGGGAACAACAGACTTTACGCCTTAGCCGGCTGGGCTTCGCTCCAGAACTTCATCTCGTCGGCTGATGGGCCGTACATTCCTGGGATCTCGATTTCGTTGAGGCGCAGGTAGACGCCGAGTTGCGCGCGGTGATGGATCATGTGACTCATCACCATGCCGCGATAGCAGGCGCCGCGCGGCATCGAGAAGATGGTGTCGCCCTTGGTGTTCTTCAGACTCCAGATCACGGGGAAATCTTCATCTTTCGCCGCGGCCAGGGCCTCGCGCCCGGCCTTCGAATTCTTGTCAAACATGTCCAGCACTTCCTGCTTTGTCTTGGGGTCGAAGGGGACATAGTTATCCATGTCGAACTCGAGCACTTCCTTGGTAAAAGTTTCTTTCGTCCAGCCGGGCAGCTCAGCGACGTGGCCGGCGAGGCGGTTCATCGGCATCGATTTCGGGTGCGGTTTGTAGTCGGTGATTTTCTCGGGAAGGCGCTCGAGCAGCTTGCGGGTGTTCGCCATCTCGGCGTCGAACTCAGGGAGGAGCAGATCACGAATTGCCATGGAAGACTCCTGCCGCAGTGGCGGCAACCGGAACAGCATAGCACGAAGAAAAGGCGAAAGTCGAGCATGAAGGAGTAATTAGTAATTAGCAACCGCCGGGGCGGGGCATTCCGTCCTGCCGGGACTGGGTTCTGAATTTGCAAGCCTACCCAGGACTGCGTCCTGGGCTGAGCTGAGCCGTCCCGCAGAGCGGGACGGGAGCAAGGGCAGTTCCGCGTTTGATACCGAACCGGAAACGAGGTCACGCCAATCACAGAGCGGCGGAGAGGCGGGGTGAAGGAACGCGGTCGCGTGTCTTAAGTATGCTGCGCTGCGGAGAGGCGGCGTGAAGGAACGCGGTCGCGTGTCTTATTATGTTGCCCACGAGAATTTCGGTGGGGTCCATACGCAATCCACGTCCAGCAAAGAGATTTCGCCGGCAGAAGTGAGGGGAGCCGAAGCGTCGCCGAGCAGGCCCGCTGGCTCCAAACTGCGGCGGGCGACCGTCTTCGCGCTCTTTAATATCGCCGCCGTCCTGGTGCTGCTGCTGCTGGCTGAAGGCGCGGCGAGCACCTACTATGCGTTTCACGCCGCATTCGCTACGCCGCCGGTGGCCGAAAGCCTCTACACCGAATACGATCGCGATCTGGGCTGGATCAACCTGCCGGACCTTTACCTGCCGAACATGTACGGGCCGGGAAGATTCATGCGGACGAACTCGCAGCGCTTCCGCAATGAGCGCGATTTCACGCCAAGCGTTCCGCCAGGAAAAACGCGCATCATCTGCTCGGGCGATTCATTCACGCTTGGCTTTGGCGTGGACAACGAGCACACGTGGCCGCATCAGCTGGCCTCGCACGATGCGAATCTCGAGACGGTCAACATGGGCCAGGGAGGCTACGGCGCCGACCAGGCCTATCTCTGGTACAAGCGCGATGGCGCCGCGCTCGCTCACGATATCCAGATCTTCGCCATCATCTCGCCCGACGTCTTTCGCATGCAGCACGCCACGTTCAATGGGTACGGCAAGCCGGTGCTGGCTGTCGATAACGATCATGTGGTCGCAACGAACGTGCCCGTGCCGCGCACGATGGAGGTGTGGTCGCCAAGGTTGGTGCGCACCGAGAATGCGCTTGCGAACCTGAGCATCACGCGGATGCTCAGAAGAGTATTCAAATTCAAGGCGGCCGCGCACCTGACGGACTCGAAGGAACAAAACGAGGAGACGGCATGGGTTCTGTCCACCATGCTCGATGACCTTCGCCAGACGAACCGGGCGAAGAGCAGTGTGCTGGTGCTGGCGTACCTGCCGACGCGCGAGGAGCTGGGTGGTGGGGTTGGCGCTTCGTGGCGCGGGTTTCTGGGCGAGTACGCGCGGCAGCATGGGGTTGTGTATTTTGACCTGATGGATGATTTTCGCAAGCTGCCGCCGGCGGAGCTGGACAAGATGTTCATCGCGCCCGGGGCGGTGGATTTTCCGGGAGCCGCGGGACACTACACCGAAGCGGGCAACGCGTTCGTCGCCGATCTCGTTTACCAGCGGCTGATGGCGAATCCGGAGGCAGCGGCGAAGATGCGTGGGCGGTGAGGAAGTTGTCAGTTGCTGGTTGTCGGTTGTCGGTGGGCCATCCGTGAGTTGGTTGACAGTAAATCGAAGACATCATCTGAGCAGAGGCTATGGCAAATATTTATTTCGAAATTCAGGCTGACGACACGGCGCGCGCCGTGCGTTTTTACTCCGCAGTTTTCGGATGGGGATTTACCGAAGTCAAGGGCTTGCCTGTCGAATATTGGCGAATTGAGGCGGGCGGGTCAGGAGGAGGGCTGCTGAAGCGGCCTGCGGCAAGGCCTCCGGCGCAATGCGGGACGAATGCGTTCGTGTGCTCGTTTGAAGTGAAGAGCTACGATTCGACCGAGCGCACGATTCTCGATCTGGGTGCGATCGTTGCTATGCCGAAGTTTGCCGTGCCGGGCAGATGTTGGCAGGGGTATTACGTCGATACCGAGGGGAACACGTTCGGGATTTTTGAAGTCGACGAGAAGGCCAGGTAGGCGCGCCGTCCCGGCCGGGACAGGAGTCCTAATTTTGCGGCGCCGGTTGGGCGGTGATACCGAGCACGCGACCGGGCCACGTCGTCCTCGGCCAAGCTGAAGCGATCCCGCATGACGCGGGATGAATTCGTCTCGAAGCTAACTCGCCATCAGCTTCTTCACCTGTCCACCATTATGCGGGAGGGCCTGGAGCATCTCGCGAACCGTGCGCTTGAAGACAGGATGGCGGGTTTCGGGCGCGATCTCGGCCAGCGGCTCGAGCACGAAGCGACGTTGATGCATGGCGGGATGTGGGATTTCAAGCTGCGGCGCGCTGATGATGGAGTTGCCGAAGAGAAGGATGTCGATATCGATGGTGCGCGGGCCTTTGGGCTGCGTGCGGCGGCGGCCCATCTGCTGCTCGATGGCGAGCATCTTCGCGAGGAAGAGTTTCGGCATCAGCTCGGTGCGCAGCGCGACGGCGCAGTTCAGGAACCAGGGCTGCGCGGTCATTTCTACGGGCTCGGTTTCGTAGAAGGAAGAGACGGCGAGCACCTCGCCGAGATCGCCGAGCTGTTGGATCGCGGCGCGGAGATTGCTCTCGCGATCGCCGAGGTTGGAGCCAAGCGAGAGGTAGACAGTCTTCTCCACAACTTCATCTTAGCGTCGAGCGAGCGTGTGGGAAGTGGCGGGGCGGGTACGTCGAGAGGCAGTTGTCGGTTGTCGGTTCCACACCTAACGCCGAAATCTGGGGGACTCCCGCTTATCACAAAGCTGTTGGAAGATAACGTCCCGGTAGTGTATACGGTGCGAGGAGGAAGGCGAGATGAAGCTGAACCTGAAAAAGGCGGTACGCACGGTACCTATGATTCTGGCGATGATGCTGGCTGCGGCGAGTTATGCGGCCAACACGACGGAGACGATCGATGCCACGGCGCGCGGCACCAGCACGCAGATGGGGAAGGATTTCAATGTCAAGGTCATCATCAATCAATACTCGACGCCGGAAGACAGAGAGATGTTGAAGAGCGCCTTCCAGCAAGGCGGGCACGAAGGGCTGGCCAAAGCGCTGTTCAAGATGAAGCCGGTGGGGCGTATTCAGATTCCGGGCACGGTCGGTTCGACCATCGCTTATGTGCGGACGATTGACACGGCGACGGGGCGCAAGATTCGCTTCGTGACCAACCGCCGGATTGCATTCGCGGAGAACCGCATGAATACCCGCTCCGCCTCCTACGATCTCACGGCCGGCGAGATCGAGATCAATCAGCAAGACAAGAACAAGAGCGGGGGTGTACTGTATCCCGCGGCGCAGCTGACGATCAACAAGGACGGGGAATTGCAGTTCGAGCTGTTCCAGAACCCCTGGCAGCTGGTGAACATTATTGACTGGACGAAGGGGAAGAAATAGCTGCGGACCACGGCACTCGCCATGAAAGCCCCACCCGGGCAACAGGAGGCTCGCATGGGCGCCCCGATCTTTTATTAGTTCAAATTCTGATGTGGTAGGGTGGGCCACCCGCCGGCGAGACCTGGGGCACCCGGCGAAGGGTGAACCGGGTGCTGGACCAGCTGCCGACAATAACAACTGAAGGTGATGAAATGAGATTGCCTGGATTGGTGAAGCGACGAATCCCGCGCGGCATAACAGGAATCTACAAAATCTCCGTCCCTCTTGTCAGTGATCCCAGGTTAGCGTCCAAAAGCAGGACGCGAACCTGGGGCACCAGGCCAGATCACCAATCTGAATACTTGGTTCCTCTGCCGCTGACTGCCTGCGATCCACTTCGTACGTTCACAATGCCCGGAGAGGTGGGGTCACTTGACCACTGCGCAACCCACGTATCGTTGTGTTCGGTCATTGGATCGATCGGCAAACGTTTAAGATATCCATCTGACACAAGGGAATCCAGTGACTGAGGCGGTCTGTGTCTGGCAATGGTGTATTCGCGAAGAGCCAGTCGGAGCAGGCGCAAATTTTCTTGCAGAGCGACCTCACGCCCTTGCTGAGGGCTTTCCATCCCGTACCAGCCCCTTGCACCTATAAATGCAAGAACCCCGACGCAACAAAGCGCCACTACAAGGGTCGCTATCTTCCTCTTCATAGTAGTCAAGAAAAGGCGGGTGGCCCACCCTGGCACATCAGATTCTCGCATAAAGTAACACCGTGGGTGCCCCATCCGAGCTTCCTTTGCTCGGGTGGGGCTTTTCTTCGTGAGCGCCAAAGGTAATCGGACTTCCGACTAACTTCACTCGCAACGACATCCTCATCCACACATTGAAGTCGTAATACCAGGGTCTGCCAGAAGCGCTTGTGACCTTGCAAATCAAACCGCAGATCCCTCGGCTACGCTAAGGATGACACGGCAAAGATTCCGTCGGAGGACGTGGCGTCCCTACGGGACTGGGCAGAATTTTTCTTCCGTTACCCAGGACGTTGTCCTGGGCTAAGCTGAGTCGTCCCTGCGGGACGGGCGGGTTGGGCGCGCAAACCGAATTCCAGCGCTACGCTCGGGAGTTGTCAGTTGCCGGTTGCCAGTTGTCAGATTCCGTCTGGCTGCGCGAGACTCCGGGGGAGGATCGGTTGCCAGTCGTCGTTTGTCAGATTCCGTTTCGTTGAGCTTGACTCCGGCGCAGTAGGGGCGAACCCATGAAATGTATCGTAATACGATATATTTTTTGGCGATTAAGTCCCACCGGCTTCGTGCGTTGCGAGGAGTTGCGGAATTGACACGGGTACTGAGTGAAATTGCGCAAAAGCGGTGCGGCGTCACAGCGAGGTGTCGTTTTTACGTGGGGGAGGGGTGTGAGAAGGTGCGGGCAGCGGCAGGAATGCCGAATCGGGAATTACGTGTTGTGACAAGGAGTTCGTGTCATGAGTGACACACTGTGTCACGGGGAACACGGTGGTCGAGGTGGCGAGATGGGTCTCGATCAACGCGAGATTTTGCTTTGAGGGGATGACGCGGGCGGGAAGAAAAGGCGAACCGCAGATCCCTCGGCTACGCTCGGGATGACAACTTGATTGTGCGGCTTCGATAGCTACGCTCGAGAATTTTCTCGTCTGAATTTTATCGAGTCGAGGACGGCGAGCGTTATCTAGTCGGCGACGGCGAGATGTTCTTCCGGCCAATCGGCGACGGCTTCTTCGGTCAGCGTGATCTCTTCCGCGTAACTCGGGTCGCGAAGGATGCGCGAGACGATGGCGGTGTGCAGCGCGTGTCCGGCGCGGTCGGCCTTGACGTAGCCGAGGATGCGCTTGCCGAAGAGCGCGAGGTCGCCGATGAGGTCGAGGACTTTGTGGCGGACGAATTCGTCGTGGAAGCGGAGCGGTGGATTGTCGATGCTGTCGCGGGTGAGGACGACGCAGTTGTCGCGCGAGGCGCCGCGAATCAGGCCCATATTCAGCATGGCGCGCTGCTGCTCGAGGAAGCCGAAGGTGCGCGCGGCGGCGATCTGCTCGACGTAGCTGCCGTTGGAGAGCTCGACCTGGAAGGTCTCGCTGCCGATCAGGGGATGCGGGAAGTCGATGGCGTAGCTGACGGAGTAGCGCTCGCCGGGATAGACGCCGATGAACTTGTCGCCCTCGTGGAGCTCGCAGGGGCGAAGGATGCGGAGATACGTGCGCTTGCGGCGCTGCTGGCGAAGGCCGGCGGCGGTGATCATCTGGATGAAGGGCAGCGCGCTGCCGTCGAGGATGGGGAGTTCGAGGTTGTCGAGTTCGACGATGGCGTTGTCGACGCCCATGCCGATGAAAGCGGAGAGCAGATGCTCGGTGGTGGAGATGAGCACGCCCTTCTTCATCAGACTGGTGGCGTAGCTGACGCGGGCAACGTTGCGGGAGATGGCCTCGACGGTGAAGCCATCGAGGTCGACGCGGCGGAAGACGATGCCGCTGCCGGCGGGCGCGGGCAGAATACGAAGCTGCGCCGGCGCGCCGCTATGAAGGCCGATTCCACTGCACTCGACCGGCATGCGAATTGTGCGCTCGTAGATCAATCAGGGAGACGTAAGTGGGAGCGTATCGAACAGTTTACAAGATTGGAGGAAAGTCGCTACGTGGTATTTATGCAACTTTCAGAGGCCAGAAAACCACGCCGGTTCGCGAGCCCAAAATCGCAGCCGCCGTAAGCCACCAACCACCAGCCACTTATCGCGACCGCCCTATCCGACCGCCGACCCGGTCCGCTCGCCAGGAAGAGCTTCCGCTGTTGACCAACCCGATTCCGCCGCTCGCCAACCCCCGCCAGCCTACTTCGACGGCGCGCTGTCGCCCGCGATCAGCGCCGTCACGCTGGTCCACAGCTGCGGATTATCGACGACATAAAATGTCCCGCCGCGCCCATTCTGACTGCTCGCGCAATTGCCCGAGAGCGCGCCCTGCTGATTCATATCGCCAAAAATCGCGACGTGATCGTTCGTCGACTGCGACACGCCAACCTTCGCATGATTGAAGTTGGTCCCCAGTCCGCCGGTCAGCCCAAACTCCTGCCCCGACCAATGTCCCGTTGTCGCGATGTCCACCGCGCCCGGCGCGGTCGAGAGCGAAGTGCTCCAGCATGCCGGCGGCGTCGAGTTCGTGGTCGACGGAATCTCCGGAGTCGCCCACCACGTCGCCGCGCGCAGCGGAATTCCGCCCAGCACCGACGACACCATCTGCCACGGCGGCACGTGCAGGTTCGACGGCTTCGAGATCAGCTCCACGCCGCTCGACAGCTTCACCGTCGTCACCGTCGTGCTCGTCGACTTCACGCCCAGGCTCGCGACCAGCTTCTGCACATCCGCCGGCCCGCCATTGTTCACAATCTGCGAATTCTTCGGATCGGTCACCACGCTGGCATTGCTCAGCGCCATCAGCACCTGCACCAGATCATTCTTGTTCAGCCTCAGCGCAAAGAAATGCTGGCTCACCTGGATGTCGTTGTCCTTCACGCAGCCCAGGGTGTTGCCGTCGCTCTTGCGTGGGAACTGGGCGCTGCCCGCCGCCGGCCATGACGGCGTGCTCACCTGCATCACCATCCCGTTGCCTGCGTCGTCCCACGCAACAATTCCCTTCGAGTGTCCCCAGGGCGCGCCGCATGATTCGCTGCAACCCTGGATATTCGGATCGTCGTAGAACTGATCGTTCCACACCACAAAATGGTTCTGGCTATTGTTGTAGATCTCGTCGAAGGTCGCGCCGATGGGATCGTCCGTCGTATCGCCCGCGCATCCGTTTCCCTGTTGCAGGGTCGGCGATTCGCTGCTGGCATACACAAACTGCTGGCTGTAGTTACTGTAGTTCTGCGCCTCGCCGCCAAACAGACATGCTCGCGTCGCATTCCCCGAACATCCCGGGAACACTTTGGAGTTGAACTTGAAGACGAACCACCAGTCCACCGGACGGCCCTTTTGCAGCAGCGGCGTCAATCCCGAACAAGCCGGCTGCCCGGGGCCGCCGCACGCAGCGGGCGCGGTCGCGACGATCTGCGTGCCCGGCGACGCCGTTGCAGCCGACTCCGCCGCGCCCGTACCGCTGGGCAATTGCGTGCTCATTAAACCCAGCGCCAAGGGCAGCGCGGCGGCAGCCGTTGCCACGCGCCTGCGGCGTGTTGCCGGTGTCGTGGTGCTGGCACGAGTCCTTCGTGGAGGCATGCGATCCTCAGCTCAGCGTCACGACCGCCAGGTCGTGCGCATCGGGATAAGCATCGCTGGTCACTTGAATGGTTGCGTGCTGCACGCCGGAGGGCGGAACCGTCTGTGCCGGCGCCGTATACAATCCGCTCGCATCGATGCTCCCGCCGCCCGCAATCACCGCCCACTTCACGCTCGAGCCCGGCTTGCGCGGCACCGTCGCGCCGAATTGCCGGCTCTGTCCGTAGCGCACCACGGCCTGCGACGGCTCGATCACCACGTCATTGGCGCCCTTCTCCACCACTCCTGCCGGATCGCTGAACTGGATGCCTTTGCTCACCAGGTACGAGCTGCCGCTGATTCCCAGCAGTGTCAGCACCGTTCCCGGGATATCAGGAAAGTGCGGAGGCGAGCCTGCCGCGATGATTAGAAACAGGCTCAGCGCGATCACGAAGGTGAACACCAGAAATTGAAGGCGCGACAGGCTGGCGTCGCCATTCGGCTCGCTGATCAGCCGCGTCAGATCGATATCTCCGTGAAGGATCAGCCAGAGAATGACCGCTGCCAGCAGCCCGACGAAGATACATAGTATCCATCCACAGAGCAACGTGAGAGTTGTCAGCATAACCTCGCCTCGTACCAGCCGCGGAGCGGCGACATTTGTGTTAGCCGCGGTCGTAAGCCCGCGGTATATGTGCAGTAAACAGAAGAGCCGCGAAGCGGCGGCATGAAGTGAGCCAGCCGTGCGAGCCCCGATATCTCCTGAGCCGGCTCCAGCCCGCGATACGACCGCGGCTCACTTCGCTTTCCCCAGCCACCGCGCATACGCTTTTCCGCCCAGATAGATCGCATGACTTCCACTCAAAACCGCCGGCCAGCTCGCCGGCACATCCGGCAAGCCGTGCGTCGGGTCCGTCATCACTTGCCCAAGGTAGTAAAACGCCATCCCCAGCGTAGAAACCAGCAACTGCACACGCGCCGGACTCACCGGCCCCGACTTCTTCATCGCCTTGCCATTGCCGCAAAGCAAACCTTTGGTGTTGATTTCTCCCGTGAGTATCTGGAACGCAACAATTCCGGCAAGCGCCAAAAGAAAAACCCACACCTCCAAGCGCACAAGATGCAGTAACAAACTCAACGCTGCACTCTCCGGCAAGTAGCGAGGGTTTCCGAGCTGCGCCTCCGGACGGACGCGCAGCCCTGAATCACATGTAGGGAGCGATGTTGGATGAAGATGTTACGCCAGCCTCAACGATTGTCAAGCGCAATCTTGGGAAGTAGTACTCCCACGCAACTGCTTCAGCCGCCGGCAAGACGGTAAGGAGGCGGTTTAACAACAGTCATTCGGGAGACGCCGAAGGGCTCTGCTGTCGCGAAATGGTTTCGTGAAGAAACGAATGAATGTGATGTTTGTCACCAATTAATCCGCACCCCTAAGTTAGCCTAATCGGTTCCATACATTTCACGTTCCAAATATAACGGGAGGAATGATGAGGCTTCCTGTGCGGTTGTCAATCTCAGCGGCTGTATTCGCGCTTGTCGTTGTCGTGGCTGTCGCGCCGGTAATTGCCCAGCAGTACAAAATGAACACCCCCGTCGCAGCGGGCGTTGCCACTCCTGACAAGCTCGATACGTCCATTGGCCAGTTGACCATGTTTGACGGCAACCCCGAACCTGCGACGGTCGAGAAGATCTACGACAATCTCGACCGCTCGCGCGCTTTACAGGCTTACCTGCTGGCGATACCGATAGTGAACCAAGCGGGAATGCGCGATTCGTTGCTGCAGTATGGGCCGGTCAATCAGACCGACGTCATCTGGGAAACCCTCGTCGATTCTAAGACTGTGGAGCTGACGGCAAACGACAATACGGTGTACAGCTTCATCTGGATCGACACCCATCATGGACCGGTGGTAGCGGAGATTCCGCCCATGGTGTTGGGAGCCATCGACGACTTCTATTACCGCTGGGTGGCTGACGTCGGTATCACGGGCGCCGACAAGGGAAAGGGCGCCAAGTATCTCCTCTTACCACCTGGCTATGAGGGACAGCTTCCGGACGGCTATATTGTTCTGCGGCCTGCGACCTACGGAAACTGGATTGCTTTTCGCAGCTTTCTGGTCAACGGCTCTCCCGCCCCGGGCGTCGAATCAGTCAAAAAGAACCTGAAGCTCTACGCGCTGGCGGATGCAGCGAATCCACCCGCCACCAAGTTCGTGAATCTCTCCGGCAAACCGTCCAACTTTGTCGCGCCCGGTGACTATGCATTTTGGGAGCTCTTGAATAATGTCATTCAGGACGAACCGCCTGCACCGAACGATCCGACCATGATGGGTCTGTTCGCCTCGATCGGCATCGAGAAGGGCAAGCCGTTCACTCCCGACGCTCGCATGAAGAAGATTCTCGCCGACGCCGCCAACATCGGAGCGGTAACCGCCCGAACCCTGGCCTTTCACATGCGCGACAAGAACGCGTTTTTCTATCCCAACAGTCAGTGGCGACTTCCGTATTTCGGCGGCTATCAGTTCCTGATTTCGCCGGGAGTGACGAATCTCGACGGGTATGCGTTCTTCTACTACTTTGCCACCGGAGTTACGCCGGCAATGGAAGTCAAGATGGTCGGTCAAGGCTCGCAGTATCCCTGGACCGCCACGGACGCGAACGGCAACCCATTCGACGGGGGAAAAACCTACAAGCTGCATCTGCCGCCGAATATACCGGTGAAGGACTTCTGGTCGGTCATTGTTTACGACAACCAGACACGCTCCATGCTGCAGACGGATCAACCGGCCCCAAGTGTCAGCAGTCAGGATAAAGGGCTGAAGGTTAATGCCGACGGCTCGGTGGATGTGTACTTCGGGCCGAAAGCTCCCACCGGAGAAGAGAACAACTGGGTTCAGACCATTCCGAAAAAGGGCTGGTGCATGATCTTGCGGCTTTATGGTCCGCTTGAACCGTGGTTCGACAAGAGCTGGCGTCCGGGAGAGATCGAACTGCAAAAGTGACTTGCTGAGACCGATTTGAGTCCAGCTGTGAGCCGCCCGACGTTTGGGCGGCTTTTCTTGCATTCGAGCAACGTGCGACTGGCAGATAACTGTTGCAATCGAGCGTTATCGTAACTTATCCGGCGGCCCCGATCACTTACGAAATGGCGAGTGGCTGTTGAAAAACTCTTTCATGCTCGAACCGGCGGAAATCAAATCGCGCTGGGATGCCCTATAAACGATCTTCTCGAATTTCGAGGCATTTCTGGTCACCCAATTTAGCCCCAATTAGGGGT
>DATFSK010000072.1:0-118656 GCA_035262645.1 Terriglobales bacterium
AAGATTAAGCCTCTCGCCTGCCGTTTTCACGATCTGCGCCACACGGCGGTCTCACGGATGTTGGACGCTGGCGTGCCGATTGCGAAGGTTGCCAAGATCGTCGGTTGGAGTCCGGCCACAATGGTACGAATGGCCGCTCGCTATGGTCACTTTTCTTTAGAGGAATTGCGTAGCGCCGTCAACACGATCAGCAGGACCGAAAATGAAGCGGGGTCCTTGGTATTTTCGCCGGTATCGCTTCCCGCCTCCGAGCCCGTCCGCCCTAACTAATAGAAAAAAATGGCTCCTCAGGTAGGACTCGAACCTACAACCCTCCGGTTAACAGCCGGATGCTCTGCCATTGAGCTACTGAGGAGTGGTGGTGCGCCTGTGGCGCGTCAAGTTGTATTCGTATTGTAGCGGTGCTGGGCGGAGGCGTCAAAGTCTCGCAGCGCATTTGCTACAGTCCCATTCCCGAAAAAGTCTTCCCACCAACCGGAGAATATACGACGAACGGCAGGCCCTCGCGCACGAGTTGTATGATTGGTGTTCATCCTCCTACGATGCTATGACTCATCCTCTGGCTTCTCTCTGCACATTCCTGATCATGCTGCCGCTTGCCAGTACGATGGGGCAGGACCACGGTTCCAGTATCTCTATGACTATGACGCTTCCTAAGCCGCCCGCTACCAAACAGCAGCCGGTTACTGATGACTACTTCGGGAGGAAAGTCGTCGACCCTTACCGCTGGCTTGAAGACCGCGACAGTGGGGAGACGAAGCAGTGGGGGCTGGAGCAGCTGGCCTATACGCGCGAGATTCTCGATAAGGTCTCCGGTCGCGACAAGCTTCGCGCACGCCTGGAGCAGCTGCTCGAGATCGGAACGCTTGGCGAGACGCAACCTGGTGGCGATTACTACTTTCATACCCGGCGCGACGGCAAACAGAACCAGCCGGTGTTGTACGTCCGCAAGGGAGTTGATGGGCGCGACGAAGTACTGGTCGATGTGAACCCGCAGTCGAAGGGCGGGACGGTAGCGCTGGACTGGTGGTACCCGTCGCACGACGGCAACTACGTTGCGTATGGCACGTCCGAGAGCGGCTCCGAGATGAGTACGCTGCACGTCATCGCGACGGCGACGCACAAGCTTCTGCCGGACACGATCGAGCGCACGCGCGCTGCCAGTGTCGCGTGGAAGCCTGATAACAGCGGCTTCTATTACACCCGCTATCCCAAGCCAGGCGAAGTTGCCGCCGGGCAGGAGATGTACAACCGGCACGTCTTCTATCACGCGCTGGGCGGCGATCCGGTGAGGGACACGCCGATCTTCGGCGAGGGACGTGATCCGCAGGACTGGCCGAGCGTGCAGTTGTCGAATGACGGGCGCTGGCTCAGTATCGTGGTCTCCCAGGGGTGGTCCAAAAGCGAGGTCTACATAAAGGACCTGAGGAGCAAAACGCCTCCGCTGCGCATCACCTCGGACAAGGAATTTCTATATTCCGCGCAAACCTACAACGACGATCTGTACATTGTTACGAACGAGGACAGTCCGCGGTATCGCGTGTTCAAGACACCGGTCAACACGCCCACGCACGAGCACTGGCGCGAGATCATTCCCCAGTCGGACGCGGTGCTGACGTCGCTGAACATCATCGGCGGGCAACTCTTCGCGCAGTATGAGCAGAACGCGCATTCGCTGCTGAAGCGCTTCACCACAGAAGGCAAGCCGCTGGGAGAGATCAATCTTCCGACGCTTGGTAGCATTAACAGCATCGGCGGCGAGTACGACAGCAGCAGCGCGTTTTACCTGTTTTCCTCCTTTACCACACCGGCCACGATCTACCGCTTCGATATCCCACATGCAAGTACTACAGTGTGGGACTCGGTCGAGAGCGGTATCGATTCGAAGCAGTATGAGACGAAGCAAGTCTGGTACGCGTCCAAGGACGGTACGCGCATTCCGATGTTCCTCGTTATGCGAAGGGACCTGAAGATCACCGGCCACAGTCCACTTATTCTCAACGGGTATGGCGGCTTCAACGTCAGCATCACGCCTGAGTTTTACAAGACGCTGTTTCCCTGGCTGGACGGCGGTGGGATCTTCGCGGCAGCGAATCTGCGCGGCGGCAGTGAGTTCGGCGAGGATTGGCACCGTGCCGGCATGCTCGACAAGAAGCAGAATGTCTTCGACGACTTCATCGCGGCCGCCGAATATCTGCTGCAGGAGGGCTACACCGACAGGGAGCATCTTGCTATCCGCGGCGGGAGCAACGGCGGCCTGCTGGTCGGTGCTGTGCTGACGCAGCGTCCGGACCTGTTTCGCGCCGTCGTGTGCCAAGTGCCGCTGCTCGACATGCTGCGCTATCAGCATTTCCAGATTGCCAAGCTGTGGATCCCCGAGTACGGTTCCTCGGACGATCCTAAACAGTTCCCGTGGCTCTATGCATACTCGCCGTATCACCACGTGAAGCCGGGTGTTAGCTATCCGGCGGTACTATTCATGACGGCCGACACGGATACGCGCGTCGATCCCATGCACGCGAAGAAGATGACGGCCGAGCTACAGGCCGACAATGCGGGGCCGAACCCGATCCTGCTGCGCATCGAGACGGAAGCGGGACACGGGGCGGGGAAGCCGATCACCAAGATCGTGGATGAGTGGACCGACATCTATACGTTTCTGTTCTGGCAGCTGGGGATGAGTTAGTCGGGGGTGGTAGCACGCTTCTCGGCGCGGCCGTCGCATGCACCGGCCATTGCGAGCCAGATCGAACACCTCTGTTGACCTTGCCATCGATTTAAAGTCGGCCCCCATGTTGCCGATGAGCTCAGTATCGGGATCACAGGCGGTGCGATAAGTGACCGCCTTCGAATCCCGGCTGAGCACATGAAACACTGCCCCTACTTCCCCGATGACGAAGTTCCATCTCCGGCACGAGCGCTTGTCGTTTTCCTCCTGATTGCATGGTTGTTCGCCGTTGTTCCCCTTGCCGCGGCGAAAGAAGGCCCGGACCAATATCCGAACGGCGCTGAGAGCTGGATGGCAGGCGCGATGCCGCCTCCCGGAACGTATTTCGTCAACTACTCTGGTTATTACACGGGGCAGCTGAAGAACGGCTCCGGCGGCAGGGTTCTGCTGGGTGGAAAGACTCCCTCGGTGGACGCCACGTTCGACGCACTGCGTTTCGTCGAAGTTACGAAGCTGAAGATCGCGGGCGCCGAGTATGCCATGCATGTCATCATACCGGTCGTGTATCAGTCGATGAGCCTGAACGGCAGCCGTAGCACAACCGGTATCGGCGATGTGATCATCAATCCGTTCGTTCTGGGGTGGAACCGCACCTCGTGGCACTTCGGGACTGGAGTTGACATCTATCTCCCCGCGGGGCAATACGGCAAATCCGATCCGCGAGCCTGCGTGGGCAGCAACTATTTCAGCTTCGAGCCGGCGTTGGTCGTCAGCTATCTGCCCAAGTCGGGTTGGGAGGGGTCGGCCAAGCTGATGTACAACATCAAAACCACCAATCCGGCGACCAACTACCTCTCCGGCCAGGAATTCCATATGGATTACGTCGCCGGCAAGCACCTTGGCCCATGGATGCTTGGCGTGTCGGGCTACGTTGTGGAGCAGGTCACTGCCGACACCTTGAACGGCCATGTTGTCTCCGCGGCGCCTGGGTTGTGGACTGCGGGCCGCGAAGGGCAGGCTTTCGCCTTCGGCCCGAGTGCGGGGTACACCAATCAGCGCCACATGACGTTCATCGTTCAGTGGCAGCACGAGACCCTGGTGCGCAACCGTTTTGGCGGCGATAAATTCTGGTTCAAGATGGTCCTTCCCTTCGCCAGCCTTCGTTAGTTTTCCCGCCCGTCTGGGAGCCCTTTCCTGCGATACTGCTTCGCACCCCACTTACTGAGGCTATCGATGTAATAGTATTTGGCGTGTTCGCTGGGAGCGTTCGAGAGCGTTTACTTTGCTCTGCGCGCATGGTGCCGGTGTGAACGGGGGACAATCGCGCGACAGTGCGGATCGTTATCGGGCGGGCGTGAGCGGCCTGCTTGCGCTGTCGCTCGTTGCCACAACGCTCTTCGCCTACTCAGCGGTAAGGCATCATCCGTTTATCGTCCTTGATGACCGCGGCTACGTCGTAACCAACACGCACATTCAGCAGCTGAACTGGGAGACCGTGAAGTGGTCGTTCACTACATTTCGCGCGTCCAACTGGCATCCTGTTACGTGGCTCTCACACGCTGTCGATTATCACTTCTTCCTGCTTGACGCCGGACGGCATCGCGATGTCAATCTGCTGCTGCATGCGGTGAACGCGCTGCTATTGTTCTGGATTCTTCTCCGGGCAACCGGTTATGCCGGACGGAGCTTCGCAGTGGCGGCGCTGTTTGCCTTGCATCCCATCAACGTCGAATCCGTTGCCTGGATCGCCGAGCGTAAGAACCTGCTCAGCATGTTTTTCTTCCTGCTCGCCCTCGGTGCTTACCGCTGGTATGCAAGCAGGGCACGCGTGGATCGTTACCTGGCCGTTGCGGTGCTGTTCGCGTTCGGGTTGATGTCCAAGGCGCAAATCGTCACCCTGCCTTTTGTGCTGTTGCTGTGGGACTACTGGCCGCTGCGGCGGATGTTCCGCGCTCCTGATACTTCGGCAAGCACTGACATTCCTGCGAAGAGCTTTTCCTGGCTTGCGCTGGAGAAGCTGCCCCTGCTTGCGCTCTCGGCGGCGAGTGCAATCGTCACGGTCAAGGCGCAGCAGGAGGGTGGAACGATCGGCGGCGTCCTTAACTCATTTTCTTTTCCGGCGCGAATGGGCAACGCCGTCGTCGCCTATGTTGCGTATCTTCGCGATGCAATCTGGCCTTCGCGCCTGGCGTTTTTCTATCCACATGCAGCAGCGTCCGCATGGCCGATTGCCGCCGCATTCTTGTTGCTGCTGGCGATCACGGCGGTTGCCGTTGCCGATCGCAGGCGGAGGTACTTTGCCGTCGGCTGGCTCTGGTTTCTCGGTACCCTGGTCCCAATGATTGGCCTGATCCAGGTCGGCAGCCAATCGATGGCGGATCGCTACGCCTATCTGCCGCTCGTGGGCTTGTTTATTACGATCGTCTGGGGTGTCGCAGACTGCACAGAAGGGCTGCCGCTTACCAGAGTCTGGCTTCCCGCATCGACGGTCGCGATTTTGTCGCTGCTGGCCCTCGCGACGCGCCGCCAAGTCAGCTACTGGGCCGACGATATGACCTTGTGGTCACACACCGCCGGGGTCACGCGCAATAACTGGATGGCCGAGAACCAGATCGGGGAACTCCTGCTGATGCAGGGCGACGCCGAGGCTGCGATTCCTCATTTCCGCGCCGCGACCGCCATGGAGCCACGCTTCCCCTTTGCGCATCTGCACGTGGGAGTTTACGAAGAAGAGCACGGCCGGCCCCGCGAAGCCATCCAGCAGTTGCAGACCGTGCTCGACCTGACGCAGTTTGAAGCGGCGCGCACACCGGTAATCCGCGGCACGGCGCTGGTCTACATGAGCTACGCTTACAACCAGCTGGGGGACTACGCCAACCAGCAGAAGTATCTGAGTTTGGCGGCGCAGCAGCAGCAGCCGTGATCTAGTCACTTGGCTACAAACGTCGCGACGCTGCGTGCCTTCACCAGGTAACTCTCCTGCGACATCAAGGGGAACTCCTGCCCATCGTCGGAGATGTCGTTTGGTGACGGCAGCGCGGTGTCGACGACGCGAAACCACTCGCGTTCCGCAATATGTGGCAGTTCGAACTCCAGATCGCCGGAATAGGCGTTGGCAACGAAGTACAGATCATCTCGAGCGTGCTCATCGTGCAGTTGGGTCAGTTGCATTGCGATGGTCCGCGACTCGTTGCCCCAATCCGGTTTGCCGCGTTTCACGCCGTGCCACGTGACGTGAAATCCGCCTTCGCCGTTGAGCTGGAAACTCTCGCGACGCAGCAGCGAACAGCGCTTGCGAAACGCAATCATCATCTGAAAGAAGCGCAGCAGGCCGGCGTTCGTTTCCGCCAGACGCCAATCGACCCAGCTGATCTCGTTGTCCTGGCAGTATGCGTTGTTGTTGCCCTGTTGCGTGCGGCCGATCTCGTCACCGGCCAGGACCATTGGCACGCCATGGGACACCAGCAGGATTGTGGCAAAATTCTTCTGCTGTTGTACGCGCAGCCGGTTGATTAAGGGATCGTCGCTCGGGCCTTCGACACCGCAATTCCAGCTGAAGTTGGCATTGTTACCATCCGTGTTGTTCTCACCGTTAGCGAGATTATGCTTCTCGTCGTACGAGACCAGGTCGTTCATCGTGAATCCGTCATGGCAGGTGATGAAGTTGATGCTGTGATACGGCTCGCGCGCGCTAGTGAGGTACAGATCAGGACTTCCCACCAGTCGCGTAGCCAGCGGCGAAATCATCCCCGCATCGCCCTTGACGAACTTGCGGATGTCGTCGCGAAAGACGCCGTTCCACTCCGCCCAGCGCCCCCATGAGGGAAACGACCCCACCTGGTACAGCCCGCCCGCGTCCCACGCCTCGGCGATAAGCTTGGTATTGGCCAGCACGGGATCGTACGCCAGGCTCTCCAGCAGCGGCGGATTCTTCAGCACCGAGCCGTCCTGCCCGCGCCCCAGAATGGACGCGAGATCGAAGCGGAAGCCGTCGACGTGCATCTCCATAACCCAGTAGTGCAGGCAGTCGACGATGAAGTCGCGGACCACGGGGTTGTTGCAGTTCACGGTATTGCCGCACCCGCTGTAGTTCTCGTATCGGCCGGTGCCGGGTTCAAGGATGTAGTACGTCGAATTGTCGATGCCACGAAACGACCACGTCGGTCCGTTTTCGTCTCCCTCGGCCGTGTGATTGAAGACAATATCGAGGATGACTTCGATGCCCGCCTGATGCATCGCCTTCACCATGCGCTTGAACTCCCGCAGTTGCTCGCCGTCGGCGGGGTTGGCGCAGTAGGCTGCGTTGGGCGCGAAGAAGGCAGTAGGCTGATACCCCCACAGATTGTGCAGCGGCTCGGCGGTGAAGGGATTGACGCGGTCGGTGTCGGACTCCTCGAATTCGTTCACCGGCAACAGCTCGACTGCTGTGATTCCAAGCTTTTTCAGGTAGGGAATCTTCTCAACCAAGCCCTCGAAGGTTCCCGGGTGCGCCACTCCGGAGCAGGGACCCCGCGTAAAGCTGCGTACGTGGACCTCGTAAATCACGCTGTCCACGAGCGGAATGTTCAGCGGCTGATCGTGCTCCCACGCGAAGTAGTTCTCGACCACCAAACCGTTGCGGTAGGGCCGCGTGCCGGGTTTGTTCGCACCCCATGCGCTGCTGTTGGAAAGCGCGAGCGAATAGGGATCGAGCAGCACCTGTGCCGGATTGAAGCGATAGATTCGCGGATCGGGATTCGGTTCCATGTCAAAGCGGTAGCCGTACTGCACTCCCGGCTCCAGGCCTTCGACGAACACATGCCACACCTGCCCGGTGCGATTTCCGACGGGGTCGAGAGCAAGCTCCACGTAGGGGTCCTGCTGTCCAGGATGAAACAGCGCCAGGGTGCAGGCGGTAGCGTGGCTGGAGAAGATGGCGAAGTTTATGCCATGACGCCGCACGGCGACGCCAAGCGGCAGCGGAACTCCACGGCTGGTGCGATGTCCCGGCGCGGTGGCGGCGGAAGCCTTCTTCGGCGCGTGCCGGGCAAAGTCTTGGCTTGGCATCGGTGCCAGCCAATTGTGCGACAGACCCGCCGCTTTCGAAACAAAAAAATTCTGGGTCACGCAACCCGGAACGCAAACCTTGCCGGCCCGGTTTACTCGATCACACCGTCATCGTTCGCCAGCGTTGAAGCGCAACATCGTGGCCGATCTTCATGTACAGATTGATCCACCCCATGGCCAGCGGCCCAAGATGATGCGCGTTCTTTCCGGCAAAGTTCCGTTGATGCGGATGGGCAGTCTATGTCAGTGGTATGCGGCCAATGCTACTCATGGCGCAGGCATTCCACGGGATCGAGGCGCGCCGCGTTATTCGCCGGCGTGATGCCAAACGTGATGCCGACAACACAGGACACAAGCAGTGCAATCAACGCCGACAACACTGACACGGGAACATAATGATCGGTGAAGAGTTGAATCGAGATGGGAATTCCGATGCCGATAGCCGTGCCCACCGCGCCGCCGAGCAGCGCTATCAATACCGCCTCGCAGAGAAATTGCAGAAGAATGGCACGCCGGGTCGCCCCCACGGCTTTGCGTACGCCGATCTCGTGGATTCGCGTGTGTACCGTCGCCATCATGATGTTCATAATTCCGATGCCGGCAGCCACCAGTGTCACCGCCGCAAACAGCAGCAGAATGGCGGTGAAAGCCGCTGCCGTCTTGTTGGCCAGCCGCAGCACGTCGGTCATATTGTTGACCGTGTAAACCGATCCGGGACGGTGGCGGGAGGCCAGGATCTCTTGTATGCGGTCCGTCGCTGCGGGAATACCGGAGGCGTTGTACATAGAAAAATAGATCTGATTGACCGCCTGGTTGCCGGTCATGGATCGCGCAACGCTGTAGGGAATCAGGACCGTGTCATCTTCGATCTCCGACCGGCCCATGGTGTCGACGCTCTCGCGGAAGGTGCCGATGATCACGAACGGTACCTCCTGGATCTTGATCGGCTGTCCCAGGGCGGCATCCAGCGAGCCGAACTCCGTGCGCGCCAGCGCCTCCGTAATCAGCGCTACCTTGTCCGCAGCCTGCGAATCCTCCTCGTCGAAGAACCTGCCCGCGCTCGCGACGATGCGCCGCACCGGCTGATAGGCTGGATCGACCCCTAGCACCAGGATCTCGCGCTCTTTACCCGATCCAACCACCATCCGTTGATGCAAATTGAGCACCGGCGACGCTTCCTTCACTCCCGGCACCTGCTGTTCAACCGCAGTCATGTCCTTTGCCGTAAGGTAGTCGGCGATTCCGGAGCTCGCCCCAGCGCCGCTGAGTCCCGAGTACTCTGCCCAGATGACGTTGGTGCCTACATTCTCGATCTGGGCCATGACATAGCGTTTTCCCGTGAGCGCCACGGTCACTACCAGGATCAACGCGGCGGTTCCCACGGCCATGCCGAGGGCCGTCATTGCCGCGCGGACCTTGTCCGCACGCAGCGAGTCGATGCCCATTGCCAGGATCTCGCGAAAGACCAGAGTTCGCGAGAGGTCCAGCTTCGACAAGCGAGTCAGAGGAGCAACGACGGTCTCGGTTATGACGGTGGATTGCGACATAACAGCTACAAAATTTGACGTGCTATCGGAGGGGTTGGGTTCGCGCGATTATGTTGCCTCGAAAAAACCGCACCCGCACACCTCAGCGACATTGTTCATCTTAAGGTTGCAAATATCGGCCGCCGACTGCCCTTCACTTCGTCGCCACTACGATCGTGACACCCAGGCAAACCAGCCCAATGCCAACCCAGCGCTGCCAGGCAACTTTCTCTCCCAGAAAAAAGATCCCACCTACCGCGCCCACCAGGTAGCTGAGTGCCGTGACCGGCACCACGAAGCTGACGCTCTCGAAGGACAGCAGCAGGAGCAGGGAAAAGAAGGCGATCGTCATCATGGCCACGCCAATCCATATCCATTTGCTGCGCAGGGCGCGTCCCAGCAGACTGACCGCCGCCCCTGGACGAAAGCGCTCCAGTTGTCCTGTCTCCTGCATGGCACGGCCCACACAAAGCTCCCCGCCAGTGCCGACCACGATAATCAGGGCAAATAATATGGCTTCCAGAATCAACGCGAATTCTCTGTCGTACGAGGATGAGTATTGCGGATAAACGATACCCCCAGACAAATGATTACTATTCCCAGCCAATGCAGCGGCGAGACCGACTCGTGCAGGATGAAGACCCCAAGCACGGCGATGACGCCATAGCCCAAAGCGGCAGCCGGTTGCACAAAGCTGTAATCGGCTAAAGACAGCGCCAGCATATATGCCGAGATAAACGCGATCAAACAAGCAATGCCGGCCCAGATGGTAAAGGAGCCGAAGACGCGGATGAAAAGCTCCGGCAGCTGCGACGGTGGCCACATACTGATTGTGCCGACCCGCTTCATGTTCTTGGCAAGCAGTAAGTTACCTACGGGTCCGGTAACGATCATGATGGCGATCAGAATATAGGTCTTCAAATGAAGGCGAGTGTGCATTCCCTGGCTCGGCTGATCCAACGTCTTTGCGAATTCAGTAGTCATGCTATATGACCATTTTAGCGGGGATACCGCCACCTGGTGGGATTTCGAACGCCTGAATATACGACGGGAGAGATGAAACGACTGTCATCTTCCTGACAATTCGAATCTATCAAACCGAGGTACAAAAGAAGTTAGAGGCCCACCGGACCTTTTACGATGCCGAGGCGACTCGGCCATTGTGTTAGTTTAGTTAATAGGCAGTTACAGGTTTAGAGCGACACATCGTGTGCGGGATCGTTGGCTTCACACATAAGCATGGCTTGCCGCATCCGGACCGGATCAGCGCGGCCACGGCGACGCTGGTCCATCGTGGGCCGGACCAGCAGGGTACATATGAGACTGCCGCCTGCTCCCTGGGCGCCACCCGCCTAAAGATTCTCGATCTGGAATCCGGCGACCAGCCGTTGCCCTCCGACGACGGCGATACCACCATCGTCTTCAACGGCGAGATCTACAACCACCTGGAAATTCGCGCCGAACTGGAGAAATCGGGGCATCGCTTCCACACTCACTGCGACACCGAAACAGTTCTGCATGCCTTTCTTGAGTGGGACACAACCTGCTTCCAGAAGCTGCGCGGCATGTTTGCCATCGCCTTGTGGACCAATTCGACCAAGCGTCTGGTGCTGGCCCGTGACCGCATGGGCATCAAGCCGCTTTACATCGCGCGCGATGGCGAAGATCTCTTCTTCGGCTCCGAGCTGAAGGCGATCCTGATTCATCCTGAGGTCGAGCGCAACCTGAGCCTCCCGGCCCTCGACTGCTATCTGTCGCTGAACTACATTCCGGCGCCCTGGACCATGATTGAAGGGATCTTCAAGGTCATGCCCGGCACCTGGGTCGAGTGGCGCAACGGCGAGACCCGATCGGAGAGCTACTGGACGCTTCCGGCGCCGCATGCCGGGAAATACACCATGGAATCGGCGTGCGAGGAGCTTGACTCGCTGCTCCAGCAGTCGGTGAGTGAGCACTTGATCTCCGACGTTCCCCTCAGCGTCTGGCTGAGCGGTGGGCTGGATTCCTCGACCATCCTGCACTACGCATCGCGAGCGACCTCCTCGCGCGTGAAGACCTTCTCCATCTCTTTCCGCGGACGCAGCTTCGACGAGAGCAGCTACATTCACAGCATGGTTCGGGAGTACGGCAGCGAGCACGAAGAGATGGACCTTAATCCCGAACAGGACTTGGAAGGCGCGATCCAGGAATTCGCGTACTACTCGGACGAGCCCAGTGCCGACGCCGGCGCGCTGCCGTTATGGTTCCTGGCGAAGCTGAGCCGCACCCAGACTGAGGTTGCTCTCAGCGGCGAAGGGGCCGATGAACTGTTCGGCGGATACCTGACCTATCGCGCCAGCCGCATCGCACAGAACCTTCGGCGAATGCCGTCACCGGCGCTTCGCCTGGGACGCTGGGCCATGGGGGCCTGGCCGGTCTCCGACGACAAGATCAGCCTGGATTACAAGATCAACCGGCTCCTCACGGGTAGCCTCATGTCCGCCGAGCGCGGCCATGTCTTCTGGAACGGCACCTTTTCCGACCAGGAGAAGCGACGACTCGTCTCCGAGCCGCTTCCCGTGGCTCTGGACAATGTGTTGGCGGAGCTTCGGGGGCAGCTGGGCCGTAATGGGAGCGATCTGAACGCCTATTTGTGGTTCGACCAAAAGTACTATCTTGCGGATGATATTCTAGTTAAGTCGGACCGCATCAGCATGGCCCATTCCCTGGAGGTGCGGCCGCCCTTTCTCGACCACCGTATCGTCGAGTTTGCCAATCGGCTCCCGGCCTCGTTGAAGATCGCGGGCGCACGGCAAAAGGTGGTCCTCCAGCAGTTGATGAAGGACAAGTTACCGCAGTCGGTGCTACACCGGCCAAAGATAGGTTTTGACATTCCGGCGCATGAGTGGTTTCGTGGCCCCCTGCGCCGGCTTTTGACCGATACGTTGCGCGACGGCGCGGCTGAATATTCGGAGATTTTCCGTCCCGATGTGCTCGAACGCCATCTGCAAGATCATTTGGAAAGGCGCGTAAATATTGGCTATCACCTATGGGGATTGATGATTTTGTTGTTGTGGATGAAAAAGTGGAGCATCCGGCCCCCGCGGCCCGCCACAACGACCCAGTTGGTTTCCGTTACCGGAGTTGGAGCGTATACCTAGCCCTGCTGCTGATTGCAGGCTCGGTCTACTTTAGCGGGATCATCTCCCCTCCTTCGCTGCAAGACGACGTCGACGCCGTACAGGCGCAGATCGCCCGTAACATGCTGTCTACGGGGGACTGGGTCACCGCTCGTCTTGACGGCGTTGCGTACCTGGAGAAGCCGCCGCTCGTGTACTGGATGATGGCGGTTTCGTACAAGGTCTTTGGCGTTCACGACTGGGCAGCGCGGCTTCCTATCGCCCTGTTCTGCGTGGGCTTGTGCCTGCTAACCGCCGCCTTCGGCATCTGGGCCTTCGGGAAGAAGCAAGGATTCTACGCCGGGCTTGTCATGGCGACGAGTGTCGGATTGTACCTGTTCACACGCGTTCTGATTCCCGACGTTATTCTCACCTTCACCATAGCGCTCGCCATGTGGGCGCTGCTGCGCGTCACCGACGTGGAGGAGCAGCATCCGCGCGCCTGGGCTTTCGCGCTCGCTGCCAGTTTGGGCGTAGGGCTGCTGCTCAAGAGTCTGATTGGCGTGCTCTTTCCCGTTGCCGCAGGAGTGATCTACCTCTTCCTGACGAGGCAATTGTTCGATCGTCAAACGTGGAAGCGGCTCTATCCTTTCAGCAGCCTGCTGATCATTCTGCTCATCGCTGCGCCTTGGCACGTGCTGGCCACGCTGCGCAATCCGCCATACTTCTCGCTCTCGATGCACAGCGGCCCGGGCGAATATCATGGCTTCCTCTGGTTCTTTTTCATCAACGAGCAGTTGCTGCGCTTTCTGAACATGCGCTACCCGCGCGATTACAACACCGTCCCGCGCCTCTGGTTCTGGCTCTTCCATCTTGCATGGCTGTTTCCGTGGAGCGTGTACCTCCCAGCCGTTGCCAAGTTCTCATTCAAGCCAGTCGACCGCGCCGGACGCGCACGCCTGCTCGCTCTCTGTTGGATTGGTTTCATCCTGGTGTTCTTCACCTTCTCGACGACGCAGGAATACTATTCCATGCCGTGCTACCCGGCGTTCGCCTTGTTGCTGGGTTCCGCGATGGCATCGGATAGCGTCTGGATCAAGCGGGGAACGGCGGTGGTAACGGCAATTGTTGCGTGCGGCGCTGTCGCCGTGATTACCATCCTCGTTCTTGTCCGAAACCTGCCGACGCCAGGGGACATCTTCAGCGCTCTGACGGCGCATCCCTCAGCCTATACTTTGTCCCTTGGGCACATGGAAGACCTGACGCTTCAATCGTTTGCATATTTGCGAATGCCGCTGTTGCTGGCCGCAATCGCGCTGGTGATTGGAGCTGTGGGGACGTTCCGCGCTTCCACCAAGCGGGCCTTCGTGTGCATTACGCTGATGATGTTGCTGTTCTTCCAGGCCGCGCGCGTAGCTTTGGTAGGCTTCGAGCCGGACCAGTCGTCGCATGCGCTCGCCGATGCACTACTGCAATCGCCCCAGGGGCAATTGATCGTCGACCGCCACTACTATGCATTTTCGTCGATGTTCTTCTATACGGATCGTACTGCTTTATTGTTGAACGGGCGCAGGTTGAACCTGTCGTATGGATCCTACGCTCCCGGGGCGCCAGATGTTTTCATCGACGACGCGAAGTTCAAGGAAATTTGGACGACCCCGCAGCGATATTATCTGGTGGCCGGCGACTCCGCACTTCCTCGCCTGGAGCGGCTGGTGGGGCGGGACAAGCTCAACCTCGTTGCGACCTCTGGCGGCAAGTTTTTGGCCACGAATTCACCGCTTCCGAACACCGCGCTGGCACCCGATGTGCAGCGCGCCAGGCTCTTCGGACGAGACGATTTCGCACCAATATCGCCGTCCCCAACATCAACCAGCCAACCGGCTGTGGGCCGTCGCCGGTTAGCTTCACGAATTCTGGGCTTCACAAATCCTGCAATCGTCACGCAAACCCGGTATATTCTTCTAGGAAGGAACTTATTGACATTTCGAAGCACATGCTTTCCGAATGACCGGGTTGACCCTGCCGTGCGGGAACCTCGGAGCGATGGCAGTAGCAGTTCAGGCGCCGCGCTACACTGTATGAGCCCTGAGGAGGATGCATGAGAATTGCCGTGCTGGGTGGAGATGGTTACTGCGGATGGGCAACCGCACTGTATTTGTCCCGTAAGGGCCACCAGGTCGCCATCGTTGACAACTTCATCCGCCGCCAGTGGGACTTTGATCTCGGTGTCGAGACCCTGACGCCGATCCGCTCTCTTCGCGACCGTTTACAGGCGTGGAAGGACCTTACCGGCAATGTCATCGACGTTTTCGTCGGCGACATGACCGATTACGGCTTCCTTTCCGCGCACATCCGCGACTTCGAGCCCGATACCGTCATCCACTTTGCCGAGCAGCGGTCGGCGCCGTACTCCATGATCGACCGCGAACACGCCACCTTCACCCAGGTCAATAACCTGGTCGGTACCATGAACCTGCTCTTCGCCCTGCGCGAGTTCAAATCCGACTGCCACCTGGTGAAGCTGGGCACGATGGGCGAGTACGGCACGCCCAACATCGACATCGAAGAGGGCTACATCCGCATCGAGCACAATGGCCGTTCGGACTTGCTCCCGTTCCCGAAGCAGCCAGGCTCGTTCTACCACCTTTCGAAGGTCCACGACACGCACAACATTCATTTCTGCTGCAAGGCGTGGGGACTGCGCGCGACCGACCTGAATCAAGGCGTTGTCTACGGCACGATGACCCACGACACGGCTCTGGACGAAGCGCTGATCAATCGCTTCGACTACGACGAGATCTTTGGCACGGCCCTGAACCGCTTCTGTATTGAAGCGGCGGCGGGCCATCCCATCACCGTCTACGGCTCGGGCGGACAGACGCGCGGCTTCCTCGACATTCGCGACACCATTCGCTGCGTCGAAATCGCCTGCCTCAATCCCGCCGAGCCGGGCGAGTTCCGCGTCTTCAACCAGTTCACTGAGCAGTTCTCGGTGCTGGAGCTGGCGCAGATGGTGAAGGGGGCGGCCCATAAGCTCGGCATCAAGGCCGAAATCCATCACCTGCCCGACCCACGCGTCGAGGCCGAAACGCATTACTACAACGCGAAGCACTCCAAGCTGATCGACCTTGGTCTGCAGCCGCATCTGTTGTCGGACTCGCTGCTGGATTCCATGATCGGCATCGCGCTGAAGTACGCCGACCGCATCGACCAGTCGGTGTTCCTGCCGAACGTGAACTGGCGGAACGCCACCAACAATCGCAATGGAAACGGCCGCCTGCGTACGCCGACTGCTGCTTCACTGATTCAGTCAGGCGTGTAGGTTCTATATGTTGCTTAAGCATCTGGTGCCCTGTTCTAGCCCTCTTTTGGCTAGGGCGGGGCATTCTCGTCATGTGCCAGCGTAGCGGGAGCTGCTCCTCACATTATGATTGCCCACATCCTTGAGATCGTCGGCGCCTGGATCATCAGCGTCATCTCCGGCGCGGGTTATCCCGGCATCATGCTGCTGATGGCCATAGAGTCGGCGTGCATTCCGCTGCCATCGGAAATCATCATGCCGTTCTCCGGCTATCTCGTATACACGGGGCGCTTTTCGCTCGCCGCAGTCGCAACCTGGGGCGCGTTGGGCTGCAATCTGGGATCGGTGCTCGCCTACGAGATCGGCTACTTCGGAGGACGTCCCTTGGTGGAGCGGTACGGCCGTTATATCTTCCTGAGCCAACGCGAGCTCGCCGTCGCCGACCGCTTTTTCGAGCGCCGTGGCGCTCTGGCTGTCCTGATCGCGCGCCTGCTGCCGGTAATCCGCACCTTCATCGCCCTGCCCGCCGGCATCGCCCGAATGCCCCGGCTGAAGTTCCACATCTACACTTTCGTCGGCTCGTGGCCCTGGTGCTTTGCTTTGGCCTACATCGGCATGCGCCTAGGCGAGCAATGGGAAACTGATCCTCGGCTCAAGATGTGGTTCCACCGGCTTGACGCCGTCATCCTTGGTCTCATCGTGCTTGCTGTGGTGTACTTCGTATGGTCGCACGTGAGGCATCGTGTAGGCTCCGCAGGGGCAGCGGAAGGAGCCTAAGCCCGGCGTAGCGCCGATCTCCAGATCGCCAGGCACTGCCAGTTTTATTCGAGCTTGTCCACCTACGGTTTCAGGATCGCCACCAGGTTCGCCGCTTTCTTGCCTACTTGGGCCGCAGCCAGGCCCCACCCGCACCTCATCTCGCAGTCATTGCGCTGATCTCATCCTCAACCGCAAGCTCGCCGCAGCTGTCCAGCTCAGGTTAGAATGAAGCATCGACATAGACCGTTAACTTCTTTGGCTATTCCAGCCTAAGCGGATTCTTATGAGCCTTCCTAAGGCGCCGACGGACGCCTCGCGTGCAAACGCGTACAGATTTGGGTTGTTCACAGTATGCGGCCTCGCGTTGGCCCTTGTGCTCAGCGCCTGCGGCCGTACCAGCGCCGATGCGCCCCAGGGGCCGCCTCCGGCGCCGGTCAAGGTGCAAGCCGTGCAGGACCGCGCGATCGGTAATACCTCCGAGTTCGTGGCCACCATCAAGTCGCGCCACTCGGCCACCATCATGCCCGATGTCGAAGGCTGGATCTTCGGCATTCACGTGCATTCCGGCCAGCTGGTGAAAAAAGGCGACACGCTGATGGAGATCGATCCGCGCCGGCAGCGGGCCGCAGTCTCCAATTTCGACTCGCAGAAGCGTTCCAAGGAAGCCGCGCTCGAGTGGGCCAAGTCGCAATACGACCGCACCAAGGCCCTGGCTGCCAGCGGCGTCATGAGTCAACAGGATCTGCAGCAGGCGCAATCGAATTACGACGCTGCCTTGAACGACGTAAAGGCAATGGACGCACAGATTGAGTCGTCTCAGGTTCAGTTGCGCTACTACAGCGTGTTTGCGCCGACGGATGGCATTATCGGCGACATACCGGTACACGTTGGCGATCGCGTGACCAACACCACCATGCTGACCACGATCGACGAGCGCAGCGGCCTCGAGGTCTACATCCCGATCCCCTCGGAGCATGCGCACGACATCAAAATGGGCGCACCGGTTGAAGTTGTCGATCAGGCGGGCAAGGTGCTGTTGCGCACCAATGTTTATTTCATCTCGCCGCAGATCGATACGAACACGCAATCGCTCCTGGTGAAGGCGCCAGCCGATCAGGCTGCCGACGTCCTGCGGACTATGCAATTGGTGCGCGCGCGTATCGTCTGGAGCACACATCCCGGCGTCACGATTCCTGTGATCGCGGTGACGCGCATCAGCGGCCAGTTCTTCGCCTTTGTGGCTCGCGATGAGAATGGCAAGACGGTAGCGCGTCAAGTCCCCTTGGAGTTGGGTGAGATCGCGGGCAATGACTACGCCGTGCTGAACGGCCTGAAAGCTGGAGACCAGGTGGTCGTATCAGGCGGCCAGAACCTGGCCGACGGCATGCCGATACGGATCGAGCAGTGAGCGCGCTGCAAGCGCCGTGCCTGCTGGTGAACATCCGCACGCACAGGGCCGCGCTACCGCGCCTACTGAGTTTTTACAGTTTGTCATCCTGAGCGGAGCGTCCGCTGGATTTTCCGACCCGCTTCTTTGCGGATCGGGCGGACGCGGAGTCGAAGGATCTGCGGTTCTTTCAAGGGCACCACTTTGTTTTCCGACTTCTTCATCAAACGCCCGGTCTTCTCCACGGTCACTTCGCTGTTCATCGTGATCGCCGGCGCGGTATGCATCCCGTTTCTTCCGGTCGCGCAGTTCCCGGAACTGGCTCCGCCGCAGATCTCGGTCAACGCCGTCTACATCGGCGCCAATGCCACTGCCGTCGAGTCGTCCGTCACTACGATTCTTGAGCAGGCCATTAACGGCGTGGAAGGCATGCGCTACATGACCTCCACCAGCGGCAACGATGGCAGCGCTTCCATCAACATCACCTTCGAGCTGACACGCCCGCTTGATCTCGCCGCCGTCGACGTGCAGAACCGCGTACAAGGCGTCACGGGCCGCCTGCCGGATGCGGTAAAGAGCACCGGCGTGACCATTAATAAAGTTGCGACCTCGTTCGTGCTGGCGGCCGGCTTTTACAGCGACAACAACCGCTACACTGATGAGTTTGTCAGCAACTACATCGATATCTACATCAAGGACGCGCTGAAGCGCATTCCCGGCGTTGCCGACGTTCAGATCTTCGGCGAGCGGAAGTATTCCATGCGTCTGTGGCTCGATCCGGCACGCCTGGCCGCGCGTGGCCTGACAGCCTCCGACGTCGTCTCTGCGCTGCAACAGCAGAACGTGCAGATTGCCTCGGGCCAGGTGGGCGCTGAGCCCACTCCGCCGACGCAGATGTACCAGATCAGCGTGCGCGCGGTCGGCCGCCTGACCGAAACAGCACAGTTCGACAACATCATCCTCAAGCCCGGCAGCAACGGAGCGCTCGTCCGCCTTATCGACGTTGGACACGCCGAGCTTGGCGCGGAAGACTACAGCGGCAAGCTGCGCTATAACGGCTACAACGGAGTTGGTATCGGTGTCAGCCAGCTGCCGACAGCAAATGCCCTTGATGTTGACAAGGCCGTTCGCGCCGAACTGGCGCGGCTGTCGAAGCGTTTCCCGCCCGGGCTGCGTTACGCCGTCGCCTTTGATACCACCACCTTCGTCGGCGACTCGATTCGCGAGGTGTTGAAGACCCTGGTCGAAGCCATCATCTTCGTCATGCTGGTGATGTTCGTCTTCCTCCAGGATTGGCGCAGCACGCTGATTCCTGCGGTCACGATTCCGGTTTCGCTGGTCGGGGCCTTCGCCTTCATCCGCCTGCTGAACTTTTCGATCAACACGCTCACGCTCTTCGGGATCGTGCTGGCCACCGGCCTGGTGGTAGACGATGCCATCGTGGTGATCGAAAACATCCAGCGCCACATGGGCGAGGAACACTGCGATTCACATCGGGCCGCATCGGAGGCCATGGGCGAAGTCACCGGAGCGGTGGTGGCCACTTCTCTGGTGCTGGTTGCCGTCTTCGTTCCGGTCTCCTTCTTTCCCGGCACCACGGGATTGCTGTACCAGCAGTTCGCCCTGACCATCGCGTTCTCGATTGCGATCTCTGCCTTCAACTCGCTGACCTTCACCCCCTCACTCTCCGCGTTGCTATTGCGCCCCGAATCCGGCAAGAAGAACGTCTTCTTCCGCGCCGTCGAGCACGTCATCCACCGCGGCACCGCTTATTACGTTTACAGCGCAAAGAAGGCGATCCGAGTTCGCTACCTGGTCCTCATTGTGTTCTTCGCAGGACTTACCGCCACGTACATCGTCTACAAGCTGGTGCCTACGGGCTTCGTCCCGGACGAGGACCAGGGCTGGTTCATGATCACCGTGCAGGCGCCGCAGGGCGCGTCGGTTGAGTACACCTCACAGGCGATGCGCGCGGTAGAGGCAGTCTGCGCGCAGGAGAAGGACATTACCGGCGCGTTCAGCGTCGTGGGCTTCAGCTTCACCGGCAGCGGCGCGAACAAAGGCATGGTGTTCCTCAACCTAGCCAACGCTGATAAACGCAAGGGGAAGAACGACTCTGCCGCGGCGGTTGTGGCCCGTATTCGCGGTCCTCTGAGCCAGTTGACCGAGGTGCAGGCCTTCCCGTTCCTGCCTCCGGCAATTTCCGGCATCAGCGCCTTTGGCGGCTTCACCTTTGAAGTGCAGGACGAGGGCGGCAACACCATCGAACAGCTCTACAACGTGACGCAAAAGCTGGTGCGGGATGGGAACTCGCGCAAGGACCTCAGCGGCCTCTTCAGCGCGTTTACAGCGAACGATCCCCAGTTCGTGGTGAACATCGATCGTGCCAAGGCGCGCAGCCTGGAGGTCCCGATCAACCAGATCACCGATGCCTTGCAGGTTTACATGGGCTCGGCTTACGTCAACGATTTCGACTTCAACAATCGCGCCTATCGCGTCTACGTTCAGGCCGACCAGACCTTCCGCCGTAAGCCGCGTGACATCCGCGAGTTCTACGTCCGCTCCGACATGAACCAGATGATCCCGCTGGACAACGTCCTCCAGATCAGCGAGTCGACCTCGCCACAGGTGATCACGCACTACAACCTCTTCCGCTCGGCCGAAATCGATGGCTCTGCCGCCACCGGCTACAGCTCAGGTCAGGCCCTCCAGGCCATGGAGCAGGTCGCCAAAGGCCTGCCCCTCGGTTTCAATTACTCCTGGTCAGGGCTTTCACTGGAGGAGATCAAGTCGGGCAAGCAGTCGTTCCTGCTCTTCGGACTCGGATTGCTGATGGTGTACCTGACGCTCTCGGCGCAATACGAGAGCTTCGTGTTGCCGTTCATCATTCTGCTGAGCGTTCCCATGGCGATGCTGGGGGCGCTGATTGCCCAGGCCATACGGGGGCAGCTGAACGACGTCTATTGCCAGATTGGACTGGTGATGCTCATCGGTCTGGCTTCGAAGAACGGCATTCTGATTGTCGAGTTCGCCGAGCAGTTGCGGCACAAGGGCCTGTCCATCCGCGAAGCTGCTGTCGAGGCGGCGCGCATCCGCCTGCGTCCCATCCTGATGACCTCGTTCGCCTTCATTCTCGGCGTGCTGCCGCTGGTCTTCGCCACAGGAGCGGGTTCAGAAAGCCGCCACTCGGTCGGCACCACCGTCTTCGGCGGCATGATCGTCTCCACTGCGTTGAACCTGTTCTTCATTCCGGTGCTGTATGTGATCGTCAAGTCGATGCTGGAGCGCGGAAAAACGCCGGTTGCGAGCACGCAACCGTAGCAAACGTTCATTCCCTGAAAGGCCCTGCATCACCCCCCAACTTGACCGCCGTCACTGAGTTTCCGTGCTGGTCGCGTTACAACGATTACAGAACGCGGAGTTGCGTGGCGCCTCAAGGTACGCGCCTCGCCTCCCCAAACGTCCCCACCGCGTGGGGAGAATGGTCGTTGTATGTCTACGGCACAGCTCACACCGGTCGGGGTGAGCGTCCAGAATGTGCTCATCGCGACCGACTTTTCCCGGTATTCCGATGCGGCCCTCATCTACGGCCTGCGGCTGGCAAAAACCTATAGGGCGAAGGCCTACGTAGTTTCCGTGGTCCCAGCCAATCAGTTCCTGCTTGCCAGTCCCTCTGCTTACGTGGCCGCGAAAGATGCAGCATTCCGCGACCTGGGTGGACTCAAGGCCGATTTGAAACGGGCCTGCTCCTACGAAGAAGGGAAGGACTATCACCTGTTCCTGCTGGAAGGGAACGTTGCCGAATCGATCCTGGAATTCGCCTGCCAGAAGCGCATCGATCTCATCGTGCTGGGGACGCATGGACGCAGCGGATTCAGCAAAGCTCTGATGGGTTCCGTAGCAGAAGGAGTTTTTCGCGCTTCCAGGATACCCGTCGTGACTGTTGGTCCGAAGCTGCGCGATTCCACTCCAACGGAACCAGTTCGCAACATTCTGGTCGCGGCGGACTGTACTGCCGCATCCGAGCGAGCCGTGGAATGCGCGGCCTCCCTGGCTCGTGAACACACTGCCGGCTTGACCGTGATTCACGTGCTGCATCCTTTGCCAACCGATGAAGTCGAGCGCGCCCGCACTTTGCAAAAGGTCAATAGCAGGCTCGCCGAGTTGTTGAACCGTAAGGCGGGTGGCGTCCAGAGTTCGTTGCTGATCCGGGAGGGGGAGGTCGTCCCCACAATCCTGAAGTCGGCCTGCGAAACCGGCGCTGACCTGCTGGTCATCGGCGTACGTCCGTCAAGCGGTTTTTTGGATCGCCTGATGTTTCCACATGCGTACCGGATTGTGTGCGAGTCGCCATGTCCCGTGCTGACTCTGCGGGAGGGGCCTCGCAGCGAGAACTTGAATTGATGAATTGGGGGTAGAATGCGTAAGAACAACGTCGCGATTGAAGATGCGCCGGCAGCTCCGGCGCTGACGCTGGACATGGTTTCCAAAATCAAAAAGGACGACATGATGCAGGCCGTCTTCGAGCGCTTCAGCGCGAGGACGGAGGCGCCGCGTGCCGAGGCCGCGCGTAAGCGGTCGCCATACTGGCAGCCCGCTGACGATCAGTGCTGAACGGCTGATCCCGTCAGGGAAAGAAAGTAAAAGCTGCTTTCCGGCCCAAAGTTCGAACGAACGTTACTTAGACCTCACGCCCTCGGTCCTGAACATCGTCCCAGGCGCTTTCCCGCTGAGATATGCCGCTGAATCCCTTCTGCCCCCAAACCATCCAATCTGCGTGATCTACAAAAAATTGCGGGCGACAGATGTGGCCTGCGGGGCGCGCAGATGATGCGAATCGGCATAACCTGTTACCCGACATATGGCGGCAGCGGCGTTGTCGCGACCGAGCTGGGACTCGAGCTCGCCCAACGGGGTCATCAGGTTCACTTCATCTCGTACTCGCAGCCCATTCGATTGACGGAGCCCCAGCCCAACATCCACTACCACGAGGTCGAAGTCTCCCGCTATCCTCTCTTCGAATATCCGCCGTACGATCTGGCGCTGGCGACGCGCATGGCCGAGGTGGCCGAGATCTATGAGCTCGACCTCCTGCACGTACACTACGCCATCCCCCACTCGGTGAGTGCCATGCTGGCCCGGCAAATGCTCTGCTGTGATCATGCTCGCAACAGCCGCCGCCTGCCGTACGTCACCACCTTGCACGGAACAGATATCACCCTGGTCGGCGCGGACCCCTCTTACCTGCCGATTACACGCTTTTCCATCGATCAGAGCGATGGCGTAACCGCCATCTCCGATTACCTGAAACAGCGCACGCTGGAGGTCTTCGACGTAAAGACGCCGGTCGAAGTCATCCCCAACTTCGTCAACTGCGATTTGTACGAACGCACGCCGGAGGTGCGGAAGCTCCGCGCGGAGTATGCGAAGCCCGATGAGAAAATCCTCGTTCATCTCTCGAACTTCCGCCCCGTCAAGCGCATTCCCGACGTCATCGAGATCTTCGATCGGGTGCAGAAGAAAGTTCCCGCGCGCCTGCTCATGATCGGCGACGGCCCCGAGCGCTCAGGCGCCGAGTGGCTCGCAGTCAGGAAGGGAATTCACAAGAAAGTCGACTTCCTGGGCAAGCAGGACCGCATCCACGAGAAGCTCGGCGTTGCTGACGTTATGTTGCTGCCCAGCCAGCTGGAGTCGTTCGGACTCGCCGCCCTCGAAGCCATGGCCTGTGAAGTTGTTCCCATTGCGACAAACGAAGGCGGGGTGCCGGAGGTGATCGATCACGGCAAGACGGGATTCCTCGCTGCCGTCGGCGATGTAGACACGATGGCCAACTATGCCATTGAGGTGCTCTCCGATGACGCGAAGCTGAAGCAGATGGGAGAGGCGGCACGCGCCAGCGCGCAGGCGAAATTCTGCGCCAGCAAAATCATTCCGCAGTATGAGAAGTACTATCGCGCTGTCCTGGAGCGCTCTTCGTAGATCGCGCCGACAACGGAACCGCCCATTTCCTCGGCTTGCAGCACGGGCAGAACCAGGCGCACAAGCGTGCCGTGATTAGGCTGGCTCTCCACCGTGATTTCCGCGGCATCGCCATAGAGCACCATCAGCCGCTCCGTCACATTCTGCATACCGATGCCCGTGCCAGAGGACGCGCTGTTGCCGTCCAAAGGCATGCCGACTCCGTCGTCCTCCACTTCGATCACCAGGCGTTCATCGGCGCGTCGACTGCGCAGATAGATACTCCCGCTCTCAACTTTCGTCGAGAATCCATGCTTTACCGCATTTTCCACCAGTGGTTGGAGGATCATGCTGGGCACAAGATCGTCGAGCGACGCCGGCTCCAGTTCTTTCACTACCCTCAGCTTGTCATGCCCGAAGCGCGCGACCTCGATGTCGAGATAGTCGTCGAGGAACTCAAGCTCCTCGCGCAACGGCACAAACGAGTCGCCCTTTCGCAAAAGCCGTCGCAAGATGTTGCCCAGCTTTACGATCATTACTCGCGCCGAGTCAGGATCGCCACGCACCAGCGATGAAATCGAATTCAACGTGTTGAACAGGAAATGGGGGTTGATCTGGCTTTGCAGCGCTTCCATGCGCGCCTGCAGCAGCAATCGTTCCTGCTGCTCCAGTTTCATCTCGATGCGAACGTTGTTCAGCACCTTCAGGGCGATGGCGACGGCCATTACCGTCCCGGCATAGATTGCGAGCTTCACTCCTATATTGGGCGAGTACAGGGCGAAGAGGCGACGCGGAAATTCCAGATGCAGCTGGATGTGAATGAACTCCAGTGCCAGGATCAGGAAGAAGAACGACGTCTGCCAGTCGATGAACGACTTGCGAATGCTGCGGCGAATCCAGTGGTAAATACTCAGGTCGAACAGCGGCGAGAATGACCAGATGGCTTCTCGCTCCCGTGCGATGTGACGCAAACATCCGGCCGAGAACCCCGCCACAACATACATTGGCAATGCCAGCCATTCGCCCAGGAACAGCGACGGCACTGCCACCATAGCTCCCCCTGCGAGGCCGACAAAACGCCCGCCGATGACCCCCATCAGGATCGCGCCTTCAAAGGCAATGTCTGCGGCCAGGAAATTGCGTACCGCGTGACGCACCAATACTCCCAGGGCAATGGGTGTCCCGACTATAAAAACAATCTCGAGTTTTTCGCTGAGCGTCCGCTCCTCGCGAAAGAGTAAAACGCGAAAGCGCCGTGCGCGCACCAGCACGCTGCTGATCGCCGCGGCCACGCCGAGGCGGATCAGTAAGGTAACGAGAATGAGCCGTTGGTCCAAAGCAGTTGTCAGTTGTCGGTTGTCAGATGCCCGTTGTCAGCTGTCCGTACCCGGTAACCTCTTGCCAGTATTCAGTAGCTGTTTAACTGGTTGTGAGGCAGCAAGACACCAACCTTAAACTTGTCATCCCGGCCGAGGATTTCAGTCCGAGCGGAGGGACCAGCTGTCTGCCCCGCGCAACCATTACTGCGCCATCGCGCTTGCCGCTTCCATTATCGCGGACTCCGCCCTCTGCCCATCCGGCGCGCCGCCCTGCGCCATGTCCCGGTTGCCGCCTCCGCGTGTTCCAAGCGCCTGAACGGTCTGCTTCATCAGCGCTCCCATGTCATTCGCCAGCCCCGGCGTCTGCGCGAAGACCAGCGACGGCTGTGCTCCTCCGCAGGAAAGCAGCGCCACCGCCTGCCCAGCTTTCGTCAGCTTCTGCGCCAGCATCTTGATAAATGAAATATCACGATCGGCAAAGTACTTCACTACCATTTTGTGCCCGGCGGTCTCCGACGCCGACCGCAGCAGTTCGTTTGCCTGTAACTCGGCGACTTCCTCCAGCAGCTTATGTTGGGCCTTCTGCGCGGACTTGATCTCGTCCAACGATTTTCGGACTTGCTGCGGAACCTCCCAAATATGGGTGGAGAACACCGCCGCCGCGTCCGTCAGCGTCTCGAAGTCTCGGCGCGCGGTGCCGACCGCACGCAATCCGCAGACGAACTCCACCCGCGTGCCCTGCTTGACCTTTTCGGTTTTGCGCAGCAGGATGCTCCCGATCTGTCCTGTGCTGTGCACGTGCGTTCCGCCGCAGGCATTCAAGTCGAAATCGCGAATGTCGATAAGCCGCAACTTCTGGCGTTCCGCAGGGGGGATCTTGCGCACGCCTTTGCTTCGCGCCTCGTCCGGAGTCGCAAAGCAAATCTCTACCTGACGGTCTTCCGCGATGACTTCGTTGGCCAGCCGCTCTGCCGCTTGCAGCTGTTTCGGGCTTACGGAATCTGAGGCGAGATCGATGGTACAGCTGTTGTCTCCCATGTGAAAGGAAACGGTGGCGAAGTCGTAAAGCCTCTCGAAGGCCGCCGACAGAACATGCTGACCGGAGTGCTGCTGCATGTGGTCGCGCCGGCGATCAGCGTCAATCGTTCCACGAACCACCGTTCCCGCTGGCAGCGCCGGATGTGCGTTTTCGATTAAGTGAAGCACCTCACCGGTCTGCTCGTTTTCGGCAACTTCGCTGATGCGCAGGCGGGCTGCACCACCTCCGGCTGGAACCTCAAGCCAACCAGTATCGAAGATCTGGCCACCACTGGTGGGATAAAAAGCCGAGCGGTCGAGGGTGATGGCTGTACGTCCATCGGGATCAGAAGTCACTGCCGCAACCTGTGCCTCAAATTCCAGCAGCAAAGGATCGGTGTAATAGAGCCGTTCAGTCAAGACAAAGTTCCTCAATGTGATTCTAGTTCTCGTCGGGGCGCCGGGCGATCGACCCTGGTCTCGCGCTTTCACGGTCACTAGCGAAGGGCCAGCTAACAGCAGCAACGGAACTAATTTGCTAATTGCTAATTGCTGTTTCTCACACCTGCCTGAGCGTTTCTGTGATCCGCGCGCGATAGCCCGTCATTGCCGGGAAGAATCCTGCCATTAATCCAAGCAGCAACGCGATGCCCACGCCAATTGCCGTCGTTTGCGGTGACAGACCGAAGTTCGGATATCCGGCCAGAATGTCCCCGATCATCGGCATCTGCGGCAGAATACGGAGAATTGCCAGGCTGATCAGAATCCCGATGAAGCCGCCAATGACGCCGATCAGAAGCGCTTCGCTGAGGATGAGCGTCATCACCAGACCGCTGGAGAAGCCCAGCGTCTTCAGCACACCGATCTCCTGCTGACGCTCGCGCACCGCGATGCTCATCGTGTTGGCCGTGACCAGCAGAATGGTGAAGGCGACCGCCAATCCAATTCCGTTCAGCAGGAATGCCAAATTGCCGGCCATGGCGACAAAGCCGGCCATGAAGGCTTGCTCCGTCTCCGTCTTCGTGGGCGTGTCGCTGTTCTCGAATTCTGCATCGATGGCCTTGCTGACCGCGCCGGCGTGTTTCGGATCATCGATCGCCTCGGCCAGGTATCCGATGCCGATGCGCTGACTCGTCGCCTCGTAAAGATACTTGTAGTCGAAGTACATCGAGTTCAGGTCGGTGGCCGGATACTTCGCCTCATCCGTGTCGTAGATTCCATCGACGACGAACTCGAATGGGTGGCCGACGCGATAGGGAGGGATGCTGCTTTCGAGCTGGAAGGTATCGCCCAGCTTCCATCCGAAACGCTGCGACAGCTTGCGGCCAATGATGCAGCCGCGGCGATCATGCAGCCACTTCTCTTTCTGGTCCGGCGGCAGCATGATTTCGGGATAGAGGTCGAGAAACTTCTGCGGCTCGGTGGCAAAGTTGGCAAAGAAGTTTTTCGGATCGCGATAAATACCGCCGAACCAGGCGAACGCCGCGACCTCTTTCACGCCCGGAACCGATGCCACACGCTGCTCGTAGTTGACGGGCAAGTTGAACACCAGGCTGACGTAATGGCGCGTAATGAGGCGGCCGGCATTGCCGGCGTGCAGGCCGAAATTCACCGCCTCAACCACCGTCTGCAAGGTGCAGAACAGAAAGATGCAGACCGACAGCGCCAGCACCGTGCTGAGTGTACGGATCCAGTTCTTGCGCAGATGCTTCAGGATCAGGGGTGCGAATTTCATAAAAGAAGTAATTAGTAATCAGTAATTAGTAATCAGGTGTATTTAACAATTCGCAGTTAGAGCTCAAAGCCGATGGCTAACGGCTAATTGCTAATTGCTAATTGCTTAAAACTCCCTTATCGAGATGGTGCTGCACGTGCGCCTTTGCCGCGGCCCGCGGATCGTGCGTCACCATCAAGATGGTCTTGTGAAATTCCTGGTTGAACGTCTCCATCAGTGTCAGAATCTCCTCCGCGCTTTGATGGTCGAGGTCGCCGGTCGGCTCATCGGCAACCAGCACGGTGGGATCGGTGACGACAGCGCGTGCAATCGCGACCCGCTGCTCCTGTCCTCCGGACAGCTGGCGTGGATAGTGCTTCGCACGGTCCTCCAGTCCGACGATGCGCAACGCGGTCATGGCGCGCTCGCGGCGCTCGCGGCTGGAAAGAGGCGTCAGCAATAGCGGCAGCTCTACGTTCTCCACCGCATTCAGCACAGGAATCAGGTTGTAGAACTGGAAGATGAATCCGATATGCCGGCTGCGCCACTTCGCCAAGTCGCCTTCCGACAGGGGGCCAAGATCGGTGCCCGCAACCACAACTTTGCCTGACGTCACACGATCGATGCCTGCGATCAGGTTCAGCAGAGTGGTCTTGCCCGATCCCGATGGTCCCATCAGAGCGACAAACTCACCTTGCGGCACTTCCAGGTTGATGCCGTCGAGGACCTTGATCTCGATCTGGTCACGCTGATAAAACTTGCGAACGTTTCGTACGCTGACGGCCGTGGTTGTGGCCGTGTTGGTTGCGCTCATGAAATCTCCTGCGTGTTCAAGTTGGCGCGAGGCTGTGAGTCAATCAAGCGAGGACTTTAGTCCAAGAAAGTTGCGCGCAGCAATACAGTCCCTATCCCTTCACCTTCACAACATCTCCGTCCTTTAACTTCTGTGGAGGATTGTTCACGAGGATCTCGCCGCCAGACAAGCCCTGCTTCACGATCACCTGCCCGTGCAGATCGGCGCCGGTGGTGATGGGCACGGCTTGCGCCTTCTTGTCTTCAATAGTAAACACCATCGCCTTCCCATCGCGCGTTACCACCGCGTCTTTGGGAACTGTGATGATTCGCTGAGGCGGCGCAGAGCCACCGCTTTGTTCCTTCTTCTGCGGCTCGAGAAACGTTACGTTACAACTCATCTCCGGCCTCAGGTACTTATCTTTGTCGAGGATCGAGACCTTCACGGTCACCGTCGCCTTGGTGCGGTCGGCGGTTGGAATCACCTGTCGCAGCACGCCCTTGTACGTGTGATTGGGAATCGCCTGCACCTGAATGTCCGCCGGCTGGCTCGCCCCGAGCTGCCCGACGTTGGACTCGTTCACATCGACCTCAGCCTCAAGCGAGTTCATATCTGCAATGGCGACGATCGCCCCCGACGACGTTGAGATGTTCACGCCCGGCGGAATGGGCGCCACGCTCTCGCCAACCTCGGTCATCTTCTTGACTACGATTCCCGCAAACGGTGCGCGAATCGTGGTGAAGTCCAGATACGCCTCCTGGACTTGCAGATTCGCCTTATCCTGCTCGATCGCCGCCTCAGCGAGCCGCACCTTGGATCTCGACGCATCCAGCGCATCCTGCGACACAACCTTGTTGCGCCACAGATTTTCCTGCAGGCGCTCCTGTCGCTGCGCTTCGGCGAGATCCGCCTTGGCGTACTCGATGTCCGCCTTCGCCTTTGCGATCGCCGCCAGTATGTCGGCGTTATCGAGCGTCGCCAGAATGTCGCCTTCTCGGACGATGCTACCTTCTTCAACTCGCAATGACGCGATGCGACCCTGTATCTTCGACGAGACGACCGACTGCTTACGCGCTACCAGGTACCCCGAGGCAGTGAGCATCGGCGTCCCCGCATTAGGACCGCTGGTGCTTTCTATGGTGGGCTGGACGGTCTCGACCTCAACCGCGCCCAACACTGACCGTGCCTTGCCCAGGTAGAACCAGCCTGCAACTGCAAGCGCGACCAGCACAAGCAGCAGCAGCGGCACGCGCCAGCGGCCGCGGCGCGGGGCCTCGCGGTCAATGCGCAGCGATGCCAGCTCATCCTTCAGTTCGCGCATGGGTCAGCCTGTCGACAATACGGATACGAATAGCATCGCACTGTTGGTTCAACTTTGAAAAGCGGGGGAGATGCCGCTGACCGATGTGGAGGGCAGCTACAGGAAGCTGGCCTATCGCTAAGGATTACTGGCGCGACCACTGTCCGAGGGGACCGTTATTCCACTTGTCTTGCCAGCGATGGACTGGGGCAGGCTCGTGGTGCGAGACAAAGGCCTTAATGTCAGGCCAGAACTCGTCGAGAATGCGCGCTTGAGCCACCGACCCGAGGCTAAAAACCGCGTTTTCGATGGTCCCGGAGACCGATTCGTTGCGATACGGTATGTAGGCGTTAGAAACAGCCGCCTGAACGAATTCGCTCAAAATCAGCGACGTGTTGATCACGGCGTGCCCGGAGTCGCTGCGTCCGATTATTACGCGACTGGCAGCATAGGCCAACCGGTTGGAGATACCGGTGTCCTGCGAGCGAAAATATCGTGGATCCTGATGCAGCAAGGCCGGAAAAACAAAGCTCCCGAAGAAAGCTGCACTCTCCGCTCCTGCCATGGACGCGGCCAGTCGTTTGCCATATCCACCTATCCCTCCGCCGAAAGTTGGATAAGCGCCGGTCGCTTGTGCAATGAGGGAGTCGAACATCGCGCCGCTCACCGTGTCAAAGGAATGACTCTGACGCAGAAACAGGTCGAATTTCTGTTGTTTCGTGAGGGGGACGTACGATGGCGCATCGGGCAGCGGCTGTCCTGGCTTGAAATTACGCGCCATCTTCACCAAATTATCGTGACTGAAGGCGCCCTTGATGGCTGCCGCGTTCAACTGCAAGTGGTCAAATGCATAGGTCGTCTCAGGCGCGCCGACAACGCGCGGCAGAGACTGCATGCAGACGGCGGCAGGAGCAGGCGGAACGCCGTAGACGGGCGGGCCTGGGGCCAGGCCGAGGGTCGCTTCCGACAAATCAAGCTCTGCAGGAAGAGCACCTTCCACCACCGACGCAGCATTGGGTGACGAAGCCAGGGAGAAGGTGGCAGGAAATGGCGCAGCCTTAGTGCGGGCCGCGACGACAACCGTCTGCTGCGCGGCCAGCGAAGAACATAATGCCAAGGACAGCCAAAGCGCCGCGCGTACTCTCATTTTCCCACCCAGGGGCCAAAAGGTTCGGTCTATTGCGTTGCATTATCTATGAAGTTGCTGAATCGGAAAAGGGTGTTTCGCACACAAGAACATTAATTCTTGCGTGGGGGCAACCTGGATAGTAGCCCGCCTGCCGACATCTAAGGTAAGCTCACGTGCGATCGGGCGCGTTTCTCGAGTTCTTAATTGGCACGGAATTTCTGCCGCAGCGCCACCGCGGCTAGGCGAAGCTGCCCGCTCCAGATATCATGTCGTAATGGCACAACGACCGAGGTTTGTCCCGGCAATTCTTTTACTCCTGATCCTCCCCCTGCTGTCTGCCTGCCAGCGGCATCAGAAATCTACGTCGGTTACCGTCCATCTTCTGCGTGATCTGAGGTCAGTTTATGGCAGCGAGCTGGACCGCAGGATCCTGGACTTTGAAGGCAGCAATCCGCGTGTACAGTCCGGTCAGCACATTGTGATCGCCAGCGAGACGGGCGATTACAAAGACATGCTGCAGAGGCAAAGCGGCAGTGACAATATCGACCTCATTATCCTGGATTCGCCCGATGATGCCAGCGTCAGTTCCGCGGTGCAAGCCGCGTTGCCGCAGGCCGTCAACGTATGTGCCGGATTGAAGGCGTGTCCGGCGAATGTGCCTGCAATTATCCCTTCCCAGATCGGGGGCAATGACCGCGAGGCCGCCCAGAAGTTCGTAGATTTCCTGCAGAAGACACCGGCATCGTAGCCGCAGGAGTTTGTTTCGGCACACAGTTGCCTGATTACACCCGACCGGCCGATCTGCGTGCCAAAGTGCCCTTCCGTCCGGCCGGCGGTTTGATCTTTAGGGTCACGGACTGCTTCTTAGCCGATGAGCCAGCCAGAGGCAGGGCTTTCATCTCCGCCGCGCGCCACATATACCAGCTTGCGACGCTACGATACGGACGCCAGCGCTCGCCATACGCCATGAGTTCCTTGGGCTTGGGGAGGTCGGCAAGCTTGCGCATGCGGGCGAAACCCTTACGCACTCCGTAGTCGTCGACCGGGAGCACGTCGGGGCGGCCGAGGCGGAAGATCAATAGCATCTCGACCGTCCAGCGGCCAATGCCGCGCACGGTATCGAGCCGCTCGATCAGCTCTTCGTCGCTCATGCGGTGTGCCTGCTTCACCGTGGGCACGGTGCCGTCCAGCGTCCTGGCTGCAAGATCGCGAATGGCCAGCATCTTGGCGCGCGACAAACCTGCCGAGCGCAGTCGTTCCTCTGTGGCTTGAAGGATCTGTTCCGGCGTAGGAAAGCCGTCGACCAGTCCGCGCCGCGTGCGGATCCGTTTTGTGTTCTCCGGGAAGAGGGCTTTCACGCGCGACAGGATGGTGGCGGCGACCTTGCCATTGAGCTGCTGGTAGACGATCGATTCCAGCAGCGCGGCAAAAATGCTCTGCGTGGTCTCCTGCTGCATGCGGCATGGTCCGGTCTTCGCGATGATCCGCGCCAGCTGACGGTCGACGCGGGAAAGGTGTTCGCAGGCGGTGGTGTGGTCGAGCTTTTTGGGCATAGGGAATCGGCCTAAGGGACTGGGGATTTGGGGCTAGGGGTTAGGGATTGCAAAAGCAAAGAAAGATTCTGCCTCGAGCTTGATGCCATTCTCCAGTCCCTAGTCCCTAGCCCCTGGTTCCTTCTTCCTCGAGCATCGCAATCGTCTCGTCATCCACATCCCACTTTTTCAGTATGCGGAAGATTGCGCGGCTTGCAAAGCCGGCGCGGACGAGTGTGCGGAAAACGCGTGCAGCCTGCTTCTGATCGGCCGGCTTGGCGATGCGCTTGCGGCGGAGGAAGTCGCGCGCCAGCTGCTCCTCGTTCACGTCATCGTAGGCGGCGCTTACCACCTTGTCGATGACCTCACCGTGCACTCCCTTAACCTTCAGATCCTGGATGACGCGCAGTCGTCCGAACTTTTCGTTCTCTTTGCGGAGGCGCGAGTAGCTCTCCGCGTAGGTAGTATCGTTCAGATATCGCTGCGCCTTCAGGCGAGCAACGACCGTATCCATCAGCGCTTCGCCGTTTGGTTGGGTGCTCACGCGCTTGCGCATGAGCCGCCTTATCTCGGCGACAGTTCGCATGCGGCGGCCGAGTGCGCCGATGGCGTATTCGTAGAGAGACTCCTCGTCATACGTTTTCGGCGTGCGCTTGAAGGGCATGGAAGGATTATAGGGACACTGTAGCACCGGTCTCCAGGCTGGCTGTAACGCTGGCTTCGGCCCATGCTTTTCGCCAGTTATGGACCTTCTCCAAGGTCGCCCTTATCTCCGATAAGAAGACCTGGCGGCGTGGACGCCGCCAGGACAGCCGGTCAGGAGACCGGCGCTACGCTTTATGCCAGGTCGAAGACGAGGAACTCTGCCGCGCCGTTTCCGCTGTTACTGGCGATATTGAGCTTCGTTTCACCGCTGATCGCGGCGCCGTCGCCCTCAGCCAGCCTCGTGCCGTTTACATTCAGGTTTCCGCTGATCAGCTGCACCCAGGCGTGGCGCTTCGGCTTCAACTCCAGTTCGACGGAGTTGCCGCTGTCGAGCACCGACGCGTAGACGCTGGCGTCCTGGTTGATTGTGGTCGAGCCATCGCGTCCATCATGTGACGCGATCAGCCGCAGGCGGTTCTTCTTCTCATCGGGCGAGAAGGTTCGGTCCTCGTAGCTGGGTTTCAATCCCTTCGCCTCGGGCAAGATCCATATTTGCAGCAGGTGCACCGGCTTGCCGGACTGATTCACCTCGCTGTGCATCACGCCCGTGCCTGCCGACATGCGTTGCACGTCGTCGCGCTTAATGGTTGCGCCTCGGCCCATCGAGTCACGATGGCTGAGCTCGCCATCGACGATGTAGGTAAGGATCTCCATGTCGCGATGCGGATGCATGCCGAAACCCTCGCCGGCGCTCACCCGGTCTTCATTGATCACGCGCAGGTGGCGGAAGCCCATATGCCGCGGGTCAAGGTAGTCGGAAAACGAGAAGGTGTAATGGGTGTCCAGCCAGCCGTGGTTGGCGTGTCCCCGTTCTGTTGATGGCCTGATGGTGATCATGTTCGCGCTCCAGTCCCATTAGATGCCGGCGCCGGACAAAAGTAGCAAACGTGTTGTAACACACAAATTCGGAAGCGCTTAGGAATGCCGTCACAGGCCGGCATTTTCCGCGGCCAGGCGCCCTAGCACGCTCCAATCGTGCTTGTCATAGCCGCGGGCAATCCCCATGAGGATATGGTCCCTCACCAGGCTCGCGATGGGCAGCGAAGCGTCCACGCGTTCGGCCGCCGCCAGCGCCAGGTCGACGTCCTTCAGCCCCAGGCGCAATGCGAATCCGGCGGCCTCATACCGGCCGTCCGCAATCAGCCCGCCATAGGTCTTGTAGGCAGGCGCGGCAAACAGCGTGCTCGTCAGCAAGTCCACATACTGGCGCGGATCGATGCCGTACTTGCGCGCCAGGGCGATCGCCTCCGCCAGCGATTCGATCGCGCTGGCCAGCAGGAAATTCCCGCTCAGCTTCACCACGTTCGCCATCTCCGGCTTCTCGCCGATCAAAAACGTCCGCTGGCCCAAGGCTTCGAATATCGGGCCGCAAGCTTCCACCGCAGCCTGCTCTCCGGCGGCTACGACGAACAGCTTTCGCTGCTCGGCGGCATCGGGACGCCCGAAGACGGGAGCGGCCACATAATGTTGGCTGCGTTGGACGTGGGCCGCGGCCAATCTCCTCGACAGGTCGACGCTGATTGTGCTCATGGACACGTGAGTTGCACCCTTGCGAAGGCTTTCAATCATGGCTCCGGAATGCAGCACAGCCGATTCGACCGCGTGATCGTCAGCCAGCATCGTGATTGCCAGATCGCTGTCCTTCGCCGCCTGGGCGGCAGAATGGCTGACCTTCGCGCCGTCCTTTGCCAGTGGCTCCGCCTTGTTCGCTGTTCGGTTCCACACTGTCAGGTCGTGACCGGCGCGCAGCAGATTGCGCGCCATGGGCGCTCCCATGTTTCCTAATCCGAGAAATGCAACTTTCATTCAATGCCTCGCATGCGATATCGATGCGGCGGTTAGATGTTCCCCGTGAGCTGGACTGTTCGGCGGGCCGCCGCAGCAAAGGAAATGAGCCGCACCATCCCAAGCCCTGATGGAAACATTGTGTCGGCGGCTCATCCCATTTTGACATTGTGCTTCTATTTTTCCCCGCGCGCATCTTTACAACGGAGAGATAATAAGCGTATGAAGCGTTGGGTCCTGAGTGTGATGTTGTGCGCTCTGCTCACCGTTCCGGCATTGGGACAACGAGGAGGTGGCGGCCATGGCGGCATGTCCGCGGGCGGCGGCCACGGCTTCGCCGGCGGTGGCCACAGCTTTGCCGGAGGCGGAATGGCTGCGCGTCCATCCGGCGGTTATGGATACCGCGGACCCGTTGGTTATGGGCACGCCCCCTACGCTGGCGGCTATCGTCCCGCCTGGAGCGGAAATAATTGGCACGGCAATAACTGGAACGGCGGCAGCTGGAACGGCAACAACTGGGGCTGGCACAACAATGGCTGGCATGGCAACGGTTGGGGCTGGCGCGGTAATGGCTGGGGCTGGCGCGGCCACGGTTGGTGGTGGCCCGGATGGGGCTGGGGTTGGGGCAACTGGTGGTGGCCAAGCTGGAGCTGGGGCTGGGGTGGCTGGTGGTTGCCGAGTTGGGGCTGGGGCGGCGGATGGGACAACGCAGCCTACTACCCGTCTGACATCTACGAGGCGTCCAATTACCAGGCTTCGAATTATCAGGCGCAAAACTATGCTACGGGCGGCTCGTATGTGACGCCCGAGTATTCCTCCGCCTATTCGTCGTATCCGCCGGATACGCGCACGCAGGACGAAATCGAAAGCCTGCGAAGCGAGGTCGAGCAATTGCGCGCACAACAAGAGGCGCAGAGTGCCGCAACGTCGAACCCACAGATTCACGCGGAGACGGTGCTGATCTACAAAGACGGGCACACAGAGCAGGTTCGGGATTACGCAATCATTGGCAAGACCTTGTGGATATTCAACGAATCACGGGCGCGGAAGGTCGCGCTCGCCGATCTCGACATTCCCGCCACGAAGCGCGACAACGAAGACCGCGGTGTGGGGTTCGTCGTGCCATCTTCACGTTAAACCTTCCACCCAGGAATGATCGACTGGAGCGCTTACGCCAGCGGCGCTCCAGTCTTTATCCCTTAGAACGTAAACTTCGCCGCGAACTGTATTCCGCGCGGGCCGCCGCTGCCGAGGAACGGGTTGCCGATTCCCACGTCACCGGTTGCCGTCAGCGCGTAATAGCCAACTCCGCGTCCGTTTGCTCCAATGCCGTTCACCCCAGGATCGGCGATGAAGTTCGGCAACTCGGGATTGGAGAAGTTGGGATGGTTGAAGATGTTGAAGAACTCGGCACGTAATTGCAGGTTGAGTACCTCGGTGATCTTCGTGTCTTTGTAGACGGAGAAGTTGAACTCCTTGAACGTGGGCCCGACGAGCACGTTGCGTCCAAGATTGCCGAAGTGACGCGTTCCAGCCAGGCAGTTGCTGTCACCCGATGCCGTCGTGGCCGTGCTGTTGCCAAATGTGCAAGGCACCGAGAAATTCGCGAGGTTGATGAACTGGGCGGCTGAGCCGCCGTACTGGATCGGCCCCGCGAGATCCGGCCGGTCAAAGCCCTCACCCGAACCGGAGTAGTCGCCCTCGAAGTTGTAGTTGAGCGTGAAGGGCTGGCCGCTCTGCAACGTCGCCGTGCCGTCGATCCCCCAGCCGCTCTTCAGCCGCCCGGAAGCTCCCGGGAACTGGTAGTTGAAGTACCCGCTGAAGCGATTGCGGATATCGAAGTTGGAGTTGCCACGTTCCGCAAAGGGTTCGAGGCTGTTGTTCGGCTGCGAAGCGTTGGGGATGAAGTCTTCCAGGTCGCTGGCGTTGTCGATGGAGTGCGACCAGACGTAATTCACCTGCGTCGATAGCCCATGCCAGGCATTTGTCCGGAAGGTGAACTGCAACGCGTTGTACGTCGAGAAGGCGGTTGACTCCTCCTGGTTCACGTAGAAGAAGTTGGGATAGGCGGTACGCGGGACGTTGCCGCCGCTGTCGAATCCGGCAATCGGGCAGTTCGGAGGAACGAAGCCTCCGGCGCAAGCCGGACCCGTGTCATACGCGGTGATCTGTCCCTGGCTCGGCTGATTGATATCGCGGAAGCGCAGCAACCGCGAGCCCTTCGAACCGACATAGCCGATCTCAGCCGTTGCTTTGTTGCCGAACGCCTGCTGGATATTAAAGTTCCAGTTCTGGATGTAGGGCGTCCGAAGGTTGGGATCGATACCGAAGTAGCTGCCCAAAGGCGAGGCTCCAACGTATACCGGCGAACCGGCAGCGATCGGCCCCGAAGTCGCGCTGAAGAACGTGATGGGTGCCGCGCCTACGCCGGTATAAGCCGGACCCGGACAGAAGGTGCAGTTGTAAGGAATGTGCGCGAGGAACATGTCCTGCGAGAAGGCGTCATAATACAGGCCGTATCCGGCACGCAATACCGTCGTGCCCCTGCCGGTGGGATCCCACGCGAATGACACGCGCGGCGCGAAGTTCTTCCAGTCGGGATTGTAGAGGCGCGAGAAGCCGCCTGGTCCGCCCACCTGCGCCAGGGTTCCGCCATTGGCGGGTAGCAAGCGATAGAAGAAATTGTTCTTCTCGCCTGCAACTCCGAAATAGTCCCAGCGCAGCCCGAGGTTGACGGTCAGCCGCGGCGTCCAGCGGAAGCTGTCCTGGATGTACAGACCGTCGCTGTTCTGATACTCGTGCCGCTTCGTGTAGCCGGCGGCCTGACTTCCGCCCGAGGGAAAGCCCTCGACAAACGAAGTGAGATCGTCGAAGCTCAGTTTGCCGCGGAAGTTGACGTCCTGAATGATCTGGATCGTCGTCCGGCGGAATTCATATCCAAATTTCAGATCGTGCCGGCCGATCTTCCAGGAATAGTCGTCGATGAACTGCCAGTTGGTATCGACACGCTGGCGAGGAACGCTGGGCGTGGAGCCAAGAATCGCGAAGCTGCCGACCGAGATTTTAGGAAGGCCGTAATCATATGGACTCGCGCCGGTGTCCAAGCCAATGCTCGCGGGATTGAAATTGCCGTCCTGCGGGAAGAATCCTTCCGCAAAACGGTTCCAGCCGAAACGCATTTCATTCACCTGCGACGAGTTGACAATCTTCACCCACGATAGTGAGACCAACTGCACCCGCGTCGGAGTTACCGTGTTGAAGCCGGGTAACAATCCGCCGGCGAGCTGGGCAAAGGGAAAACTCTGATTGCTGTTGCCGAAATAATATCGCCCGCTGAAGTTGTTGTTGGTGCTGGGATTGTAGTCAATCTTGCCAATAACGCTGTCGACGTCGTTGCTGAAGGGAATCGAGGTCGCCAGGTTATCGGCAGCGGCCCCCGGAGCGGGCGCATTGCAGGTGCCGTCAAGGTTAGCGCTGGCTCCGGGAATATTCGGCTGCGGCCAGGGATTACGCGCCAGCAGATTCAAGATTGGCTGGCTCAATGGCACGCCGGCGGCCGCCGCATTTGCCTTGGCCTGGGCGATGACGTTCGCGTCGGGAACGCAGCCCAGTCCAGCCTGGGAGCCGCTCTCGCGCTGTCCTTCGTAGTTAGCGAAGAAGAACAGCTTGTCCTTCACGATCGGACCGCCAAGCGAACCACCGAACTGGTTATTGAGGAAAGGATTCTTCGGCTGGCTGGCGATGTTGAAGTAGTTGCGCGCCCCAAGCTGGCCGCTGCGCCAGTATTCCAGCGCCGAGCCATGCCAATTGTTGGTGCCACTCTTGGTGACTATGTTCACCGTCGCGCCGCTGTTGCGGCCATATTCAGCCTGGAAATTCGAAAGCACGTGCAGTTCGGCAACCGAGTCGATCGGCAGAATGGTCGCGGGATCGCCAAACACACCCGCTTCATTGATGGCCGGATCGTTGCGGAAGCCATCGTTCATGTCCGTGCCGTCCAGAAGGAAGTTGTTCGATCGCCCCCGCGAGCCGTTCATCGAGAAGACGCCGAACGAACCGGGCGAGTCGGTGATCTGATCGGGCGAGCCGGAGACGCCGGGGTTCAGATAGATCAGCTTCGTGTAATCGCGCCCGTTCACGGGAACGCTCTCGATCGTCTTGGAGGTGAGAATGCCGCCGAGCGTGTCGTTCGTAGTGTCGACCTGCGGCACCTCGCCGGTGACCTCCACTTCTGTCGCCACCTGGCCGGGCTTGAGAACAACGTCGACGCGGCTGCTGGCCGCAACGTTGACCGTAACGCTCTTCGTGATTGCCGTCTCAAATCCACTTTGCGAGACGGTAACGCTATAAGTGCCGAGCGGCAGCTCGGGAACGGAGTAGCTGCCGTCCGCGCTGGTTTGCGTCGTGCGCTCCAGCCCCGTGTTTACGTTCACAACCTTGACGGTTGCGCCAGGCAGGACGGCGCCGGAGGTGTCCGTCACTGCGCCAAGGATGGTTCCGCGAAAGGTTTGCGCCGAAGCGAAGCTCGCCGCCAGAAGCAACACCGCCACGAACAACAGGGAACGTTTGCTTTCCATTTTCTTTCCTCGGATTTTGCAATACCTGATGGCCGAGAATTATTCATCAAAGGCGGCGAGACGCCAAGACATTTCTGTCAGGCCGGTTGCCTGCGGGTATGCGCTGCGCTCAAACGCGGCAGGATTCGAGATTTGAGGGCAGGCGGGTCATGAGGCGCAGAAATCGAAAATGTCGCTCCAGACCTTCTCGAATGACGGGAGATCGAACCTGCAACCGGATTTCAGCAGATCGTAGGCCTGGTACTTGCGCTGACCGCAATCCGCCATGGCGTCTACGGGCCGAAAATGCCCGACGATATCCATGTGGTCGGCGTAGACTAGCAGGGTTTCGTCCTTATCGGGCCACAGCATGGAAGCTGTGTTGACGATGCCGTCGTTGTCCCACACTTCGAGATGGGGCAGATTCCTTGAGTCAACCAGGAAGGGCTTGGGGACGGGCTGCTCCGCAGGCGCCGTAAACGGGCCTCCGGCACAGGCGCGATAGCAGACACGGTAGACGATATCGGTATCGGGGGCAGGATTTGCGCGCCGCGTAAGGTCGGGATAGGTCAAAGGGTTGATCAGGTCCCAGGTGGGCGCGGCCCTGCCGGAATCAAACGAAAACGGACGGGCGCCGATGGTGGCGTACGACCGTGTTTTGATGGCATCCCGCTGCCAGCGGGCGATTTCCCTGGCGCGTGCGGAGGCACTGAAATGCGCGGGACTTTCCTTGTCGGTGCTCGCATCGCCCGCCGCCAGATCGTCGATCACGCTGAAGTCGGTGGCGATGTGCCGTAACCATAGCTGGAGCTCCGATGCCGCTGCCTGGGAAAGGGCAACGCACATCGGGTCGCGGCTGGTGTCCGCTTCGGCTTCGGCGAGGGCATCACGAAGGGCAAGCACGAATCCCAGCCTGGTGGCGTTGGCGGCGCGGTCGGAGATCCACTGCTGAACGTGATCGAGTAACGGCACCTGGGAGGCGCCCACCGACGCTCGCAGTTCGGCGATCACCAGTTCCCGTCCAACTCTGGGGCTGCGCACCCAGTCAGCGATGTTGGTGCCTGATTGCGGGACGGAAAGGAACACGATCTTTTGGATCATCCGCAAAATCGTTTCCGCAGGCACGGCGGGGTCGGCAGCGGTGGCGCCATCGACCGGGTACTGATGGTCGCGCGATTCGTTCAATTCCCACACCAGCTTGCGAATGTCGAGGCCGCCGGTGGAGTGGCCGATAAGCACGAGGGAATCGTTCTCTGCAAAATCTCCGCGCGCGATACGCTTGGCCAGGTAGCTGCGGAGCCGAGCCGCGCGGGTGCGCACCGCGGCGGTGGGGAAGTTATCGAAGTAGTGGAGGACCAGGTCGTCTCGATTGTTTCCGGAGAGCTGTTGCCAGCGCTGAAACTGCGGAGTGACGCCGGCGTAGTACTCCAGCTGCCCGAGGGCGTCGAAACCGGCAAAGCCGGGTATGAGAACGATATGCACGCGTGGCCGAGGCGAGCGATTTCGGGGCATGGCCTACCTCCGGCACAAGACTAACGCCATTGGCCGGAGCTCGTCAGTGACGAACCGGATTTCAGCTGACGGTCGGATCACACTCGCAGCGTGGCCCGAAGAGGGGACGGAAACAACTGACCGTCCTTTGGGAACGGCCAGTCCGGTAACGTTGATCTTGCGCGGGCTTGATCGCGTCCGTTTGTTTCGCAACTAACGCTGACAGGAAGGTTTATGAAACCAGCTGCGCTTCCATGGTGATTTTCGCGTTGAGCACGCGCGAAACCGGACATCCCTTCTCCGCATTCTGCGCCGCCTCATCGAATTTTGCTTTATCGGCACCGGGGATCTTCGCCTTCACTTCCAAATGAACCGCGATGATGGTAAATCCGGCGTCGGTCTTGTCCAAGGTCAGCTTCGCGGTGGTGTCGATGGTCTCGGCGGTCATGCCCGCGTTTCCCAGTTGCCCGGAGAGGGCCATGGTAAAGCATCCCGCGTGGGCGGCGGCGATCAACTCCTCGGGGTTCGTTCCGATGCCGTTTTCAAAACGCGCGCTGAAGGAATACTGCGTCTGCTTCAGGACTCCGCTCTGCGTGGAAACTGTGCCCTTGCCGTCCTTCAATCCCCCGGACCAGTGAGCGCTGGCTGTACGTTGCATGCTTGTCCTCCTGAATAAAATTGCTGCCTACTCACGTTACACGATTGCGGGCGGATTTGCTTTTGGAGCAGGGCAGCCGAAACCATACCTTCACGTTTAGGCGACTTTCTGGCATACTCTTGCCGAGTGCCCCCGGGTTAAGGGTCTTCCCCGGACGATAACCTGGTGTGGTCTTCCCGTTCCTGGCATCATTCGTAAGCGTTCCGCTCCCCAAAGGAGTTGTCCATGAGGAAAGTCGCGTACTGTGCGATTCTTCTCTCGCTGTTCGTTCATTGGTTGGGCTCCGCTCAGGAGGTTTCGAAGCGGCTGACGAACCAGGACATCATCGAGATGGTCAAGCTTGGCCTCTCGAATGATGTGATCATCTCGAAGATTCGCAGCGCCAATGGCCAGGACCAACTGGCCTTCGATACCACTGTCGACGGACTGAAGACCTTGAAAGCGGCAAACGTGCCCGACGAGGTCATCAAGGTGATGATCAATCCCGCGCCAGTGCCTGTGTCCATCACACCTGTTGGGGCCAGCGGCCCGCAACCCGCCTTCGATCCCAACTTTCCCCCGCCGGAGGTCGGAGTCTACTGGCGCGATGGCGCGAGCTTCGTCCTCATCGAAGGCCAGGCGCTGTCGCGCGCAAAGGTTGGCGGCCGCGCCGGCAGCTTCTTTACCGATGGCATGCGCTCCGAGCATTGGGACGCTTACCTCGAAGGGCCAGTTTCGAAGAACCACGTGAAAGATCGCCAGCCTCACTTTTATTTGTATGTTCCGGATGGAATCAGCGCTGCCGACTACGTGCTCATCCGACTGGAGAAGAAAGGCAACCGCCGGGAGTTCCAGGTCGGCTCCTTCGGCGGAATGAGTGCCGGCAAATCCGGTGTCAAGCGCGACAAAGAGGTCGCATTCAAGGCCGAGCACGTCGCCATCAGGACCTACAAGATCACGCTCGAGTCCGATCTGAAGCCCGGAGAGTACGCCTTCTTTCAGGGAACAGGCGAGCAGACGATGATGGGTGGCGGTCGCGGATCGAAACCATCCGGCGGCAGCGCCAGCGGACGGATCTACGATTTCAGCGTGCCCGAGTAGCCATTAACGCGGAGTCAGTCGGAGCTGAGGCCTGACTCCGCTCGACGTTTCCCCAGCAAATACAATCCTGCTCCTCCGCCCAGGACCACAAAGCTGAGCAAGACGACCTTCGTCACCATCAGGACCTTATGAGGCTCGCTCGGGTCGGGAAAGACCGAGCCGATCAGCGCGAGCGAAGTCCCAATGAGCCCAACGATCGCGACCGCGATCGCGGCCGGTCTGCCACCGGGGATGCGGACGATCCCGGGGCCGGCGGGCTCTCGCTGCAATCGAATCAGCGCGGCGAACATGAACAGGTAAGGGACGAAGCTGGTGATGATGGTCATGCTCACCAGCACCTGGTAGGCGCCGCGTACCGTACTCCCTAGTTGCCCCAGCAGGGCAAAGACGAAACAGCATAGTGCCTGCACAATCAGGGCAACGTGCGGCGTTCCCCAGCGCGGATGCACTCGGCCAAAAGCGCGCGGCAGGTAGCGGTCGATCCCGGCGACAAACGGCAATCGCGACATCGCCGCCAGATAAGCGCTGATCGTGCCGAGGTTCGCCACGCAGATGAGCAGCGCCACCGCTGGACCGAGGCCGTACCAGCCAATGCGCTCGGCGCTGGACGAGATTGCCTGCATGATCCCTTCGAGATAGTTGAACCTGTCGTGCGGCAGAACGATCAGCATGGCGATCGTGCCCAGCATGTAGGCCGCAGTGATAGTGGCTCCCGCAATCAGCAGCGCCGGCGGGATGGTGCGCCGCGCGTTCTTGATCTCTCCTCCGAGGCAGGAAGCCGACTCCGCGCCGACAAACGCCAGCAGCAGCGCGGCCCAGACGCTGATGTTTCCCACCGTAAGAGTTGGCTTCAGCGCGGCCGGCGCGAAGCTGGTGGCGGAGCCGAATTTGTGCAGCGCGACCGCACCCACGATGCACAGCAATCCCGCTGGTATCCAGGCGCCGATGGCGCCGACATTGTTCAGCCACTTGCCGATGTTGAGTCCGATAACATTCAGCACGAGCGCAAGCGCAATGCCGCAAATAGAAAACGCGATGAAAAATGCGGGACTGTTTTGCAGGGCCTCGCCGCGGTTACCTGCGACGTAAAGAGCATTGCTGGCTGCGAAATACAGAATGGATGGGAAGTAGGCGAGATTGCTCATCCAGTAGACCCATCCCGTGAGAAAGCCGCTGAAACTACCGAAGGCCCGCTTGCTCCAGACGTACATGCCGCCTTCCTGCGGGTAGCGCGACGACAGCTCCATGACGCAAAGCGCCAGCGGCAGAAAGACGGTCGCCACGCCGGCAATCCAGATGACGAGCGAGCCTGGACCTACAGCAGCGGCGACAGCGATCCAGCGCAGGCTGAGGGTGGTGACGACGTAGAACATCACCAGATCGCGCAGGCCGAGGGCGCGCTTCGGCTGGGGATGCGCGCCGGTGTCCTCAACTTCGTGGAGATCGAAGTTAGTGGAAGGCGTTGGCATGAGTCAGGCCGCTATTCCCATGCATTATTTCTCACGGCAGCAGATTCCGATAGCACTTGCCGATAGCCGGCCTTGAGGCCGAGCGATACCGCTACAGCGGCAGAACGTACCGGTAGAACTCCTGTTCCCGCTTCCATCCCAGACTCTCGTACAGCCGCTGCGCTGGAGCGTTGTCGCTGGCCGTCTCCAGGGTCAGGCAGTTGGCGCGCGTCGCCTCACCGAGCTGGCGAGCATGCTCCGTCAAAGCGCGTCCCACGCCGAGCTTCCGGGCCTCCGGCACGACGTACAGATCGTTCAAAATCCACAAGCGCCGCAGCTCGAGCGAAGAGAACGCGGGGTACAGGTGAACGAAGCCCACCGCCCTGCCCTCATGGCGTGCGAAGAAGAGCACCGACTCGTCTTTGCTCAGACGCGCAAAGAGGAAGCGGCGGGCTGCTTCCACATCGGACGGCTTGCGATAGAACTGGCGATATGAATCGAACAAAGGCGCTACTTCACCCACATCGGCAGGCGTCGCGGCCACAATCTCGAGAGCGGGCTGTGTAACAGACATGAGGACAAGGGAACACAGAGCAGCCGGAGCGTCAACTGCTTTCGCGGCCATCGCCCTGCTATGATTTCAGCGCGTCTGTGTGATTGCTTATGGATTCTGTGCAGGACATCCTGGCGTCGTACGACGATCGGGCTGCTCTCGATCAGGCATACACCATTCCTGCCTCGTGGTACGTCGATGAGCGCGTTGCCGGGCTTGAGCGCCAGAACGTCTTCGGAGGCTCATGGCAAGTCGGTGCCCGCGCCGACCAACTCGCGCGCCCGGGACAATTCGTCACGGCAGAACTCGCGGGCGAGCCGCTGGTCATCGTGCGCGGCGCGGACGATCAACTTCGTGCCTTCTATAACGTATGCCGTCATCATGCGGCCGCGGTGGTCACCGAGGAGCAGGGCACGGCGAGCATCTTTCGCTGCCCCTACCACGGCTGGAGTTACGGGCTTGATGGCGCCCTGAAAGGCGCGCCGGAGTTCGAGGGCGTCTCCGGTTTCGATCGAGGGAAGAACGGATTGCTACCCGTGGGAGTGGAGGGCTGGGAGCAGTTTGTTTTTGTCAGCCTCGACGCGAAAGCCGCGCCCCTGGCGGATTTCCTTGGAAGGCTGGTTTCGCGAATTGCACCGCTGAACATCGGCAGCCTGCATTTCTTCGAGCGGCGCGTCTACAGCCTGAAGTGCAATTGGAAGGTCTTCGTCGACAACTATCTCGACGGCGGATATCACGTCCCGCACCTGCACAAGGGACTGAACAGCGTGCTCGAGTACAAGCAATACACGATCGAGACCGAAGACCGCTACTGCCTGCAATCGAGTCCGATGGTGGTGTCGAAGGAAGACGCCGCGACCGCCGCCACGCGCACCGGCGATCGCGCCTGGTACTTCTGGCAGTATCCGAATTTCATGATCAATCTCTACCGCGGCTACATGGACACCAATCTCGTGCTGCCCGATGGCGTTGACGGTTGCAAGGTGATCTTCGATTTCTATTTCAACGACGTGAGCGAGTCGGCCGCCGAGCGCAACCGGCAGAGCATCGCGGTCGGCGAGCGCGTGAACGACGAGGATGTCGCGATCTGCGAAGCTGTGCAGCGCGGCCTGCATTCACGGGCTTACGGGGCGGGAAGATTGTCGGTGCGACGCGAGGCGGGAGAGCACTTGTTCCATCGGCTGTTGGCGGCGGATTTGAAGAGAGCTGCCGGAAAGGACTAGTGACTCAACAATTGTTTTGACTGTGCCCAGGACTCCGGCCTCCGTCCTGAGCTAAGCTATTCGCCGCGCCTCCGGCGCTCGATTTTCGGCAGTCGCACTCCACTGCCGAATTTGGAACTTTATCGAAGGCTACTTGCGCAGCTCCTTCACGATCTCCCGCGCCGCATTCGCCCCTGATGCTCCGGTCAAGCCATTTCCCGGATGCGTTCCAGAGCCGCATAAATACAGGCCTTTGATGGGTGTGCGGTACTGTGCCCAGTCGAGCAGCGGGCGCATGGTGAACAGCTGATCCAGCGCCAATTCGCCATGAAAGATGTGGCCGCCGGTGAGGCCGTAAGTCTGTTCCAGATCTTTTGGCGTGATCACTTCGCGGGCTTCGATCAGGGACGGCAGGTCGGGGGCATACTCCGCAAGCGTCTTGACTACCACATCGCCCAGTGCTTCCCGCTGCGAATCCCAATCTCGGTTGCGCAGCTTGTAGGGAGCATATTGCATGTAGATCGACAACACATGCTTGCCCGCGGGCGCAAGGGAATTGTCCCACAATGTGGGAATCGTTCCCTCGATGTACGGGTGTTCGGAAAACTCGCCATACTTCGAGGCGTCGAAGGCCCGCTCCAGGTAGTCGATCTCGGGGGAGACCTGGATCCTGCTTGACAGCCGCGCCGTGACGTCGCCGTCCAGGCCTTTGAAGGCCGGTAGTCCGCCGAGCGCGAGGTTGACCTTCGCGACGGTTCCGTTCATGCGGTAGTGCTGTAAGCGCTGCAGGAAAGTCGGCTGCAGATGCTCTGGCTCGACGAAGCCAAGCAGCGTGCGCTTCGGATCGGCGTTTGAGATGACGGTTCGGGCGGCAATCTCGCCGCCGTTCGCCAGAACAACCGCGGCCGCCTCGCCATCATTTACGCTGACCCTCGTCACCTCGCATGAGGTGCGGATCTCGGCGCCGGCCGCCTGCGCTGCCGCCGCCATGGCCGCGGTAAGCGCGCCCACACCTCCCGCAATGTAGGACCCCGGGCCCGCAAGATTGCTGTCCGATGCAGTGCGCAGCAACAGCGTCGCGCTCGAACCGGCAGACCACGGACCGAGGAAGGTGCCGAAGATTCCCTGCGCGGCAATGGTTCCGCGCAACAGCTCAGTCTCGAACCACTCCGCCACCAGATCGGCCACGGCCATCGGCGCCCAGCGCAGCACCCGATAGAGGTCTTTCTCGCCCAGTCCGCGAATCTTGTGCCCGGTCTTCAGCAGCTCCCAGAGGTTGTTTGCGCCGGGCTCGTCGATGTCGGGCGGAGTGATGTTCATCAGCAGCGCTACGACTTCGCCGATGCGCGATAACACATGCTGAAATTCGGCGTACGCGGCAGCGTCGGTCTTGGAGCGCCTGCCAATTTCCTGCTGCGAGCGGGCTGTGTCGCCGTACAGGGCGAGATTGCCGTCATGACTGAGCGATAGCGTGCGGATGGTCGGCGTGTAGGTTTTCAGGCCGTGCTTGGCCAGCTCCATATCTGCCACAATGTCAGACCTGACCGGTCCTACAGCGTGGGATAGGCGCGAGCAGCGGAAGCCTGGGTGGAATTCTTCGGTGATGGCGCAGCCACCGACGGTTGGACGGCGCTCCAGCACGAGCGGCTTGAAGCCGGCCTTGGCGAGGTAAAAGGCGGTGATCAGCCCGTTGTTTCCTGCGCCGATGATGATGACGTCGCGAGTCTCTGGCATGGATAAATGAGTTCTCTTGAGGTTGAGGTGTCATCCCGAGCGGTGCGAAGCGGAGTCGAGGGATCCTTGGTCCGTCAAGCGCCATACCAACGCGAGCGAACTGCAGATCCTTCGACTGCACGAGTGCTCACCCGCTCGCGGCTGAGCGCTCGCTCCGCTCAGGATGACAAGAATAAAAAATTCACTAAGGACGCCTAAAGGCGAGCTCTACCTCACTCAGCCACTCCCCTTTGCGTGCTTCAAAATCTCCAGCGCCGCCAGTCGTCCTGGCGCGCCCATAATGCCGCCGCCGGGATGCGTCGCCGAGCCGCACATCCACAAATTCCTGATGGGCGTCTTGTACTGCGCCCAGCCGGGCACCGGCCGCAAGAAGAACAACTGCTCCAGCGACAGCTCACCCTGAAAGATATTGCCTTCCGTTAAGCCCCACTCGCGCTCGAGGTCGAGCGGCGTTACGACCTGACGGCCAACAATAATGTTCTTCAAGTTCGGCGCGTGCTCAGCGATCGTGTCGATCACCGTGTCGCCAAACGCCTCGCGCTTCTCGTCCCACGTTCCTTCTTTCAGCTTATAGGGCGCGTACTGCACGAAGCACGACATCACGTGCTTGCCAGGCGGCGCAACGGACGGATCGGTCAGGCTCGGGATGACGATATCGATATAAGGCCGCCGCGAGGGATTGCCGTACTTCGCATCGTCATAGGCGCGTTCCATGTAGTCGACGCTGGGCGAGATGGAAATCGCGCCACGCAGGTGATGTCCCTCGCCCGGCAGGCAGGTGAAGTTCGGCAGTGCGTCGAGGGCGAGATTGACCTTCCCTGACGATCCGCGAAACTTGTAACGCTTCACCTCGTCGCGGAACTCGTCGCTCAGGTGCTTCGGCTCGATCATCTTCATGAACGTCAGGTTGGGATCGACGCTGGACGAGATGATGGGCGCGAAATATTCGTCGCCATTTGCAGTTGCAACCCCGACAGCCTTGCCATCTTTAATCAGAATCTGCGCCACTCCGGTCTGTGTCTTAATCTCGACGCCGGCTTCGCGAGCCGCATCGGCGATGGCATTCGAGATCGCGCCGGTGCCGCCGCGGGCGAATCCCCAGGCGCGAAATGCGCCATCGATCTCACCCATGTAGTGATGCAGCAGAACGTAGGCCGTCCCGGGCGAGCGCACGCCAAGAAACGTTCCGATGATCCCCGAGGCCGACATCGTGGCCTTGAGCACATCGGTCTCGAACCACTGGTCGAGGAAGTCGATGGCGCTCATGGTCATCAACTGGACCTGGTTGTAGCGGTCCTCGCCGCTGAGCCCCTGAAAGCGCCGGCCGAGGAAGATCATCTTGAACAGGTCTTTGGGGTTGAGCGTCGTGGGGTCGGGCGGGACCATGCTCAGGATCGGCTTGACGAAGCGGCACATCTGCACCATGGCCTTGCCGAACTCTTCGTAAGCCTCGGCGTCGAAGCGCGAGTGCCGGCGCAGCTCGCGCATGGTTTTGCCATGATCGTTCACGCGCCAGAGATAGTCGCCGCTGGGCATCGGCGTGAAGGTGCCGTCGAGCGGCAGGATTTCCAGGCCGTGACGCGGCAGGTCGAGGTCGCGGATGATCTCGGGCCGGAGCAGCGAGACAACATACGAACAGACCGAGAACTTGAATCCGGGAATGATCTCTTCGGTAACGGCAGCGCCGCCGAGGACGTGACGGCGCTCCAGCACCAGGACCTTTTTGCCCGCGCGTGCAAGGTAGGCCGCATTAACCAGGCCGTTGTGTCCGCCGCCGATCACGATGGCGTCGTATCGGGATGTACCGTTTGTGCCCATCTTGTCGAGAACGTGATCTCACATTCTAAAGGTTAGCTCGGCAGTTGAAAAATGCATGCGCTGGAAAGCATTTGCCGTCTGCCGGCCTTGCTGCCGCGTTCCTCGGCTCGCTATAATCCGCGCACGATGTCAAGCGTGAGGAAGCCAGCGTGCCTGTAGGAACCGCCGTTCACGACCGAACCTTCGCCCTGTGCAGCAGTCTCAACTACCGCGAGTGGTCAGGGTTTTACGCGGTCAGCGTCTACGAGACGCACCACGAGCACGAGTACAACGCCATTCGCAATGCAGCCGCGCTCATCGACGTGACGCCGCTGTACAAGTACATGATCGCCGGGCGCGATGCGACGCGCTTTGTCAATCGTCTCATCGCCCGCGATATCAACAAGGTGGCGGTGAACCAGGTGATCTACTGCTGCTGGTGCGACGAAGAGGGCAAGATCATCGACGACGGCACCATCACGCGCCTGGAAGAGAACCGCTATCGCTGGACGGCAGCGGATCCCAACCTGCGCTGGTTTCGCCAGAACGCCATCGGGCTCGACGTCGGGATCGAAGACATCACGGAGCAGGTCGCGGCGCTCGCTCTTCAGGGACCGACCTCGGGAAGGTTGCTGAAGAGCATCACCGACGCCGACATTGCCAATCTGAAGTACTTCCGCAAGACGAGCGGAACGATCGGGGGCGTTGCGGTTGACATTTCGCGCACCGGCTACACCGGCGATCTGGGATATGAGATCTGGATTCCGTGGCAGGACGCGGTCAAGGTGTGGGACGTGCTCATGGATGCAGGGCGACGGTTCGACATTCATGCCACGGGAATGCTGGCGCTCGATGTGGCGCGCATAGAAGCCGGCCTGATACTCGCCGACGTCGATTACATCAGCAGCAAGAAAGCGTTAATTGCGTTGCAAAAGTACAGCCCGGCGGAGGTCGGTTTAGGCAAACTCGTCCACTATGACAAGCCGAACTTCATCGGGCGCGAGGCGCTGCTGAAAGAGAAACTGGCCGGGCCGAAGCGGCAGCTGGTGGGCCTCGAGATCGACTGGAACGAAACCGAAGCGCTCTTCGATCGGCTGGGCATGGCGCCGCAGACGCCGACGACCGCATCGCGCGTTCACGTGCCGCTCTACAAGGGCCGCGAGCAGGTGGGTAAGGCGACATCGACGACCTGGTCGCCATCACTGAAGAAGCTGATTGCGCTCGCCAGTGTGGAGACGCAGCATGCTACGGTTGGCGCGAAGCTACAGGTGGAGATGACGGTGGAAGCCGTGCGGCATAAGGTGACGGCCACCGTGCAAGCGCTGCCTTTCTTTAATCCGCCACGCAAGACCAAGACTCCGGTATAGAGCGGTCGGTGGATTCGGCACGGCGTGTGGCTGGGGCCACTGCTAAAGCCGTTGTTGCGGGAGCCTGGCGATACGCCGAGCTAAAGGGTCGGGGCTTCCCCCCGCAAGCTCGGTCCTTCCATTTGCCAAGCTTGGTCCTTTCGCCTTAAAGAGGACGGTTCGATTCAAGGTTATCGCCAGGCAAAATAAAGCCGCCATTTCTGGCGGTCTGTACTGCGGGTTGGTGCGCGCTATCCCTGAATGCCGGTGATCTTTACGGGTGACTCTTCGCGAGGATAGAGAAGGCGCTCGACGGTGCGGTCCATGGTATCCAGCAGACTGTCGGCCGGGACCGGAACGCGAGCGTCCTGCAGGGCGGAGTTCCAATCCTTGGAGCGGACGGTAGCTTCCTGGGCCACCTTGCTTGGCGACGGTGATGCAGCCAGCGTGTAGCCGAACCAGATGATCACGGTCATCAGATAAGCGGCACTGTTGATTTGGCTCAACGTGGCGTGCTTCAGAATTCCATGATGGCTGGCTCCGGTAACGACCAGCATGTTGATCGCCGCGAAGAAGCCGAAACCGAGAGAAATCCCGAACAGGAAACTGCGGTGCGGAATGCCAAGGTACTCGCTGAACAGCAGCATGAAGAATACCAGGCCGCACTGCATGAGGCGGAGGCTGCGCTCGGCCAGCAGGAAGGAGTCCAGCACCACACCGTTCTCCGGCTTATAAGCGGCATTGACCGCCCACATGACGCCCACGAGGAATATCACCAGCGCCGACCAGCGGAACAAAATCACGCCCAGATCGCGCAGTGCCTCGTAAGGGCGAAATGCGTCTTTGAAGATTTCCTGCAGGACGGCGAAGGAGAGCAGAATACTGAGCCCGAGGTTTACATAGTAGGCGTAGTAATAGACCTTATAGGAGTAGAGGTAGACGATCGCCAAAGCGGGAACCGAGACTACTTGCAGAAGCGTGTAATTAAAGAAGAAGGGATAATCGCGATGCAAGGCACGCCGGAACATGCAGAAAAGCACTCCGGCCTGGAGCAACGGCGCGGCAAACCAGAAGACGTAGTCTAGAGGACGAAGGTGCATTGACTCAACGGGAATGATAGCCGCGGAGTCAATCGAAAACAAGCAAGATTTTCGGTAATTATGGAGGAGTAACCCGTTAGGCGGTTACCTGCCAAATGCGTAACCTATTGCCTGGCGGTAGCTTATAGGGTCATCGCCACCACCTGTTCCATCGTTCCGGGAGCCAGCAGGGCGGCCTGCCAGGCATAGTTGTCGTCCATTCGCACCTTGTCGTCGCACTTGGTGTCAGGCTTGCAAAGGGGCATAGGCGAACCCTCGCCTGCGATCAGGCGCACCTTGTTATCGCACTTGGTGTCGGGCTTGCAGAGCGGCATGGGCGAACCTTCACCCGCAATCTGGCGCAGGTTGTCTCCGCAATTGTGTCCGGGAGGGCAGAGCGGCATGGGCGAGCCTTCGCCCGCAATCTGGCGCAGGTTGTCTCCGCAATTGTGTCCGGGAGGGCAGAGCGGCATGGGCGAGCCTTCGCCTGCAATCTGGCGCACCTGTCCCTGGCAGTTGTGTCCGGGAGGGCAGAGCGGCATAGGCGAGCCTTCGCCCGCAGTCTGGCGCAGCTGTCCCTGGCAGTTCTGTCCGGGAGGACAAAGCGGCATGGGCGAGCCTTCGCCCGGTTTGACCTGAGTGGAGGTCGTCGAGCAGGCGGTACTGTCATTGCAAGGGAGCGATGCCTGCAATACGTTGGCGCGTGCCATGGAAGTGGAGCGAGCGTTCTCAGCCGCAAAGGTCATGCTGGTGAGCAACACGATACTGAGAGCGAGGACGAGGGTGTTTTTCATTAGATTCTCCTTGATCGCAACGACCGAGACCTTTTCTAGAAACGAGCCATGGACGAAGTGGTGTCTTGGTCAGCAACGGGCGCTTGCACCACGGGGAGCGGCGACACTCCCTCACCGACAACGGCGATCGGGCTGAGCAAACTCAGCGAGTTGGCGCCGCTGATCGAGCAAAGACCTCCAGCCACCATGAGGGCGGCGAGAGTGGCGAACATCATTTTCTTGAGGTGTTTCACAATGCCTCCAATTGCAATACCGGGCAGCGACACGGATGTATCGTCGCTCGCCTGGTTAACGTATTGCCTGAATCGCAGCAACATTACCGTTATCGAGAGCCCAACTGCGCAGTTTTTTTATGACTGATTCGTGGCGCGTCAGAAGGCTGGCCAGGGGCAATTCGCGCGCGCCTGTTGTCGAGATTAGTGCTATTTACCTATCGATAACTATCCTCTTAGCACTAACAAACCCCTCAAAGCGCCGCCTTTCGGGATCTATCGCGGCGCAGATCCTACAAACTACCTGTACACGAACCCATTGCGCATTATAGTCAGGGGCAAAAGAGAGTCCAGTAGAATTATTCGGCGGTGCTGGCACTAAAGTACATGTACTTCCAGGTGATACACTTCAGTGCTATACACAACTGGATATGGCCAGGGGCGGAATTGGGGTATTCTGCGGCAGCATATAGCTTTACGGAGAGTCCGCCTCGTGAAGGATCCAGAGAAAGCCGAGCAAGCCAGGCGCGATGAGCGTCCAGTCCAGCCCGAAAGAACGCGGCCGCTCAGCCTGCAAATCTGTCCCAATTGCTCCGAGACTCTACGCGACAACCACTGCAAACTCGTGTGTCCGAGCTGCGGCTACTACTTGAGTTGTTCCGATTTCTACTGAGCTACTCGCTCCACACCGCCAACTCGTTACCGTTGGGATCGGAGAAGTGAAAGCGGCGTCCGCCCGGGAAGCCGAAGGTCTCCTGAACGATTTTGCCGCCGTGAGCCTTGACGTTCGCGAAGGTCTCCTCCAGCGAGGCGGCGTAGATGACGATGAGAGGGCTGCGGGTGCGCTCGCCGGCGCGGGAGGAAGGTTGCGCAGCCTTGTTGAATCCGCCAGCCAGGCGACCATCGACAAAGCTGGTGTAGTCGGGACCGTAGTCCTGAAACTGCCAGCCGAAGACTTCGCTGTAGAAGCGCTTGGTGGCTTCGATGTCGGTTGCGGGGAACTCGACATAGTCAATCTTCCTGTTGTGGTCTTGCTGGGACATGCGATCGCCTCGATACAGATTCGGAAACAAGAACAGTATACGTATTCCAGATTGCCGGACCTGCGCCGTGGCAATCGAATCGCCCCGGGGCAGAGAATCGGAAGGAGCTCAAGCGACCGCTTCGTTTAAGGACGCCACGTCTGACGATTGCGCCAGAGGCATGACTCCAGACGGCAGAAAAATGGAGAAGACCGTGCCCGTGGGAGCGGCAGTCTTGGATTTCAAACGCAACTGCCCTCGATGACGTTTGACGATGTCGTCGCTGACCCATAGACCCAGGCCGGTGCCGGCCTCGCCTTTGCTGGTGACGAAGGGCTCGAAGATGTGCGACTTGATGTTATCGGAGATGCCGCTGCCGGTGTCGGCCACGATCACGCGGACGCCGCTGGTCTCACGATTGCGCCAGTCGCGCGCCGGGCGGCAGATGACCCGAATGCGGCCGCCGGGAGCGGTGGCGTCAATGGCATTGCTGATAAGGTTGGCAAAGAGCTGGCGCAGCTCGTTGGGGAAGGCGTGGATCCTGGGCGCGGAGCGCAGTTGGACGTCGACTTGCAGGTTGCGGCGCGAGAACTTCGGATCGAACAATCGCAACAGCGATTGCAGCAGTTCAGAGAGATCGGTTTCGACCGGTTTCGATGACTTGCGATAGAAGCGAAGGGTCTGTCCGGAGATGTCGGTGATGCGACTCAACTCACGCTGGGCCATAGCGCAATACTGTCGCGTCTCGTCGTCGGTGGCACGCGTGTTGAGGAGGTAGATGAGATTGGTGACCGCTTCCAGGGGATTGTTGATCTCATGCGCGATACTGGCCGCCAGCTGGCCGGCGACCGCGAGGCGTTCACTCTTGCGCAGCGCAACTTCCGAATCCTTGCGATCCTGAATGTCGGTGCAGGTGCCCACCCATTCCTTGACCGTGGAATCTTCGGCGAAGACCGGCACGCCGCGCGCCAGCATGCATCGGTAGCGGCCGTCGCGACGCCGCAGCTTGTACTCCAGCTGGAAGGGACGCAGCGCCGCCACGAGTTGCGGGACGGCGTGCATGACAATGGAAGCATCGGCAGGATGGATAGCCTGGATCCAACCTTTGCCGCGATACTCTGCAAATCTCTGCCCGGTGTAGGCCTCCCACGAGGGGAGCGGCTCGATGACATCGCCGTTGCGGTCCGCCGCCCAGACGATGGAGGCGGTGGCAAGGATCAACGATCGATAGCGGGACTCGCTCGCCTGTAACTGCTCCAGCGCGTCGCGAACTTGGAATTGGCGATGGCGAGCGCGCAAGACCGTCTCGACGGTGCTGATGAGAGTTTCGGGACGGACCGGCCGTTCCAGCAATGTCGTATGTCCCAACGGCTGACGCATGTGGGCCATCAGGCGGGAGGCGCGCGTGGTGCCGCCGCGCCCTTTGGTCAGGACAATGACGGGGGTATCCGACCATGGCGGCTGATTTTGCAAAGCCGATGCGAATTCCCGGATGAGCTGCTGGTTGAGCGCTTCTTCCTCGACCAGAAGCGCGCCGGTGCCGTTGGACAGGAAAGAAAAGGCGGTGCGCGGGTCGCGCGAGAGCTCGCACGGGATGTTGGCGCGCTGCAGGGTCTCGGTAATGAGGCGGCCGTCGCGGCCAAAGGGCGCAACAACCAGCACGGGCAGTGCATGACTAGCGTCTTTTGCCATCGGATCCCAGTAAGGTTGACTTTTCGTGGCCGACAAATTGTGGCACGCCCGTGAGCACGCCGTGGAAGCTCTTGAGCGGCTCGCCAACCCGGATCCCACCCGGCTGCAAGCGAAATTCGCGGATGGTGGACTCATGCGGTCCGGAACGTTTCTTGAAGATGGAGATTGCCTTGCGTATCTCGCCCCTGGCTTCGAAATACCGCATAAGAATGATGGCGTCGGCCAGATAGCTCACATCGATTTCGGCGTGCATGGGACCCAGCACGCCCTGCTGCGCCAGGATGAGGAAGGTCGCTACGCCCTGGCCGCCAAGGTATGAGAGCAACTCGTGCATTTGCAGCTGCAGGTACTGCTCGCCCGGCATTGCCTTCATCCAGCCATTGAGGCTGTCGATGACGACCACGCTGAAACCCTTTTCCACTCGCCCGCGGATCTCGTTCACAAGCTCTGCTGGAGGGACTTCCGCCGGATCAATTTGCTGCAGGTGCAGCTTTCCACTCTCGAGGTACGGCTTGAGGTCCACACCGAGGCCGGCACTACGCTCCAGATACACCTGCACGGATTCGTCGAAGAGGTAAATGGCGGCGGACTCGCCTCGCTCGAGAGCCGAACAGGCAAAACGCGAGGACACGCTGGATTTTCCGACGCCGGGAGCGCCGAGAATCAAGGTGCTGGTACCGCGCATAACGCCGTCGCACAACATTGTGTCCAGCGCGGGAATGCCGGTGCTAAGAACGTCTTTTCTTTTTTGGTGCCGGTGTTCGGCCGCAACCAGCCGCGGATATGCAACCACGCCGCCGGTGGCGATGCGGTAATCGTGGTAGCCTTCGCGGAACTTCGATCCGCGAATCTTCTGGATGCGCACGCGACGGCGCTCGCTGCCATATTCGCGGCCGAGCACCTCCAGCCCGATGACGCCGTGAACAATGCTGTGCACGGTCGGCTCCTTGACGTCACCGGTCTGGTTGTCGATCAGCAGGACGGTACAGTTGCGTTCTTCGAAGAAGCTCTTGAGGGCGAGCATCTGCCGGCGATAGCGGAAGCTGTCGCGGGCCAGCAGGCGAAGTTCGGACAAGGAGTCGATGACGACGACGCTGGGCTCGACTTCGGAGACTTTCTTTGACATCAAGTCGGTCAGCTGGTCAAGCTCGACGTCTTCCGGATTGAAGACGGAATACTGATGCTCGGGGCGGAGGGAGTCCTCCTGCGGCGTGAGCTCGAAAATCGGCACCCTGTCGAGACTCCAGCCGTGCGATGCCGCTACCGCGAACAGTTCCTGGCGCGACTCGGAGAGCGTGATGTAGAGCGTCTTGGTGCCTGCCTGGCAATTGCTCAACACAAGCCGCAGTGCAATCGTGGTCTTGCCCGCGCCCGGGGTGCCTTCCAGAAGATACAAGTGTCCGGCGGGCAGGCCTCCGTGGAGGATATTGTCCAACCCGTTTATGCCAAAGGAAACGCGCGAAGAACCCGCTTGCCCGCTCTGCGAATCGGGCTCGATCCTGGCTCGCGCCACGTTCATACACGAACCTCCAACCTGCGTCGTCTCGAGGCCACTCGAAAACCAGAGTCCACCCTCCAAAGCAACTGCCTGAAGGGCGGCAGCTCAGCCGTCGGAAGGCACGATGTGAAATAAAGATGCTCCTTTTTGGGCCTTTAGTTGTACGTTAAGAGCACGGTTACCGACCGTCCTTTCAGCCGTGGAAAGCCAGCTTTTATAGCGGGATTACTGCCCTATATTTGATGCATAATTGTGGCTGCTCTTACTACCGCGATTAGTGCGCCATTTAGTGACACAACTAAAGAGGCTCTTTTCATCGTAATTTGTGGTATAGTTTGCGTCAGCGTTATAGGCGTGCTCAGCGATATGGCGACGCGACACCACTCGGGCGGCTCGAACCACGATCCTTTCGAATCGATTGAGCGCAGTGCCGTACCTACCAGCCGCAAAAGCAAGCACCACGAGGTGGTGCAGAAGATCCTGCGTGAAGCGGAAAGCTTACGCACCAAGAAGGCCTTGAAGATCCCTCGCAGCGCTCTTGGATCCGCCAAGATTGAGAATATTCGGGCGGCGCTCAGCCGTGCGTCTACGAAAACCAAACTCGAGCTGAATACGAGCGTGGACGACCACTACTTCTACGTCTGGCGAGCGGATTAATCACTCTGACTAGGTACGACCGCCTTCGCTTTGCGAAGGGAGTCCGCGCGCCAGTTGGCGCTGGTAGTCCGCGGCGTCGAAGTGGCCTTGCGAGGATGCGATGAGGCCATCGCCTCCGATCTGCCAGAGCTCAAAGCCGCTGATGCGGACTTTTTGGCCGCTTCCACCCGGGCCCGTGTTCGTGCCGATCAGGCTCCAGTGATACTCGGCACCGCCGTCGCGGACGAGCACGCTGTCGAGGATCACCTTCATGTCAGGGAAGGCAGTCATGAAGGATTGAGCAACTTCCCGGATTGCGGCGTGGCCGATGGCTGGAGGGCCGTCGTTGACCGTCAGCGAGGCGTGAGGGGAATAGAAGGCGGCGACCGCGTCTGGATTTTGGCTGCACCACGCGGCAGTGTAGCGGGTGGCGAAGTCGCGCAAGTTGACGAGGTCTGGTTGCATTCGCGACTCGAAGTGTCTCATGAATCCGTTGGCGGCGCGAGGAGCTGCGAGCTGCGAGCTAGGAGCTAGGAGCTAGGAGCCAGGAGCTAAGAGCTAAGAGCTACTTCAATACACGTCCAGGTCGTGGGCCGAGACGACGGCGCCGGGGTAGTGCTGGCGCATCTCGTTCAGCATTTCGCCTTCACTTACGCCATGAAACATCTGGTGGTAGAGCACCAGCAGCTTCGGCTTGGCGCGTGTGGCAATTGCCGCCAGCTCCGTGGTCGAGGTATGGAACTTGGAGAAATACGCCTGCCACTCCGGCGTCATCGGGTGCTGCGGGTCCTGGGTGTAGGCCTCGTGCAGCAGCACGTCGCAGCCGTTGCACGCCTGGACCACGGAATCGGCCGGCGAGGTATCGCCGGAGATGACAAACGTGCGATCGGGAGTCTGGAAGCGATAGCCGAAGGACTCGTCCCAGGAGCCGTGCTTCACCGGAAAGGCGGTGACGGTGACGTTCTCATCCTTGTAGACCACGCCCGGCTCGATCTCATGCACGTCGACGAGGTAGCCGGTCGAGTTAGCCTGCTCCAACCCCTGGGTGCGGACGGCGATGTCTTTCTTCCACGCGGCGAGGATGTCCTTGGTCATCTCGGCGAGGCCATGCGGTCCATAGACGGCAAGATGATCGCTGCGGCCCGTGACCCAGGAGGAGAAGATGAGGTCGGGATAGCCGAGGGTGTGATCGGAATGAAGATGGGTAATGAAGAGGGTGCGCAGGTCCTTGCTGTCGAGGCCGGGCACGCCCTGACGGCCGGCAGCCGCGGCGCGCCGCACCACTCCGGGACCGCAATCCACCAGATAGCTGTGCCCGTTCACGATGACGGCAACGGCTGGCCCGGAGCGGTCGGGATCGGGGTTCGGCGTGCCCGTGCCCAGGACGACGACTTCGGAGAATGATTATGGCGCGGCGGAGTGGGTTGTTGTTTGCTGCGCGGAGACGGTGAGGGACGTGGTCGCGATCAGAACACAAACAAACAGGCGATGCATGAAGGCATGATACAGGGGTGGATAACCCCACCCAAGCCAACGAAGCTCGGATGGGAAAGCCACATCAGCAGGCAGTTTTCCGCTCTGAACCGCGTGGGATATGTTCTAGTCCAGCTTCTCGGGTTCTAGCGCGATGTGCTTTTCGCCGGCGGCTTTCTTCTCCCAATATTTGCGGACCCAGGCTTCCCAGCTCTTGCCGGCGGCGGTGTCCCGTCCGGTGAAGGCGAGGGCGGCTACGTCGGAGTAAGCGACAGAAATTTTTTGCGTCGCGTCTTTCGGGATGAGGCGGACGACCGAGGCGGCCAGGGTGGCGCCGCTGCGGCGATCGAAGATGTAGCCTTCGACACGCGAGCCATCTTTGCGGGTGATGGTGACGTCGCCGCGATAGTCGAACGCTCTCTCCAGTGCGTCGCGGAGCTCGGCTTCGCCAGCGAGCTCGGGCACCCAGCCTTCAATCTGGTCGCGCTCGCGGCCTTCGACGACTTCCAGATGATCGACGGTTAAATCACGTTGTGGTTCGGACATAAATCGCTATTCGCCTTTCGCGGTTGCGCTATTCGCCATTCGCCAGAATTTCAAAAGCGAGTCGACGGGCTTCAAACTCGCACTTAAATTGACGCCATTCGCCGTTCGCTCTTCGCCGGATCTATTGAGGTGCGACGGCTTTGTGCCGCCAAAACTCTCCAATCCAAAGAGCTCTACGAATCGGAAGAGATTTGCACCAGCGGGTTGTAAGTGTGCACCGGTTTCACTTCTTCCTTCAGCATGGCGAGGGCTTCGTCGTCTTCATACTTCGTGGAAAACGTCGCGCGAACGGTGGCGAGAAATCCCCGCAGCGAGTAGAAGGTGTCATGGACCGCCGACGCTTCGTATCCGCTATGGACCATGCAATTGCCGCACTTCGGATTACCGCTCTCAGTGCCGTACTTGTGCCACTCGACCTCGCGCATCAGTTCGTCGAAGGTGTCAGCGTAGCCGTCTTGCAGCAGGTAGCACGGCTTCTGCCAGCCGAAGAGGTTGAAGGTCGGCATGCCCCAGGGAGTGCAAGGGTAGTCGCGCTTGCCCATCAGGAATTCCAGGAAGAGCGGCGACTGGTTGAAGACCCAGCGCTCGTTGCGATTCGAGAGGATGGCGCGAAACAGGCGGCGAGTGCGAGCGCGACCCAGGAAGTGCTTCTGGTCGGGCGCCTTGTCGTAGGAGTAGCCGGGCGAGAGCATCATGCCCTCGACGCCGAGCTCCATCATCTCATCGAAGAAGCGGCGGACGCTGAGCGGGTCGGCGCCGTCGAAGAGCGTGGTGTTGGTGGTGACGCGAAAGCCGCGGCGCAGCGCTTCTCGCATGCCGTCGAAGGCCGCGTCGTAACCGCCCTCGCGACAGACGCTGAAGTCATGGTTCTCGCGCTCGCCATCCATATGAACCGAGAACGTCAGATACTTGCTCGGCTGGAAGAGGTCGAGCTTCTCGCGAAGCAGCAGCGCGTTGGTGCAAAGGTAAATATATTTCTTGCGAGCCACCAGGCCCTCGACGATGCGCTCGATTTCCGGATGCATCAGCGGCTCACCGCCGGGGATCGACACCATCGGCGCGCCACACTCGTCGACGGCGCGAAAGCATTCCTCCGGCGACAAGTTCTGCTTCAGGACGTGAGCCGGATACTGGATCTTGCCGCAACCGGCGCAAGCCAGGTTGCAACGGAAGAGCGGCTCCAGCATCAGCACCAGCGGATACCGCTTGCGCCCCTTTAGCCGCTGCTTCAGGACATAGGTTGCGACCGTCCAGATTTGCGATACCGGAACTGCCATGAACCGTCCTTCTTCTCGCGAAATTGTTCCACGTGGAACACGAAAGCGAATTCTCTTTCGCTTTTTTACGCTCTTTGGGGGATTATGTCAAGGCCAAGCCGTGTTGCTAGTCCAATGAAAACAATTACTTACCACGTAAACTTTTAGGATCTTTGCCGTCCCAAGAGTTTGAGTCCCAAACCTTCGATGCCCGATCCCCAGCTTCGTCGCTCGGGTGGGCTTTTCGACTAGGTCCACGTCGGTGCACGCTCAGCAATTCGGCGGAAATCCGCGAGTGAATCCCCGCGTGGACGCCCCATTCTTCTCGCTCGAGCGTGCGCGACACTACGGAGCGGAAAGCATGCCCGCCTGTCCCATAGGTGATGTGATGGACTTCCAGCCGCTAGTACTTAAGTTGCGACCATCATCGTTGCTGCCGGTCCCCGAAGTGTGTGGAAAAGCCACATCCAGCACCGCACTATTGGCCAATTGACTTTGCACTTTTCTAAGGCCATCTTTAGGTGAATTCAAAATCAGACCAAAGTAGCGGCTAATACTTGAGTATTTGCGCGAGCATCTCGCGCAGGAGTGCGTCCCCTTTGGAACTCTGCGAAGCTCCCACACTCCTGGCACTTTTTTAATATCCATCCGCAAGACCTAGGCGCACCGACCTGAGTCGGAATGTCGCGATCCCCTTCTCATCCCCACGTTTCGTGAAGGAGACAGCTATGCTTGCGAAATTTCGATTTTGCACCATTGCGGCGCTTGTTGTCGCATTTTTCGTGCTGATCGCACCCGCTGCGGCGCAATCGTTCCTGGCGCCACCCAGCGGATACCAATTTACGTTGATGGGCTGCCGCAACAGCGGGCAGACTCCGCTTTACTCCAACACCACCCTGCCGCTGCTGTGCTCGACGGTCCCCAGCGATCCGTACACCTCCGGCAATCTCGGCAAGGGCTGGAACGAACTCGACCTTGTGCCATTTTCCCTGATCATTAAGTCCACCGACTATGCTGTCTACAATATCTACCTCGGTGGCGACCTTTCTCTGGGCAGCACGAACTGCGGCAACCCTCAGAACAATCCGGGTACCGTGGCTTGCGGTTGGGACCTGCTGACCGAACCCGTGGTCGACATCTCAACAGCCGGTGCTTGCTCCGTTGTCTCTAACGCCCAGGAACCTCTCGCCGGAGTCACCGGTGGATCGGCCTACACAATGATGCGTCGGCTGACCATCACGCAGAATGAAAACAGCACCTGCATTCTGAACTGGGACCAGCGTCTGGCGCTCGGAGCTCGTTTCTATCCCGGTTCCTCGCTTCAGGCCTACATGTTCCAGAACGTCAACTTCCATGTTGGCAAGAAGACCGTTCCTCTTCCGGTCAATGGAATTAAGGCACCCGCCGCGGCGAAAACCATGTCCGCTACGCAAGACCAGAACGTGAGCTGGGAGATCGCTAAGGTGGTTGACCCCACGGAGCTCAAGTTCGGCAACACCTGCGATGTGGCGACGCCTCTGTCCAAGGCGGTACAGACCACCGTTACCTGGACCAGGCATGATCCGACACCGGTCGGCCTCATCAACCTCCTGACCGACGTCACTCTCACCAACAACGCCTCCCGCCAACTTGTCTTCAATATTTCCGATCAGGTTTACACCGACACCACCCCGGTTGGCGGACCACAAAGCGGAACGCTCACGCTTGATGCCCTCTCGTCAGGCGTTAAGGAGTTGTCCGGCACAGCTCCGTCCGGCAGTACGAAGCTTAACGACATCGCAACCGTTACGATTACGGACGCGCTCACCGGCTATCCAGTTCCCGGCACCCTCTCCGCCACGGCAAAGGCTGACGTCGGCATTGGAACCGTCAGCCATGACACCGCAGCCGTCTACGACGATATGAGCCTTACGGGCGCGCTCTACATGTACTCGGTGGACAGCATGGTTAACAATCTCGGCACGCTGTCGGAAGGCACCCACACTCTGCCGAGTGGCCCATACACAGCCGCAACCAAAGTCACCATTCCGCTCATGTGGAACTCCGGTTCCGTGTCAACCAGCGGGAGCGAGACCTTGAAGCAGACCGTATATATCAATGGCCCCGGGACCAACCATGCCGGGACACTGAACGATCAGGCTTTCCTCAAGCTCGATGAGACGAGTTACATGAACAGCCCGATTCTCACCGTGGACCTCAGCGCTCACCCGCTGGTGACCATCAACATCAAGAAGACGATCACGGGTATGCCTGCCGGCATGGAGCAGACGTTCACCTACCGCGTGATGGATTCTGCCAGCCCCGCGAACGAAGTTGCCACCAAGACACTGACCTTCTCAACCAAGGGGACGCAGACCATCGCAGTTCCAAGCCTGGAGCCCGGCACTTACACCGTTAAGGAAGATGCGGTCACGGGCTGGACGCGCAATCCCGCCTCTCTCCAGGCAACCGCGGACGCCAGCACCATGGCGAGCTGCTCTGCCCCTGCCGAGTTCACCAACACCTTCCTCGGCCAGGACCTGACAATCAGCAAGACTGTGAACCCGAAATTCCGCCGCACCTATCACTGGAACATCACCAAGCAGGTCGTCGGTGATGACACCAAGACGGGCAGGATCGGTGAGCAGCTGACGTTCAATTACAACGTGACGGCCTCCGAGACCGGCTTTATCGACGATCAATGGGCAGCGGCCGGAGACATCACCGTCCACAACCCGAACGCCTACGACATCACCGGCGTCACGGTGACCGACTCGCTTTGCACGATTTCCGGCGGGACGGGACTAACCATCAAAGCCGGACAGGATGCCGTGATCCCATACTCCTGCACGATGGCCTCCGGTGCGGGCGGCACGAATACTGCCACCGCCACGTGGGATGCGGCCACCAACTTCACTCCCAGCGGCACCGCTGCGTCCAGCGCAGATTACTCCTTCGCGACGCCCACTTCACGCCGCGTCTGCAATCCCACGGACATGACCTGCGTCGCTGGCAATCTCGTTACCGTTACTGACACCTTCAACACGGGCACGCCGAAGCAGCTGGGTACCCTGACGGCGAACGACACTACTCCCTACGCCACTGCCACCTGGCAGACCACCTCCACCGTTACCGTGGTCAGCGGCTGCAAGAGCTACGACAACTACGGCAAGATCGTGGAGACCACCCAGCAGGCCAAGGCCACGGTGCAGGTTTGCGGCTACAGCGGCGAAGTGGCTCCCACGCAGACCACCTGCGCCCAGTTCGTGCAAGGTACGAACCTGCAGCAGAGCGGCATCAACTACTCTGTCAGTGGGGGCGTCATCGCTCAGAACCTCAACCCTGGCGTCTTCTTCTATTTCAGCCGCGTGATCCCGAGCGTCAATGGCGTGCAAAGGATCACTGTCACTGAAGCGAATAACGGAGCTCCGGGGAACTACAACTTCGCAGTTCAGCAGGTGCAGCTGTTCACCGCCGCATGCGGTTCGATGCGCTTTGTGGCGGGAGGAAATGGCGCCACTGCGGTCACGCTGGACGCGAACTTAAGGAAAGATGTCCCCTATATCATTGCGGTCAAGTACGACTCCAAGTCGATCGCTGGACGGCCAGCGCCTTCGACGGATCCGGTGTACTACTCGTTCGGCACATTCCTTGGCGCCACGCAGGCTGATGCCAACGCCAATGCCTTCGTGCTCACAAAAGGACCTGTCGGAACCTACTAGGAACAGCGAGTGGCCCCAGCTACGCCCCTCGTAGCTGACATCGGGGCGCCCCATCCGAGCTTTCTCCGCTGCTCGGATGGGGCTTTTCCCACGAACTCCCTGAATCTGCATCTCCCAATCCGCCGACGCTGTCGGCAAACAGATCACCACAGTTTGAGTCTCGCGTGACCACCCTTTACACTCAACATGCCAATCGACCGGCAATCACCGTCAACGCATGAAGCGTCGCAAACGAAAAAAGCCACTCACTCCCAAGTCGCTTCCTATCGGCCGCCGTCTGCCGACACAGCCGCGCGCCGTACAAACCGTCCTGAGCATCGTCCACGCGGCCAGCTCCCTGCTCACGAGCATGCCGCTGGAAGAGGTCACGACCACGCGCATCGCGGCCAAGGCCGGCCTCTCCATTGGCGCGCTGTATCGCTTCTTCCCCGACAAGCAAAACATCATCGACGCCGTCGCCGTGCGTCACGTCGAGCGCTTCCGCGCTTCGCTCGAAACCAGCGTCATGCCGGCGATCGAACGCGAGATGGCCAACCTCGAGACCTTTGACCCGGCCAAGATCCTCGACAGCGTCGTCGACGCCTACATCCTCTACCTCGACGCGCATCCCGACTTCCGCGCGATCTCCTTCGGCCGCCACATCAGCGCCGCGACCAAGGAGCGCGAGGCCTCGCCCAATGTCGGGCTTCCCGCGTTGCTGAAGAATTTCATGCTGGAGCGCCTGGGCATTCCCAACTCGCCCGAGCTCGACCTCATGCTGCGCGTCGTCAGCGAAGCCGGCGAGCGCCTCATCGCCTACGCCTACGAGCAACCCGCGCGCGAGGACCGCGATCGCATCATCGCCGAGATGAAGAAGATGCTGGCCGGATATCTGTTCAAGGCGGAGTGATCCCTTGTCATTTTCTGTGGTACAATCACAATGCATCTGTGCTACAGAGGTAAGCTCATGGCGGCAAATAAGAAATCTCCGCGGCGTTTTGCTGATGCCATTACGATTGCGAGAGAAAAGGGCATTCTTGGGGGCAAACGGACTCGTCTGGTGCGCGGCCGAATGCCAAGTGCTCTTGTCGCAAAAGCCAAGGCTCGCACCGGTGTTCAGTCCGACACGGAGCTGATCGAGTTGGCGTTGGCAAACTTGGCGGTTGCCGACGATTACGCAAGCTGGCTACTGAAGCAGCGGGGCACGGTCAGCAAGGATCTCGACCTTGAGTTCTGACCTGGACCGCGTGCTGCGGCGTCTCAAGCCAGAAAGGCGGGTATCGCCGCTAAAGATCCGAGACATAGAATCATTAAACTTTCTCGACGGCTCCGCTTCACTCCCGGCGAAGCTCTTGTACGACACAACTGTTTATATCGACGTAGTTCAGAATAGATTTCCACCAGGGGGTGACGTCGTCTTGCTAACTGCACACGCCTGGCATTCGACGGTAACGGAAGCGGAACTGGTCGCGCCTTGTAGATTTCTAAAGCCTGATCATCCCGAAACGCCCGCAGTCTTAAAAGCGATCTTAGCCCTCGTGCAACGCAGACCGAGACATCGTACCATCGCGCCCGACCGGGAGATTTGGTTGGAGGCAGGAATCCTTTCCGGCATGCTCGCCCGACTACAAAACTATGGACGAAGCCAACGGCTACGTCTGTTGAATGACGCTTTGCTCCTGGCCACCGCGCGAAAATACGGACTCACTCTGCTGACGCGTAATATCACAGATTTCGACTTGCTGCAGCAGTTGGAACCATCAGGCAAAGTCCTCTTCTACAACCGCAGTTGAAGCGACGAGATAAGCGACTCAGCAAGTTCGCAACAATCTGCCTATTTCCTTCCCTCCCGCTTCTGAGCCACCACCAGCCCACGCGGCGTCGGCAGCATCACCACCGAGATCAAGCCTTCCCGCTCCAGCTTCAGCGCCGCCTCGCGCACCTGCTTCAGGTGCGAGCTCGCATCGTGCATCAGGATTACCCCGTAGGGCGAGATCTGCGGCAGATACCGTCGCACCTCCTGCTCGCGGATCGGCATATCGCTGTCGCTGAAGAACAGATCAATCGTCCCCTCGACCTTCATCTCCAGGCTCGACTCGTTCCGCAGATCGATGAGATCGCGAAATTCCGAGGCGTCGATCTTCTGCTTTGCCGCCTCAAACATCTTGGGGTCGAACTCGCAACTGACGATCCGCCCAAAGCCGTTCAGCCGCAGCGCTTCGGCAAGCCACAACGTGCTGACGCCCATGAACGTCCCCGTCTCCACCACGAGATTCGGCTTGATGGTCGTGACCAGCGTGCGCAGGAACTCCAGCACCTCGACCTCGGCGGTCATGGAGTCATACATGCTCCAGCGCTCCGGATGCGGACACTCGGGTGTCGGCCGGTGATACTCAGGAACGAGCTGCCCGGCGCGCTCGACAGCCTCGCGCAGGATGCGGTGCTCCTGTTTTTCCTTACGGAACAGACGTCTTATGCCCATTTATGCGCTCTTCCGCTTTCCGCTCAGCTGCTCAATCATTGCTGTCCGCAAAAGCGAATTCAGTCTCGATTGATAGCCCTTCCCTGTGCGACGCAGCCATGCGAGCACGTCGGCATCGATACGCAGGGTCACCTGCTGCTTCCGCGGCCGATAGAGCGGGTTTCGCACCGCGTTCTTCCAGAACTTTTCTGTGGCTTCCGGAATTTCCGAAAGATCAATGTCATTCGTGGGTCTTTTAGACAGCGCTTCCAGTTCCCGTTTCAGCTTCGGGGTCAGCCTTGCATCAGCCAATGTACTTCGCACGACTTTGCTCATATCGGGTACGCTCCCTTGGGGTGGCACGGCGGGCAGAGATAATCCTCACGACCTCGTAATCACCCTCCTCTTCAATTGTGTGAGCGACGAAGACACGGTAATCGACGCAACGGATGCGATCGTTCGCCACCTGAGTTCTCCGTCCACAATACGGTTCTGCTCGCTGATTGCGAAGGGGTCGGCGAAGGCCAATCTGGCCAGCTCGAAGCTCACACCATGTTTTCGAGAGTTGCTCTTTGCCTTTGCCTCGTCCCATTCGAATAGGATCATGCCAGAATCTATTGTAACGCCTTTTTTGTAGCTACATATATTCTCATTGCCAACGGAGAACAATCGATCACCGGGTAACGTGATCGCCATCACCGCTCGACTGTGACCTGAAAGCCGAAGCGGCTGATCACTGACTGCTGATCACTGACGGCTGCGTCACCCGTCATTGCCCCACGCCCGCTCCGGAGTTTATAGTCAAGGGTTTGCTTACCCGTCCGGAAGCCTTATGCCGGACACCAGCCAACATTAATCCGCGGATCTCCGCTTCCGGAGTCGTTATGAAACGAGCTGTCCTTCTTCTCTCTCTTCTCGTGTTCTTCCTCGGCAATTCCATCTACGCCGATGAAGGTATGTGGCTGTTCAACGCCTTTCCTAAAGATAAAGTGCAGTCGAAGTACGGCTTCGCGCCCGACCAGGCGTGGCTGGATCACGTCCGCCTCTCCTCAGCCCGCGCGCCGAACGGCTCGTCTTCCTTTGTCTCTCCCGACGGCCTGATCTTTACCAATCACCACATCGCGCAGGAATGCATTCACAACCTCTCCACCAGCGGCAAGGACTACATGAAGCAGGGCTTCTACGCGGCCACCCGCGCCGACGAAGCCAAGTGTCCCGGCATGGAATTCGTCGTGTTGGTCGACATGCAGAATGTGACCGCGAAAGTCAATGGCGCGGTGAAGCCGGAGATGTCCACTGAAGCCGCAGGGAAGGCGCAGCGTGAAGAAATGGCGACCTTGGAGAAGGAGTGCTCCACGGAAGGCATGCGTTGCGACGTCGTCACGCTCTATTCCGGGGCAATGTACAACCTCTACAAGTACAAAAAGTACGACGACATCCGCCTGGTCTTCGCGCCGGAGTTCGACATCGCCTTCTTCGGCGGCGATCCCGATAACTTCGAGTATCCCCGCTACGATCTCGACATCTCGTTCTTCCGCGCCTACGAAAATGGCCAGCCGGCAAAGACGCAGGACTACCTCAAGTGGTCACCCAAAGGCGCGAACGATGGCGAATTGATTTTTGTCCCCGGTCATCCCGGCCGTACCGGTCGGCTGCTGACTACCGACCAACTGATGTTCCTCCGCGACTACCAGTATCCGCTGCAGCTGCAATCCTACAAGCTTCGCCTGGCTGCGCTGGATAAGTTCAGCGCGCAATCGGCGGAAAACGCGCGCGAGGCGCAGAGCGACGTCTTCGGACTCGAGAACTCATTCAAAGCCGTAACCGGTTATCTCGGCGGCCTGAAAGACCAGGAGCTGATGGCGAGGAAAGCTGCCGACGAGAAGAGCCTGCAACAATTCGTCAACTCCGATCAGCAGCGCAAGCAGGAGTTCGGCGATCCCTGGGCCGCCATCGCGAAGGCCGTTGACGTGCAGAAGCAGATCTACAAGCAGGTCCTGTATCTCGACAGCATGGGCGGCTTCCGCGGCGATCTGGCAATCGACGCCCGCAGGATCGTTCGCGCCGCCTACCAGAAGCAGAAGCCCAACAATCAGCGCATCCGCGGCTATCAGGATTCGCAGCTGCCCACGATGGAGACCGAGCTGTTCTCCACCGCGCCCATCTACAAATCGCTCGAGCAGGTCCTCCTAACCGAGAGCCTCACCGAGATGCGCGACGAGTTGGGCGCCGACAATTCCGACGTGCAGAAGGCGCTGGCGGGTAAGTCTCCCGAAGACCGGGCGAAGGAATTGATCGATGGCACCAAACTCGATGACGTAGCCGTCCGCAAGCAGCTTTATGAAGGCGGCATGGCTGCGGTTGAAGCCAGCACTGATCCGCTGATCGTGCTCATGCGGCAGATCGAACCCGATGCCGAAGCGATTCACGCACGCGATGAAGACGAAGTGCAGTCGGTATTGCGGCAGAACGGCGCCAAGATCGGCAAAGCACTCTTCGCCCAGAAGGGCCTGAGCGTCCCGCCCGATGCCACGTTCACCCTTCGTCTGAGCTACGGTCCCATCGAAGGTTACAAGCTCAACGGCAAAAACGTTCCCTGGTTCACGACCATGGGCGGCGCCTACGAGCACGCCGCCAAACACGGCAGCAAGCCTCCCTATGAGCTGCCCGAGAGCTGGCTGAAGTACAAATCGTCCATTAACCTCAAGACGCCATACGACACGGTGTCCACCGCGGACATCATCGGAGGCAACTCTGGAAGTCCGGTGATCAACAAGGCTGGCGAAGTCGTCGGGATTATCTTCGACGGTAACATCGAATCGCTGGCGTGGAACTTCCAGTACAGCGACAAAGTTGCACGGGCGGTGGAAGTCGACAGCCGCGCCATCACCGAGGCGTTGCGCGACATCTACCACGCCGACGGGCTGCTGAAGGAACTGATGCCGGTGGAAGCTGGGGCGATGATGAAGCCGCATCCGGCGACCAAGATCAACAAGCCGGCCAACCGGCCACCGCAGTAGTAATCGATGATTGTTGTCCGGCGCTTTGCATCAAGGCACGGCCTCAGTCGTGCCGATGGCGCGGAAAAAACCTACGGCTTTAGCCGCTGCGCTCTTCCTCGGCGGCTAAAGCCGACTTTGTTCAGGCTGTCATCCGTGCTCTGGTTTCGCGATTACGCAGCCGTGGCTGACTTCTGCTCCTCAGCCTCCTGCTTCGCCGTAAGCTGCACCTTTCCCTGGTGCATCTCGCGATAGTGCTTCGGGGTCGCCCCTACCAGCCGCCGGAAGACACTGGTGAAGTGGCTCTGCGTCTCGAAGCCCACCTGGGTTGCGATTTCGGCCAGCGCCGTGCGCGTCTCGCGCAGCAACTCCTGCGCCCGCTCGACTCGCTGCCGCATAACATATTGGTGCGGAGTAATGCCGGTGCTCATCTTGAAGAGCTTGGAAAAATAATACTGGCTCATTCCTACCACCTGCGCCAGTTCGGTCACGGAAAGATCGCGCGCCACGTTCTCGCGAATATGGGTGAACACGCGCTGCAGCCGCCGCGGCGGCAATCCTCCAATCACCTCGATAGGAGCGAGCGTGGCGTTCAGATAAGCCTCCACGACCTCCTGCGCACGCTGCTCGTCGAGAGAGTGCAGCGCCATCACCAGAACGTTCATGCCTTCAATCTTTGCCCCGACGTGGGCCGAGTGCGGATCGTTGCACAGGGCAGCGCGGACTCCCGGCACACGGTTGGCGGCAACCGATGCCCCTACTCCGCGGCTGCTGATGATGATTCCGCGCTCCGTATCGTGCCGCAGCACGGAGAGCGCCACTTGCTCGGCGTAATCGGAGTTCTGCCCTACCGCGGGCGCAACGTCGATCACCTCATGACCGGCGGATAGCAGTCTTCCCGCGAGTCGTTGCTTGGCTTCACGTCCAGCTTCATCGGAAGCGATTGCGATTTGCACTTACGTACCCTCCCTTTTCAAACTTGTGGGTCCGGGCGTCCCAAGAGCGATGTAGATCGGCCTCGTCAGGATGCCAGGGCAGTTTCCTCGGCCGAGCTTGACGCTTCCGCCCGGCACGGACGGCACGCCTCCGGCACGCTGCCCGCAGGACGTGCCATCTGCTCCACCAGGTATTGGTTCATCACATCGGAGCACCGCAGCGCCGCTCCACGCTGTAGCAACGTGTCGAGCAGTGCCTGTCCCCGGGTGTCCATTGCAGTTACGCCGCACAGGTCCACGGTTAACGGCCGGGTGCGCGCGGGCGCGCCCTGTTCGTTGCAAACCCTCTGTAGCTCGTCGACCCAGGGCCCTACCAGGCGGCCTTCCAGAGTCAGCGAGAGCTCGCGTTGGTTCCCCCTGATGCTGATGCGCAACACGGTTCTCGCTCCTTTTCCCCACGCCAACCGTGGCCGAGGTCGCTGTCGCTCCACCGGCGCCGCCCATGGCCCATCGCCACCAGTGCAACAGCGCAGCCCTCTTGTCACGAACTATAGTTGCAAGCTTCATTCCAGACGAGACGATGTGGGGCACGTGGCTAAATCGCTAAGCCTGCAACACTTACCCCGAGAGTTTTGGACGAAGAGACGCGAGGTGTCGATCTATGGATGTCGGGAATCTGTCATAGTGTCGGATTCCCGACACTATGCGTCAACGCTGGTGGCGCGATAAATCTGCAGTTTCTCCATTCTGTAAAGAAGCGAGGTGCGCTTCATGCCGAGACGAGCGGCGGCGCCGGCAGGTCCGCCAATGACCCACTTCGACTTCTCCAGGGCTTCCAGGATGTGGCGGCGCTCGAACTCCCGAAGCGTATTGGACTCCTCATTTCCAGGTGCGGCGGCTTCGGGCGACACACGCAGCTCCGAGACGGGGGCGCGCAGTTCGCCGTGATTGCTGAGAATGACGGCACGTTCGATGAAGTTCTGCAGCTCCCGGACATTGCCCGGCCAGGAATACTTCGTCATTGCCCGCAGCGTCTCCTGAGGAATGCTTTGCAACGTGCGGTTTAAGCGGCGAGCGTACTTGCTGGTGAAGTAGCGCGCCAGCAGCGGAATGTCCTCTGTACGTTCCCGCAGCGCCGGAACGCTGATGGGGAAAACATTGAGACGATAGAAAAGGTCGCTGCGGAATTTTCCTTCTCCCACCATCGCGCTCAGGCTGTGATTGGTTGCCGCGATCACGCGAACGTCGACGCGCCGCGTGGCCGTCCCCCCAAGCCGCTCGAACTCCTGCTCCTGCAAAACCCGCAGCAGCTTTGGCTGTAGCTCCAGCGGAATGTCGCCGATCTCGTCCAGGAAAAGCGTTCCCTGATGCGCCAGCTCGAAGCGCCCGATCTTGCGCGCGATCGCGCCCGTGAACGCGCCCTTCTCGTGTCCGAACAGCTCGCTCTCCAGCAGGCCCATGGGAATTGCCGCGCAGTTGATCTTCACAAACGTGCGCTGGCGCCGCGAGCTGCGTTCGTGAATGGCGCGCGCGATCAATTCCTTGCCGGTTCCCGTTTCTCCCTGGATGAGGACCGTCGAGTCGGTGGGCGCCACGGTTTCTACCTGCGAAAGCACGTTCCGCAGCGCGGTGCTGGAGCCAACGATGTCTTCGAAGTCCTGCTCCGCACGAATCTCGTCTTCCAGATAGGACTTTTCCTGGGTCACGCGCTGCGCGCTCTCGGAGAGCTTTTGGTGTGCGAGCGCATTGTTGACGCCGATGGCGATCTGCTGCGCGAGCTGTCGCAGGAAGTGGATGTCGTCCTGGCTGAACGCAGCTTCCGTGCGGCTGCCGAGGGTCAGCACTCCGACGCTCGTTCCTCTGCCGTTGGGCACAAGCGGCAACACCAGGCTGCAACGCAAACCCTCGCCCTCCGCCATCTTCAGGCCGTTGGAATTGCTGAACGGCACCGAGTTCGGCCCGCTTCCCACCATGATCAGCTCTCCCGACTGGAACGCCTTGCCGGGATTGGAGTTCGCGATCGACACCAGCATGTCCTGCTGGAGGAATCCCCGGCCATCCGGGAAATCCAGTGCGTAGATCCGCAGCATGCCTGGATGATGCCCGTCCGGCAGCATCAGCGTGGCTGAGTCATGCGCGATCACCCGCCGCAGGCTGGCCGACAACGCCTGGAACAGGTCGCGCAGTTCGAGGTTAGAAACCACGCTGTTGTTGACTTCCAGCACCAGCCGCAATCGATCGCGTTCATGCGCCAGTTCCCGTTGCAGCGCTCGCCCTTCCTCATAGTGCAGCGCGTTGTCCAAGGCCACTGCGACCTGCGCCGCTACCTGCGTAGCAAACGCCAGGTCTTCGTTGCTGTAGCCGCCCTCAGCCGACCGCCCGAACGCCATCGCGCCAATCCGCCGGTGGGCTGTGGTAAGCGGGACCACGCAAAGTGACTGCACCCCATGCTGGCGCAACAGTTGATAGGACGACGCATGATAGTCCCGCAACTGGCCCAGCGAGCTGAAGTTCCGCACCTGCTGGGAAGTCCAAACCTCCCCTGCCGGCGAGTGCTCCACGGGAAACTCCAGTCCCGCCGCCGCCGCATCCTCGTGCGACGAGTGCAGCACGTGCAGCCGCATTACCTGCCGGTCCTCATCGTGCAGGGCAACGCTGAGATAATGGAAGCCCAGCAAGGGCCGAAGACATTCCACCAGCTTGTCGAACAGTTCGGCCACGTCGCCATGGCAGGCGATGACCCGAGAAACTTCCATCAATGTCGGATATGTGCGACCGGATACATCAGCTGCGTAGGTCATAGCTTTACAGACACTTGGCAGTTGACGAGAAAGGCCCCGCAAATTGCGGCGTGCCGCGCCGGTGGGAGCGTGCAATTCTAGCGGAATTCACCCACAAACAGGCAAGTCGGGAGCGCTTTCTTGCCACTTACTGGTTATCTTTCATGATAGCAAAGGTAAAAGTTCCGAATTTTGTCCAAATACGCCATTTAGCGCCAAGTTTAGCGCTAAATTTTAATATCCGGCCACAAACCCGTACGCTTGACGGCCGCGATACACTGCCATCGCCCTGTACCGGCGCCCAACTCTGCGCTTAGGCGATTTCGAAACCCTGAAGTTGTTTGGGAATCATACTCATTAGGCTTGTTGGAGGAGAGCAATCAACGTGAGCGGAAAAAATCCTGCCCCGGGCGGTCCGGGCATCGAGCCGCGTTGGACCCGCGGCGCTAAGGACGCTGTTGGGACTGCCTACGCCGTCTCCAGCCGCCTCTGGTACACGCTGGCAAATGGGGTAAACACTGAGGTCTATTACCCCACCATCGACACGCCCCAGGTTCGCGACCTGCAGTTCATGATTACCGATGGCGAAACCTTCTTCCACGACGAACGCCGCAACACCATCAGTACAATTGACCTGCTTGATACCGATGCGCTTGGCTTCAAAATCATCAACACCGATCCCGACGGCCGCTACACCATCGAGAAGCAGATCATCGGCGATCCTCACCTGAACTGCCTTCTGATCCACGCCCGCTTCAACGTCGTTCCGGAATGGCAGGGGCGCCTCCAGTTGTACGTCATCTGCGCGCCCCACCTGCAGATTGGAGGCTGGCACAACCATGCCGAGGTGGTGGAAGCCAAAGGCCGTCGCTTCCTGCTCGCTTATCGCGACAACGTCTATATGGCCTTGGGAACGAAGGTGGGCTTCAGTAAGCTCTCGGTTGGATACGTGGGCGCAAGCGACGGCTGGAGCGACCTGTCGCACAACCTGAAGCTGGATTGGGAGTACGACAGTGCGACAGATGGCAACATTGCCCTGACCGGAAAGATCGATCTGACGCGCGGCAACGAGTTCACGCTTGGTCTGGCGTTTGGACGCAGCCGCCATGCTGCCGGAGCTACTCTCTTTCAATCCCTCTGCATTCCCTTTGAAACCAACCTGAAGAGCTTTATCGAACAGTGGCACCGCACGCGCCGCCGTCTGGCAGTAATCGACATGAACCCGGGCAGGATCTCCGAGCCCGCCTCTTGCCTCTTCGCGCGCAGTATCAACCTCCTGCTGGCGCACGAGGACAAGCTCTATCCTGGCGCGATGATCGCCAGCCTCAGCATTCCCTGGGGTGAGGACAAGAGCGACGACGAGCTGGGCGGCTACCACCTGGTCTGGACGCGCGACATGGTGCAGTGCGCCGGCGCGCTCATGGCCGCCGGCGACACCACCACTCCTCTGCGCGCCATGATTTACCTCGCCATCGCTCAAACTGAGGACGGCGGCTTCTACCAGAACTTCTGGATCGACGGCCATCCTTACTGGACCGGTATACAACTCGACGAAGTTTCCTTTCCAATCATCCTGGCCTGGCGCTTGTGGAAGGCGAAGGCCCTTGGCGAGTTCGATCCCCACGTCACCATCGTTCGCGCCTGCGCCTACTTGATTCGCAAGGGTCCCGCCACACGCGAGGAGCGTTGGGAAGAGGCCGGAGGCTATTCGCCTTCCACCCTTGCCAGCAACATTGCTGCACTCATCTGTGCCGCCGAGATGATCGAGGCCCGCGGCGATAAACATACCGCGGACTTCCTGCGCACCTATGCTGACTTCCTCGAATCGCACGTCGAAAAATGGACGGTCACGAACCAGGGCACACTGGTTCCGGGAATAAAGCGGCATTACATCCGCATTAACCCGGCCATCAGTCAGGAAGGCGCCGTCGGCGACGAAGATCCCGACAAGGACCAGCTGTTCCTGGCTAATCAGAAGCCGGGAGACCGCTACCAATATCCCGCCAATGAAATCGTCGACCATGGCTTTCTCGAGCTGGTTCGCTTCGGTATTCGCCGCCCAAGCGACCCCCTGATTGAAGACTCACTGAAGGTCGTCGATGCTTTGCTGAAAGTCGACACCCCTTACGGCCCCTGCTGGAGGCGATATAACCACGACGGCTACGGCCAGCGCGCCGACGGAACTTCGTTCCGGGGATGGGGGGTTGGTCATGCCTGGCCGCTGCTCATGCTCGAGCGCGCCACCTACGAGCTGGCGTGCGGCCGTAACGTAGATGTCTTCTTAAAGGCCGCTGAGAAGTTCGCCACCGGTATCGGGCTGTTTCCTGAGCAGATCTGGGATATGCCCGACATTCCCGAAGAGCGCATGTTTTTTGGCAAGCCGACAGGCGCGGCGATTCCCTTGATGTGGGCGCACGCCGAGTATGTAAGATTGTTGCGCTCGATGGTCGACAACAAAATCTTCGATCGCATCGATCCGGTTGCCGCACGCTATTGCAACAATAATTCGCGGCCGGTAATCGAAGTATGGAAGATCAATCGCCAGGTGCGGAAGGTCCCCGCGGGAGCTCTGCTGCAGGTACTGGCTTCAACGTCTTTCGTGTTGCACTGGAGCGATGACGAATGGCGCACACCGCGCGACACCAACTCCACTCCAACTGCGCTGGGCATCGAGTACGTCGATATCCAGGTCGATGCGGCGCAGAAGGCGCCCATACGCTTCACCTTCAAGTGGCCCGTCAGCAACGAATGGCAGGGCGTCGACTACGCGGTTGAAGTGGAACATCCGGCAGAAAGCGCGCCGGTAAATGCCGAGAAGGCGATGGTTGCGTCCTAGTCAGACGAAATTGGGGCGGAGGAGCGCAGTCCAGGGTCGAGTCAGAAGTAGTTATTGAGTCCCGTAGGGACGGCGGGTTCGGGAGACAGATTCCTCGGCTCGTGTAATTACAGATAAGTTCCGCCGAAGAGCAGAACGAAAAGAATTCGCCCAGCGCGGAAGCGCTGGGTAAACGGCAATCAAAAAATCTTCCGGGGTCCCGTAGGGATCACACTACCACGAAAGGCGGCACTCTTTGAGCCAGGTAGACACTTCCATTCCGACCAGAGTCGAGTCCAATCGCAGAGCTGAAAGCTTATCGCAGCAGGGTCTCGAATCTCTTTGCATCAACACCATCCGTACTCTCGCCATGGATGCGGTGCAGAAGGCCAACAGCGGCCATCCCGGCACTCCTATGGCGTTGGCCCCGCTGGCTTACGTTTTGTGGGACCGCTGTCTCAAGCACAATCCTCACAACCCGCAGTGGCCTGGCCGCGACCGCTTCATTCTCTCCAATGGTCACGCCAGCATGCTGCTCTACGCCATGCTGTACCTCACCGGCTACGACCTCTCGCTGGACGAGATCAAACACTTCCGCCAATGGGGTTCGAAGACGCCGGGGCATCCCGAGTACCATCACGTCCCGGGGCTCGAGGTCACGACTGGACCCCTGGGGCAAGGCGTTTCGAATTCGGTAGGCATGGCCATCGCGCAGCGTTGGCTGGCCGCGAAGTTTCACAAGGACAACTACACTCCCTTCGACTACCGCATCTACGCCTTCTGTAGCGATGGCGACCTGATGGAAGGCGTCAGCAACGAAGCCGCCTCCGTCGCCGGACATCTCGGCCTCTCGAACCTCATCTGGTTCTACGACAACAACCACATCACCATCGAAGGTCACACCTCGCTGGCTTTCAGCGACGACGTGGCGACGCGCTTCCAGGGTTGGCACTGGAACGTGCAGCAGGTCAGCGATGCCAATGATCTTGAACTGCTCGATGTGGCCATCCAGGCGGCACAACGCGAACCCGACCGGCCGTCGCTGATCATAATCAACAGTCACATCGGCTGGGGATCGCCTAACCGGCAGGACACCAAGGAAGCGCATGGCGAGGCATTGGGCGAGGATGAAGTTCGCCTGACGAAGATCGCCTACGGCTGGCCACCCGACGCGCACTTCCTGGTTCCCGATGAAGTCCGCGATTACATGCGCAAGGCCGTCGAGCGCGGCGCACAATGGGAGCGCGATTGGGAAACGAACTACAAGAAATGGTCCACCGCCAATCCCGATCTCGCAAAGATGTGGCAGCAGATGTCAAACCATGAGCTGCCAGCAGGCTGGGACAAAGACATTCCATCCTTTCCCGCAGATGCAAAGGGCATTGCCACCCGCGAGTCGAGTTCCAAGGTGCAGAACGCGATTGCCTCGCATGTGCCGTGGCTGCTCGGGGGCTCTGCCGATCTTTATCCTTCAACCAAGACACTCATCAAAGACGGCGGCGACTTCGAGAAAGGGAACTACAGCGGCCGCAACTTCCACTTCGGCATCCGCGAGCACTCGATGGGCTCGATCATCAGCGGCATGGCGCTGTCGAGCTTGCGTCCCTACGGAGCGACCTTCTTCATCTTCTCCGACTACATGCGCCCGACGATCCGCCTGGCCGCGATGATGAAGCTGCCCGTCATCTATATCTACACCCACGATTCCATAGGCCTCGGCGAGGATGGCCCGACGCACCAGCCGATCGAGCATCTTGCATCCTTCCGCGCCATCCCGCACATGATGACGATCCGTCCCGCCGACGCCAACGAGGTCGCAGAAGCCTGGCGCGTGCTCATGCCGATGAAGGACCAACCGGTCGCGCTCGTGCTCACTCGTCAGGGCGTGCCGACGTTCGATCGCACGAAGTACGCGCCCGCCTCAGGTCTGGCGCAAGGCGCTTATATCCTGGCCGATTCCGGCGGCACACCCGACGTCATCCTCATCGGCACCGGCTCGGAAGTGCAGCTCTGCGTCGGCGCCTACGAGCAACTCACCGGCGAAGGCGTGAAAGCGCGAGTGGTCTCCATGCCCTCGTGGGAGCTGTTCGAGCGCCAGTCCGCCGAGTACAAGGCGAAGGTTTTCCCGCCCCAGGTGCGGGCGCGCCTGGCCGTCGAGGCGGCGTCCAGTTTCGGCTGGAGTAAGTACGTTGGTCCCGAGGGCGACACCGTCACTCACGATGACTACGGCGCATCCGCCCCCTACAAAGAGATCCTCAAGCACTTTGGTTTTACGGTTGAAAATGTCGTCGCCAAGGCCCGCGATGTCATAAAGAAAGTCAAACCGTAACATTTCAGGCTTACAATGATTGGCACGTAATGGCGCCGGCACCTTGTGTCGGCGCTGTGCTATCTCTCGGGTAGAGCCGGCCTTCAGAGACTGTGTCGCAATTCGAAAAAGTCCAGCCTGTTCGCTTCTCTATCCGAGCCGCCATCAGCCGGCGGCACATGCTTCCACTGCGGTTTCTCGGGAGGTACTCATGGAAAGCCAGCCGAATGGAAACATCCCTGCACGACACACCGTCTCTCTCGGCAAACACGAAGCCGAATTCCGCGGCGCGATGGAGCGCGTCGAGCGCGATCAATCCGTCGCGCGCCTGTGGAAGAAAGATCACACGCTCTGGAAGAGCGAGCCTGAGCACGAAGGCGTCATCGCTAATTCACTCGGCTGGCTCACCGTAGCGGAGAACATGCAAGCGAAAGCCGCCGAACTCGACGCCTTCGCGCACGAGATCAGAGACGCAGGTTTCGAGTTTGCGGTCGTGCTGGGCATGGGTGGCTCCAGCCTGTGTCCTGAGGTGCTGGCGCGCACCTTCGGCAGGCGGGACGGTTTTCCGCGGCTGTATGTCCTCGACTCCACTGTGCCGACCGCAATCCGCCATCTCGAGCAGAAAATCGACGTAGGCCGCACACTCTTCATCGTCTCGTCGAAATCCAGCACGACCACCGAGCCGCAGATGTTTCAGCGCTACTTCCGCGACCGCGTGCGGCGCGTCAAAGGCGACATTGGCGGCGAGAATTTCATCGCCATCACCGATCCCGGCAGCCAGCTGGCCAAAGAAGCCGCGCATAATCACTTCCGCCGGATTTTCCTCGACATGCCGGACATCGGCGGCCGGTACTCGGCGCTGTCGCATTTCGGGATGGTGCCGCTCGCGTTGATGGGCGGCGAGGTGAAGAAGTTCCTCGAGCGCGCGGCCGATGTCACTCGCGCCTGCGCCGATTCTGTTCCGGCGAACGAGAACGCCGGCGCTCGCCTGGGCGCTGTGCTCGCTTCCCTTGCCGCAGCAGGACGAAACAAGCTCACGCTGATCACGCCGCCGCCGCTTCAGAGTCTCGGCCTCTGGATCGAGCACCTGCTCGCCGAAAGCCTTGGGAAGGAAGGGAAGGGTATCGTGCCCATCGTAGGCGAGCCACTGGCCGCGCCCGATGTCTACGGTGACGATCGTGTCTTCGTCTGCATCCACACCGAGCCCGGCGCGCGGGAACTCGACTCAAACCTGACCGCGCTCGAAGCTGCCGGCCATCCCGTGCTGCGTCACGCTCTTCGTGACCTTTCGGACTTAGGCGGAGAGTTTTTCTTGTGGGAGTTTGCCACCGCCATTGCCGGATCGCTGCTGGCTGTCAATCCGTTCGATCAGCCGGATGTTCAGGAATCGAAAGACAACACCGCGCGCCTGTTGGCCGAGTACGTGCAAACCGATACGCTGACGCAGCAAAAGCTTGTCGCCGCAGAGACCTCGCTGCGTATCTTTGCCGACGCGGAGAACTGCGATCTGCTGCGTCGCGGTGGTTCCTCGCTGCAGTCAATGCTGACGACTCATCTCGCACGCCTCAATCCGGGCGACTACTTTGCGATCACACAATTTATCGAGGAACTGAACAACTACGAATCGCTCTTGCAGGAACTCCGCCTGGCGGTTCGTGATGAGAAGAGGGTGGCAACGACCACCGGCTACGGCCCGCGTTTTCTGCATTCCACCGGGCAGCTGCACAAAGGCGGTCCCGACAGCGGCGTCTTCCTGCAATTGACGTCGGAGGATATCAACGATATCGATGTTCCCGGTGAAAAATTCAGCTTCAGCGTGCTGAAGCAGGCGCAGGCGCTCGGCGATTTCGAAGCCTGGTCTAAACATCAACGTCGCGCCATTCGTGTGGACTTAGGTCGCGATGTGGAGAAAGGCCTGCGCCGGTTGCTGGCCATGGTGAAAGAAGCGCTGGCACAACCCGCAGTCGCTGCCGCGGCAGTGACCAAGTAGCGCTCGTTTAGCGCCTTGCGAGCGGAGAGCGAGAAGCGGCCTTATTGCTGCGGCTGCTTCGTGGCCGCAGGTTGCTGATCGTCCGGCAACGGCATCAACAATCCGCCATTGGAATTGGCCGGAGCAGGCGTCTGCTGCGCTTGTGGCGGACGATGCACTACCGGCTGCTGTGGCTGCGATTGCGATTGCGGCGGACGCGGAACGTTGTTCTGATTCTGCGGCTGCGCCTGCGGGGCCGACTGGCTCGGCTGCTGCGCTGCTGGAGGCTGTTGATTGTCCGGCAAAGGCATCAGCAGTCCACCACCGGAGTTCGCCGGCGCATTGCCCTGGTTCGGTTGCGAAGCCGGGGGCTGCGACGGCGCCCCACTCGGAGCGGCACCGGGCTGCGCCGCCGGAGGTTGCTCGTTATCCGGCAAGGGCTGCAACAAATGATTGTCGCCGGGCGGAGGTGCGCTCGCCGACGGCACAGGATTCTCCGGCTTGGGCTTCGGAGGCGTCGCCGGCTCCATCACCGGCTGGTTGTTGCGATAGCGCAGCACCACCGGGCCACCTTGCGAGCGACGCAAAGCAGCGGCCTCTTCCGTCGCCTTGACCACGGCATCGTCGCTGTCGCCCGCCACCGACGCCAGCTTCATGCCTTCCACGTCCTTCCGCGACGCATAGGCGACCTTCATGCTCGACTGATCGGCTTCCTTGGCCTTGTCGTAGTAATAGTCGGCGGTCTCGCGATCGCCATCCATCTCCGCCAGATAACCCATGTTGTTCAACGCGAATGCATTGCGCGGATCGAGCTTGTACGATTTTTCGAAGTACTGCCGCGCCAGCTTGTAATCGTTGCGATTGATCGCCGCCACGCCACGCGTGTTTAGTCGCGCAACCTGCGCCGTCACACTCTGCTCGTGGTCCATCAGGTTGCGGACTTTGTTGGCGTTGGCCTCGGCGACCTGGCTGATGCCTTTGCCCCGCCAGTTTTTATTTACGGTCACTACAATCGGCGTGTCGGAGTGCTGAGCCGCCGCCTGCGAGTAGAACTGGTAGGCCTGCTCCAGCTCGCCTTCCTTCTCGCGGGCATAGCCGAGGTTGTTCAGCGTAAACGGGTTCTTCGGATCGATCTTCAGCGCCTTCTGCAGCGCCAGATCGGCCTCGGGCGCCTGGTCCTTTTGCAACAGCCCGATGGCGTACACATTGATGCGGTTCACCTGCATCTTGTCGTCCGCCGCATTGCCGGCAACCTGGTTCACCGGCTTTCCTACCGCGGCACGCTCGGTTGACTTGTACACGACGGCATCGGAACCCTGCGCCTGCGCCAGGTCGTAATAACGCTGCGCGCGATCGGCCTGGCCTTCCAGTTCGGCAATGTAGCCCAGGTTGTTCAGCGTGAAGGGGTCGTTGGGATCGATGAGGTAGGCCTTGTAAAACAGCGCCTTGGCCTTCTTGTACTCGTGCTTCTGGACCTCTTTGACACCTTCCTGGTTCAGCTTCTGCACCGGCGTGGGCTTGGTCCGTTTGGGAATACTGATGCGAACGTCACCGGCGCTCGCCGACAGGGCGAAAGCCGCCAACAGGAACGAGGTTGCGATCAAGCGCCGGGGAACAGACATTGCGCCTCCGAAAAGCAGTGGCTAGTGATTAGTGGTTGGTGGATAGAAAAGCCATCTGCTATGGCCCACGAGTTCCCATCCACCGTCACATACAACTACCCAACGCTCTTAGATGGCGAATTGGGGATTTACGTTGGCAGGGGTGTGGGGACGAAACTAAAACACTGCAGCTAAGCGAATTAGATGCTGTGCTAAGATCTCCGGAGCGCGAGGGGCGCATCCGGTCCGCGGAAAGGACAGAAGTCCACCCCATTTAAGACAAATTCCCTTTGCGAACTGACTTTCTGCCCGTCACTTGCGGACCTCGGGCGCACGAAAGGAAGTTCGTCATGCCAGTCCGAGTTCTCCCGCCCAACCCTAGCCTCACTCATCTCAAATACCAGGCCAAAGACCTGTTGAAGGTGCATGCAGCGCGTGATGTAGGCGTGGCACAACTCATCCGCGAATTCCATCCCCGCTTCAGGAAGGCAACCGATGCCGAGATCTTCAAGGCCGCTTTCAAGCTCAGTGACGCGCAGCTGACCATCGCCCGCGAGGCCGGATTTCCCAGCTGGACGCGGCTGAAACGCCACATCGAAAGGCCAACGCTCGCCGATCGCCTCAACCTGCCGCATCACGAGCGCATCGAAGACGCCGCTTTTCGCCGCGCCGTCGACCTGCTCGACGCCGGTGACGTAGCCGGCCTTCGCGCACACCTGAAACACCATCCCGGCCTTAGTCGACAGCATGTAATCTTCGAAGGCGGAAACTACTTCCACAATCCAACCCTGCTGGAGTTCATCGCCGAGAACCCGATCCGCCACGGCAAGCTGCCGGACAACATCGTTGAAGTCGCCAAAGTGATTCTCGATACCGGTGTCGATCAGGACGCGTTAAACGAAACCCTGATGCTGGTCGCAACCGGCAGCGTATCTCGCGAATGTGCCGTGAAGGTCCCACTGATCGACCTGCTCTGCGATCGCGGGGCCGATCCTGAAACCGCCAAACACGCGACTGCTGTGCATGACGAGCTTGAGGCGCTGGAAGCCTTGATCCGCCGCGGCGCACGAATCGATCTGCCGCTGGCGGCCGCTTTGGGTCGCGCGGAAGACGCGCAGCGCCTGCTTCCTGAAGGAGATGGCGAGAGCCGCCATCTGGCCCTTGCCTTGGCTTCGCAATATGGGCACGTCGAGGTCGTCCGGCTGCTGCTCGATGCCGGTGAAGATCCGAACCGTTATAACCCGGTCGGTGGCCATTCGCACGCCACGCCGCTACATCAGGCAGCGTTGTCCGGCCATGAGGAACTGGTGCGGCTGCTGGTAGAGCGTGGGGCGCGCCTCGACATCAAAGATGTACTCTGGCACAGCACTCCGGCGGATTGGGCAAGGCACGCCGGCAGGACCGGCATCGAGAACTACCTTCGCGAGCGACAAAAGTAGCTCCTGTCAGGAATCCGGCGCCACGAAAAATCGAGCGCGCAAAATAACGCCATTCCGGCATCTTGCATCCAACTTGGGCGGAGAGGCAGCTCTTGCCGAGGGCTGTCGTCTGACCCGGGCAAAGCAGGAGCCTATGAAACTGGTGAGCAATCGAAGTGTTCTCATTGCTTTAGCGATAATGCTGGCCTTCATCATCCCCGTCCAGGGGCAACAGGGCACGGCGCCTCCCAATGCGAGCCAGGCCTCGCAGCCGGCAACTTCATCAAGTGGTCCGGGCTCAGCGGGCTCGGACCTGCCGGCGGCTACCAACACAGGCGCGAAGACATCAGAGCCGGGTCATGCGGGTAAGACGTCGTCATCCGCGGGCACCTCAAACGCGGCAGAGGACAATCCGTACGATCCCTACCTCGAGCCACCACCGCTGCCCAAAGGCAAGGCAACGCTGATCGGTGGCCTCGCCACCAGTGTCGATCACGTGCGCAATCACGTCACGGTACAACCTTTCGGTGGCGGAAAAAAGGTGAAGGTATTTGTCGACGAGCGCTCGCGCATCTACCGCAACGGAGTTGAAACCACCGTGCTCGGTATCCACAAGGGCGATCGCGTCTACGTCGATACCATGCTCGACGGCGACAAGATCTTCGCCAAAAACGTGCGCGTGCTGACTGACACTGGACTTGCCGAGGTGCGCGGTCAGGTAATCAGCGCAAGTCCGGGACGCGGAACCATCAGCGTGCGCGATCAGCTGTCAGCGAAACCGGTGACTTTCGCCGTCAGCGGCGCGACAAAGTACAGCTCCTCCAAAGGCTCCGCGACCGCCAGGGATGTCCAGCCGGGTTCGCTCATCGACGTGCAGTTTGCGCCGCACTCCGGCCCGCGCGATATTGCGCAGGAAATCATCGTCCTGGCAAAGCCGGGTGACAACTACATCTTCTCCGGCGTGGTGACGAACCTCGACATGAGTACCAACTCGTTCTTTGTCGACAACCAAGCTGATGACCAGAGCTACGAGGTTCACTTCTCTCCTGTGGCACTGCCTGACGTGCACGCCTTGAAGGTCGGCCAGGAAGTGACCGCGCGCGCGATTTTCGACGGCAAGCAGTATCGCGCGACGAATATCCACATCGAGAATAAGGATCAGGAAGGACAGGAATCGAAGGCGCAATAAGTTTTTTTTTTGCGCTTTCAGGTTAGATCAAGGCGAGTTCCGAACTGTCACCCGCTTCTCTTCAGCAGAATTCCCGCCAGCATGGCGGCCGAGGCTGCGAGCAGCCACTCGATGCGCCAAAGTTGAATCGCCTGCCAGTCGACCAGCGTGTCGGCCTTATAGATAAAGCCGATCAGCACCGCGGCAACAATGCAGCCGATGCCGAGCAGGAGGAAGATAAGCGAGGCCACGGAGAGGCCCAGGCGCTGTCGCATGTCGAAGAGGTTTGCGCGCCGGAAGAATGCTTGGGGGTTCGGCGTCGTAACCGTCAGGCGCTTTTCCCGCTCGCTGCCACAGATATGGCAAAAGTGTGCTCCCGGCGAGTAGTCGGCTCCACAGCGCCAGCAGGGTGCTGCGGCCGTCACCGGCTTTACCAGACGCATTACTTCCGGATTCGGCGAACGCCAGTATTCCTGGCTGGTGGTCGTTTCCGCCGATTGAGGCATGTTAATACTCCTACCGTTCAGTAGGAGTATTGCAAGCAGCTAACCAAACTGTAATGGTCCATTATCCCCTGAAAAACAAAGGGTATCGCCTAAGGCCGCCTGGAATCCTGGGCGCATTGCTCCGGCAGAAATTGCCCTGTAGCGTAGACAAAAGTGATGGGGAAATAGTGGTGACGGACTTGTCACCTTGGTTTTGGCATCGAGATGATTTTGGCTCGGTGACGCTCCGCGCCGCTGTTCCAGTAGCCTAACAGGAGCAGGTCGCTGGAGGTGAATTCAATAACGTCCGGCCGGACATTCCCGCCGGTGAAGACGTATTTGTCGAGCAGCTCGCGCAGGCGGACTATGCTGATACCCAGCGCGGCCGCAGCTTCGGTTTCGCTGTACAGCTCCTGAGAGGTGCGTTTCAGTTTAGACATAGGGCGCATCGGTATTCCTCTAGCTTCTTTGTACCCCGTTTGGGTGAACTCGCGATATCAGGTAAACTTCCCATAAACCTGTCGCGATGAAACCTTACCAACGACTGCTGTTTCTTGGGTGCCTCGGTTGTGGGCTTTTACTGGCAGGTATTTTGTGCCAGGCGACAGCGGACTCAGCTGCATGGGTACCGACCAGGGTCGACAACGACGCCAACACCCGCAAAGGCTTCGACCACTTCTACAATCTGGAGTACGACAAGGCTATCCATGAGCTAGAGGCGGCCCAGGCAGCCCACCCTGACGATCCTTTCGCGGTCAACCACCTGCTATCGGCGGTAATATTCAAGGAGTTGTACCGAATCGGTGCTCTGGACACCGAGGCCTACGCTGCCGACAATTTCCTTACCAAGAAGCTGGCAGAGCCGCTGGATCCAGCAGTTCGCGACCGCATCAAGGAGCTCACGCAGCAGGCGCTGACGCTATCGCAGACTTATCTCGACAAGAATCCCAATGACATAAACGCCCTATACGCGCGTGGCGCCACGCGGGCATTGCAGTCAACCTACATCGGGATTGCGAATCACGCCTGGTTTGCAGCCTTACGAAATGCGGTGGCTGCCCGTCATGACAATGAGCGCGTGCTGGAGCTCGATCCCAAGTACGTGGACGCGAAAGTGGTCGTGGGCACGCATTTGTACATTGTGGGCTCCCTGAGCTGGCCGGTACGGGTTGCAGCCTCAGTCACTGGTCTTACCGGGAACAAGCAAAAAGGCTTGGACTACCTTCGTCAGGCCACGGCCAGCCCTCATCAGGAGGTGGCTACAGACGCGAAGATCGTTCTGGCATTGTTCCTCCGTCGCGAGCAGAAATACGACGAGGCATTGCAGGTGGTTAACGGGATGCAAAGTGAGTACCCGCGCAACTTCCTGATGGCAGCGGAGTATGCGCACCTGATGAACGCCGCCGGGCACGGGCAGGAGGCGATCGCCGCCTATCGCAAGGTGCTGGCCGGCTGCCGCGCGAATGCCTACAACCAGTGCCGGATTGAGGTCCCCGCATATGGCCTGGGCGAAGCCTTGCGTGGCCAAAAAGAATATGCCGCCGCCGCTGAGGCTTACGAGTTGGCCGCCGGTTCCGGCAAGGACTCGGAGCTGCGGCAGAAGGCAACCCTGGCCGCCGGCCAAATGTATGACCTGCTGAACAAGCGCGATACGGCGATGGAAAAGTACAAAGCAGTCATTGCCGAGAACTCTTCCACCACTTCAGCCGAGCTCGCCCGCCATTATCTGAAGCAGGCTTACACGAATCCTTAGTCCGCTTAATCGCAGATGCCTTATAAGTCAGCGTTTACGCGGGCCTTTGCATCTGCGGGAACCTTTGCTTATGCTTTTCGTATTCCTTGTGTGGAGGATTTATGTACTGCAATTACTGCGGTAAGGTGATTCAGGACGACGCCAATCTGTGCGCTTATTGCGGCAAGCGGGTCGGTACCGTCGCCGCCCGCCGCAAGCTGATGCGGTCCCGCACGGATCGCAAAGTCGCCGGTGTTTGCGCTGGTTTTGCCGAGTATTTCGATCTCGATGTTACGGTCGTCCGCGTCGTGTGGCTGATCGTGGCAATCTTTGGCGGCGGCGGATTCCTGGCCTACGGCATTGCCTGGATCGTCATGCCCGAGGAGCCGGAGTTCGTTCCTGCGGCCCCGCCCGCGACCGTATCCGTTGCCCCTCCTCAGCCCTATCAAGGCTCATAGGGGGAAGCGCCGACTTCTAGCGGTCTCCAGACCGGCTGTAGCGGGGATCTCCAGATCCCCGCTTTGATCGTCCGCTGGCACTTGCCCTTTGCAGGATATGCCCACACTTCGTACTTCCGATGCGCAACTTTTCTACGAAGTCAATGGTAATGGGCCCGACATCGTTCTCCTCCATCCCTTCCCGCTGAACCACAGCTTCTGGACCCGGGCGGCTGAGCAGCTTAGCACGCGATATCGCCTCATCCTGCCCGACCTGCGCGCCCACGGCGACTCGGAGCAGGGTGATGGGCCAGTCACGATGCAGAAACTCGCGGCCGATCTCGCCGCGCTCTGCCGCGAAGAAGGTGTGACCAAAGCCTTCTTCGTCGGCGTCTCGATAGGCGGATATCTCCTCTTCGAGTTCTGGCGGCGTCACCGCGATCACGTGTCTGCCTTGGTGCTCTCCAACACCCGTGCCGGCGCCGAAACTCCCGAAGGGCGGGAAAATCGGCTGGCACTCACGGACAGAGTTCTGCGGGAAGGCACTGCCGGATTCATTGAGGACATGCTGACGAAGCTCACCTCGCCCGAGACGCAGAGAAATCGCCCCGACATCGTCGACGCGGCGCGGCGCATGATGCAGCAGATGTCGGCGCAGGACATTGCAGCTGTGCAGCAGGGCATGGCGGATCGGCCCGACTCCATTCCGACCCTCAAGACGATCGATGTGCCTACGCTGGTTATTGTCGGTGAATCCGAGGCGAAGGAAGAAACCGAACTAATGCACCGCCAGATTTCCGGCAGCCGCATGCAGGTCATCCCCCGCGCTGGACATTACGCCGCCTTGGAACAGCCCGAGGAGTTCGGCCGCACACTGCGCACTTTCGTCGATAGCGTGAGGCGGACTTAGGCGTAGCCGCCCGAGGTTAGACAACTGGAACCGCCGGCCCGGCAAAAGCACCGGGCTTCGGTCGGCGAAATCTCAATAATGGCTGTGCCTGGTTCCGAAGTCGGCTCGACGTGTGACCATCATCACTCTACTCACAGGTCGTGTTCGATAGAATGATCCTGTCATGCTCGATGCCTTCCTCGTACACGCCAACACCGTCATCAGCGCCAAAGGCGACAGCGAACCGCTCGACATCAGCGAAGCCGCCAGTCGAATTTTCCTGTTGACCCTCTCCATCACATCGATTGTGGAGCAGGAGGCGATCGACCTGAGCCTCTTCACCTCCGCCGACGGCACAACATGGGAGACGAAGCCCGCTGCCTCGCTTCCGCAGAAGTTCTATCCCGGCGAGTATCCGCTCCTGGTCGATCTGTCATCCGCCAACGCGAAATTCGTGCGCGCGCATTGGGAGGTCAACCGCTGGGGCCGCGGCTCGACCACGCCCAAGTTCGAAATCGGTGTGCGTTTGCGTGAGGTGTCGAAGGAGGCGTTGCAGGAAGCGGAGGCGGAAGCGCACACCCGGCGCTAGTTTCCCGCCTTGATTTCCCGAGCTACATCGCCAATGTATGGCTCACAAAAGAAATTCAGTCCCGCCGCTTCAGCCAGCTTCTGAGCCGATCTCAATTCCTCTTCGGGCAACCAGCAACCCTTCGGATCTTTATCGCCGGTCGGCGAAGCACCAGATTGCATCCACAGCGATTTTGCGCGCAGCAGTTGTGCGGCACGGATGATTTCGCGCAATTCGCTCAGCGGACGGAAGCAGTAAATCAGGTCGGCTTCATCCGGTGGCCGGCCGAATGGAACGACCGATATCCTGTCGCCCTGATCGAGTTGGTAGACGGAATAGTCCCGATCTCCGGACCTGTGCGAACGAATACTTGCAGTCCGGCCAAGGCAAGAGACTCGGGTACGTCTCGGCTCGGCCAGTCGATGACCAGGACAGTTGCAGAATTCTTTAAGACTTCGCTCGCGTTCACGCTCTGTCAAACATAACGCATTCGCGGGTACAGCAAACCTTGTGGAAAGTCGGGTAAGCCGTCAGGCAGCCTTCGGGCCGGAATAAGCCGGCGCAGCATCGACTGGCTGACTGTCAAGCAGCTTCATTTGATTCCAGTCATATGGAAACTCCTGCCCGCAATCCAGACAGACGACGTAAGTGCCGGTAATCGACGCCGCCGGATTGCGGCGCAGCTTGCCTCGCACCGTGATGGGGAAACTGCAGCGTTTGTGGGAACAACCGAAGACCATATCAAAGAGCCTCATAAGCCTCCTTCGCGTGCCTGGCGGTCCTCCCTACCAACCGGCCGGCTTGGCCCCGAAGCCTGGTCATGTACCTTGATCAGAACCCTGGCTGGCAGTATTTAGATTCGAACTTCCTGAAAAAGGTTTCGTTACAGAAGATCACAATTCGCTTACGCTGCCTTGAATGGGAATCACTCACCGGAGCAATCACAAAGGTGCCATCTGATCTTGAGCGCGTCATAGCAGGCGGCTTCCTGCCTTCAACCCGATATAATCGAAGTGCTTTGCTGGACTTGTGGCGCGGATTTCGCATCCCCGTAATAATCCTGGCGGTATTGGCATGTCTGCCCTGCCGGATTGCCGCTGCACAGGCGGTAGCCGGCGCTCTGTCGGTCATGATCGTGCCCTTCGAGAACCAGTCCAGCGCCCCCGGCCTGGAATGGATCGGGGAGGCCTTTCCCGATGTCCTCTCCCAGCGCCTGACCTCACCTCAGCTTTACGTCATCAGTCGTGAGGACCGTGACTACGCCTTCGATCACTCCGGGATCCCGCAGACGGTGCTTCCTTCTCGCGCAACCATTTATCACATCGCCGAACAGATGGACGCCGACTACGTCGTCATGGGCAGCTACACCTTCGACGGCAAGGTATTCACAGCGACGGCGCAGTTGCTCGACATGAAGAAATTGCACCTGCATCCTCCCGTGGACAGCAGCGGCCCGCTGACCAACCTCATCGACCTGCAAACTTCGCTCAGCTGGCAACTGCTGCAGCAGATGCCCGTCCACGTGAACATGACTCGCGATCAGTTCCTGAAGGCGTTCCCCCCGATCCGCCTCGACGCCTTCGAGAATTACATCCGGGGAACCATGGCTACCGGCTATCAGCAGCGCGTCCATTACTTCCACGACGCCCTGAAGCTGAACCCGAACTACACCGCGGCCATGCTGCAGCTGGGCAAGACATATTTCGATAACCGCGAGTACGAGTCGGCAGCCATCTGGTTTGCCCGTGTTCCCAAGACCGATCCTGTCGCCGGTGAGGCCAACTTTTTGCTGGGCATGTCCGAGTTCTACCGTGGCAATTTTGACAAGGCATTTGCCGCCTTTAATTACCTCTCCACCCGCGTGCCCCTCACCGAGCTCTACAACAACATGGGAGTGGTCGACGCGAGGCGTGGGCGGCGCTCCTCGGCCGTGGAGTACTTCGCTAAGGCGGTGAATGCCGATCCCAACGATCCGGACTATCGCTTCAATCTGGCGGTTGCGCTCTTCAAAAATGGCGATAGCCCGGGAGCCGGGCGTCAACTCCGTGAAGAGCTACAGCAGCGTCCGAACGATGGCGAAGCCAGGGCGCTGTTGGATTTGATCAGCCGGGGAGTGACGCCGCCTCCGGCCGCTGCGACGGGCGCCCCGGCGGGAAACGCACTTTTGTCTTCCAGTCAACCTCGCATTCCGCTGGAACGCATCAAGCGTAACTACGACGAGGCTTCCTATCGTCAGCTCCAGATGGAGATCAACAATCTCGCGGAAGCGCGCCTGGCGTCGATGGACGGAAGCAAGCATGGCGCCTATCACGTACAACGGGGCAAAGAACTGCTGGCGCAGAATATGCCGGAGCAGGCCGAAACGGAATTTCGGGCCGCCATCAGCGCCGCTCCGAATAACGAGGCGGCCCATGCCCAGCTGGCCGCTCTGCTGGAGAAGAAAGGCGATGTTGCCGCGGCTCGTGCCGAAGCGCAGACCTCCCTGCGCCTGAAGCCGAACGCAGATGTGTATCTGGTGCTCGCGCGTCTTGACCTGAAGCAGAACCAGTTGCCATCGGCAGCAAGCGATGTTGACCGGGCGCTGGCACTGGAGCCGACGAATGCGTCTGCACTTGCCCTAAAACGTGATATCGCCAGCCGCCAAACTGGTTCAAAATAGATCTCAGGATGCGTCCCTCAGGCGCGGCTCCACGGCCCCTCTGGAAGGAGGTTAAATGTCTCGAACTCGACTTGCCCTTCTTTCCACCCTGTGCCTGCTGCTGATCTCCAGTGCCTTCGCGAGCACCGTAGTCAAGGTCCGCGTCGACGACACCATCCAGCCGATCAGCGCCGAGTACATCGATCGCGCCGTCGAGCACGCGCGCCAGACCAACGCCGACGCTGTCCTGATTGAGCTGCACACCCCCGGTGGACTGGCTGACTCCACCCGCCAGATCATCGAGAAGATCCTCAATTCGCCCGTGCCCGTGATCGTCTACGTCGCCCCAACCGGCGCCAACGCGGCTTCGGCTGGATTTTTCATCCTGGAATCCGCAGACATCGCCGCCATGGCGCCCGGCACGAACACCGGGGCCGCGCATCCCGTCATGCTTGGCGGCGAAAAGATGGACGACGTGATGAAAAGTAAGGTGGAGAATGACTCCGCCGCCTTCATGCGCTCCTTCGTCGGCCCACGCGGCCGGAATGTGCAACTGGCCGAGAGCGCCGTCCGCGAGTCGAAGTCGTGGACGGACCAGGAGGCCTTGCAGCAGCACCTCATCGACATCGTCGCTAAAGATCAGGACGATCTTTTCCGGCAGATCTCCGGCCGAACCATCAAGCGCTTCGACGGCAAACAAATCAAAATCAACCTGGTTGATGCAAAGGTCGATGAGATGCAGATGACCCTGCGCCAGCGCATCCTCGACTTCCTCCTCGATCCCAACATCGCCTTCCTGGTGCTGGCTGTCGGTGCGCTCGCCCTGTACGCAGAGTTCAATCATCCCGGGGCGGTTGTGCCCGGCGTAGTGGGAGTGATCTTCATCCTGCTCGCGCTGTTCGCCTTGAATCTGCTGCCCACGCGCTACGCATCGTTGACACTCATCCTCGCCGCCTTCGTGCTCTTCGTGTTGGAGGCTAAGTTCGGCACCCATGGCGTCCTTGGCCTGGGCGGCATCGTGTGCCTCACGTTGGGCGGCTTACTGCTCGTCGATGGCCCCATTCCACAAATGCGAGTCAATATTTGGACAGCGCTCGGCGTCAGCATTCCTTTGGGTGCGATCACTGTCTTTTTGATGAGCATCGCCATTCGCGCCCGGCGCAACAAAGTGGTTACCGGCTCACAAGGGCTGATTGGCGCGGTCGGCGAGGCGCGCACCGATATCGATCCCGAGGGCAAGGTTTTTGTGCTCGGCGAACTGTGGAACGCCCATGCTGCGACCCGCGTTGCCATTGGAGATCGCATAGTGGTTCGCAAAGTTGAAGGCTTGGAACTCGAGGTGGACAAGGCGTGAATTGGGTTGCCCCCTGCCTCACCATCGTTATGTGTTTTGGAACTTATTCATTTTGCCTGCCTATGTTCGTTTCGGAAGGTAGACAGCGCATGCGAACGTAACGAAAGACCGGCCGCTGCGTCTACCGTTCTGTCGACATGAAATACTTCTCCGCGTTGCTGCTGTTGTTCTGCCTCATTCTGCCGGCTGTCGCTCAGGTCGATCTCAAAGTGTATCCCGCGCCTGATTTCGGCGAAGGCGTCGTCTGGCTCGATGCCGGTGCCGCCACTCCCCATCACATCTCCGACTATCGCGGCAAAGTCGTTCTCGTCGATTTCTGGGAGTACACCTGCATCAACTGCATCCGCGACTTCGCGGTCGTGAAGCGCTGGTACACCAAGTATCACCCCTACGGCTTCGACGTAATCGGCGTTCATTACGGTGAATTCGACATCGGCTTTGATGTGAATAACGTCAAAGAGGCCGCGCAGCGCTTCAAGCTTCCATGGCTCGTTGTCGCTGACCAGAAGGGCACAACGTGGAAGGCGTACCAGGCCGATGGCTGGCCTGACCGCTTCCTCATCGATCCGCAAGGCCAGATCGTGATGAAGGTCTTCGGCGAAGGTAACAACCTGCAAATGGAAACTAAGATTCGCGAACTCGTGGCGAAGGCGCATCCCGAGGTGATGAAGGTGCCGCTGGATCCTTCCGAAGACGAGTTTCGTGCGGAATGCGGGAATACAACCCAGGAAACTTACGTCGGCGAAATTCACGGCCGAGGCTCGGTTGAAAACATGAATGGGCACCACGCCGGCGAGACCGTGGAGTTCATGCCGCCACACTCGCCGCCAGATGGTGGCGTGGAACTGGTCGGCAAATGGAAGATAGAAAACGATGGTGTAACGTCGGAAGCTCCGGGCGCTGGAGCCGAAGTGCGTTATCACGCGCGCTCCATGTACGCCGTCATGAGCGTGAGTGGAGCCAGGCAGGTTCGCGTGAATCTTGTTGCTGACGGCGGCCCGCTTTCGAAGGACGATGCGGGCGCGGACGTGAAGTTCGATTCCAAAGGCGCTTACGTCGAGGTCTCGCAGGGTCGCATGTATTACCTGGTTCGCAGTCCGAAGTTCACCGCGCATCTGATCTCGCTCGAGCCCGAGGGCCCGGGCCTGACACTGCATTCATTCACCTACGGCAACAATTGTCAGCTGGAAGATAAGCCGTAGGAAGGCCGCGATTCGCTCTTGGCCATTCGCTATTGGCTCTTGGCTTTGGCCTTTAGCTCTTTGGCCGATGGTTCGAATGGCGCTTGCGAACAAGCAAAGTCTGCCAGCGAAGGACGAAGAACAGCGAAGAGCCGAGGTTTGCTAAGAGCTAAAAGCTAAAAGCGAATCGCGAACAGCGGCTTTCCTGTGTTACCCTCTTTGCGCCGGAAGTGTCTTCACTCCTACAGCCCACGTCATCGGTTCTCCAGCTTCATCGCCCATGAAGACGCAAATGTCCCCACTTCCCGGCGCCTCCGCAGAGACAAATGGACCCGCACATAGTCCGGCACTCTCACAGCCGCCAGCGTGGCAGAAATCAATCTGGTTCAGCCTCGCACTTTCCGTCGTCGTCGGCTTCTTCTATGCGCTATTCGTGATGGGAGCGCGGCCGCTCAATCCGCGCAATATCAACTGGATTGCCTACGACCCGGCATATCACTACATCGGATGGGAGACATTCCGCCAGGATCCGCATCTGCACTGGCCGCTGACGTACACGGAGAGGCTCGGCTATCCCAAGGGCGAGTCGGCAGCGCTCGAGGACCTGAATCCTCTGCTGGCCGTAGTGCTGAAGCCGTTCTCGTTTCTCTTGCCGGAGCCCGCGCAGTACTTCGGGTTGGAAGTAATTCTGATCTGCACGCTCCAGTTCTTCTTTGCGTTCCGGCTGTTTCGCTTGTTGTTCGAGCCGCGGCCTGCGGCTGATGCAACTGACCTGCCGGCCCGGAGCTCTCTGGCCTGGAACATTCCTGGCGCGGCTCTGTGCAGCGCGTTTTTCCTGCTCGCTCCGCCTCTGAACTACCGTTTCTGGGGACACTACTCGCTCAGCAACCAGTGGGTGTTGGTCGCGGCGTTATTCGTGTTCGCGCAGGCGCAGCAGGAGTCATCGCGAGCCATGCGTCGCTTCGTGATTTCAGCGGTGGTGCTGACCGGGATCGCCGTAGGCATCAACCCCTATCTCGCTTTCGAAGTTCTGTTGCTCCTGATATCGGGAGTTGTGACGCTCCTTTGGCAGAAGAAAATCAGCCTGGCACAATCTGCCGGCGTTGTCGCCCTGCTGATGGCGACCGGCTTTGCCATGGCGTATTCGCTAGGCCTGGTTATCAGCGGCGGCAAGGGCTACGGCAGTGGCGGCTATCGCGATCTCTCAATGAACCTGCTCGCGCCCTTTGACCCGCGCGGCTGGACCTCACTGCTCTTCCCGAGGCTGCACAGCGCGAGTCCCGGGCAATATGAAGGCTACAACTACCTGGGCGCTGGTGTGCTCCTCCTGGCCGCGGTTGTGGTGGTCGCGGCTATGATCCACCGCCGCAATCTGCCGCGATTGGACAAGCGCTGGGTCCTTCCGCTCGCGCTCGGCTGTCTGCTGCTGACGCTGCTGGCGCTGTCTACAAGGATCACCCTCGGGTCCAGAACACTGCTCGACCTTGATCCCAACGAGGTTTTCTCTTCGCTCTTCGCGCCGCTGCGCGCGACTGGTCGCCTGTTCTGGGCGCCATACTACGTCATCCTTGCCGCAATCCTGGCGGCGCCGTTCTTCCTCCTGCGCCGCTCATGGGCAACGCTGCTCGTAGCCGCTCTGCTGGTTCTTCAGTTCGCCGATACCGCTTCGCTTCGCCGCTGGGTGCGAACGACCATCAGCGAGGACCATCCCTCGCCGTTGCGGTCGCCGATCTGGTCGCAGCTCGGGGCGCAACATCAGAACCTGATTGTTCTGCCCGCTTGGCAATGTGCCCACAACGCTTCGCCGGGGAGCACCGAAGGCTACAGAATTTTCGGGTTCCTGGCAGTGCAGCAGAAAATGCGAACCAATAGTTATCAATCGGCGCGCTACACCGGAGTCGCGGAGGATTACCACTGCACCCAAGCGCTCGCCGAGCTGTCGCAGAAAGGACTTTCGTCGGACTCGGCGTATGTCGTGATGCCGGACGTTGCCGCCGCGATCGCTCAGAGCCCCACCGGTGCCGGAAAGTGTCACGATCTCGACCACTTCATTCTGTGTTCTACGAAGACGGACTTCGGGCTCAGCCCGGTACTGATGACCCAGGATGAGCGTGAAGCCAATGCAGTCGCTAACCCCGGTTTCGAGGACGGCGACACCGTGCCGTGGTCGACCAATGGAGTCAAAGCCGCCGTCAGCACAGCAACAGCACGCACCGGACGTTACAGCCTCGCCGAGACCGGTAGCTCAGGTACAGCCTTTCAGGACATCAACGGTCTCCAGCCGGGCGGAACGTACTCCATGTCTGCGTGGGTGTCGTGCTCTCCTGGCAGCGCGATCACAGCGCAGCTTCTCATCTTCAATCCGACCGATAACGGCGTGACACAATCGCGCGTTATCAACTGCAACCCAGGCTGGCAGCTGCTGACTCGCTCCTTTACCGTTGGAGCCGAGGGCGCGATTCGAATTCACCTGGCGCGCGGCCTGGGCGAGGGTACGGTGTACTGGGACGATGTCCATATCGTGCGTGAAAAGGGGCTCCGTTAGATATGATTCCGGCTGAATCCAGGGAAGCGACCGTCGCTCCGCCCCAGCTTAGTCTGTGGAAGAAATTTGTTTTGCTGCTTTTGTCGCTGCTCTTCTGCCTCGCGATATTCGTTGGCTTAGATACGGTGTACAGCAGGCTCTCTCGCAAGTCATCGGTGCCGACTCCGGCGGAAATCTTCGGCTGCCTCGGCAGAGACCGCCTGCGAGTCCTGGCACTGCAGCCGAACTGCTCCTGTACCCGCGCGTGGGGCCGCGAACGTTATACGCTGAATGTCGACAGCCAGGGCTTCCGTGACGAAAAAGTCCGCGAGGTTCCGCTCACCGATCCGCGGCCGCGCATTCTGATGCTGGGCGACTCCTTCACCGAGTCCATGGGCACGTGGGAGACAAGTTTCGCCGGCCGGATGGCCCGCCGCTTTCCGCAATATGAAATTCTCAACGGCGGAGTGGGCGGATATTCGCCATCGAACTATCTCAACACTGCGCGCATTGCCCTCGCGAATGGGCTCGACTTCGATGAAGTCATCGTCTTCATCGACCTCTCGGACGTGCAGGACGAAGCCGGCCTGGTGCGCGATCGCGACGGCTCCGGCGCAGTCATCCTGAACCTCGATCAGTATCACTATCACAGCTGGTACTCAAACCTGCGCCTGTTCGTCAGCAAATATCTGGTACTGACGAACTATCTCTGGGAACTTGTCGAGCGCACCCTCATCCGCTTTGGTTTCTACCATCTCGACCACGGATTCAACGGCAACATCTTTGATCTCGACCGGGCGGCCTGGACCTATCGCAAGGTTGCTGAAGACAAGCCATTCGAACTGGGCTTTGCTCCTTTGGGTGTAGAGGGCGGCATCGCAAAGGAGAAACGCAAGATGGATCAGCTCTACCAGGACCTGGCTGCGCGGAATATTCCCATCAGTGTGGTGGTGTATCCGTGGCCGGGGCAGCTGATTTATGACAAGGTCGAGTCACGCGAGGTCCAGATCTGGCGCGATTGGTGCGAGGGGAAGTGCAAACGCTTCCTTACCGCCTTTCCGGAATTCTTCGCGGTGAAGGACCACTGCCCGAAGGCTGCGCCGGGCTGCTGGTACCTCAAAGACTACGTCTTCGGGGACATTCATCTCAGCGCCGGTGGCAATGCAATCGTTGCCGATGTCGTGAGCACGAACCTGGAAGCCGTACCAGCGGTGAAACATCGGCCTATTAACACCAAGTAGCCGTCTCCAGGCGAGCGCTCCTGCGAGTTTTCCGAAACCAAATATGTACACCAGCGCAGACGACCTTCCGCCTGCGTTTCGTAACACCTTGCCCTCTCGCATCTTTCCACCTGCGCTACGATGGAATCATGCGTGAGATGTGGCGCCACCGCGGGATTCGGCTGATCTTCGCCGCCAATCTGATCTCCATGATCGGCAGTGGCATGAATTCTGCCGCCGTCATCTGGTACATCCTGCAAGCCACGCATTCGGAAGTGTCGCTGGGGGCGCTGATCGCGTTGCAGACGCTTCCCTCCATGCTGCTGCTCCCCTTCACTGGGGTCATCATCGACCGCGAAGACCGCCGCCACCTCATGATTTGGCTCGATGCGGCGCGCTTCGTCATCATCCTTGCCGTTGCCGTGCTGGTGTTCACGCATCACGTGCACCTCTGGCACGTCTACCTGATGAATGTGCTTGTGGGCATCGGCTTCTGGATGTTCTTTCCCGCGGTCAACGCCCTGGTGCAGGAGCTGACGCCCGACGACAAGATGCTGGATTCGAACTCCTTGCTGCTGGCCGCGCTTCAAGGCGGGTGGCTGATGGCGGGCGCCATCGTCGGCTTCGTCTACAACCACATCGGGCTCGGCGGCGTGTTGCTCATCGACTGCGCCAGCTATCTGGTCTCGATCGCCTGCGTCTTCCAGGTACGTAAGGGACGCGTGACGGCCTCACGCCCCGAGTCGGAACTTGCAACACACTTGTCTACCGCGGGCACGGCCGCTCGCTTCCTTCATGAACTCGGGGAGGGCTACCGCTACATCCGCGAGAACCGCCGCGTCCTCCTGATCGGAATCGCGTGGGCGTTGTTCGTCGCCGCCATGATGACGCAGGGCGTGCTCTCCGCCCCGCTCAGCGAGCGCATTCTGCATGGGGGCGCCGTGGGTTACGGATGGCTGAATGGCGGCTGGGCTGTCGGCGCCTTCATCAGCGTCTTCTATGCGGCTACGTTCATCCGTCGCCGCGGAGCAAACCGCTCGGTCACCCTCACCATGTCGGTGATCGCAGCCTCGCTGTTCCTGCTGCCGGTTTCGCATTGGCTGGCGGTGGCTGTGACCATCTATTTCGTGATGGGCTCCAGCCGCGGCATAGGCGGCATCGCCCTCTCCAGCGAGATGATGCAGCTCGTGCCGCGACATTTCATGGGACGTGTACAGAACGCATTTTCGTTTGTGGCCAGCGCGCTGCAAATCTGCACGGCACTGTTGGTCGGCGAGGCGGCGCACCGCGAGGGCCTGCGTTACGGCTTTTGGATGGTAGGAGCCATGTACCTTGGCGCCGCCCTTGCCGCCTGGCTGCCGGTACGCCATGCGGCGCCAAAGGTGTACGAAGAGGAAGAGAGAGCAATTAGTTAGCTACGAGCTTCGAGCTTCGAGGCTACCATGCGGCCTTCCAGGACATTCAGCCTTGTGCGCTATTGAAGGTACGGGTTGCACTTTGAAATAGGGGATGAAGCTTACTCGCTTGCCGTACGACACGCGGGTCGTTGCCCAAAAGTTTGTAGCTCGGTTGCTTTAAGCTCGAAGCTCGCGGCGCGCAGCTCGTTGCTAATTGCTAATTGCTAATTGCTTCCTTCCTGTCTGCCGCGATCTCGAGTGCTGTCCTCGGCGCATCGTGCAGAAGGAAATCGCAAAGCACGCGATTGAATTCCTCGGGTACTTCCTCGTAGGGCAGGTGACCGGCTCCGGAAAACATTACCAGCGCGCTGTTCTTGAGCTGGCGCTGTAATTGATGGATCGAGGAAGGATAAACCGCACGATCGCGCGATCCCCACAGCAACAAAGTCGGAAGACCGTTGATCTCTTTCAGCGATTCGGCGATCGTCGCAAGGTCCTCGCGCCAGGAACGCAGAATGCGCAGCAGATGCTCGAAGCTTCCCGGCACTTCAAGTCCGGCGGTGTAGCCTTCAAACGTTCCCGGAGAGATCCGCGCCGGGTCGCCATACAGCGCCTTGAAATAACGGCGCGCGATCACGGGTAATCGTGGTTGCACGTGCACGACGTATACGCCGCCCAGGGTTGTGGCGAGCAAACGCGTCAGAACTTTTCCGTGACTCGACCACGGATTGATGGGCGACACCAGCACCAGGCGACGAATGCGGTGTAGCTGATTGGTGCGCCCGGCCATGGCCGCCATAATCGTCGCAAGTCCGCCACCACGCGACGAGCCCACAATGTCGGCGTTTTCGATACCGAGCTTTGCCATGAAGTGCAGAACGCCCTTAGCGTCCTCGCGGAGAGATAACTCACTAACCTGGGGTCGCTGCGAGAACCCGCAGCCGGGCAAATCCATTGCGTAGACGGTAAATTGGCGCGAGAGCGGTTCCATGTTGAACCGCCACGAAAAGGAATATCCCATGAAGCCATGGATGAGCAGCAGGGGAGGACCCGAGCCCGCGAACCAGTAGCGCCAGGTTACGCCGTCCAGCAGCACCTCGCGCTCCTCGGCCCCTGGAATGCGCGCAATTTCCGGAACCCTCTCGAGATGCTGCGCCTGCGATGTCTTGCCCATGGCAACCAAAACGATCCCAGCCAGAATCTAGTTGAGCGATATCGCCTCTGTCGCTCTTGGGGGAGCCGTAACTCCCCCGTTTTTATTGCGGCTAAAAATAGAGTATCACCGGAAGTTTTGACGTGCCGTGATGCGTGGATTGCGATCGGATACTGCTTCCTGTTGCACCAGCTTTTACTGCGGTTGCGCGCTGCTGCTTCCAGCGTTCAGTGGGTCGCTCTTGAAATTCTGCACGACGTTGCGGTACAGAAGCGCAGCGCAAACGGCCGATCCGCCCAGCAGTACCAATCCCACTTTCCATTCACGCAGCAGCAGCTTCCCGGTACCAAACAGGGACATGTAGATCGTGCCGCAACCCAGTGCCCACGCCCACAGATTCCCGCGCAGATCGCGATGCGGCTTCACGTCGGGCGTTAGCGACGCAACACGTCCCCAGCCGCGCGCGTCCGGCCGTACTCGCCGGTAAAAGGCAGCCAGAACGTTGTCCGGCTCCGGTGGCGTCGCAAACGTTACGCTCAGCCACACGAGCGTAGTAATCATTGTTGTGGTTAGCGCGCCTTTCGCGAATACCAGCGAGCTGTTTCCTGTGAACGGCTGCCAGCGTGCCAGGATAATCGTCACCAGAAGGGAGCACGCCATTGCGGAGATCTCACTCCACGCGTTAATGCGCCACCAGTACCAGCGCAGAATGTAAACCGCGCCTGTACCTGCTCCGATCTGTAATACGACCTGCCATCCTGAGGCAATCGATCCGAGTTGCACCGATACCCAGGCAGAGGCGATGACCAGCAAGACCGTGCAGAGGCGCGAGACGAGCACATAATGCTGCTCAGACGCATTTTTGTTGAGGAAGCGACGATAGAAATCCGCAACCAGGTACGAAGCGCCCCAGTTCAGTTGCGTGGCGATGGTCGACATGAAGGCGGCAAGAAATCCGGCCATCGCGATCCCGCGATACTGGTGTGGCAGATGCTGGTTGAGCACCAGCATGTATCCAATCTCGGGATGCTGCAGTCCCGGGTACAGCACGATCACTGCGAGACCGGTCACGATCCACGGCCAGGGTCGCACCGCGTAATAAGCAATGTTGAACCAGAGCACCGACAGCAGGCCTTGTCGCTCGTCGCTGGTGCTGAAAATTCGTTGCGCGACATAACCGCCGCCACCCGGCTCAGCGCCCGGATACCAGAATGCCCACCATTGCAGCCCGATGAAGACGAGGAAGCTGACAACCGGAACCATCCACAGAGGCTCGGCCGTTGCGCCACGGGAGAATTGCGGTAGAAATGCAAGCGGACTCGCAGCATTCGTTCCGGCATTGACTTGGATTTGCCGCAGGCTGGCGATCATTGCCATCGTCCCGCCGCAGGCCGCGACCGCGTAGTATCCAATCGCGATGACGATGCTCATCTTCAGCACGAACTGAAACAGATCGGTCCACAGCACTCCCCAGAGGCCACCGAGCGCAACATACAATCCGGTAAACGGAATCAGGAAGAAGACGCAAATAGCCAGCGCCGCGCCGTCGTCTCCAGACCACAGTGCGCCAAACCGTGGGCTCATGAAGTGGCTCACGTTGTTCAGCATCGGTGTCCCGGCCATCGTCGTCGAGACGATGCTGGTAATCGCTTTTGTTACCCATCCAAGGATGACGCAGTTCATCAGGAGACCGAGGTACATTGCGCGAAAGCCACGCAGGAATGCCGCGGGCCTGCCCGAGTATCGGATTTCGGCAAACTGCACATCAGTGAGCAGCCCGGAGCGCCGCCAGAGGCGCGCGAACAAGAACACCGTCAGCATGCCTGACGGCAAGAGGCACCACCACAGCCAGTTTCCGGAGATGCCTTGGGTGTATACCAGTCCCGTGACAACCAGCGGCGTGTCAGCCGCGAATGTGGTGGCGACCATGGATGTTCCGGCCAGCCACCAGTTCACGCTGCGGCCGGAAACGAAGTAGTCATCGACACTGCGGCTGGAGCGGCGCCTGAACCACAAGCCCATCCCCAGCGTGATGGCCAGATAGCCGACGATCGCGGTCCAGTCGAGAAGCGTGAAGGTCATGGGTAGAGCGGACTTTCAGGTCCGCGTTGTCGCAAGCTTTCAGATCTGACGCCTTCGCCCGACGCACCTTTCCCCAATCTCTAGACGTATAATCGAAGATCAATCAGGAGTGCCTAAAGATTATGACGGGAACCAATGGCAGCAATGGCGCGACTGTCCCAAAGCCGCGCGCGGAGTGGATCGCGAAGCGGCGTGAAGAAGCCGCCCGCAGCGGCGACAGCAACATGTCGCAGATGCATTTCGCCCGCAAAGGCCTGGTCACGGAAGAGATGCTCTTCGTTGCCGAGCGCGAGCAGCTTTCGCCGGACCTGGTCCGCGATGAAGTTGCCGCCGGACGCATGATTATTCCGGCAAACGTGAATCACCCTGAACTCGAGCCGATGTGTATCGGCGTGGCCTCGAAGTGCAAGATCAACTCCAACATCGGCAACTCGGCAATCACCAGCAACGTCGACGAAGAACTGAAGAAGCTGCACACGTCCGTCCACTACGGCGCCGACACGGTGATGGATCTGTCGACCGGGGGCGGCATTCACGAAATCCGCGAAGCGATCCTGCGACACTCGCCTGTGCCGATCGGGACGGTTCCGATCTACGAAGCGGTCACACGCGTGAAGCGCATCGAGGATCTCACCGCCGACATCATGCTGGAGGTGATCGAGGAGCAGGCCGAGCAGGGCGTGGACTACATGACTATCCATGCCGGCGTGCTGGTCGAATATCTGCCGCTCATCACGAAGCGCATCACGGGCATTGTCAGCCGCGGCGGCGCGATCCTTGCGCAGTGGATGGCACACCATCACAAGCAGAACTTTCTCTACGACCGCTTCGACGACATTACGAAAATTCTAGCGAAGCACGACGTCAGCTACTCACTCGGCGACGGCCTGCGGCCCGGCTGCATTGCCGATGCCAGCGACGAAGCGCAGTTCGCCGAGTTGAAGACGCTAGGCGAGCTGACGAAGAAAGCCTGGGAACGCGACGTACAGGTCATGATCGAAGGTCCCGGCCATGTGCCGCTGGACAAGATCAAAGAGCAAGTCGACAAGGAAGTCGAGATGTGCCACGGCGCGCCGTTCTACACGCTCGGGCCACTCGTCATCGACATCGCGCCGGGTTACGACCACATCACCTCGGCCATTGGCGCGGCGATGATCGGCTGGCACGGCGCGGCGATGCTTTGCTACGTCACGCCGAAGGAGCACCTCGGGCTGCCTAACGACAAAGATGTAAAGGACGGGATCATCGCGTACAAAATCGCGGCACACGCAGCCGATGTCGCGCGGCATCGGCCCGGCGCACAGGATCGCGACAACGCCATCAGCTACGCGCGATACACGTTTGATTGGGACAAGCAGTTCGCACTCTCGCTCGATCCGGAAACCGCGCGCTCCATGCACGATGAGACGCTGCCCGACGCGTATTACAAAGAAGCCGCGTTCTGCTCCATGTGCGGTCCGAAATTCTGCTCGATGAACTACTCGGCGAAAGTTGATGAGTATAACCGGCAAGTGCACGGAGTGGAGAAGAAAGACTACTCCGAGTTGATGAACAAACTGGTCGCCATAAAGTAGGTCTCAGCTTTTTTAGCGTGCGAGCGTGGGCTCTCGTATTCCGGCGTAACTGTTGTTGTTCGCGGTTGCTGTAATGAAATCGTCATCTTCACGCAGTTCGCCCCGCTATCTCGCTTTGCTAGACTCCGAACGAGAGAGAATCCGCCGGACGAAGTGTTGACCGGCTTAAGCTTCTCTTAATGCGATTTTCGCTAGGCTCACCTCGTGAGAAGAATCCGCCCGAATGCCTGGATCTTCGCCTGTCTCTCGGGTGTTCTCCAGGTGCTGATCTTCCCAAATTTCTCCTTCTATCTTCTCGGCTGGATTGCGCTGGCGCCGCTGATCTACGCCATCCTCAAGTGCCGCGAGCAGGACGTGATGATGGTGCTGGCCGACGGTGGCCAGTTCCTCGCCCCCGCAACCGCATGGCAAGGATTTCTGCTCGGCTATGTGAGCGGCGTCATCTGGTATGTGGGAAGCTGTTCCTGGATTTTTCATGCGATGCACGTTTACGGCGGCATCGGGCCGGCGATGTCCGCTCTGCTGCTGGTGATGTTTGCGCTTTATCTTGGCCTGTATCACGGCTTGTTTGGGTTGCTCCTGGCGCTGATAGCCGCTCGACGAAATGGATACAGTCTTCGCGCTCTGGTATTTACTCCCTTCGCCTGGGTTGCGGTTGAGTTGGCGCGCACCTACATCACGGGGTTCCCCTGGGACCTACTGGGCACAACGCAAATCGACAATATCGCCCTGTCGCGCATTGCCACGGTAACCGGCGTGTACGGCATCTCCTTCGAAATTGTCCTGGTCAACACGGCCGTAGCTGCCGCATTTCTGGTTCCTTACGTGCGGCGCAAGCTGCTGCTTACGGCTGCGCTTGCGTCGGCGATCGCGCTGCACGCCGGCAAACTGCACCATCCGGCAGCCTTCGCAACCTCGGATGGCGCAACCCTCGTCCAGGCCGACATCCCGATTCTCGATTCTGGCGCCTGGACGCTCGACTATCTCACGCGAACGCTTGATTCGTTGCAGGCATTGAGTGTGCGTCCGCAGCACAACAAGCCTGATACGCCAGGGCTGATCGTCTGGCCGGAGTCGCCGGCGCCTTTCTTTGCCACAGACTTGCACTTGCGGTACAAGCTGGCCGAGATTGCCCGCAATACAGATTCCTACGTTATCGCCGGCTCCATGGGTATCGAGCACACGGGGGAGGTCAACCGCCAGCCCGTCATCTACAACTCCGCCTCGGTGGTTGCCCCGAGCGGTGCATGGACGGCACGCTATGACAAAATCCACCTGGTGCCCTTCGGCGAATTTGTTCCGTTGGAGAAACTGTTCAGCTTCGCGGCCGGACTAACGCGACAGATCGGGACCTTCGGGCGTGGCAGATCACGAATGCCGTTGGACATAGGCGATGCCCGGGCCGGTGTGTTTATCTGTTACGAGTCGATCTTCCCTGACGAAGTCCGGCAATTTGCGAACAACGGGGCTGAGCTGCTGGTGAACATTTCCAATGACGGCTGGTACGGCGAAGGCGGCGCACAGCGCCAGCACCTGAACATGGCCCGCATGCGGGCGGTGGAGAACAACCGCTGGCTGTTGCGTGACACCGACAACGGCATCACTGCGGTTATCGATCCTTACGGCCGCGTGGTGGCCGAGGCTCCGCGCAATCAGCGGACCCAGTTGCAGGCAGCATATTCGTTGGAAGAATCGATGACGTTCTACACCCGTCACGGCGATTGGTTCTCGTTTCTGTGTGCGATAATCACGGTGGGCGGATTGGTGTTGCGATATTTCAGTCCCGGCGGACTGATGCAAACGCAGGAAGCTCGCAGCATTTAACAACCGGTCAGCTTGCAGTACAAAAAGGCCGCAAACGTTATGGTGGAAGAACTCGAACAGGAATATGGCGCGTTACGCGACAAGGTTCGCGATCTACAGGAGTATCTTTGACGCGCCCCGGCTGCGCGATAAGCTGAGCGAAATCGAAAAGCAAACCGCCGATCCTACGCTCTGGTCGAATCCCGAAAAATCCCAGCAGGTAATGCGCGAAAAGAAGCGGCTGGAGAACGCTCTTGCTACGCATGACGAGCTTACGCGCCGCTCCAGCGACATCAACGCGTACTTCGATCTCGCGCATGAAGGCGAGGACGTTTCTGCCGATTTGCGTCGCGAGGTGGATGAGCTTCGTTCTCTGGTGGACAAGCTTGAAACCGAGACCCTGCTCTCAGGCGACAACGACGATCGCAACGCGATTGTCACGATTCATCCGGGTGCTGGCGGTACCGAGTCGCAGGACTGGGCCGAGATGCTGATGCGCATGTATCTCCGCTGGGCCGAGCGGCAGGGCTTTCAGACGCAGCTCTACGAATATCAGCCCGGCGACGAGGCGGGAATCAAGTCGGCCACGTTTGGAGTGAATGGCGAATACGCGTACGGTCTGCTGACCAGCGAGATTGGCGTGCACCGGCTGGTGCGCATCTCTCCCTTCGATCAAGCCAAGCGGCGGCACACATCATTCGCCAGCGTCTTCGTCTCACCCGAGATCGATGAAAGCATCCAGGTGGAGATCAAGCCGGAAGACATTCGCACCGATACCTATCGCTCGGGCGGCAAGGGCGGCCAACATGTGAACACCACCGATTCGGCGGTGCGGATAACGCACATTCCAACGGGGATTGTTGTCGCCTGTCAGAACGAGCGCTCACAGCACAAAAACCGCGAGAAAGCCATGAGCATTCTCCGTTCGCGGCTTTATGAATACGAACTGGAGAAGAAGCGGGCGGAGACAAAACAGATCGAAGATTCGAAGCTCGACATCGACTTCGGCTCGCAGATCCGATCTTATGTGCTGCAGCCGTATCGAATGGTGAAGGACCTGCGGACGCGAGTGGAAATCGGTGATGTAGACCGCGTCCTGGACGGCGACCTCAACGAACTCGTCCGCGCCTATCTACTGGCGCGGAGGAAAGAACAGCGGGAATAATTTCGGCCAGTCCCTCGCGTAGCCGCATCCATCCAAAGCTGCCGGAGCTGGGCACGAGGTGGGCTCCTGGGGCTCAAAGCTTTCGCGTCAGGCTTATCGCCGGCGCTGCAGGCAATTCGGGCTGTTGCGGACGCGAAAGCGAACTCAGCTGTTGGCGCGCAAGATCTCTCGAATCTCCCGATTGATGCGGGCAGCATCCTGCGCGGCTTTATCCACCATCTCCAGCCACTTCTTGTTATTGTCGTCAAGCTTAGCCTGCGCCAGAAGATATGAGGCCTGCATAATGGTTTCAATGTAATTGCTGAGATCATGTGACAGGCCGCGTAGCTTGGTAACGGTCTCGTTTTGCAACTTCTTGCTTTCTTCTGATGTGGTATTGACCACGTTTGCTCTCCTGCTGTGTACGATGTGCGGACCAGCCCGCAGGGATGGCAAAACCACACATTAGACGCGAAACTCGCCCTCAGCGTTGTTTCGGGTGCGTATGCCGCGGAAAACATTAGCACATTTCGCCCGGGAAGATCATGTTCAGCGAATGCCTTTCAAGCTCGCACTTGGTTTTCCTCGGACTCAGAGGCTGTTATGATGGCGGCAATAGTCCGCGCTTCCGAGTATTTTCATGGGTCGAACGCGCCTGAAAACAAAATTGGTGCTGGCCATCACTGGCATGGTGGTGGCGCTGGTCGCCACATTTTCATACTTTTATGTCTCCCGGATGGTGCGCCAGCGCATATACGAAGCCTACGACAGCGCTGACTTCATAGCGAAAGAAATCCGTGAAAGCGCGCGGCAAGCCAGTCAGGTCGACCTCAGCAACACGCTGGTCAACGAAAACAATCCGCAAGAGGTGAAGCGCGTGCTGGAGCAGGCACTGAAGTCCGACACCGGCCTGGACACGCTTCTGAAATCGGTGGTTGGTTTCTCGCCCACCGTTTCCGATGCTGCCATTGCCGATGTTAACGGACGCGCTATTGTCGATACCGATGCAAGTGCGCTCGGCACAAAACTGGAACAGCGCAGAGACTTTGACGAGCTCCGTGGGGGCAGCTTTTTGCAGCAGCTCAAAGTCGTGTTTGGCGTTCCTCGTGTCTACAACGTGTACCTGCCGATCCAGCGTGAAGGAAAGCCCTTTGGCGACGTCCGCGTTGGTATTTCTACGGTGCTGCTACAGAACGAGGTCCAACCGCAGTTGGTGCGCGCCCTGTACTTTTCCATCGCTGCCATCCTGGTGTCGCTGTTCGTGGCGGCCGGACTCTCGAATATCGTGCTGCGCCCGCTGGAAGCCATAGGGCGACGTCTGGATCAGATGACGGTTGGCGCTGCTGATGCAACCGCCGAGCCCGACCCGCGTTACGCCGATGAATACGCGATGGTACACACGAAGATCGATCGGCTGGGGCGGCAGATCCGCGACGTGAAAGAAGTCTTCAGCGCCCTCAAGGAAAACCTCGACCAGATCATGGGCGCGCTGCAGGATGGGCTTGTCCTGTTTACGCGGGATACGCGCATTGTTTTGGTTAGCGCATCGGCAGAGCGATTCATCGGCCGGCCGCGAGGAGACATTCTCGGTAGCCTGGTGGAGGAGGTTTTTACCGACGCTACCAAGCTTGGACGAATCGTGCTGGATTCTTTTGCTTTGCAGCGTCCGATCCCGCAACGTGAAATCGAATTGGACAACGGCCGTCGCATCCAGATTGGGCTTGATTTCATTGCCGAACGAGGCGAGCGCATAGGAGCACTCCTCATCATGCGCGACGCCGAGTCGGTACGCCGTATCGAAAGCGAGATCGAGTTATCGCGACGTCTGGCTGCCATCGGCAGACTTACCTCGGGCGTAGCCCATGAGGTGAAGAACCCGATTAACGCGATCGTCGTGCACCTGGAATTGCTGCGCGAGAAGATGCGCGACACCGATCCCGACACCCACCGTCACGTCGACATTATCGGACGGGAGATCCATCGCCTGGATCGCGTGGTGCAGATGCTGGTGGATTTCAATCGCCCGGTGGAGTTGCAGCTCAGCGACTTCGACTTGCGGCGGCTCATCGAAGATGTGGTGGTGCTGGCTTCGCCCGAAGCGGCGCAGCAGGGAGTCAGCATCGAAACCCAACTCGGCAGCGAACCGTTGCTGGTGCGGGCTGACGGCGACCTTATTAAGCAAGCGCTGCTTAACGTGATGCTGAACGGCGTTCAGGCAATGAGCGGCGGCGGCACGCTGCATGTCGTTACCAAGCAGAATGACGCGGCCGCAACTATCGAGGTGCAGGACGAGGGCAGCGGAATCCCGCCGGAGGTCCGCGACAAAGTCTTCAACCTGTATTTCACGACCAAGAAAACCGGCAGTGGAATCGGTTTGGCGATGAGCTATCGCGCTCTTCAGCTTCACAATGGAGCGCTGGATTTCGTAACGGAAATAGGCCGTGGCACAACATTTCGCCTGATGCTGCCCATGATCGGCGCCAAGGAGCATGAGGGCGAGGCCGTCACGACACAAACGTGAAGTTTGCAAGGGCAATTCAGCGCTAATGCAAAGGCTGCGCTTAACTGAGGAAGGTGACGCTGCAATTTTGGCCGCGGGTATTTATCATGGAAGCATCGTTTGCGCACGACGGCCTCGCGCCGCTTGGGCCGGTCGAGGCATGCGCAACCCCAGGTGATCATGAATTTTGGCCGCCAAGTCGTCTTTTTCGCGGTGGCTTTCGGGCTGCTGTTCGGCGTCGGTTGCGAAAAGAAGCGTCCGCACCTGCCGCCGCAAGCGAAAGCGCCGGCGGAACCTATACCCTCGTCGCTGCCGCCTGAGATCTCCGAGGAGACGCCTCCACCGCCGGCGCCATCTCAGCCGAAGCAGGAGGAAGCTCCTGCGGAACAACCGAAGCCGAAGCTGGCTCAGCATCGCCGGAAAAAACCTACGCAGCCAACGGTCACCGCTCAGAACAGCGCGCCCGCAGCTCCGGGTAATGCGGCTGACAACACCACGACCATGGCAGCCGCGCATCCCCCGGCCAACCCCGCAGCCGAAGCTCCTCCCGACACGGCCATCGCCGCGGACGTGAGCAGCGCACAACTCTCGCAGCAAAAGCGAACGACTGCACAGTTACTGGAAGAAGCGGAGAAGGCGATAAGCGGTTTGAACCGGCAGCTTTCGAGCAACGAAAAGGGAATGGTTACGCAAATCCAGTCCTACATTGCGCAGTCGCGGGATGCGACCAAGGAAGGCGACTTCGAACGAGCTTACAACCTCGCCACCAAGGCCCATTTGCTTAGTGATGCGCTGCCGAAGAAGTGAATCTCTTCCTTACTTGCCGGTCGCGCTGACCTTCGCAAGCATCTGCCTGGCCGGCGCCTGGTAGGGACCGTCGATAGCTGCGGCTTTCTGCAACGCGGCGATTGAGTCTGCCCTCCGATTCTGTTTCGCGTACGCGTATCCCAGGCGGAAAAGTGCCGCCTGCTCCGCCTGAGCATCACCCGGTAACATGCCCACCGCTGTTTTCAGCTCGGTTACTGCGGCCGCCAGCTTGTCTTGTTTCAGATAGGCGTATCCCAGCGTGGAGTGCGCGACGCCCGCGGAGAGCTTCTGATTGGCCTCTGTGCTGTTTGCCGTCAGCGCGATCACCTTGTTGGCATAGGTGATGGCCTTGCCTGCCTGATTCGTGTTCTCGGCATAGGCGTTTGCCAGCATCAGCAGAATGGGAATGTTGTTTGGATTTGCCGCAAGAGCTTTTTCCCCGTAACTCTCCAGGCGTTCTGGCTGCTTCAACTGTTGCAGGCTGTAGAGCGCCAGTTGCGAGATCGGCTGGTCGAACTTGGAATTGGGAAATGCCGGAGTAAACGCCTCGATATACGTCATGCGTTTGCCGGGATCTTGTTCGGCTGTGATGGCGTTGTAGGCGGCCGTTTCGAGGAAATCATAGCTAGGCCGCGCCGATTGCTGCTCGTCAGCCACACGAGCCTTCCAATCATCATCAGATATATCCGCAGGTTTGGGCTGGCTGGCGATGGATTGGAAGATATTTGCTCCACGTACTGCGTCGTTGACGACTTTGCCGTTGTCCTTCATGGCCTGGGCGATCGTGACCTGCGAGACGGCAATGTCCAGATCGTTCGGATACAGATCGGCCGCTTTATCGCAATACTCCGATGCCTTGGCTGTATCGCCGGAAGAAAGATACTGCTGCGAGAGCTGCCACTCCGCATAGGCAGTCGCCGCCTTGTCATTGGCGTACTTGGCGATGAAGTCTTCATACATCGCAATTCGCTTCTGGGCATCGGCCTCAGCACCAATGACGGCAAGCTCCTTGTCGGCTGGCGTTCCTGCGGGAATGACAATCTTGGTGTTTTGTGACCATCCACACAGCGCGAAACTCAGCACGCTGAACAGGAGCGTCTTTCGAAGAACACGCATGGGGCACCTCAAAGCGAGCTATCGCACATTTGCCGTTGGACCTGCTGCCGGAATCCTAGCTCTTTTTCAGCCTCTGCGCTACGACGCGTGACGTCGAGGAATGGGACGGTCTATTTCACATTTGCGGGCGGGACAAGCAATCAGCGCTAACCATGATCAGATTGCAAGCCGGAGCGCGGTAACGCGACGAAACCCAATCTCAGCCAAGTTCAGCCGTCTCCGCATTCCTTATTGCGGCTTCGGCACTCGCCACCCGCTCGAATTTGCACTCCCTCGGATCTTTGTCGAGCCGCAATCCGAGATACACGGGTGCTCGCATCTTAATCGCCCCGCTTTGGCCTTCATGCGTCCATTCGGTGAATTTAATTTCGGCGACTAGTTCGGGTTTTACATAATGAACGAGACGGTCACTCTCCACTTTCCCGAAGAACGGATTCTTGCTGGTTTCGAGTTCGTGCAGGCGCTTCCACATGTCGGCGTGGGTTTGCTCGTTGAAGCCGCTGCCGGCCTGGCCGACCGGAATAAGCCGGCCCTTGTCGTCGTAAAGTCCGAGCACGATCGAGCCGAAGTTCTCGCGCGAGCCGCGCGGATCGGTGTAGCCTCCTATGACGCATTCCTGGTGTTTGATAATTTTGACCTTCAGCCATTCACGGCTGCGCTTCTGCAGATAACAGCTGTTGCGACGCTTGGCGATGATGCCTTCCAAGCCGCGCTGCGCTGCGGCCGCAAAAACTGCCGTGCCATTGCCCACCCAATGATCCGAATAACGCGCGAGGTTATTCGGCAGGACAATGGACGCCAACAGTTGTTTGCGCTGCTCGAGATCGGTTTGCATCAGGTCGTATCCGTCGAGGTAAAGCAGGTCAAAGACGTAATACGCGATGGGAATATCGTCGCGCGTCTGCCGAATGCGACGCCCGCCTTCACCCACTCCGGTGCGTTGTTGCATCAGGCTGAATGATGGGCGGCCCTCATCATCGAGGGCCACAATTTCGCCGTCGAGTACGGCGGTTTGCGCTTTCAGGTACTGCGGGATCTCGCGTAGCTCCGGGTAAGCCGCCGTCAGGTTGTTCTGATTGCGCGAGACCAGGCGCAGGGATTTGCCATCGAAGAACGCAACGGCACGATAGCCATCCCATTTGATTTCGTAGAGCCAATTGCCATCGTCGAAAGGCTTATCGACGGAGATGGCGAGCATGGGATGGATCGCATGCGGCATCGGCGCTTTGCGGCCGAGGTGTGCGGCGTCCAGCGCTACGCCGTCTTCTTCAGCGGCGACTTTTTTTTTACGATCTTTTCAGCGGACGCAGCTTTGCCGACGGCCCGACTTGGCTTCGACGTCGCTGCCGTCAGATTGCTTGTCTTGACCTTGGCGGGTGAGGTCTTCGCCGCAGCAGACGATGGCTTAAGGGCTGCGGCCTTCTTGGCTGCTTTCGCCTTCTTGGCGTCGGCCTTAGCAATCGAGTCTGCCAGCCACGCATTCTTCGCCGAGCCGCCACGCGTACTAGCTTTGCGGCTGCTCTCCCATGCTGCCGAACCTTCATCGCCGGCGATTTGCTTCAGCGATCGCTTTGTCAGCACCGAGTAGTCGAGCTTGTCGATGTCATAGCCCGGCTGATCGTAAGCATCGTGATGCTTGATCAGCAGCCACTCGGTTCCCTTGCTGCCTGGCCTGCGGGCCTTCATGTGAATCAGAGCGAAGCTGCCCTTCAGCTTCTTACCGTTCAGGCGAAATTTCAAATCACCCTTATTCAACATCTGGTGCGCATCGCCTTCCGGTTCCCACGTGCCGACGTCCCAAACCATCACCGTGCCCGCGCCGTAGTTGCCGGTTGGGATGATGCCTTCGAAATCGAAGTAGGAAACAGGATGATCTTCCACCTGCATGGCGAGACGCTTGTCGGCGGGATCCAGCGATGGACCTTTGGGAACGGCCCACGACTTCAGCACGCCGTCCATCTCCAGGCGGAAGTCGTAGTGCAGGCGTGTGGCGCTGTGCTTCTGCACGACGAAGCGTTTCTGCTTGCCCTTTGCCACCTTCGGCGGCGGCTCTGGAGTTTGCGAGAAATCGCGTTTGCGTTTGTATTCCTCGAGGGCCATGGGCATTTAGATGAACACAAATCCATGTGGTGCTGCAAGGGCCGCCGGTGCGGCTGTTTGCTACAATGCAAATACCGCATAATGGGCGCTTAACTCAGCGGTAGAGTGCCATCTTCACACGGTGGAAGTCATAGGTTCGAATCCTATAGCGCCCACCATTAATTCAGCAACTTAGGGGCCGCCACTTGGCGGCTTTCCTGTTTCTCCACAAAAACCTCCACAAGCGGGGTTCTTTCTGCGGCCTTATCTAGCAGTTCGACCGCCTTTCGTGCTGCCTGATTACTGATGTGGGTATAGTGGCGGACCATGGCGGCGGACATATGGCCGACCATCGCCATCGTGACGGGCAGAGGGACATTGCCTTCCGCAATGATGAGATTCTGTCCCTTGGCCCGTGTTGAGATTCCATGCTCGGAGGCTGCTCCGCTGTGCCCCTGGTGTGAGTTGAAGGCACAGGCAACGACACCGAAGCGTGACGGTATATGTGAGCAAGCTCCCTACCAAGGGAGCGCCGCGAACAATCAACTGGTGCAGCCGTCGCCAATCGCTGTCGTCACACTGAGAACGCAGCGGAGGTGCATCCACTGCGGCATTGGCTACATTCCCTCTGGGAATCATCAGCAACGTTGCGAGGGCTGTGCAGCGGAACATAATCGAATGAAGAATCGAGCCTATCAAGCTGGATTCAGGCAGCGGCAGCGTGAGAGGGCGCAAGCATGAAAGAAGGACTGACCGCCGAAGAGAAACAGACGATTACTACCCTGAGTGCGGATGGCTGGCCCGTGTACAGGATCGCCAAGCATATGAACCGTAGTCCACACACGATTCGGAGATACCTTAACCAACCAGAAGCCATAGCCGCAGTTCGCGATGAGAAACAGGAACTAGCGGTGCTCTATCGCGAGAAAGCTAGAGCCTGCGTCGCCGCCATCGACTCTGACAAGATCGGCAAATCCTCTGCACTGCAACTCGCCACAGCAGCCGGTATCTGCACCGACAAAGCCCTGCTCCTGGCTGGAGAAACGCCAGCCGTCCACGTGCGGCTGCTATTAGAAGTGTGCGAGACGATCAGGAACCGCAGGGACGCGGAAAGCGAACGCCAGTTCCAAGAAGATCACACACTCTTGACCCTTCCGGCAAGTCAGACATAGCAAACCTCCACCGCATCCTCAGCAGCGGGTTCCGTTGCAATCGTCACCAATGGCGTTGAGACACATAATGGATGAAAAACTACATTGGAAAGGCCGAGACAGGGCTGGGATTTCGAGGTTCATAGCAGGATCGTTTTCATGCGGAGGAACTGGGGAAGCTCCTAGCTTGTCATATGTTCCCAGACCGCAAGCACCAAGAGCGAAAGCGGCGACGGTGCTAGCATGTGTCGCCCTTGCCGTGACAGGGCTATTCGTAGTATGTGCTCTTGACCTTGAGTCCTACTTGTCCGCTAGTCCATTCGTATATAACCCTGGTTTTTCTGATGTTGGGGCTGCTTTCCGTGCCAGGGTCAATCATTGGGACGTAATAAACCACCAAGTCTATGGTCATCAAGTGGAGCTTGCTGGGGAATCCAGTAGGATCGGGGGCGACCTCTTGGGCAAGATCGAACAGAGTAATCGAGTTCTTGTTGATCGGGCCCGGGGAATCTCCACCGTTGACCCAGACATTGCATGCAATAACCTGTTCTTCTTTGGGTTGGGGATTGCTATTCGCCGTCAAATCCATGCGATGTGGCGTGAGGCTATACCCTACAATTCTGCCCGGCGTCTTGCCGTCGTTGCGAGTGGAGATGATATAGGTACCATTGACGGCTCCATACTCAAGACCAGAGCGCATCCAAGCACGTTGCGCATTAACCGCAGCCCTAGCAGTGATCTCAGCGGCATCGGCAGCAGATTTGGCTATCGCAACGTCTTTCTTAAGCTGAGAAAGCATCAATCCGTTGACGAATACATATACGAGAGTCAACCCGGCGATGGTTACCGTTCCCCAAGCCGAGATAATTTCTGGCCAGCTGCTTTCGCTGCGAGCGTGCTTGCTTACCTGTTCTTGGTTGCTGGCTTGGGGGCCTCCGTTTATCTCAACAACGGTCGTCTGGGTTGGTGGCTGTTGTGCGGAGGGGGTGGAATGTACGTCTTGTGCTGGACTGTTGCGGTCTGGCTGATGTTTCTGGCCAAACAATAAAGTAGACAGACAAAGGAAGGCAATCGTTAACAGCGACAGTTGGCGCATAATCAACTTATGGTGAAACGTAAAGCAGAATACAAAGAAGGGCAAGAAGCAAGAGAAAACTTTGAGCGTTGCGGGAGCTTGCCCCTTCATCATCGAAGGCATCAAGCGTTTTTGTGAAAAAAATCTGTACGCTGGATACTGGTCGCATGGGTTTGCGGCGCATCGCAGCCTTTGTTCTCTCTTGCTCCATTTTGCTCGGATTAGATGAATCCGCGTTACCGTAGCGTGACCAAAGGAAAGGTTGGAGAAGTTATGGCTCTTGGGTTCTAATTGGTCCATGAAGGTATCGATCATCGTAGTCGCGCATCCCGACAAGACATACACTCTCAGTCTTGCCGGTCTCGGTGACGGAGCAATGCCGACCACGATCGGTCTGCCGTGGGACCCGCTTGCGGCGAAACTTCGTGGCCTTTTTCATTTCAGCCAGGAAACGCTATTGGCAATGAAAGCAGAAAGCGACAACAGCGGCTCAGCAGAGTCCGGGTGGTTTGAGGCTTCAATGGAGGACTTGAGGGCATTCGGATTTAGGGGTCTGCCGAATACCTAATCCCTTGCGCAAATCCCGCTACGCGGGGCCGACGAAGTCGCGCCGAAAAATTCTAGGCTTAGTATCCCTTGAGCGACAAGCGCCGTTAACCGCCAAAAGAAAAACTGGCCACTCCCTCTGTAAGCGGCCAGTTCAGCTTTGGGGCCGCCAGGCATCTGTCGCTACTAGCGGGTTAAAGAAAAGCGACCCCTTCGGTTTTGGCTTCCGTGGAGCGGAGGAGGTGCACTAATTGTGCGCCGTCCCGCAGAAGCGTCCCGAAGCCTACCACACGAGTGCCGGGGATGATCGTTAAGTTTGGATTACAAATGAAAACTGGCCGCCCAACCCTCAGAGCGGCCAGCATCGGTTTGGGGCCCATGATACAGGAGGAGTCTTTCGACTCGGTTCTCTCGGCAGTATTTATCACATTCCAGCGGCTGTGTCACGAAAAAGCCCCGCCTGCCTCTGTAATTGCACCCCCATGCGTGAGCGCGGTGGCTTTGCTGCGACAACACAACTCGTCAGCGGAGAAACGTGGGAGCAGACTGCCAGACGTGAGTTTGGAGATCACCAATGTCCGCCCGAAGAAAAGGACACGCCTGATTCTGAGTAGAATGCCGCGATGGCTCTTTGGCTATATGCACGAGAGCACCAAGGTTTATTACCGACTCCGAGTTTCCTTCTCAATCTGCGAAAACAGTCCACGCGCTGCGTCAACGGATTGCCTTGCTTGCCCTAAAGATTGGCGTGTAGCAATCACTTCATCCTGATCAGCAGGATCTTCTAGCCGCGAATACAGAACCGTTACAACATCCGTCAGGTCTTCCACGGCCTCTATGAGGTTGTCGAGTACTTCCTTGACCGCGTTATCCATCGGATTCATGAATGCCTGACCTCATTTTTCATCTGGAAGTATAACCGCATGATCATGGTGACGGACAAGGCGGGGTATGTCTGAGGGGGGGAGGCCCCCGCCCTAGAAGAGACCCAAGTGAGTGCTATGGGATTTATCGCCAGCAACTGGCGTAGAATCCCGCAAATGATGCTGAAAGCGGTTTCTAACATCCTGGCCAGTTGGAAACGCCGACTCAACGATCGGTGGGTGGACTACTCCACGCTGCCGCAGTTCGCGAAATACGATGTGAAAGAGGGCTGGCTGCTCGATGTCACAGAAGACGGTGACTCCGTCATATTCGCGGTCGAGGCAGCGTGTACTTGGGACCATCCTCGAGCAGGCTGGACGAATATTCTGATCGTCTTCCCCAAAGTCAGAAGCACTCACTGGATTAGAAGGGAAATGCGGCCAACTACTGACCCGGACGGAACAATCGACTACGGAGCGATCGATTCCTTTAATGTCAATCGAGATCGTAGCCATTTGGAGGGAGAGTGGGGCGAAGTTGAAATCGTCTCTGACCCCATTGAGGTGCGTGAAGTCGAAAGCCTTTCCGAGAGTTGACGGGCAATTCACAATGCCTCGTTCGCGAGATCAAGAATTTGGTGTGGTACGTCAACCGCAAGACACACGGGGCAAGGTCAATGCATTATGAGAGAACGCCCTGCTTCAGAAGGACGAAGCCGGATGTGGCGCCGCCTTCGCTCCGCTACGCGGTGCAGGGCTACGCTCCGCTACGGCGGCGCTGGGAGAGATGGGAATGTGTCCGGTGCGGGAGAACCGCAGAAGAGGATAGGCAGATTAGCTGGCGAATGGCACTTTACCTTGAGGGAAAGATGCTCGTGGAGACGAATGACCTTTCCCTCAGGAGGCAACTGCAATGAGTCGCGAGATTAAGTATATCGGCATGGACGTGGACAAGGAAGCAATCGTGATCGCCGTCCTCAATGGCAGTGGCAAGCTAATGATGGAGTCGATCGTGGAAACCCAAGCCAGCAGCATTCTGCAATTTATCCACGGTCTGCGGGGCGAGTTGCATGTGACCTGGGAAGAAGGGA
>DATFSK010000073.1:0-3470 GCA_035262645.1 Terriglobales bacterium
GCGGACCAGGAGGGACGTCAGTTGCAGGCCGTCATCGGTGACGCGCTGCGCGAATATCTGGCACGCAGGCAGCAACAGGCGCCGCGACGCAACGTCCTCGAGGCCTTCCAGAAGAGCCTCAAAGAGCGCGACGACCTGTACCGCAAGCTGGCTAAATGACGGAATACGTCATCACCGCAGATGCCCTCTTCTTTCACAAGCAGCTGATCGAGCGCTACGGCGGGGCGGCAGGCATTCGCGACGTCGGGGCACTCGAATCGGCCCTGCACCGCCCGCAGACCGGTTACTACGAGACACTAATCCGCGAGGCCGCGGCTCTCTGCGAGAGCCTGGTGCAGAACCATCCGTTCGTGGACGGAAACAAGCGAGTCGCGTTTGCAGTAGTCGACGTTTTTCTGCGAATCAACGGCTACAGCTTCGCCGCCTCTTCCACGGCGATCTATGCCCAGGTGATGAAGCTACTCAGAGAACGCTCCTTCGATATGGAGCATCTCGTGCCATGGCTGCAGAGCGTGGTCGAGACGACCGGGGCTTAGGAATACCGCGCCGGAGCAACTCCGGCGCGGTAATTTGCTGCCCACCTCTGGCCGTGGCTGACTGACCCTACCTGGCAGCGCCCGCGGTCGCCATGATCTTGTCCATCGCGTCACCCACCGTGAAGCTCGCCGCCTTGGCGCGCGGCGGGAAGTCCTTGAACGTCTCCAGATACCTGCCGACGATCGCCTGGGCAGGCACGAACAGGAACATCCGATGCGCCAGCCAGTCGCCGTAGTTCAGGCTCTCGGGACCGCGCTCGTAAGGATCGGCACGCAGGTTATACATCTTGGGCGTACGCAATTTGGTGAACTGACTCGCCCACGGGCCCGCCGGGTACTCCGCAGACAATGTCCCGTTCTGCTCAAGGAAGGCCATCTTCCACTGCCTCACGCGCAGCGCCATGAGATCGCCGTCGTCACTCCAATACAGGAACTCCTCGCGTGGCGACTCCTTCTGCTCACCCTTTAAGAAGGGCAGGAGGTTGTAGCCATCGAGGTGGACCTTGAACTTCTTGCCGTTGAGCGTCGAACCACCCTTCAGCTTCTCGACGATCGCGACCTCGCCTGATGCTGCCGCGAATGTCGGGATGAAGTCCTCATGCGCGCACATGTCGTTGACGATCGTTCCCGCCTTAATGACGCCCGGCCAGCGGATGACGCAAGGGACACGGAAGCCACCCTCCCAGTTAGTGTCCTTTTCGCCCTTGAAGGGCGTCGAGCCACCGTCGGGCCAGGTCACGCACTCCGCGCCATTGTCAGTTGTGTAGACGACCACGGTGTTGTCCGCGAGCTTGAGGTCATCGAGGAGTTTCAGGAGCTCTCCCACGTGCCCGTCGGTCTCGACCATGCCGTCGGGATATACGCCGAGGCCGGTCTTGCCCTGCGATTCCTTCTTCAGGTGCGTGAAAACGTGCATGCGCGTGGTATTGAAGTAGCAGAACCACGGCTTGCCCGCCTTGTGCTGGCGCTGGATGAAGTCCTTGGCGGCCGCGAGGAACTCTTCATCGATAGTCTCCATGCGTTTGGTGTCCAACGCGCCGGTATTCTCGATCTTCTGCTTGCCGACCCGGCCGAACTGCGGATCGACAGTCGTATCGTCCTTGTCGGTCGCCGTGCAACGCAGCACGCCGCGCGGGCCGAATTTCTTGCGGAAGTTCGGGTCCTTCGGATAGTCGGGATTCTGAGGCTCTTCTTCGGCATTCAGGTGGTAGAGATTGCCGAAGAACTCGTCGAAACCGTGCACCGTCGGCAGATGCTCGTTGCGATCGCCCAGGTGATTCTTGCCGAATTGCCCGGTGGCGTAGCCGAGGGACTTCAGCACGTCGCCGACGGAAGGGTCATTGGGTCCTAGCCCGAGCGTGGCACCCGGCAAACCGACCTTGGTCAGCCCGGTCCGGATCGGTGATTGTCCGGTGATGAAGGCGGCACGTCCGGCGGTGCAGCTTTGCTGGCCGTACCAGTCGGTGAACAGGGCGCCTTCCCTGGCAATGCGGTCGATGTTCGGTGTGCGATAGCCCATCATGCCAAGGTTGTAGGCGCTGATGTTCGACCATCCGATGTCATCACCCATGATGAAAAGAATGTTCGGCTTCTTCTCGGGCATGATGATTCTCCGTGTTGTGAAGACGGTTAGGGGACCGGCATCGTAGGAAAACCTGCGGCGCGCTCGCCATCGGACCTAAGTCGGACCAAGAGCGCCTAGCTCAAGGTGAGGACAGCCGGTGTTACCGCCTCGCTTTGGCTTCTGACCGAGCCGCGGCCCGCGGCGTTCTGCCAACCGCGTCCATGGCATGTTCTAAGCCGCGTTCGTCAGGCTCTTGGCCATGCAGGTCGCAGAGCTCGGGCACAGCGAACGGAACTCCTCGCTCGATTGCACCTCGTGGGGCGCCCTGCTCCGCTCGATAACGCGATAGCCCTGGCGCGCGAAGAATTCCGCGGCGCTTTGAGTCAGCAGGACAAATTGATTGACGTGAGCCGTACGCGCCAGGCGTTCGAGCTCGCTGACCATGGCTCGCCCGAGACCCCTCTCGCGGTGTTCCGGAGCGACGACCACTGACCTAAGGAGTGCGGATGAGCCAAAGCGCTGCAGCGCCCCCGCCGCGATCACGCAGTCATTTTCGCGGATCAGCATGAAGTCCGGCCGTGCTGAATCGAGATCACTCGTCGGCAGCCCGGAGCGCTGGAGCAGCGCTCGGATGGCGATTAAATCCTGCGCGGCCGCGGGAACTACTTCGTACACGTACCGAATTCCTCCTTACGCTGGGCTTGAGGAACAGCGGCTCGGGGCGCAGCGGTGCAGGTTACGACGTGCGCCCCCAAGCCTGGGCCTCAATCTTCCACTCGTCACCGTGCTTCGCGAAGGTGTACGCAAGGGTACCGGTCCGAATGACAGACTGCTTCGGTAGCTTTACCGTAAGGGTTCCCGCTATGACGGCGTACGCATAAGGCCCCTCCACGTTCCAGAATCCCATCTCATAGGACAGGTGCTCCTCAACAACGCTATTTGCCCTGCGCCATTTCTCTACATCAGCCAGCCAATGGGCTGGAGCATCCGGGTTTAACCAGCGGTAGGGAGCAATCCCGTCGATGATGATCGCGGTGTCTCCGAAAACACCGAGAAAAAGATCTGGGTTCTGAGTGTTGAAGCCGTTTATGTGAGTGTCCACCAGAGTCTGGATTTCACTCGGCGGTTTGCTCGTCATGGGGCTTCCTCCACTCATACGACAACATCTAGAGACCCAAACGATCGCACCACGGTTCCGCTCCCTTCAACCAACCGGATTCTTGTCGGTGCGGGTGGCCGGCAGCTGACAGCCTGAATGACCGCTTGCCGCGATTCTACGCGCGGTTACGGTGCGGCCGGTCTTCGCCCGAAGTGGAATTCAGCGTTAAGCGCCGAGGCGCGCAGTACGGCCCGGTGCTAGAGGCCGAATC